>JABISG010000124.1 GCA_018699955.1 Planctomycetaceae bacterium | reverse complement strand
CGCCAGTGCAACACGGTAGGCACTGGCGACACGCCAGTGGCACCCGATCCGTCAGTCGAAACGTGACACAGAATCTTGCATTGGGTTCGGTCAGTTTACAGTGCCGGTATTATAGGCAGCAGGTCTCTGCACGTGGATCGACTGCGGGACATTTCATGCGAAACTATCAGGAAAACCCGTCGGCGTGTCAGTGAATGCCTTTCAGAGAAACGAACCGCTTGTCTCAGTCGGCCGCGCCGGCGAGACGATCACGTTCTTTCCCACCTACGGCTGCCGCAATCCTGAAGGGGGCGGGTGGAAGGTGACCGTGCATGGCTGGGTTTATCGGCCGAAGGAAAGTTCGCTGAGACGTGCGGCGGTGTTGAGCCTGCTACGACGCGCTGCCCGACTGGATCGCGACACGATTGCCAGTGTCACATTGAAAGGCCGTTTGCGGCCGTTCCTGTTCGACAACAAACCCGGCCGCCGCTTTTCAATTGAACTGGGTCAGGTGATCCACGACTTACCGGCATCGAATCCGCATGGACACTTTCAGGTGACTCTCGACATTGCGGATGACAGTCTGCCGCCACAACCGGCCGCGTCGCCAGAAAAGTCGCTTCCGTTTTTTGTGTCGGGTCAAGGTGAGGGCGAAAGCTCGCCAGCGGCCGAAATACGGTTAATTGGTGAAGAGGGCGTGTCGATCATTTCCGACATCGACGACACGATCAAGATCTCCGAGGTCACCAACCGCGGGGAGTTGTTCGCCAACACATTCATCCGGGATTTTCGAGCAGCACCGAAGATGGCCGATGCGTATCGCCACTGGGCAAACGCGGGCGCTTCGTTTCACTATGTTTCGGCCAGCCCGTGGCAGCTGTTCGATCCATTGTCGGAGTTGTTGGCCGATCAGCGTTTTCCGGCCGGGAGCGTTCATTTGCGTAATTTCCGGTTCAAAGACCGTTCGCTCATCGAATTTCTGACCGACACCGATGTGGCAAAGCGAAAAGTCGCCGAGAAACTACTGCACGACTTCCCCCGTCGCCAATTTGTTTTGGTGGGCGATTCCGGCGAACGCGATCCGGAAATGTACGCGGGCTTGGCACGAGATTTCTCCGCGCAGGTTCGCCATATTTACATTCGTAACGTGACCGGCGAACAGCGCGATTGCGACCGATTCAAGCAGGCGTTTCACGCAGTATCGGATGAGAAATGGACATTATTCGCCGCAGAGGCGGGCCTCGACGCCGAAGCGACCGGCCTGTGATTATCGCCGTTTTTCGACCGCTGCTCGCTAGATTCACTTTGACCGATTCTGAGATTCCATTCCCTCGCATCGTGGCGTCGGTTATTCTCGCCGTTGGGACATGAGCTTCAGAGCTGATTTGACAACTTCGATTCTCAGCGGATAGGCAGAACACATGATTGGCAACAGGATGCGGCCCGTGGTGGCCGGCTTGAACGGTGCGGTGGCTTCGGCACATCCGCTGGCGAGTCAGGTGGGGTTGGACGTGTTGCGTGGCGGCGGCAACGCGGTCGATGCCATTGTCGCGACCGCTGCCGCCCTGAATGTTGTTGAACCCTATATGAGCGGTGTTGGCGGCGTTGGTTTCTTGCTGCTGCATCTGGCGGACGGTGAAACGAAAGTGTTGAACTTCAGCGGCAACACGCCGGCCGCTGCCACGCCGGATCGTTTCACGCCGGAGACCCAAGACCGGGGTCCGTCGTCGTGTCTCATTCCGGGCAACGTGGCAGGTTGGTTGGAAGCGCTGGAGAGACACGGGACGAAATCGGCCACCGATGTTTTTGCACCGGCCATCGCGATGGCAGAGGACGGGTTTCCACTACATCCGCTGAACGCAAGAATGATCGAGACCGCCCTGCCCCGCTTGAACGAAGCGGGACAGAAAGTCTACGGCAGCGTGTCGCCACAGATCGGTGCGATCTTACGGCAGCCCGATCTGGCGAAATCGTTGCGCGCGATTGCCCGGAACGGAGCCGACTATTTCTACCGTGGTCCACTGGCGCTGACGATCACCGACTACATTCAGGCACAAGGAGGGCTGTTATCGCGCGACGATTTGGCGGGATACGAACCGACCTGGGAAGAACCTGTCGGCATCAACTACCGTGGCGTCGATGTCAAGACGTGTCCGCCGAATTGCGAGGGCTTTCAGATACTGCAAACTCTGAAGTTGATCGAAGCGGCCGATTTACAATCTCTGGGGCACAACTCGGCGGAATATATCCAGCTGCTCAGCGAAGCGATCAAGCTGGCAACGGCCGACCGCATCGAGTGGTGCGGTGATCCGAATTTCATCGATATCCCTTTGGACCGATTGCTGTCGGAAGAATACATTGCCACGCGACGTGAATCGATGAATAAAGAGACCGCATCGCGAAGCGAGGGCGAGCGTTGGCGCGGCCTGCGGAGCCAGGAGATTGTTTCGCCCGGCAAAGTTGACGGTCTAACGACTCATCTTTCGGCCGTCGATGCGCAGGGGAATGTCGCAAGCATTACGCAGTCGCTGGGGAACGGTTTTGGTTCGGGCGTAGTTGTCCCCGAAACTGGCATCACGCTGAATAATTTCGTGTACTGGACCGAAATCGATCCGGCCTGTCCTACTCCGAATCTGATCGCGCCGGGCAAGCGTTGGACGTGCTGCATGTCGCCGGTACAGGTCTTCCGCGATGGACGGTTTTGGTTTTCGATCGCAACGCCCGGCAGCTACGGAATTCTGCACACGACAGTGCAGATGTTGCTCAACATCGTCGAATTCGGTGCCGATCCGCAATTGGCAATCGAGGCGCCCCGGTTTCGACTTTACGAAGATACGAAAATGCAGATCGAAGACCGTGTACCCGTTGACGTGCGCAACGATTTGACTGCTCGTGGACACGAACTCGAACTGCTGGGCGACTTTTCTCTGATGGTTGGAGGCGGGCAATCGGTGATGATCGATCCGCAATCGAACGCACGACTCGCCGGTGCCGATCCGCGGCGCGATGGATACGCGGTCGCATATTAGCCCGCCATTATTGCGGCGTGATCAGACCGTAACGTTCTGTTGCGCGATCACCTACTGGCGTTGAGCGAACTGAGACCCTTTGACCATCGGCGGGAGGTCGCCGACATTCCGGGCCGCATGGCTGGGGAAATACGACTTTGTCGGAGGGCGCCGTTGAATTCTCCGCGGCCGAGTTTTCCGCTGTCGGAGCAATTGGCCGGAGAGTTTCACCACTCACTTCGCCGACCGTGTATTCGATAACCTGCGGTGTCATCGTGAGATGTTCTTTGTAGGTGCTGCTGAAGCCGACCGGCTGTTTGTACATCGGCACGAGGAACATCGACATCGAGTGGCCATGCGCCGAAACACCGCTGCGGCAACCTGCTGAGGTGCAGGCGGCAGTGAGTAGCAACATGAGGAAGAGCTGTTTGCGGAATCTCACGGAATGTCGTCCGAAAATGTGATGCAGATCAAATCGGGCGGCGGTGAACATCCGGCGCACACAATTCACTTCTCGCCACCTTCAGTATCGGCAATTGCAGTCGGGCTGCTGACTTCTCGGACCAGACCGCGGCGCAAAAAAGAAAAGCCCGGCTTGCCGTTGGGCAGCCGAGCTTTTCAATTGGTTGAAACTGTGCGGATTAGGTAGACCCTAACCCTTCGCAGCGGCAAATCGGCGAGCAACCTCATCCCAATTGACGACGTTCCAGAATGCCGAAACGTAATCGGGACGGCGGTTCTGGTAGTTCAAATAGTAGGCGTGTTCCCAAACATCGAGGCCGAGAATCGGCGTGCGGCCTTCTGAGAGGGGCGTGTCCTGGTTGGCGGTGCTTTCGACAACGAGATTTCCGCCGTCGCACGACAGCCAAGCCCAGCCACTACCGAATCGCGTGGCAGCAGCGGCCGCAAATTTCTCTTTGAAATCGGCAAAGCTACCGCAAGCTGCGTTGATTGCCTCGGCGAGTTCACCGCTCGGCTCTCCGCCACCGTCGGGACACATCACTGTCCAGAACAGCGAATGGTTTGCGTGGCCACCGCCGTTATTGCGAATGGCACCGCGAATGCCTTCGGGGACCGCTGCCAGATCGCTGACGAGATCTTCGATAGACTTTCCAGCCAAGTCGTCATGTCCTTCCAGCGCAGCGTTCGCCTTGCCAATGTAAGCCTGATGATGCTTCGAGTGGTGGATTTCCATCGTGCGGGCGTCGATGTGCGGTTCCAGCGCATCGTAGCCGTAAGGCAGTTCTGGTAATGAATAGGCCATCTGTCTGTCTCTCCTCAGAGCGAACGTCGTCTTGAATTTCGGCTTCCGGCGGCTGGCGAATGAATTCACCCCGCGTGACATCGGCCATTGTAGATTGTCATCTGTGGCCGACAACCGATGGAGCGTTCTTTTTCTGACGTTCGTTGGGGCTTCCGTCCCGTCGGTCATCGCAGGCCCGTCCATCCCGGCGATCATAGGCGCTGCGGGAGCCGGTTGACTTGGATTGTTCGGCATCTAAAATAGATGTCAAACAGCCCGCACGCCAACAAGACTCCGCACGCGGAGTGAAACCACGGCCCCCGCCCGAACAGGCTTGGACACGTCGGCCTCACAGCGGTCGCTCACCAGCCTCAACGAAAGCCATTAGCCGATGCCTGCACGCCGAACACTCGTCGCATTGCCGGTCTTCAACGAAGAGTCGCACGTTCTGGCGGTCCTCGATGAAGTGCGGAAATATGGCGCTGACATTCTCGTCGTCGATGATGGATCTTCCGACCGGACACCAGAAGTCCTTTCGACGCAGACCGATGTGAGAATCATCACGCACGAAGAGAACATGGGGTACGGCGCCGCGTTGCGGACTGCATTCGAGTACTCCGTTGAGGAAGAGTTCGACGTGTTGGTGACAATCGATTGTGATGGTCAGCACGAGCCGCGGTTGATTCCGGAGTTGGCGACGGCCGTCTACCCGACCGGCCAGCCAGCCATCGATATCGTCTCCGGCAGTCGCTACCTCAAAACATTCGACGGCAACAGCGCGCCGCCGGAAGAGCGGCGAAAAATCAACATGGAGATCACTCAGGTGATCAACGAGCGGTTGGGCCTTGAGCTGACCGATTCGTTCTGTGGTTTTAAGGCGTACCGGGTTGCCGCGCTGCCGCAGTTCGAGATTACCGAACTGGGCTACGCTATGCCGCTGCAATTGTGGGCGCAGGCTGTTGCGGCACGAATGCGAATCGTCGAGTTCCCTGTGCCGTTGGTTTACCTGGAAGAGGAGCGATCGTTTGGCGGTTCGCTCGACGACTCCCGTCGTCGTATGGCATACTATGGTCAGGTGTTGAAGCGGGAGATGACCGCCTTGTCGTTACCCTGTGCCGCCGGTTCTTGATTTGCCCCTTTTGATGACGTCGAGTTATAGTTCGCGATGCACTGGCGACACGCCAGTGGCACCCCTCGAACAATCCATTTGAGCTTTTATGCCTGCCTGTTCAATTCCCACCGGCCATAACGCGATGTTTGAGTCCACTGCGCCTGCCGAACCGCAGTGGATCAAGCAGCAGTTGCGCGTGCCGCGCGACGACGAGACACTGTTTGCTCGCCCGGATTTGTCGGCCGTCATTGAGGACGCTCGGGACAACGTAGTCCAGTTTGACCGAACGTCGATTGATCTGGCAGGCCGAACACTTGGCCAACTGCGCGAGTGGTCGCGAAAAGACATTCTTCAGGCAGCCCGTCAGTACACAGCACAGCTGACCGGTGAGCCGATATCCGAACAAGCGAACGGTCTGCTGCTGGTCGCGGGCCATCAACCCTCGCTGTTTCACCCGGGCGTGTGGGTGAAGAATTTTGCGGTCGGGGCGTTGGCGAAGAGTTGCAGTGGCACGGCGCTCAATCTCATTGTCGATAACGACACCCTCTCATCGACACAGATGCGGGTGCCGGTCGGTGACCGCAACTCTCCGCAGATCGAGATGGTCCCCTTCGACGACGAACGACCGCCGCAGCCTTGGGAAGAAGCCAAGGTCGCCAACGGCCAGTTGTTCGCATCGTTTGGCAATCGTGTTGGCGCGCTGATGTCGAAATGGAACCTCGAACCGCTGCTCGGCGGTATGTGGCCCGACGCGGTCGAAGTTGCCAATGCGAGCGGCTCGCTGCGTGATGCGCTGACTGCGGCGCGGCATCGACAGGAACAGCGGTGGGGTTGCGAGAACCTGGAATTGCCCATCAGTCGCGTGTGTGAACTGAACCCGTTTCTGTGGTTCGCCAGTCATCTATTGGTTGAGCTGCCGCGTTTTCGGGACGTGCATAACGAGGTGCTGGGCGAGTTCCGGAAGGTGAATAGAATTCGCAGCCGAACGCATCCCGTACCCGAATTGAGCGCCGAACACGATGGTTGGCTCGAAGCCCCCTTCTGGGTTTGGCGGGCGGGTGAAGATCAACGCCAGCGAGCGTTCGCCAAACAGGTGGGGCAGGAAATCCATTTGTCCGACGGAAAGGAGACGATTGCGAAGTTGCCGTTGTCACCGGGCGGCGAAGCCTGTTGTGCCGTCGAAGCGTTGCGTGAGTTGCCACAACGGGGAATTCGACTGAGAACTCGCGCGCTGACCACGACATTATTCTCCCGGCTGTGCCTGTCCGACCTGTTCGTACACGGCATCGGCGGATCGAAATACGACGAGATGACCGACCGGATTATCCATCGTTTTTACCGGTTGTCTCCGCCCTCATTCCTGACGTTGTCGGCGACATTGCATTTGCCGTTGGCCGAGCCGTTTTCCGTTTCGACTGACGATGTCACCCGACTACGACGTCTGCAACGCGACCTGGCATACAATTCTGACCGTTATTTGACAGACGGCGACAACGCGAATGTTGATTCGCTGATTACCGAAAAACAGCAATTGATTGCCGAACAGAAGGATGCGACGGCGGGGAATCTTTCACGTCGTCAGCGCCGCCTTCGGTCGCGGCGGAATCACGATCGCTTCCGTCGTCTGCGAGAGATTGGTGCCAGTCTTTCCGAATTGACGGTCGAGAGGCAGCAACAGATCGAAACGGAATCGTCCGATGTCGAACAGCAGTTGGCGGCCAACGCAATTCTGACGAACCGCGAATTGCCGTTCTGCCTGTATCCTGATGAGAAGCTGCGCAGCTTCATGACGGAACTGCCGGTCGAGTGACGCCCTCATTCAGCGTCTGCTCAATTTTTCGTGCTGAAACTGGTGCCGCCGGTTAAACAGCCGCAGGTAACTCAATAGGACCGCGGTCATCGTTCCGAGCGCAGTTCCAGCGGCGATGAGAAACATGATGACGATTTGATACTTGACGGCGATCAACGGATCGGCACCGGAAAGAAGTTGTCCGGTCATCATTCCCGGCAGGCTGACGACACCGACAACCACCATCGAGTTGATGATGGGAATCATGCCGGTCCGCACCGCCTGCCTCACCGCTTCGCGGGCCGCTTCCCAACGCGTGGCTCCCAGTGTCAGCAACATTTCAACGCGGTCTCGCTTTCCAGCCAGTTCTTCACCGAGCCGATCGATGCCAAGGGAGATTCCGGTCAGCGTGTTGCCGAGAATCATGCCCATCAGCGGGACGGCATATTGGGCAATGTTGTTCGTCCAGACTGCCGGTGGAATGACAACGGTGAGGGCGACGGTTGTCACCAACCACGAACTGGCAAGAACGGCGACGATGCTGTTCAGCCAGATTCCGATGTAACGCCATTCGACGCGGCGGACGGCGGCAATGCCTGCGATGAGTGACATCAACAGCATCAGCAATGCGACGGCAAACCACGGTGTCTGCGGCCGGAAGAACCATGCGAGCACATAGCCAATTGCCAGCAACTGCACGATGGTGCGGAGCGAGGCGATTGCCAGTCGCCACTCAAGTTTGAGCCGCAGCGCCAGCGAAATCAGCCCGTTGGCAAGAATCAAGCAAGCGGCTGCCAGGATATTGAAATAAGAGAGGTCGGCTGGTCCGTCAATCATCGCCCTTCTCCGTACCGGGAATCGATTCCATTTCCAGCAACTCGTCGGCCACCCGTTTGAGTTGATCAGCATCGTGAGTCACCCAGAGCGTGGCCCGCGTTGTGGGCGACTCGTTGAGCCAACGCGACACCAGCAATTCCACCGCTTGGGTCGCGTCGGAGTCGAGCGCGACGGTCGGTTCGTCGAGCAATAGAATCGCAGGTTCGACCTGCATTGCCCGCAGCAGCGTGACGATTTGTGACTCCCCTCCAGAGAGATCGTCGCTCGACTTATCCAGAAACGCAGCATCGCGGCCAAGTTGTTGCAGCGATTGCACAACGGCATCACGGTCGAACGAAACACCGTCGGCCTGCGCCAACTGAAACGGTAACCGCAAATTATCTTCCACCGATCCCGCAATGAGCGCCGGCCGCTGATGCAGATAGACCACGTTACGGCGAAACGACGGCACTTGCTCGTTCGAGATCGCCCCGCCTTTCCACACGAGTTTTCCCTCATCGAATTGGTCGAGCATGGCAAGCGCCCGCAACAGTACCGTCTTTCCGCAGCCCGTCGGCCCGGTGATGCCCCATCGTTGACCCGGGCAAACCGACAGCGAAACGTTGCGAATCAGCCAATGGTCATCGGCAGCGCGGCGCCCGAGGTTTTCCGCCTGCAGTATCGGTAGATGGGACATCTCACGGTCGTTTTTGTCGGAGGACTTCCTCACCGTTTGTCGGCCAGCGTCGTTGCGAGAATGTTGGTAATCACTTCGGTAATGATGCCGTTTCCCTTGGGAGAATAGTGCCGTTGGTACAGCGACTCCAGCGAGTCGGCGCGGGCTGCGTTCAGTAGTCGTGGCTGGGGGTCGATGACAATTTGCTGTTCACTGACGCGTTCGAGAAGTTGTTGATAGGCACAGCCGCGATTCTCTAGTAGACGATCGAGATCAGACTCTTTCGGCAGATGCACAATGTAGAATTCGGCGTTGTGCCGTTCAACGTCGCGACGAAATTCGCTAAGCAGTGCTAATGTGACGCGAGCCGGTTCACCCTCGAGCCGATACGGCGCGATACGGCGACTGGGTTCGTTGTCCGAGAGGCGTTCGACGGCCAACGACAGCGCGCGACTGCAATGCCAGAACCTCTTCGCAAATCTCGCTTTGTCGTAGAACGTCTCGTATTTAGCGAGTTTCCAGGAATCCATGTTGGCCATCACCTTTGGCACGCGATCCAACGAGAGCGTCGGTGAGTTGATCAATCGCAGCGTGCCATCGTCATCGAGAACGAAACGCGGCTTCGAAAACGGGATGCCCGTGCCCCCGGCATAAAAAGCCCGGAGCATGTTCACGTTGCGGTTGACGTTCTCAGCCTGGAAACCAAATAGGACGATGTGTGGAGAGTAGCTGCGGCCGAGTGTCTGCCAGCGCAGAAACGCCTGATCCATTCCATACGCAGAAACGCCGAAGTTGATCACCTCCGCAGCAATGCCCAGCGCGTTGAGTTTCTCTTCGAGCATCGCTCCCCAGGTGTCGTCGAAGGGAACATCGTCGCCGTGCGTGAAGGAATCGCCAAAGAGCGCAATGCGCAGCGTTCCGTCTGCTGGCTGGAGATCGTACTTCTTTGGTGGCGAACGAATCCCGCGGGCGTTATAGCGGTAGTTGCCCCCGTGCGTGCTGATGTGCGGTCGTGGCCTCCATCCGGTTTCCGCATCGTAGATCATGCGGGTGATGCTGGTCGTCTGATACTTGGCCAGAGTCTCGGTGATGGCGGTCACGGGGGGCACGCGATGGCCGACGGCTTGTCCCTGAAATGAGAAATTGCCATCGACATCAACTTGCCCCATCAACCGCACGACAGTTTCAGTCGTCGCAATGGCGAATAGAAACGAACCAACCACCAACAGGCATCGAAAGACGACGCGGCGTTTTGCGGTTGGCTGCATGCGAAATATCTCGAAAGAAGAACGCGGAAGTCAAATTCGTGTCACGACTTCAACGCGTCCATTCTAGCATGCGATGGTGAAACATTCCTGCTTGGAGATCACGCACCAGCCCGTAGCGCAAGCAAGGATCGAGCAGACCGTAAAACCCGTGCTTGCGCGGCGGGCGGGAAATTCTTGAAGAACACGTATTTTCGCGCCGCGCAAAAATTTGGGCACCGGTATGATACCGGTGCCGCGGGGGGGGGAAGTGTTGTGAACCGAGGGGGACTCGGTCGAGAGGATGGTCGCTACACGTCTCGGCCTACCGGCGTTGCACCAGTGTGTGCGCCGACGACGTGTTCATTTTTCAAAGGGGGGAAGGAGGCGGGAGTTTGAGAGCTGCCGTCGATCAGCGATTGTCGGCAAGCGTAACTGTCGGGCGGGGAATTGCAGGGCCGGCTGATGTCTGTTGGCGGGGCGACCGGCCGCGGCCGACTCGAATGATGCTGGGATACCTGGTCCCGCGGTGACTTTGCCGCACGGGACGAAACCCATCAAAACGACCGTCGTTACGAACCTGGGGAGAAGCGATCGGTCGTGTCGGGGTACGCTGGGGAATTGTGAACGATGCATCGCGAGTGGGAACTGTCGTTTCAAGGTTTGCACCACGATCATCGCTATCGTTGCGTCTGAACGGTTGCGCCTCGCCGTTCGAGCCCGCTGTTCGACTGGGAACAACACTTCCCGCACCAGCGGTGCCGACGGGATCGGGAACGGGCTGCAGCGCGGTGGCCGTACCGTTGCCGATGGGCAGGAAAGCCGTGGCCGTGCCAATTGGCACCGAACGCATAACGGTGACCGGCCGCATGCTGGTCACCTCGGTGGCGACGTAACGAACGGAATTGACGGCCACTTTGCGTGTGGTGGTGTAAGGCACCATTCGTGTCACCTGGTAATTCACTTGCCGGGTCCCGTGCGTGGCGACCCGTCGCGTAACCGGCACCATTTGAGTGACGACCTGCGGAACGTACCGCCGCCGTGTGACGACCTTGGGGGTGAATGTCTGGCGAATGGAGTAACCGGTGCGATTGAGCCAGCCCAACATGTTCGGGCGGGGATCGTACTGGCAGGGAGACACTTTGGGATTACGATAGGAGGTGGTCTGCCACTGGCCGACGTTCCGTTGAACGCTCTTGCACTCGGTGACGTTCTGGTAAGAGACGGTGGGAACACTCGCCGTCTTCGTTTCGGTCACGGGGCGATAGGCCGTCACTTTCTGATCAACGTACTTGGTTTCAACAACCGGCCGTTGGACAACCTGTTTGACCGCGCGGTACTCGGTGACCGGGACGGATTGATAGCAGGTTTGGGCGACCGGCTGGACACATTGTTGGCAGGGGTTGTAGCTGGGATACAACTGGGCCGTTGCAGTCGCCTGGAGGCAACACAGTGCCAACATTCCGCCAAGCGAGGCCGCGAAACGCATGGGTCGAAGCATGGAGAGATTCCTACCAGATACGGGATGGGAGAGGGAGAGTTTGCTGTGCGTGGGAAGTGAACATGGCGGTGTTTTGTGAATCGGAGAACTCCGGCGACCGCCAAGTGCGAGCGGTTTTTATGAAAATTGGATTTTCGGGTCAAGACCGAGAGGTCAGTTTGCCGAGAGAATTTCGTTGTCAGTTTTACAATCGAAAGGCGAGCAAGACGGAAGTCGCCTTGGCTGCGGATGTTAGCCCGGCAGAGTTGTTTAGACGTTTTTTCAAACGAACAGACGTGCGGTCGAAAAGCTGCATCCGGCGTGTTGCTGAAAGCCGCCGGGAAGTTTGGTTTCCGATCGCCTGACTCTGCTGGATTTGGGTGCTACTGACGTGTCGCCAGTGCCTACGACGCTACACTTGCGACACGCCTGTAGCACCCGATCAATCACCCGTAGCACCTAGTCGTCAACGGTGAATTGGCGACGGACTACCGGTTCTGGTCGGTGACGAGATCGCCGGCGTTTGACGTACTGAGCATTCGCAGAACGGTGGGGTCAGTCTTGTTGGAATAGAACTTGACCGAACCGTCAGCCTTGAGGAACAACGCGCCGGTATCGGCAGCGTTTCCAAAACCATCGGGATCGCGATTCAATCCGCGGCCAATCATCCGCCAGTTCTCCGGCTCGCCCCATGCCGGATAGAACGAAGCGATTTCGCCAGCGACAAATGTCTGAGAAAGACCATCGGTTACATCTTCGCGCGTCGTGCTGGAGTTGCGACCGAACACGCCAACTTTAACGAGACCGATCCCGTCGATATTCAATTCGCCTCCGAGGCCGGCGAAATGAGCCGGCGCGAATTCTTGTCGGCCGATGGGACTACGATCTCCACCTGCCGCGAGGAACGCATTCACATTGCTTCGCATCGCAGGCAAATTGGCCGGATCGTCGTAGGGGACATTGAAGCGAATCGAGCCGTGCAACTCCTGTTCGCCAAGATGCGGAAGCAAAGACGCCATCCAGCCATGCATTGGCTGCTTGGTGTCGTCCTTGTTCGTGCGGAAGATCCCGCCGGCAGGATAATGTTGCTGTTCACGATGGTACGATCCAAGCGCCGAACCGATGGTTTCCAGGTTCGTGATGGTTTGCTGTTGGCCGAAGGATTTCCGGTAGCCCTGCCCGACTCTGGCAAAGACGATCGGCCCCAGAAACATGGCCAACACACCAAGCACCATGCCGGCGGTTGCAAGTTCGCTTCCCGATCGACGCCCACGCGAGCCGCGCACGTCTTGCCATCCGAGCAGGCCCAACATGAGGGCCGCGAACCCGGCAATCGTGGCCGGCAGCCTCAACCAGGCATCGGGCAGAAGTGCCAACGCGGCAAGTGGCACGGCGAACAGGCCAACGAGAGACGCCGCCAATGCCATCTTCGATCGCCCAGTTTTCACCGTAACCTGCGCGAAAGCCGGGGCGGAATCCACGGTGACGAACGATTCCGCCGGTGGGGGAACAGAAGTCGGCGAATCGAGCGAGTGCGCAGATTCGGTGTCGAGATGTTGAGACAGCGACCGCTCGGTCAGTTCTTCGGTGGCGGCGTCTTCAGATTCATCTGGCTGCGGAACTGGCGGATCAGCCGAAACGCTTTGCGGCACGGCGGGTGCGCCGCCCGACATCACACCCCACAGTCCTTTGGGAGAAGCTGTTTCTGCCGAATCGGATGATGACTCTGGTCGCGTCTCCGCTGAGGCATGACTTGCGGAAGCTTCGCCATCCGGTGCATCAACCGCCTGTTGCTGGTCGCTGGCCGACTGCCCCATCACCGACCACAATCCCCGCGGCGGCGGCTCTGAATCTTCCGTATCGGACTTGTCAGAAGACGGGGACTCGGCGGGAACTTCTGACTCCAGTTGATGGGCCGCATCATCCGCCGGCTGGCCTGTGTCCGACGGCTCGCCGGCCGACTGCCGATTCATCAATTTCCAGAGACCGCGCGGCTTGTCAGTGGAATCGGTCATGTCCGCATTTCTGACCGGAAACGAAGGAGAGATTATAGAAAAGAAAAGGGAACGCGAAAGGGAGAAATTCGAAAGTCACAACTGCTTCCCACACTCCGCCTTGCCCGATTCCATACTATGTCGGCGCTGGCATTCTGTGCAACAGCCTGTCACTGTTCTTGCTGGGACGGTGCCAGAATTCCAGTGGCACGCGGTGGCGTGAACAATTCTTCGACAAGGGTTCGTTCGGCCACAATGCCGACCGTCTTATTTTCGATAGTGACGATGCACAGTTCATTTTCGGCTGCACGAAACCCGCGTAACACTTCCAGCTTGCTCGTCGCCGCATCGATCCGTCGCATCGTGCGAATGATCTCCGGCAGCGGCCTGTGTTCAACCGCCAGATCGATGACGCGCACGTAACCGTACCACGTGGACGGTGAGTCGTGTCGATAGAGAGGGATATGGCTCAGCCCCGCGCTGGTGGCAAATTCGAGCAATTCCGCAGTCGATGCGTTATCGGGCATGCCGACGATGCTGGCTGCGGGGATCATCGAACTGCTAACCGGCTCGGCTGCGGTGTGCAATAGCCCGTGCACCAAACCGCCCTGGGACGCCGTCAACAGACCTGCCGAATGCCCCTGCCGCATCACCTGTGCCAAGCGAATCCGGCCGAGAACGAGTTCGAGTCGAGGCTGACTCGCGCCGCCGACACGTTCGATGAACTTCGTAATGCCGATCAACGGCAGGCTGACAGGAAGGAACAATCGATAGAAGAAAATGAGCCACGAGGTATCGCGCCGCAGAAACCGCAGAGGTGCGCGATAGTAGAGATTCTTCGGCAGCAATTCCGCACAGAGAAATATGAGCGGCGAACACAACAACGTCGCCACGATTTCCATCCAATCGGCGTTGGCGGGAAACAACGCGACAACAAACATGCCGATGGCGAGGGTTGTAATATAGTTGGAGACATTGTTGCCAACCAGCGTGGTGGCAACGAAGTAGCTGGGATTGCGTGCGAACCATAACAGCCGCCGGGCGACGTCATCGCCGGTGTTTGCTTCAATGCTGAGCCGCAGAAAACTGGCGCGGTAAAATCCGGTCTCGCTACCGCTGAAGAATGCCGACAGCCGTAACCCGACGAGAAACAGTGCGATGGCACAGATAAGGATTGCCGATAGTTGCATCAGATTTCCACCTCGTCCCCATGCTCCCGCGTGGGGACGCAAGTCTTCGACGCTCTGCGTCGCGAATGACCATTTCATGGCCTGACTGTCTTGTCGCCTGACAGTTATTTCACCTCGCCACTGCCATCACCCAACTCGACTCACCATCACTCGAACTTCGCCGCGATCTTTGGCTTCCGTCACTTCAAATTCATACCCATGCCAAACGCAGCGGTCGCCAATTTGCGGTAAGTGTTCTAATTGCTCGTGCAGCAGGCCGGCGACCGTAACTAATCCGTCGGTCGTCGGTGTGTATTGCAGTTCCAGGCGACGGCATAGATACCGCAATGTGGTAATACCATCGACGCGAAAACGGCCCGGCTGCACCTCTTGTACCGGCTCGCGTGAAAGCAACCGTCGCGCCCTGCTCGGTTGATGTGAGAGAATCGTATCGACAATGTCTTCATACGTCACAATGCCGACGGTCTCCCCATATTCGTTGACGACCGAAGCGACGCTAAGTAATCGATTACGCAGCAATTGCAGTGTGTCGGCCAAATTGGCACACCACGGCACATGCACAATTTCCTCGGCGGCGGCGTCAAGTGCGTCGGCCGATACCGCCGTGAATCGGCCCAACGGAATCACGCCTTCAATGCCTTCACTGCGCTGGGCCTGTACGGCGATATAACCCGAGGGGGGAACTTGACCTGCGAGATCTTCCAAGCGAATCGGCGACGGCAATGTTGGGTATGTGCCGCGCGGACGCATGACTTCCTCCGCGGCAATTTCGGAGAGGTCGAGTACGTTGTGCAGCACTTGCCTTTCGTGCCGAATGACTTCGGCCGTCAATTGAGAATTGTCAATGGCCCGTTCGAGGTCGTCGGTTTCGAGAAACGGCTCGCGTGTGACGTGCGGCCAAAACGTGCGCCGCGCCATCCGCGTAAGTTGATTAAATTGGGGCGTCAACGGATCGATGGCGCGAACTGCCGCCGACAACGGCCAAACCAGCAGCGTTGCCAGAGTTCGCCGCATCACGACTGCCATACTCTTGGGAATGACCTCACCGCACAAGATAATCAGGATCAAGCTCAGCAGGCTGAAGACGCCGGCCATCGCAGCACTCTGCCCCGCAATGTGCAAATCGTGTGCAACGACAACGCTGACAGCAAAGTAAGTCAGGTTGATCACCAGATTCCAGAACAGAACCCCCGTCAACAGGCGATCCGGTTCGCTCAGCAGAGCAGCAACCGCCCTCTCGCGCGAATTGCCGCCGCGCATGGCGCGCAGTTCGTCGTGCGAAAGGTAAAACAATGCCGTCTCGCTGGCGGAGAAAAACCCCGACGCGACGATCAGGCAACCCATGGCGGCAATCGCCGGCCAAAGAGGAACTACGGCATCAATGAATTCAGGCATTTTGAGCCAACGCGCTCGCGAAACTCAATAATGTGGACCGACGACCTTGCCCAACATTCAGAATCGGGTGCCACTGGCGTGTCGCCAGTGGCACCCGTTGAAAGAACGGTCGCAACAGTTACAAATTCTCTGCCTGCAGTTGCCGTGCTCGATCGTCGTCGGCGACATCACTATGACAAGATGCCTTATCTTCTCCCTCGGCCATCGTCGATTGGGTCTTCGAGGCCAGCTTGTGGATTTCCTCCGGTTCGAGAACACCGCGTTTTTCGAGAATCTCCAGCTGGTCGGACGTCAATGCCGCAGAGACTTTCGCCTGGTCCCACTGCATACCGGCCGCTTTACCGGATGCAAACTCGACGATTTCCTTGGAGATGCGGACGCTGCACCAATCGTGGCCGCACATGGCACAGAAATCGGTATCAACATCGAGGTCTTCGTCGTGATAGGCACGGGCGGTGTCGGGATCGAAACTCAGCTCAAAATGTTTCTCCCAGTTGAGCGCCGCACGGGCTTTCGTTAATTCGTCGTCGCGATCACGTGTCCCCGGAATGCCCAATGCAACATCGGCCGAGTGCGCTGCAATCTTGTAGGCGATGCAGCCCTGTTTGACGTCGTCCTTCTTGGGCAGGCCAAGATGCTCCTTCGGCGTGACATAACACAGCATGCTGGCACCGTGATAGGCGGCCGCCGTGGCACCAATGCAACTGGTAATGTGGTCGTAGCCGGGAAAGATGTCGGTGACCAACGGTCCCAGTACGTAAAATGGTGCGCCGTGACAAAGTTGTCGTTCGAGTTTCATATTGAACTCGACCTGATCGAAGGGGACGTGTCCGGGGCCTTCAATCATAACCTGGACACCCTTCCGCCACGCGCGCTCAGTCAGTTCACCCAGCGTTTGCAGCTCTGCAAGTTGGGCGCGGTCGGTGGCGTCGGCGAGACCGCCGGGACGCAATCCGTCGCCGATGGAAAAACTGACGTCGAACTTCCGCATGACGTCGCAGATTTCTTCCCAGAACTCGTACATGGGATTCTGGCGGTTGTGGTGAATCATCCATTTCGCCAACAGCGAACCACCACGGCTGACGATGCCGATGAGCCGGTCTTTGACGAGAACCAGATGGTCCTGCAGCACGCCGGCGTGAATCGTAAAGTAATCGACTCCCTGATTCGCCTGATGTTCGAGGGTGTCGAGGATCATTTCGCGCGTAAGGTCTTCGATGCGGCGGCCGATGATCATCGAATAGATGGGGACCGTCCCAATGGGGACGGTGCTGTTCTTGATGATGGCCTCACGGCAGTCATCGAGATTGCCGCCGGTCGAGAGGTCCATCACAGTGTCGGCTCCCCAGCGTTCAGCCCACTGCAATTTCTCGACTTCTTCATCGGTGCCGGAAGAGACGGGCGAGGCGCCCATGTTCGCATTGATTTTCGTCTTCGATGCCCGACCGATGGCCATGGGGTCCAACTGATAGCCAAGATGCACCCTGTTGGCCGGAATGATCATTCGTCCGGAGGCAACTTCGTCGCGAACCTGTTCAGCCGTGAGATGGCTTTCGCGTTCGGCAACGCGTTGCATTTCCGGGGTGACCGTGCCGATCCGAGCATGTTCCAACTGGGTAATTGCATCGAAACCTGCGGGGGGCTGCCAAGCGGCATGCGTTTCGTAGTTGTCGCCAAACCCGTCGCGAAGCGTCCAGTCTTCCGGCATGAAGTCCCAAGCCGTCTTCTCCGAAGGAGCCGGCATTGCGGGAGTGTCGGGCGAACGATAGGTGTACCGCCCTGCTCGACCGGGAAGAATGTCGGCGGCCGGTGCAAAGCTGCCCGGTGACGTTCCGGCCGCGGTTGACGAGGGGTTGATTCCAACTGGCGGCAATTGATACGAGCGATCGCTCGTCTGATTGGTCATCTTTGTTGTCCTTGCAGGTTTGGTGTCCTTGCGGAATTCCATTCCGCTGGCTGTATGGTATATGTCGGCTGTGGGAATTCAACGCGCCGACAACGCGATTCACGATCTGAATTGCAGTTCAGCTTCCGATCAACTTGCCGTAGTGTATGAAGTTGGAGTCGCAAGCAATAGAATGCGGCCACAGTTTCTGCAGCTTCTGTGGCGGTATTGGCCAAAGTGGCGCGGCTGCGGCGGGACAAGCAGATTTCGAAGGGTTTGATCATGGAATTTGAGTTTCTGGCTTACCGGCTCGTCGGCTCATTGCCCGTTTTTTGTGTGATGATGGTTGGCGTTTGGCTTGCCTTTCAACATCGTTGGCGCAATTCCAGGGTCTGCACGCTCGTGGGAATTGCGTTGTCGCTGGAGATGGGCAGTCGCATTGTCTTGCCGATTCTCCAGCAACTGGTATCGAGATTGATGATGGACAACTTGGAAATGGGCGCGGACAGATTGCGGATTTACATGTTGTTAAGCGCGTTCTTTTATTCCGCGACATCGGCCGTTGTGTGGGGATTGGTGCTGTTTGCGATTTTCGGGCGGGATGGCATTGTTCGTTCAAGCCCTGCCGCAGACGACGACTACGAATAACAACAGGGCAATCGTCGCCGTTCCAGGCGAGTGAGCCGTTAACATGGATAGGAGGGGACGTCGTGAGTTACGCGGTTTACGGAGTGGGAAATGCGTTGGTCGATATTCAGGCGCAAGTCAGCGACGAGATGCTGGAAAGCCTGAAGTTTGACAAGGGGGTCATGACCCTCGTCGATGACGAGATGCAACAGAGGGTGTTGTCGGCGCTCGACGGCGTATCGGTCAGCCGCTGCGCGGGTGGATCGGCGGCAAACACAATCATCGGCGTGGCCGACTTCGGCGGGAAGGCGGCGTATGCCGGAAAAACGGGCCGCGACCAACTCGGCGAGTTCTGTCTGGCCGACATGCGGAAGATGGGGGTAACAATTGAAGTCCCCCCCGCCGAGGGACGCACTGGCACCTGCGTGGTCTTGATCACTCCCGACGCGCAGCGAACGATGTTGACCAGCCTGGGTGTCTCTGCGACGCTTGGCCCGGACGACATCGACGAAGACGAAATCCGTAAGGCCGAATACGTCTACGTTGAGGGATATTTGTTTACCGGCGATAGCACGAAAGCGGCCGCGCTGAAGGCGATTGAATTGGCGAAGAAGAACGACGTCAAGGTGGCGTTTACCGTGTCCGATCCGTTTCTCATTCACCTCTTTCGCGACGAATTCCTCGCATTGATTGAGGGACCGGTCGATTTGCTGTTTTGCAACCTGGACGAAGCGCGCAGTTTGACTGGCATCGAAGACACGATCGACTGTGCGCGAGAGATTCACCGTCACGCCCCAAACGTGGCGTTAACATTGGGACCAAACGGCTCGATTTTAATGCACGAAGGCGAGGTGATCGCCATTGAAGGTGTGAGCACCGAGGCGATCGATACAACCGGGGCGGGCGACATGTACGCGGCCGGTTTGCTGTTCGGTATTACAAGTGGCCTGACGTGGAAACAAGCCGGCCATCTTGGTTCACACGCAGCAGGCCGCATTGTTGCCCAACTGGGAGCCAGACTCGCAAACCGCTTCAGTCCGACCGAAATCGACGCTCTGATGCAGTCGGAATGAGGGGCAGCTGAGGAGCAATGGGATGAAACGCAACGGGTGATACCGTCGATCTCAATCCGATACTTCGGCGGTATCAGGCTTCGGTTGCGGCCTGTCTTCAGCTTGCGGAGCACGGGTGAATTTTGTCAGGTCAGCACCGGCGTCGCTGCCGCGCGACGCACCGCCCACCGCGGGGTTGTCGGCTGCATCCGCATCCAGTTTGAGATCATCGGCCGTCAAGGCGACGAACGGTTTCTTCCACCAACTGGAACTCCAGCCGACCGGATCGGCATGCGGATCGAGCTCGGTTCCGACGCCCCAAAATGAATTCCAACGGTCGAAGTCGAATGATGTCGTTTCGACTGCATCCAGTTCGCTGGTAATGGTCCAAAACATGGTGAATCGGTCATAAAAAGTATGCTCACCGCTCCACCTCAGCAGTTTTCTAAAATCACTCGTGTCTGTGCTGCCGTTCATCGCGATCAGTGGGCGGTCGGTATTGGTGGTAAAAATGTTGTTTCGTGACACAACGTTAACTGGTAGCACATCACGCGAATCGCTTCCGGTGTTCCAGCGGATCAGGCCGTTTCCGAATAGCCCTGTCACGTGTTCTATCTGTAACTCGAGATCGGCCTCTTCTTCGGGCATTTCGAGATCGCCGACGACCGACAACAAGGACCCATCAATTGCAATGACCGACCGCTCGACGGAAAATCGCCCTGGCCGCGTATGTGCAACATGGAAAAGATCGCATCCGCCGCGAATGAGCGTGTCGGTCAGTTTGACCTCAAACTCGGGGCGAGGCCCAAGAGGCTGCTCTTTCATCATTTTCATGTCGGTCAGATTCGCACTCGGCCCCGAAGTCAGCTCGATCAAAGTCGGTGATGATCGTCCGTCGGAATTGTCGAATGAGACCGATTCGACGGCGTTGTCGAATGTGACCTGGACGTCATTTAAACGCAACTGCTCGGCTCCCTGCAGGCTGAACAGCGCCCACTCGAGATTCGCATCGACGTTTTCGGGAAGAACGATATGGATATCGAGGTTGATCAACTCGACCGACGTGCCAAACCCGCCGATGAGCGTGATGAGTCGTGTCTGTAATTCGCCGGCGGAGTCGACGATCGGTCGAAACTCAATCACCGGCCGGAAGCCCTGTTCGCCACGAATTGTGATTCGCTTGTCGGCCAATCGCACCGGTTTTTCGGCATCGTTTCGCGGGCCGTTGTAACGCAGAACGATCACACTGCCATCCACAGCTCCGCTGCAAGCTGCTTCCAGTGTATTGAACGATTTCGGCTCCGTCTCACCGGGCATTGTCAGCGAAATTTGCGGTTCATCCTGAACGGCCGGTGAAAAGGTCTCAGTCTTTGGGGGAATGTTATTCGTGTTCGTCGCGACCGTTGGTTCGGTGTCGGGTAGCTTCGGTGTGACGTTGTCATTGGTGTTGGAGCCGTTGGCTGCGATGTTTGTTGAAGAATCGGGCTTGGTTGTTTCAGCAGTCGCCGGTGATCGTTCGGCATCAGCCGATGAACTTGCTCCTTGGGTCAAATCGATTTGTGTAATCGCTGCGACGCCCTCTTCGATATCGGGTCCCTCTGTTCGTGGATTGGCCGATCCGGTTGAACCACTACCGATACGACGCGGCTGTTTGTCCTCGGCTGCACCAGCCCCTGTGTTGTTCGTGAGATCACCAGACGGCGTAATCGAGTTCCCACCATCTGCAATCGACCGCGATTGCCCAGCGGAATTCGAGGCGACGTCGCCGAGTCCGAGATTCAACTTATCGCCAAAGCGATCAAGCAGGAAGACGATCAGAACCAACGCGGCGGCGGTCACCATCCAACCGAAGTTCCGACGAAGAAAACCGGGGGGACGTTCGGTCATTTCGGCAGCCCAGACCAAACCGTCCGGGCTAACGGTGCGAATTCCCAGTTGACCTGCGACAGCCATTAGATCGCCGATGAGATCGTCGGCGTCGCGGTGCCGTCGGTCAGGATCGCTGGCCATCATTTTTCGGACAACGGCCGACAACTGAGACGGTACGCGGCTGTTCTTTCGAGCCGGATCGGGGGGTTCTTTGCCGTCGTGCTTCAACAGTTTTTGATACATCGTCCCTTCGGGATATGGCGGCTCGCCGGTCAACATATGGTAGAGCGTGCATCCGAGGGAATAAATGTCGCTGCGGACGTCAACGTTTCGCGGGTCCCGGGCCTGCTCGGGCGAGATGTAGTCGAAGGTTCCGAGTGTCGTTCCGGCGACCGTGAGTTCGTCAACCGATTCGGAATACTCCTTCCGTGCCAATCCGAGATCGACGAGCTTCGCGCGCCCGACCGGCGTGACGATGATATTTGATGGTTTGACGTCACGGTGAACGACGCCGGCCGCCGACGTATGTTTCAGCGCGGCGGCTACCTGCAGTGTGTAGTTTATCGCCTCGGCGGGGTCGAGTCGGCCGCTACCACGAATGAGCTCCCGAATATTGGTTCCAGTGACGTACTCATAGGCGATAAAATGCAGTCCGTCGTCTTCGCCGACAAAAAAGACACGGGCAATGTTGTCGTGGTCGAGTTGGGCCGAAGCACGGGCTTCGTTGATAAACCGCTGGACGGAATTCTGAGTCTGCGACTGGTCGGGTGCGAGTATTTTAAGAGCAACGACGCGTTGTAGCCGCTGATCGACCGCACGGTAAACGGCCCCCATTCCACCGCGACCAATCGGCTCCTCGATGACAAAATGCGCTAATTCGACGCCTGCCGGTCCCAATTGTGGCTGACGACCGGTGAAGGATTCGCTCGATCCCGCGTCATCGCCGGCAAACAATCGCCTGCGTTTGGCAAGCGCAGAGGGGGGCAACTCGTGACTTTCGGTCGGCACCGTCGGCCGACGATCGGTTTTGACGACCGTTTTAGGGCCAAGCGACGAAGGGGGCTTCCCCGTAAAGTCGAGGGGAGCGACCGCTTGGTGCGAACCGGATTGTTCGGAGTCCTGCTGGAGGCTCATTCGATTTCGGTTTCGTGTTGGACGTGCCGCAAGCCTTGAAACGTATCCGTCAGATCAAATCAGCTGGATGACGATCAGCCACTCTCGCTGAAACGGTCCATGCCGCGTGCCTGAACTCAAGTCGTCAAATCGTGCTGAGAAATTCACCCATAGAAGGAAATTAACACTGAAGGGAGATTCACACAGAAAATGTCAGATTTCGAGGTGCAGCGGAGATGCCCCTTGGAAATCCCCCTTCTCAAATACCCCAACAGCCCGCCAAAACATTCGCCGACAATTCCAGAGCAATCCTTGCTTTTCGTCGATTAACCCGGTCATGCCGTACCAGTTGCGGCACAACGAGTATACCTTATTCCTGGAAGGCGATCCGCGAGACGCTTCGCTCGATTGCCGTGTAGTATTCCGCGAGTTTTTCGTGCAGCTGATTTGTAAAGTCTTCTGACTTCAGCACTTCGGCCACCTGGTTGCGAACTGTGAGATCCTCAATTTGATCGTACCCAGGATCGCCAGGTGATGGAGAAACAAGACGTGATAGTGCCTGTGACTTGGGGATGAACCCCTGGTCAATATGTTCGGTTAGCTCGCGTGTGAGACGCTCGGCGTCGTTAAATAGTTCACGCAAAGTGAGTTGATCGACCGCTCGCTCAGCCATAAAGCACGATCTTTCATCCGAGGTTTCGACGCCATGCCTCGATCATCGCGACTGGTTGCCCCCAATATTGGAAGCCAATCCGCTGACGACAATTCCCGCCGCCAGCCCTCGCGATGACCTCCCACTTCGACACCCGACCGTTATAGTGTGTATTAGACACATTCCGATACCCAACCGTCAAGATCTTTGCCGACACGATTTGCAGCAACCTGTGTATATGGCAACAGTTACGAATTTCACCAAAGCCAACTCCAGATGGCAAAACAGCTGGAAACCTTTGTCATTGTGTTGCAAAAACGGGTTTTAAAAACTGTTCGTTGGTTGCGCGGCCGGGCATTGCCCTCATTGGAAACCGCATGAAGATTCTCTTGTTGGCAGACGTCCACTCCAATTGGCCAGCCCTCTCTGCCATCAAAGAGACGTTCGACGCCTGCCTGTTTGTTGGGGATTTTGTCGATTACGCGACCGATCCCGTTCCGTGTATCGAATGGGGCCGCGCACATGTGACTGCCGGTGTTCGAGGTAATCATGACCACGCAGTCGCGCAGCGAATAACGGCGAACGGCGTCAAGGGACTTCGACAGTTGGCGGCGGCCACGCGCCCCATTCATTGGCAAGTGATGCGAGCGAGCCACATGCGATACCTTTCTCGATTGCCGGTGACACAGCGTGTGACGGTCGATGAAAAGTCGTTTCATCTGGTTCACGGCACGCCACGCGACCCATTGGACGAATATCTTTCCGACGATGCCGACGGATGGCGAGAACGGCTGGAAGCGATTGATGTTGATTTTGTTTGTGTCGGTCACACGCACGTTCCCTTTCATCTGGATCTGGGGCGCGTTCAAGTGATCAATCCCGGCAGTGTGGGACAGCCGCGCGATGGTGACCCGCGGGCCGCGTATGCGGTCATCGAAGACGGGAAAGTTGAACTGCGGCGCGTGAAGTATGATATCGATGCCACAGTGGATCAGATGCGTACTCAAGGCATCAATGGGATAGCGTTGGAGATGGCGGAGTCGATTCTGCGGACCGGCGGGTTGATGAAAGGTTCGTAGTGACCGCATTCATGCGGCTCGATTAAGAGAAGACCCTTTTCACGGCGCGGCGGCCATTCGTGTCCTGCGTCAGTTCCGTTGACTGCTACGAGTGCGCTGCACTTCCCAACCGCGCTGCACAAGTGGGCGACGGGAGATTTCCTGCCAGTGCCGAATGTCGATTTCGTACGGTCCATGTGGATCGTCAAACTTGCCGAAGTCGGCCTGGTACTTTTTTAACCGGCCGATTTTTTTTGTCGGGTCCAATTCGCCGGGATGGTCCGAACCTGGTGCGCGACCCCACAAAATATGCGACCCATCCGTGGTCAACAATTCCAGTTGCACATCCCCAACTGACTGCGTGGCTGCCTTCGGACGCGGGGCATAAATGGCCGCCAGTTTTAACTCGTCCCACTCTGGCTGCAAGACACCGGCCAATCGTGCAGCCGCCACCACCGTCGTGTCTCCCCACATTTCTCCGGCCGGACCAAGCGGCATCGACTTCACATTCAGAATCAGGGGATATTGCCCCGTTTCAGCGATGGAGAAGTCGGCGGGCGGGAGCAGGCGTCCTTCCACGTCCACCGGATAGACACCTTGTTGAACCTTGATCATCGCAATGGGAACGCGGTAACGCAGAGTCACCGTCAATCGGGCAGGCACTGCTTTCTTGACCTCAATAACTTCAGCGACCCAAGGGTGTCGCCCAAACGACTCCGCAACCCGCGCGACCAAACCCTCATCGAGTAGCAAAAGATCGTCCGGCAACTCTGCCTGTTCAACCACCTGCTGAACCAGGTCTTCGGGGACAAATCGCGGGGGCCGGTTGATGGATATGTCGGCAGCCCGAATGCGATACGCCGGCTGCTCGTTCAAATTCGGTAGCCGCTTGAGGCAAAATGGAAGGGCTGCCGTTAGTCCAACGGCGGCTGCCAGCGAAAGAAGCACTCGGGGCCGAAACATCATTCGCGTCAATAAGTTCCCTGCCGCAGGCGTGTCCGCCGCTAATTCTGCGGCCGCCTGCTTCGCATCCGCTTTGTTGCGTTTTTTCGCCGCCATGATGCCATCGATTTCTTCAGAATCGTGATTGGTGTGCGCAGACAATCGGCGTACTGACCACGTTGAATAGATTCGACGTGCGGCGGTGAATGGCTGAATGCCAAGACAGAGATTGCGGGTTAAATGGGGCCGGTGGACCGACTCTGCGGAATAGGTGATCCTTACGGTCGCCTTACTCTGCCTCGGCGTATGTCAGAAATCCACGAACAGCGGCAAGAAACGCGTCCGGCTCGTCGGCGGCAATAGAATGCGAACTGTGCGCGAAGATCTTCAAATGCGCACGCGGAATCCGTTCGGCAATCAGCCGCGAATGATTCGGCGGACAGATCCAATCGTGCGCACCGGCCATCACCAGCGTGGGACACGTGATCGCCGAGAGCTGTTCGGTGTAATCGAACGTGCGCAGGAACCCGGCGAATCCGCGATTGAGTTGGTCAAAATTGCGGATACCAAGGCTCCAATTCTCCTCAAACTTCTCAGGGTCAAAGGACGTGGCATACTGCGGGGCCATCAGCCGGTAGTATTCTTTGAGTTGATCGAGCGATTCAAAGGTGCCGTCCCAGAGTCGTCGGCAGACTTCGATCTGCTCGGGCGTGCCGCGTTCCTCCACAATCCGCTTCGCATCTTCCATGAAACGGAAACTGGGTGCGGTGGCGACCAATATCAAATTGGCGACACGGTCGGGATACCGAATGGCATAGCCCAACGCGACCATCCCGCCGTAGGACGAACCGAGGATCGAAATCCGTTCGAGGCCGAAATGTTCCCTGAGCGCATCGAGGTCGTCGATGTTGTTTTCGAGCGTCCACGAATCAGGGTCGGAGTCGCGACTGCGTCCCGAACCGCGATGATCGACGTAGACCAATTGTGCCGTGTCGCTGAGCGCAGCCGGTGTCGTCTTGAAACCCGCATGGTCGCCGCCCGGTCCGCCGTGCAGCAGAAACAGGCAAGGCCGCTCGACCAGTTCGCCATTCACCGGCACCAGCCGCATGCCGTCGATGTCGTAGAAGATTTCGGTGCCACGAATTTTGGCGTACATGGTGTTGTTCCCGTCAATTGCGTGAATCAGAAACACGGTTCTTCCCAAAACCGGGTTTCTCGAACCTGACTAACCCTTTGCGGCCGCGCGGTAGCGTTCCATCTTTTCCCAATCGACTGTGACCCCCAGCCCCGGCTTATCCGGAATGGTGCAGGTGTTTCCTTCGATTGCGAGCGGCTCGGTCACGATCCGGTCTTCGTGATACCACGGGCCAAGGATGTCGCCGGGGAACTCTTCAACCTGCATATTCTGCAGACCAATGGTGAGGTGTCCCATCGCGGCGGTTGAGACGTCCCATTCGAGATTCGAGCCAATGCTGCAGGCGACACCGTGCTCGGCGGCGAACTTCACGATTTCGGCCGACTTGCGAATGCCGCCGTTCTTGCCGGGATAAACGCTGATCACATCGCAGCCTTCGTTGCGGATCAATTCGCGAGCATGGACCAGATCGAAGCACATGTCGTCGGCCATCACGGGGACATTTACCGCGCTGCGGAGTTTGGCGATCGCAGCATAGTCGCCGTCGGGAGTCGGTTGCTCGATGAGCGAAAGATTGCAGTCTTCGAGTTCTTTGCAGCAGCGGATAGCCGTGTCGCAATCCCAACCGCAGTTGGCGTCGATCACCATTTTGATATCGGGGCCAACCGCGGCGCGGACTGCTTTGACGCGGGCGATGTCTTCGGCGGGAACGGTTCCCACCTTCACTTTGATGGTGGTGAATCCCCAACCGACGCGCTCGGCCGCCTTGGCGGCAGCCGTCTCCGGATCATAGGCGGCCATCGAGAATCGCGCAGGAATCGTCAACGAACGATGCGGCCCGCCGAGCAGTTCGTAAACCGGTTTCGATTCCGCAATTCCACGAATATCCCAGCAGGCCATCTCGATGGCGGCCTTGGTAAACCAGTTGTGATTGACGACGCGGTCCATTGCGTAGTCGAGCGCTTCGACGTCCAGCGGATCGAGTCCAATGACCGCCGGAGCCAGTATTTCTTCGATGATCGCATTGGCCGTCGCCGACGTCTCACCACTCCAGCGCGGCATGGTCGTCGCTTCACCCGCACCGGATATACCCTCGTCGGTATCGACACGCACAATGAGAAACGGCGAGACGCGATGCGCCCCTTTCGAACCTTTGATCGCCAGTTCCGGCCGGACAACAATTTCGGCGGGGTATGTTTCAATACGAGTGATCTTCATGGTGTTCCTTGCAAGTGGTCTGGTTAGTCGCGGAGCGCTCTCTTCAACCCGGCAGTATCGTCAAGGTTTCAACCGCCGCCTTGGCAGCCTCATCGGCATCCAACGGAATCGTGTGATACCGGCCCGATTTCCAATCGTCAAACTGGTCGCTGTAATGCCGACTGCCGGAGTGTCCCGATTGGCTTTGCGCATCGACCGCATTCAGCACCGGCGGGTTGACACTCAAATCGGCAATGAGGCGGTAGCCGGCACCGGTGGCGGCGGACCATTCCGGGCCGTTGCCGGTGTTGCATACGGTCGTCATGTCGCCGCGAACCGGACTGCCTCCGTGATCGAGCAATTGACCCAATTCGCCGCGAGCCGACAACACGTGTTTGAGCGGCATGACATGCAGCCGCCCCCATTTCCATTCCGACATATTTTCACCAAAGCGGTTAGTAAGATCGTCCAACGCCGCTTGAAACGCGGTGTGAATTTTCGTTTCACGGTCTCCCGCAGCGAACCAGCCGACCGCGTCGGCCTCCAGCAGTCGGGCGGAAAATCCTTCACACCCCTTGGCCAGCAGTTCGGCCGTGTCGCCGTCAAAACGTTCGTCGGCGACGATTCCTGCCCAATGGGTGTAGAAAACGTTGAAGATCGCCGTCGCGACCGATTCTGGTTCGGCGTGAAAATCCCACGACTGCAATTGCTCCACCGCCTCGTGAACCCGGGGATCGTCGTCGTTCTTCAAAATGTTGACGAGATGCGGCACAGCGCCGGCAGCGCGTAGGTTCACCGAATCCTGGTGCATGTCGCGCATGTCGTCGGGGGTGAGTTTCCCCTGCTCTTCAATCATCTGGCGAATTCGGGTACCGCGCCAGCCGCTGACCCAGCGGCCGTACAGCAGATGCGGAAAGTCGTTCGGCGTGAGTCGATTGTTGGCGCTGGCAATCCATCCGCGTTCCGGTTCGATCACCCCGGGCATTTCGTCGAACGGAATCAGCCCCTGCCATTGATGCTCGGTGTCCCAACCGGGCCGGTAACCGCGTTCTTCCTGCTTGCGGACGGGAATGCGACCGGACGACTGAAAGCCGATTGCCCCCTCGGTGTCGGCAAACACCAGCGAGAACGTCGGCACATGCCACGGCCGGAGTGCTTCGCGGAACTCCTTCACATTGTTCGCGCGATCGATGTCCAGCAGTGATGTGAGCCAGCCCCCCTGGTGGAGACCGAGCCAATTCAGTGTGACCGGACCCGTTGTGTTCGCAGGTGGCGGAAGAATCTCATCGACGACCGGGCCGTTGCGCGAAAAACGAATCGTCTTCGTAACCGGTTCAGCATCACGAACGTCGATCACTTCGGCCAGTTCGCGGGCCGGTTCCCATTGGCCGTCGTACAGGAAGCAATCGGGATGATCGCCATCCGTCTTCTCCTGGTACAGATCGCGTTGCGAGCAGATGTTGTTGGTGATCCCCCAGGCGACACGTTCGTTGCGGCCGAACATGATCGCCGGCATACCCGCATACGCCATGCCCGCCACATTGAACGATCCGCCGCTGAGGTGCGCTTCATACCAGCAGGAGACCGCCTCGAAGGCGATATGCGGATCGCTGGCCAACAGCGGCGCGCCGGTTGAAGCGCGGCTGCCGGAGACGACCCAGTTGTTGCTGCCGGTTGTGGCATCGGGATCATTCACGGTCTGCCCCACCGGTTCCAGCGGAAGCACTGCCGTCGGCGTGTATTCGCCGGGATGCAGAATCGACTCGTCATCGGCTTCACCCAGCAGATAGTTCTCGAACAGAGGCCCATCGCCCAGAGCGCGGCGGGCCAGCTCGGGCATCACGATAACTGGATACCGAACGGTCAGGTAGTAGCGAAATTCACTTTCGATGGCGATGCAGTCGGTCTCGGTCCAACGCTTTGGACGGTAGTCGAGCAGATCAAATTCAATCGCCAAGTTGTCGCCGCAATGGTCAATGAGCGCGTTGACCCCGTCGGTGAAGGCGGTGAGCGTTTGCCGCACGTCGGGCGAAAGTCGCTCCCACTCGGCGGCGGCGATGCAACTGTGACCAATCGTGCGGGCAACCGTGTCCATCTCCAACCCATCCGGGCCAAGAATCTCGGACAGACAGCCCCGCGATTTTCGGCGAAGATAATCGAGTTGGAACAGACGATCCTGCGCCATCGCATAGCCGAACCCAAAAAACAGGTCACGGTCGTTGTCGGCTTGAATGTGCGGAATGCCGTGCGCATCGCGGGCAATCGACACCGTAGTCGAAACGTGTGCCGGAATCTGTCCCGTGTGCGGGGGGACGCGTTTTTCGGTTTCTTCCTGCCACCAACTGTCGAACTCGGCACGCGTGATTTCCGCGGATTCGCAGACGGATTGGATGCTCTCGCCGTCACCAAGCCGGCGGAGGCGTTCTTTACTATTCATCGTTGTCGATTTCCTTCTCGGTCTCGATTTCCCACAGTGAATTCCGCTGATGCGACCATCTCACTTGATTCTGGTCGGCTCTGGTGTGATGCTGACCGAAACGAGACCGGCATTCAATGCTGCGCCAAGGAAATCGGTGTGGTCGGTCATACAGCAGCCGCAAACAGGAGAGTTGACATGCGATGGTCGAGAGTCCAGAGACAAGAGTCCAGAGCCGGAAGGACGCTGAGTGCGTTTTGGCGATCGATGGCATTTTTCGTGTTCATCGTGATTGCCAATGTCTCGCCGACTTTGTCGGCGGCTGCTGAGCCGGCTGGTAAGCATGTTGAACTGGATGCCTCGACTCGGGAGCGGTGTTTGAACATTCTGCGTGCGGGACTCCGTTCCGACGAGTTCTGGCCGTCGATTCATGCGGCAGAAGGGCTGACTTTGGGTGGTCGCGGCGACGAAGTCCGCAAGTTTTTGCTGCCGAAACTTGGTCCTGAAACCGACGATCAACGCCGTTGCGGCATCGCTCGTGAACTGGTGCGGGCCGGTGATCGATTGAAGGCGAACGTGATGTTGAAGATTCTCGCCGGCAAGGAAAGTCACGGTCACGTGCATGCAGCCGAGAGTTTGTTCAAGGTCTCAGAAATCGGCGACGGTGCCGCGATGCGACGGGCTTTTGCGCAGGATGAAAACGAAACGCTGAAAATCATGTCGGCCGCGGCACTCGGACGATGCGGCAATCCGGCGTGCATGGCATATTTGCGAAAGACGTTGCAGCATTCCGATCCGAAAATCGCCCGCATTGCCGCATGGGTGTTGGGGCGAATTGGCGACTCCCAGGATATCGCCCAAATCGCGAAGAACGTGTCAGCCGCTCCCGACGCGCTCACGCGGGCCTATTACGAACACTCTCTTGCGGCTTTGGGTGATCTCTCGGGCCGCGAGGGGTTGGCGAAGAACCTTAGCGACGAGGATCCGGCCATCCGAACCTACGCGGCAACATTCGCCGGCGATGCACGGGCCGTCTTCGTTGCCGACAGATTGGCGAAACTTCTCGACGATGAGAACGCCGACGTGCGGTTTCGCGCTGCTCAGTCGCTGCTGGTACTCTCGCGTCCTGCTGATCCGGATCGCCGCGAAGATGTTTCCCGTTTGGTTTACAAGGCGACGAAAGAGAATCCGCGTTACACCGAAGGGTCGATTCTCGAATTGAGCGATGGTTCCCTGTTGTTCGCGGCCACGGAATTCATCGGGGGCGGTAGCGACTTTGCCAAGGCGCAAATTGTTGGAAGAATTTCGACCGATGGCGGCCGTACCTGGGGCAAGCAGCGAGTGCTGCAGGAGAACACCGGTGGTCGCAACGTGATGAGTGTCACGCTTCGGCGGTTGAAGAAGGGGCCAATGGCGGGTGAGATCGCGCTGTTCTACCTGCAGAAGAACAGCTTCAGCGACCTCGATTTACTGGTGCGGTTCTCGAAAGACGACGGCCAAACGTTCGGCCCACCGACAACCGTGACCAACGAACCGGGTTACCACGTCGTCAATAACGACCGGGTGGTCGAGCTTTCCACGGGACGATTGCTCGCGCCGGCCGCATCGACGGCCGACGTGAAGAAGGTGAATCATTTCGTCTCGCACTGCTTCATTTCCGACGACGGCGGACGGACTTGGCGGAAAGGGAAGAACAGCGTCGATATGCCAAAACGTGGTGCGATGGAGCCGGAAGTATTGGAACTCAATGCTGGCGGCGTGCTGATGATCGTCCGCACACAATTGGGGATCATCGGTGCATTCCGCTCGACCGACGGCGGGGAAACGTGGGGCGAAAAGATCTCGCTCGACCTGAAGGCACCGGAAGCGCCGGCGACGCTGCGGCGGATTCCCTCCACCGGCGATCTGCTGTTGATCTGGAATAACACGTTCACCGCCGGCGCCGGTCACGGCGGCAAACGAACACCGCTGACCGCTGCCATCTCGTCCAATGAAGGCAAGACGTGGCGGAAAGTGCGGAATCTCGAAACCGACAAGAGCAAAACCTTTTCCTACACCAGCGCGATCTTCGTGCGAGATCGCGTCGTGCTGAGCTACTGGGACAGCGGCCCCGCCGCCGGACAACTCTCGACGCGTTTTCGTTCGTTGCCCGTGAGTTGGTTTTACGAGGATGCTCGGGCGGATTGACTGATGCAGGAATCTTTGCGGGCGCGTGACGCGCTCGGTTCTAACGCAAAGGTGCAAAGGACCGCAGAGGTTCGCACAGAAAAAATAGATGGGTGGATAATAGGAGCCTGAAGCGCAAGCGAAGGAGCTTCCTGGCATCGCCCTGAAATCATCCTTCGCTTGCGCTTCAGGCTTCTATTTGTGGCTTCTTGCTGGATCACTCTTGTTGTTGGGGTTGACCGTGTCAGACGAAAACGGCATGAATGAGGTGACGGGTGATCGCCCACACGTGTTACCGAAATGGATGAAATAAATGAATCAACGAATCATTTGCATGCTGATGTTGGCCCTGGTTTCGATACAGGGATTGGGCATCGGTGCGGAACAGGTTGCCGCGGCCGATGTCGAGAATCCGCTGGAGTTGACGTTGCCAACGGAGTTCTATGCGGTGGTTGGTGAGAAGACGACCATTGGCTTCGATAACATTGTGCTGACAAAGACGCCGGACGATTACCGGTTTAATGTCGTGTGCAACATCGGTCGCACTGGCAAGACGAGTTGGGCGGTGACGCCGACCGGCGAAGATGTCGGCAAGCACACGCTGCGAGTGACTGTCGCCGATGCCAGCGGCAAGACGTTGGGCAGCGCGAAGACAACATTGCACGTGGTGGCGGCCGATGCCGGTGTGGGCCGGACAATTCGGCTGTTGATTGTCGGCGACAGCCTGACGCATGCGACCGCGTATCCCAACGAGATCGCGCGGCTACTCTCGAAACGGGGAAATCCCGCCTGGACAATGCTCGGCACGCACAAGCCGACTCGCGCTGCCAAAGGGGTAGCCCACGAGGGATACGGCGGCTGGACGTGGCAACGGTTTGTCACAAAATACGAGCCGAATCCCGACGGCACGTATCGCAAACGAAGTAGCCCGTTTGTCTTTCTCGGCGATGATGGCAAACCGAGGTTGGACGTCGCCCGCTATTTCAAAGAGGAATGCGGCGAGCAGCGGCCCGACTACGTGCTGTTTCTGTTGGGCATCAACGATTGCTTCAGTGCAAATCCGGAACAACCGAACGATCGCATTGCCGGCATGCTGAAACAGGCGGACATACTACTGGCAGAATTCCGTCGAGCCGCACCGAAAGCCGAACTGGGAATCTGCCTGACAACTCCGCCCAACTCCCGCCAAGCCGCATTTGAGGCGAATTACAAGGACCGGTATTCACGCTGGGGTTGGAAACAGATTCAGCATCGGCTCGTGCAGGCAGAGATCGCACACTTCGGGCGGCAGGAGGACAAGCGGATGTTCGTCGTTCCCACCGAGATGAATCTCGACCCAACCGCCGGCTACCCCGCCAACAACGGCGTCCACCCCAACACCGCCGGCTACCAACAACTCGGCAGTTCGATTTACGCCTGGCTAAAACACCGCCTCGATCTTGCCGACAAGGGGTTGAAGCGGTCGGCCAAATAAAAAGCCCCGGCGACAGTTTTGAGACTGTCACCGGGGCTTCGTGTTTGTGGCCGTGGCTTTTGCGTTGGCCCGCAATTGCGGCCACGGGTGCAGGCTACCGGGAATTGTCTTGGGATGCAAAGGCCAAATCTGCCCGTCGGGCGATCAATGCCCGTCGGGCATGCCCAAATTCGCCCAGCGTTCGTAGTCGGCCGGAAAGTGCGCACTCTTGCCGAAGATCAACTGTTGCGTCATCTGCTGCGACCATTTGAGATAATTCTCAAGGCCTTCTGTCGAGTGATACTTTTCGATGAGCGCATCGGAAACATAGACTTCGTCGCCAAACTGCTCGTATTCCTCGCGTGGAATTCTCGTCGTCATCGGCAAGCACCTTCTTGGTGTTGAAGCATCCGCATCTAACCGGGTTCAGAATAACCGCTCCAGCGCCGCGCCGCAAACCGACGCCTTTCATTCGGGATCTCCCACCACGCCCATCAGTTGTCGCGCATAAAACGACCGGGCCGATGGGAATCGACCCGGTCGTTAAGCTGCTCGAATTGTGCGCCGAAATCGGCTTGGCGAATCAGTCGTCATAGTTGACGACAACGACGCCCTTCTTCGATTTGATCTCGATTTCGTACTTCCCGTAATCGTATTCCACTTTGGCACCGCCGCGGCTGACTTTGACTTTTTTGCAGCCACAACGGGGAACGCAGATTTCGACGAGAACGAATCGCGGAGCCGGCTTGCAGCGGCTGCAAGGGTCTCTCGGCGGCGGACACGGATCCATCACCTGCACGACCATCTTGACGGCACAGGGATGAATATTGTCGAGGTCTTCATACTTCACGCGGTGGTAAAGTCCGATCGGCTGGCCGGCAGGCGCCGGCGCGATTGCCGTATCGCCTTCGGGCGTCGGCACGATGTACTCACCGGGTGCGAGTCTGATTCCGGGCGGCGGCGCAGGCTGAAACGACGCCAACGCGATACGCGCATCTTTCGGCCCGTTCTGCTGCCAGACAATGCGACCGTACGTCTTGGGATTCTTCGCGGTGGTCTCCGAATCGAACAACCCGTCGAGCAGCCCCGCCTGGCTTCCGCCGCCGGTAACGCTCAACATGGCCAATGCGATTGGCAATATCATTAACTTCTTCATCGTGTGACTCCCGTTCTGTCGCCTTGTTGACGATGATTCGTCTCGGGTTGCGACTGTTTTGCTCTGGTGTTTCCCTGGTGATTACGCCGGTCCATGACATCGTAATTCATGGAGCGGAAACGGCCTGCCTTTTGAATTCCATCCGCCAACTATTATAGTCTGTGTCGGAAGTGGCTGCGTTCTGTCGGCGCCAAATCGTTCAGCGACCGACGCGAAGTACGGCGAGATACACACTTTAGGGAAAATCGCGTTTTTCCAGATTGGAAGTAGTGTTTTCCCCCAATGAGGTGAAAGTGCCGATTATTCGGCAGAAGCATGCGACACGTCACAAGCGGAAGCCGATATTGCGTGGGCAGTGGTTGTCGGAAGCTGACCATTTTCCCCCCCAAGAGTCGGCGGATTGGAATCTCTTTCACGTCTTGCGTCGTCCGTAATCGAAACACATAATGACAATCGACGGGTTGCCGGTCCGAACTGTTGTGGCCGACAACAGAACCGATGATTATTCCGGGCCGCTGTTCCGACTGGAAGGACCAATCCAATGCGTCAACGGAAAACAGTTGCGCTGGGAATGTCGTACGTGTGTGTCTTCGCATGTGGGTTAACCGTGGGAATGTTCGCGATCTCCGGCTGCGGCGGTGACGAAGGGACAAAAGACGACTCGGCAAGCGACGACGCAGTTTCGGATGGTGGCGAGACCGGCTCAACGGGCGGCAGTGATTCGCCCAAGGTCGCCAAGAATGGGACCTATGTCGATGAAGATGGCCGCAAGTGGCTGGCCAAGGATTTCCCCTACGACGTTTGGTACACCAACCCACTGGCCGTTGCGAAACAGGAAGGGAAAGTTCCCGATCCTGGAGTGGGTAATCCCGGCACAACACCGGAAAACGGTGGCACGAAAACCACCGATCCAATGCCGGCCAGCGACAGCGGCTCTGGCGAAATCAACTGGAAAGAGGTCATCGCCGCTTCGGTGTTGGACGAAGAGATAAAGAAGATCAACAACCGATTCCGAGCCAAGCTGCAAACGGTGGCGACATTCAATTCGAGTTATCTTGAGCTGCCGCCGCACGTGACGACGATGGCGGCGCTGTCCGCAATTGCCGCCCAGCATCCCGATGAAGTCCGCTGGAAGAAGAACGCCAATCAGATTCGCGATCTGTCGGCGAGTATGCTGACCGAAAAACTGCAGCGCGGTCCGAAATCGTACAAGCAAATGAACGAGCCGTACCTCAACATTGGCGATATTCTCAGCGGCAGCCCACCGGGTGGATTAGCCGAGCCGAACGAAGATGGCGCGATGGTAGAATACGTCGATATCGGCTTTCTAATGAAGCGGATCGAAATTGGCACGAAATGGATGCAGGTAAACGTGGGCAGTGAAGAGGCGTTGATGGAGAACGCGGACGACATCAAACACGAGGCCGCCCTGTTGGGCGCGCTGCTAACGGTGACCATGACTGAAGGATATGGATACGAAGAAGACGATGACTTCAAAGCGTTCGCCAAAGGAATGATGGATGGCTGCAAGAAAGTGACGGAAGCCGTCGGCACCGGCAATCTGGAAAACTACCAACTCGGTTTTTCGCTGATCGACCAAGCCTGCACGAAGTGTCACGGCACGTATCGGTAGGTCGAGAAACACGCGGGGCGTTGCCCCGCCGCTAAATGGTGTTGCCTTTTGCTCTCGACTCGTTCAGCCGACCCAAATGGGACTCGACCAGGCCATTTGTCCGTTGTGTTGCGTCACGCGAACGTAATACCAGTCGGCCGAATCGCTCTCTTTCCGGCGGTCGTTCCAATGCAGGGTTGCCGTGTACTCTTCCGGTGCAACGAGCCGTTGCACGATGAAACTCTCGCTGGTGAAAACTCCGGTGAACTCGACGAGATTGTCGTCGATGAGGTCGCCGAGTTTCACACGGTAGCTTTTCTCGATCGGCTGTTTGAGTTCGACGATGAAGACGGCGTTTTCGTCGGCGTCGATTTCGATTGAGACCGATTTCGTCGGGTCTTCGCCGTAACTTTCGACGCGGGTGGTGGGCGATTGCAGATGCAATTCGGTGGGGGAGACGATGCGAAGTCGATCGCGGCGGTCTTCATCGAAGGGCGCAGTTTGATAGCTGGGAATTGCCCGGGTGAACCGTCCCCCTTCCACTCGCAGACGCACGTCCCAATCGCAAACGCGTCCTAATCCAAGCACGGCCCACGGCCCCCAACCGTATTGAAAACGCAGCCGCGCACTGCCGGGGAGTTGTAGCGGGCCATCAATTTCATCTTCGGGAAAGTGCCGTTGGATGACGCGGCCGTTGCGGACCAGTTCAACCATTGAAACCGAATCCTGCCCGACAACCCGAACGTCGATTTGCCGATCGGTCGCAAAAGGAACGTCGGCCCCCATCGGATGACCGTTAAGCGTTGTTTCCAACTGAATGCGATCGCCAGTGGCGGCATAAGTTCGACGCGCCTGCAACGCCTCGAACAGCGATTCCCGCGACAATCCGTCGGCCCAAACGCCGACCACGCCCTCACCATGCGCCCCGGGGTAACCGAGATGATCGTCGCTGGATGCAACAAAACCGAACCGTAGCCCTTGTTTGAGTTGGCGGGCAATGGTGTTGGCCGTCGAGCGGCCGCCGTTACTGTGGCGGATCATGGGAAATGGCGAGCGGTCGGTTTCGGTGCAGCCGTGCTCTGAAAAGATTTCAACCACCGGCGCAGTTTCGTTGCGAAAGTATTTCCAGTTGGCTCCGCGCCAACCTTGCTTGTAACCAACGTGATGCGGAATCGCGAACGCGCCGTGATGATGGGCGAAGTCAAGTAATTTGTCGGCGTGATCGGGCAGGTACAATTCGCCGTCGTCATCCGGATGAATGATGCAAAAATCACCGAACCGGCTGGAATGCCATTCGTAGCCAAGCAATGCGACGAAGTCGTCGCCGCTGGCTTCGCGAAGTAACTGCTTTGTTTTCGGCCAATGTTTCGAGTGGGCCTCGAATCCTCGCACCCATTTCAAATGGCGATCACCCGGCATCTTCGGCATATCATGCCAGGCCGAGTGTCCGGTGAAGGCAAAAAAGTCGAGATGTTCGCGTGCCAAATCGATCGACCGTTCGAGCGAACCTTTGGCATAACCGACGGCGTTGTGATTGTGCAGATCGCCCCAAAGAAGACGAAACGGTTGTTTTCGCCCCTCAACCTTCAATTCGGAATCTGCTTGCGCGCCGCGTCGGGGATTGCCGCCTGGCAAAGAAGTGCCGGCAATGTTCATCGGAACCGTCATTGGGAGTCTTTCCGAATTGGGTCGGTGTCGCGAATGTTTGGCCTCACTCGGCAGTATGTGGCAGGCTGCTATGACGGTCAACCGGACAGGTTGGAATCGCGTGCCGGCTGGTTTTCTGGATAATGATGGGAACCATGAGCGTCGGCGATGCGTCTTTCGCACAGGGAGCTTCTGCGTGTTGAAAATCGAGTTCGCCGCCCCATCGAAACGGACTGACGGAGAGAGAAAAATGAAGGCGTATTCGGCAGCTATTGTCGCACTTTTCCTGCTCTGCATGACGACGGTTCGAGGTGCTGACGTTAAACCGGCGGCAAAAGGGAAACTGCAAGCGATCAAGATCGGCAAGCCGATTGCCCCGGTTGGGCTGCCGAAGTACAAGGTTTCGGTGCAGTCGAAGCCCAGGTTTCCCAAATCGCAGCGGCCGAAGGCGTCTGAACCGGCATCCCTGAGAGGGTTGTCGGTCACGATTCAACCGGAGAAGAAGACATTTGCCGGCAACGGTCCGCTGGCGTTTGAAGTGCAACTGACAAACACGTCGAAGAAACCATTTCTGCTGTTCCGTGGAGCAACACTCGGCGCCGGTGCGAAACTGGTGGTCTCAAATCGAAAGACGGCAACGCAGTGGGAGCCGGGACCGCCGACAATTGTAAAACGCGGCACCGTTTCACTTCCGCCGGGCAAATCGGTGAAGTACTGGCTGGTGGTCGAGACACAGTTTGTCGCCGTTCCGTTCCCGCGGCCGCTGCCTCAACCCATTCCGCGACCGTTTCCCAAACGGCAGCAGCTTGAAGGCAAAGCGGCCGCCGCCATCGAAGCGCCGGCAGTTCGCCGACGGCCGGCTGTGATTGTCCCGCCGTTTGTCGGCCCGGTGATGCCGTGCGGTCAGGGAGCGTGTCGCGTTCGCTTGTTGTTGGAGTTCAAAGGCGATCCGCTGGGTAAATACGCAACCCCGCTGTGGACGGGCAAGATTGCCACCGGCACGGTGGATTTTGAAGTCGGTGCGCCGCAGCCGATCAAACCGCCGGTCATCGGTCCGCCGATTGTCGGCCCGCTGACGAAGCAGCAAGCGATCACCGTCGCACAAGCTGCCGCCGAGCGCGCTCTCAATGCGAATTACAAACCGCTTGCCCCGGTTCGCCCGCCGCATGCAGGCGTGTGGATCAGCAGAGCGCAGAAAACGGCCCAGGTAAAAAGACAAAAGGGAGGCGGCTGGACGATCGGTTGGACGCAGGTCCCCAAGGGGAAAGGGTTCCGGTTCAATGTAGCGGTGAAGGTTGACACGCGCGGCGGGGCGCGCGTGCAAGAAGTATTCACCGGCTACTCGCCGCGATGATTCTTGACGTCTTGCGCAAAGTCAATCGCGGTAAACCGTGCAATCGGTGCGTTTTTTCTTGAATTGCTCGACCGCGTCGTCTGAAACCGATGTGCCGTACAGATAGAGTTTGGTCAGTGTTTTCATTGCGGCGAGTTGATCTAACCCATTGTCGCCGACTTCTGTGTAGGACAGTTCCAACTCTTTGAGGCCGCTCAGCTTCAGTAGTGGTTCGAGACCTTTGTCGGTGACCTTGGCACTATGAAGCCCGAAATACACCAAACTTTCCGACGCCGGCAGTCCTTCGAGGTCCTTGTCGGTGATGGGTGGATCGACCTGATTGAGGTCGATCTTTTGAACTTCGAACGACTCCTCGGGCAAATCTTCAACCGTATCGACTTTGAGTATGCTGCCGACAATGTTGACCGTTCCGCCGTGCTGTATCGCCCACTCGGCCGCCGATTTGTCGTCCGCCGTCCCGCCACCGCCGCACCCTGCAACAGCGACAAAAGCCAGCACAGCCGCAAGTGTCTGTGAAATCGGTATTGTCACACGGAATTGGCGGACTATCATGAAATCAGATCCAGGAAAGGGTCGGGTGACTCGTCTTGTGAAACTGGTTATTTGGCAGAGAACATCTGCGGTGATGCGACCTTTTGGTCATTTCTCCACAATGTCGTTTTTCCCAAAGCGCATACTGGATGCGTTGCTTATCTGCGGTATACTGCCTTGTGTCCGTCTCGCTTCCATTGAAATCGGCAGGCGTAAGATCAAACACGCTGCCCAGTGCGAGCATGCGTTGAGATTACAGGTAGCTGATTGACGTTGCAACAGGGATGTTGATTGTCGCCGGTCGCATTCAGCGAAGAACGCTGGACTTAATTTGCGGTCGCTTCAATGTTTGTTCTCGACGTGCCGTCTTGTAATGGCGGAACGCCGATTCGTTCGAAACATTGTTCACTCCAGGATTCGAAGTCCGCACTGCTTGAGGGCGGGTGAAGACAGCCACCGCGTGTGACGCGAAACGCCACATCATCGGCGCGAAGGCTGCTTCGAAACTTGGGCCAAACCGTTCAAATGCCGCCGTCATCGCGCGCCGAGAGTAAGGCCGATGAGACCTCCCTCGAAACATCCGGCGACGATTCCGCCCGAAGAATTACTTGCCGAATGCGACGTTCAGCGGGTGCGTCGTTCGGGTCCCGGAGGCCAGCGCCGCAACAAAGTGGAAACGGGAATTGTGTTGACGCATTCCAGCAGCGGGCTGAGCGTTGAAGCATCGGAACGGCGGAGCCAGATTGAAAATCAGCGAGTCGCCTTGTTTCGACTGCGTTTGAAACTCGCCGTACAAACCCGCTTGCCCGTCCAACCGGATGCCGCTCCGAGTGAACTCTGGCAAAGTCGTCGCGTCGGGCGCCGAATATCGGTCAACTCCAAACACGACGACTTCCCTGCCCTGCTCGCCGAAGCAATGGATGTGATGACAGCCTACGACATGGACCTGCATGCCGCAGCCGATGTATTGGGGACAACGCAATCGCAACTCACCCGGTTACTGAAGGCCGAGCCGCAGGCATTATCGCTGGTTAACCGCATCCGTGGTGAGTTGGGACGGTATCGGCTGAGATAGTCACCGATCCCGTTAGAGAGTAATTCACGCCAGTGTCGCTCGCGGGTCGCAGACGGTTAGTCAATTAAATTGACGGCGATTCCTGCTGAGCGGATGGACAACCCCTGCCGATTCCGAGAGAATGGAATCACAGTTGTTTGTCACCGTTCGGTGCGTTGCGAAGGAATGTCGCCGCGACGGGATGGCCCTGATATTATCGACTGCCTGGATCGCAGCGACTGCTTTCCAGATGCGCCGCAGAATTCGCAGCAGGATTGTATTTTCGATGGCCGCAAAACCTCGGGTGTTCAACACCGAGCAATTAGGTAACACGCTGATTGTGATTCCGCACGGTGATGGGCTTGGCTTCCGGTACGCGGACGTGCAGATTGAGGCGAATCAAATCCGCCGCACGATCGCCGAGCGGAGCGTTAAGCATCTCGTGATCGATCTGGCCGAACTGGATTATTTCGGTTCCGAGGTCATCGGCGTTTTCATCACAATGGCCCGCGAAGCAACAAATCGCGGCGGAAAGGCCGCGATGTGCAACGCTTCAGAAAAAATGCGGCAAGTACTGGAAAGCATGAAGCTGTTCAAACTCTGGCCTCACTGCGATTCACGCAAAGAGGCCCTCGCGATTGTCGAACCAGGAATCGAATAGCTGGCGACACCGCCGCGAAGTTTCGCATCTTTGCGGAAACCCGAGTTCTTCCCACCGAAAACTGAACCCCAGACATCTGACCGCTGACCGTGTGAGGATGAAACATGCCTGTCGGACGTTCCAATCGCAATGGCGGCGACAGAAGCGTGTCGATGGGCGGGCTGCTTGCGTTTTTGGTCGGCTTCGGACTGCTACTGGCGTATTGGTTGTTTTCCGATCTGACGAAGAACTTCAGCCAATGGGAACGCTGGGCGTTTGTGGGGACAACGTCGTTTCTCTCGCTCTGGGGTTTGAAGCAAATGACCGAAGCACGACGGCCGAGCGCCCGTCGTCGTCGCCTGAGTCGGAAAGACTTCCCACTTGCCAACGGTCGCAACGAGTCAACCTCTGCCTGGTCGATCTCATGGATCGGCATTCTGTTGGTTTTCGCAGGCCTTGTATTGCTGCTGACGATTCGCCTGCAGGTACCGCCGGGTATTCCGGCGACGCTGGTCGCCATCGGCGGATGTCTCTGCCTCGTTTTTGGCGTGCGCCGAATTCTTGCCACGGTGTTGCCCCGAAGATACGGCAACAAACCACAATATCGCGTCGCGCTCCCCAAGTCTGGTGCCAGCTATCTCCTCGTGATGACAGTGCTGCTGGTTGGTTCGCTGCTGGGGCATTCCAACATGCTGATGCTGGTCTTCGCAATGATGGTCGGCCCCTTCGTGTTAAACGGCTGGATTACGTTCTCGATGCTGAGACGAACCGAACTGTCGCGCCGCATCCCCAAAACGGTGATCGCCGGCGAGTCGTTCACCGTCGATATTCGTCTGAAAAACCGCAAATTGTTGCTGGCGTCAACTGTGATGATGGTGACCGACCAGATTGAAAACGAGTTGGAGCAACTGGATTGCCAGGTGCTGTTTGCCCGTGTCCCGGCGCGGTCGTCCAGGACCGACTCCTACCGCGTGTGCCTGATGCAGCGCGGGCTCTATCGGTTTGGGCCGCTGCATCTGGCGACGCGTTTTCCGCTGGGCATTGTCGAGCGGCGGCTGATTTTTCCGGCTTTCGACATATTGCTTATCTATCCACGAATCGGACAGTTGACCGATGCGTGGCGACGCGGGCGTTCGATGGCAGCAGAAGTTATCGATCAGCGGACGCCGGCACGCGGCGCGTTTCACGACGAATTTCACGGCATGCGCGAATATCGGCCCGGCGATAATCCCCGATCCATTCACTGGCGAACCTCCGTTCGCCGCAACGAGCTGACCGTCCGCGAGTACCAACAAAACCGCAGCCAGGATTTGATGATACTGATCGACCTGTGGAAACCTGAAAACCCAACGGAAGCCGATCGCGAGCGAATCGAACTGGCCGTCAGTTTTGCTGCTACGCTGGCTGTCGATCACATGCGAAATGCGCGGGACGCCCGACTCGACGTTGCGGTCGCCGGCCGTGAACTCGAACGATGGGAAGGCCGCAGCGGCCCCGCCGGAATCGATTCGCTGTTGGAAATGCTGGCCTTGGCAGACTCGCGTATGAATCCGGATGTGGCTGCACTCTCGACCGATGCAGAGATGCGGCGTTCGTCTTCAACCCGCGTGTTACTGCTCACAACACGCCCGCTTTCATCCGACGTGCTGGATGCCATCCGCGAATCGACAGACAACGGCGACGCGCCACCGTCACAGGGACACTTTGAAATCATGCCCGTCGGTCTCCGCGAGCTTGCCCCCTACTTCACCTTCGATGCAGCCGGCTCCAATGCGGGCATGAAATATTCAGACGGAGACGGCGTTTCCGCAGTGCAATCCGCTCCTGAGAGATAGACCGAATCTCCCTCACACATCGACACATCGGGTAACGCATTTGGCCGCCGCGATTGCGGGGTGTGTTCTCGCCGTTCTGTCGAGACACATCGAAAATCAATTCGGAACGTTCTCAGCATCGGCGGCCCGGCGTTCTTCGAGCATTCGCAGCAGCGTTGCAACGCCTTCTTCGACCGGAATCTTGTCGGGGCCTTCGGCGGTGCGCCACTTGATTTCGACGTTGCCCTCTTTGAGGCCTCTTCCACCGATGACGACCCGTAGCGGAATGCCGACGAGGTCGCCATCCTTAAACTTCACGCCGGGCCGCGCTTTGCGGTCGTCGAATAAGACGTCGACGCCGGCCGCCTGCAGTTCCTCGTAGAACCGTGTCGCAATCTGCATGACCTCTTCGTCGTCGATTTTCAACGGGACAACGAGTACTTCATACGGAGCAATCGCCAACGGCCAGATGAGTCCGTTTTCGTCGTGCGAGGTTTCGCAGGCTGCCGCCACGATGCGGTTGATGCCGATGCCGTAGCAGCCCATGATGACCGGGTGCCGTTTCTCCTTTTCATCGACGAAGTACGCGTTGAGCGATTCGCTGTACTTGGTCCCCAGTTTGAAGACGTGTCCCGCTTCGATCCCGTGAACCATTTCGAGCGTTCCCGCGCAATTCGGGCAGGGATCCTCGGCAACGGCGTTGCGCAGATCGTAGGTTGCTTCCACTTGATAATCGCGGCCAATGTTGACACCCGTGTTATGCGCGTCGGCGGCATTGGCCCCGCTAATCGGATTGACGAGCAACGGAATGTCGTGGTCGGCCAGAATCCGGCAGTCGATTCCAACGGGACCGGCAAAGCCGACCGGGGCACCGGTCACATCGAAGATCGTCTTCTCGTCGGCGAGTTCAAGCGCATCGGCTTCGAGCGTGCGGCGAATTTTCCCTTCGTTGGCTTCTCGATCGCCACGAATGAGTACCGCCACCGGTTTGCCATCGGCCAGGTAAATCAATGTCTTGATCATTTCCTCCGGCTTGCATTTGAGCATTTTGCAGACCTGCTCGATGCTGGTGGCATTCGGTGTGTCGATCTGTTCCAACTCGTCCCATTCAACGGTCGCCGCGCTGTCGTGCGTCGAATCGTTGTCAGCTCCCTCGCCCACTCGAGGATCGGTCAAAGGACACCGACGTCCAGTGTCGGCCCGCTCCAAATTGGCAGCGTAGTTGCATTTGGGGCAGCGAACAATTCGGTCTTCGCCGTTCTCGGCGGGAATCATAAACTCGTGCGAGGCGTCTCCACCAATCGCCCCGCTCTCGGCTTCGACCGGCAGATATTCGAGGCCCGTGCGTGCGAAAATACGGCAGTACGCGCCATACATTTTCTGGTACGAATCGTCCAGTTGTTCAAGCGAGGCATCGAAGCTGTAAGCGTCCTTCATAATGAATTCGCTGGTTCGCAGCACGCCGAACCGGGGACGTTCTTCGTTGCGGAACTTGGTCTGTATTTGAAACATCGTGATCGGCATTTGCCGGTAACTGCTGATGTGATGCGCGACCAGATCGGTGATGACTTCTTCGTGCGTCGGCCCGAGTGCCATATGCACCTGACGGTCGCCGCGCGGAACCATGAAGTTGATCAGAACGTCGCCGAACGCTTCACGGCGTCCGGTTCGCTCGAACAGATCAATCGGTTGCAAAGCCGGCATGAACAGTTCGACGGCGCCGGCGCGTTCCATTTCCTCGCGGACAATCGCTTCGGCCTTACGAATCGCCCGCCACCCCAGCGGCAAATACGTGTAAGAACCGGACATCACCTGCCGAATCAGCCCGGCCCGCAGCATCAATTGATGGCTGGGAATCTCGGCATCGGCGGGAGTTTCCTTCATCGTGGGAATGAATGTCTTAGACCAGCGCACGGGGCGTTCTCTCCATTGAATGATCGCAATCGTCGGGATACGTCTTTGTGAGACGGCGGCATTCTAGCAGATGGCTGGGTGCCTCAAAAGGTTCGGCGACTCAGATCGGCCAAGACCCTTGTTGGCCGGGAGTTACCCGCCTAGAATCGGTTTCCTGTTCGACGGCGCAGATCAAAGATATCGATAGAAAGCGTTCATGTCCTCTCGCCAGAATCTGAAGAAGCTCCACGACGGCGATACGGTTGACGAAATCTATCTGCTTTCCGACAAGCAGCTTCGCGCCAACCGAAACGCCAATCTGTATCTGCTTGCCCAATTACGGGATAGCAGCGGACAGATGAATGGGCTGATGTGGAACGTGACCGAAGATTCGGTCGCCCACATGAACGCCGGCGATTTCGTCAAAGTGAAGGGCAAAGTGCAGTTGTACCAGGGCGCGCTGCAGATGATTGTGGCAGCAATCAGCTCGGTCCCTGCCGACGGGCTTGACGTCAACGACTTCTATCCACAAACCGGCGAAAAAGTCGAGGAACTCAGCGCGAGGCTCACCGAAATTCTGCTGGGAATTGAAGACCCGGACATCCGAGTCCTGATGGAATGCTATCTGGCCGACGAACCGTTGATGCGCAACGTCTGCCGGGCACCGGCGGGAGTGAAGACGCACCACGCACATTACGGCGGTTTGATCGAACACATCGTCAACATTGCGGAGTCTGCACTCAAGATTCACGGCCTGTATCCGGCCGTCGATTTGAGCCTGTTACTGGCTGGTGTGTTTTTGCACGACATTGGCAAAGTCCGAGAGATGGCCTATGAGAATTCCTTCGTCTACACCGACGAAGGGCAACTGCTCGGCCATCTGGTGATAGGCGTCGAAATGCTGAACGAGAAACTGGCGGAATTCGACGGGCGAACCGGCAAACCGTTTCCCGAGGAAGCGGCGCTGCGGATCAAACACATGATTGTCAGCCATCACGGCAGCTACGAATTCGGCAGCCCGAAACTGCCGATGACGCCCGAGGCGATCGCGCTGCATCATCTGGACAATCTCGATGCCAAGGTGAACGAATTCGCCCGCGAAATCGACGAAGACCCCGTCGCCGATTCCCATTGGACCCCATACAACCCACGAATTTCGCGAAAACTGTTCAAAGGCCATCGCGCCGACGAAGTGTGACGGATTGCGGGCTTGACTCGTCGGCGAACCTCGGCAGTTTCGAGACCTCTATCACGTAGCCGGAAGAGTAACCCGAAGCGTTAGCGAGGGAACCAGTTTCCGGCTACCCTCGAAGTTCCTCGCTTATGCTTCGGGTGACAATGCTTCGGCTCTCCGCTGAGATTTGGACTTCTCAAAGCATCTGCAGCCAGATTACTGGTAGACTAACTGGACCGGCTGCGATCCTCCCAATTTGCTAACGCACCAACGGTGCAAAGATCACATGAAAAAACTCGAACAACAAATTCTCGACTTCATCTCGCACCCCGACTACAAGCCGGTTAAGCGGAACAAACTGTCGAGTCGCCTGAATCTCGCCGATAAGCTGGTCGCCCGACACAAAGAGGCACTGCAATCGCTGATCGACGCTGGCAAGGTGTACGAAAACAAACGCGGGCGGCTGAAATTGAAGTCGGCCCTGCAAACGATTGCCGGCGTGATCAAACGCACGTCCAGCGGCGCCGGGTTCGTCATCCCGCACGATCGGCCGTCTGACGGCAGGAAAGGCGATATTTACGTCGCACCGACCGACATGGGCGACGCCTACAGCGGTGATGAAGTGTTGGTACAGCTGCTGAAAGGTGGCGGTCGAAGCGGACGGCGGACCGGACGCATCGAAGAGGTCGTCGAGCGAGCGACCAGCACGTTTGTCGGCACCTATTTCGAGGATGGAGGAAACGGCTTCGTCCGCGTCGATGGCACAACATTCAATGATCCGATTTTTGTGGGCGATCCAGGAGCCAAAGGCGCACAGCCCGATGACAAAGTCGTCATCGAGATGGTGCGTTTCCCCACGCACTTCCAGGCCGGCGAAGCCGTGCTGACGACAGTACTCGGCCCTCGCGGTGAAGTTGGCATCGACACGCTTTCCATCGTCCACGAATTCGGGCTTCCCACCGAGTTCAGCGATGAGGTGCTGGCCGAAGCACATCGGCAGGCCGACGAATTCGACGAAACGAATCTCGCCGGACGTCGCGATTTGACCAAAGAGACAATCGTCACCATCGATCCGGCAGACGCCCGCGATTTCGACGACGCGATTTCGCTGGAACAAACGCCCGACGGGCATTGGCATCTGGGAGTTCACATTGCCGACGTCGCCCACTTCGTCCAACCCGGCTCACCGCTCGACATTGACGCACGCTTTCGCGGCACCAGCGTCTATTTGCCCCACCACGTCATCCCCATGTTGCCGGAAGTCATTTCCAACAGTCTGGCCAGTTTGCAGCAGGGCAAGGTTCGCTACACAAAATCAGCCTTCATCGAGTATTCGGCCGAGGGGATTCCGCTGCATACCGAGTTTGCCAACTCGGCCATCCGCGTCACTCGGCGATTTGCTTACGAGGAAGTGCTGCCCATCGTTCGCGAGCCGGACCGGTTCAAGAGTAAGGTTGCCGCGAAGGTGCGTGCCTTGCTGAGCCGAATGCACACGCTGGCAATGCTGCTTCGTCGTCGCCGTTTTGAAGCCGGTGCGCTGGAATTGAATTTGCCGGAGATCAAAATCGACTTCGACAAAGATGGCCGTGTGTGCGGGGCGCACGAATCGGAACACGATCAAAGCCACCAGATCATTGAAGAGTTCATGCTGGCGGCCAACGTTGCTGTGGCGACGGAATTGTCGGACCGTGATCTCACGTTTCTACGTCGAGCGCACCCCGATCCGGACGAGCGAAAACTGAAGTTGTTTTCCGAGTTCACCAAGGCCCTCGGTCATCCGCTGCAGCAATACCAAAGCCGCCGGGCGTTGCAGAAGCTCATCGATCGCGTTCGCGACGAGCCGCCCGAACATGCCGTCAACTATGCATTGCTGCGGAGCATGAAGCAGGCCGTGTATACTGGCGATGTGTTCGGCCATTATGCCCTGGGCGAGGAGAATTACTGCCACTTCACCAGCCCCATTCGACGTTATCCCGACCTGACCATCCATCGGCTGATCGGTGCGTTGGCGAAGAAGAAAGGGAACAAGAGGGGCATGGCCGCGACCGAGGTCGCAAAGTTGGCCATACATTGCTGCATGACCGAACGCCGCGCGGCCGCTGCCGAGCGGGAACTGACCAAAGTCAAACTGCTGACCTACATGGAAGGACAAATAGGCGAGGAACTCGATGCGGTCATTACCGGCGTCGAACGATTCGGCCTGTTTTGCCGTGGGGTCGAAATGCCGGCCGAGGGATTCGTACACATCACGGCGGTCGATCCGAACGATTACTTCGACTACGAAGCGGCAACGATGACGCTGACCGGGCGGCGAGGCGGCCGAACCTATCGGTTGGGCGACAACATTCGCGTCACGGTCGCCCACGTCGATGTCGATCGACGCGAACTCGACTTTCGCATTGTTGTCCCCTCGAAGTCCAAGTCGCGCCGGTCATCCACCGCAAGCGCGCGGTCTCAGAAGAAGCATCCAGCCGGCGCGACCGCAAAAGCGAAGCCGAAGGACAAGAAACGCAAGAAAAGGTCCGCACGCAAGAAGTCTACAGGCAAAGCCGCCCGCAAGAGAGCCGCAGCCAAGAAAACCGGCACGAAGAAAACGAGCGTCAAGAAAGCCCAAACAAAGAAAGCCAGCGCCAAGAAAGGCAAACGCCGACGCAAATAATCGATCACGTTCATATCGAGCCGCAGACCACCAACGCCACACCCCAAAGCCCACAGGCTGCGGCCCGTGGGATCGCCCGACCGATTCCATTCTTATCCAACAACTCACCATGCGGACGATTGAAGTTGAAACGGCTTCTCGTATAATCGCGGAAGGTTGGAGATCGGGGCTGCTTGTTTGTGAGATGGAATCCAATCTCGTTTGCCAGTCGCTTTGATCGTTCGCCGTTTTGACGAAACAAAATTGACACCTGTGAGATTCCGTCGTTCGCGGCAGAATCCACACGCGGTTCAGTGTTGGGTACCGGCACGGTTCCGTCGTTTGAGGAAAGGGCCTGAAGTTGAACTGGCTCATAACGACACTGACTTCTTCCGTGGGAAAGAAGTTTGTGATGGGGATCACCGGGCTGCTGTTAAGCGGATTTCTGGTGACGCATCTCGCCGGCAATATGCTGCTGCTCGCGGGGGATGACGGCGTATCGTACAACGCGTACGCACACGCGCTGCACGCCAACCCCAAGCTCATCATGGTTGCCGAGGCCATTCTCGCGCTGCTGTTCCTCACTCACATTTTTCTGGCCTTCGCCACCACCAAAGAAAACCGCGACGCACGCGGGCCGGTCGGTTACACCGAGAAGAACAGCAAGATCGAAAAACGCACGCTGGATGCGAAAATCTCCCCCAGCAATTGGATGTTTGCCAGCGGCGCGGTTGTCCTTGGTTTCATTCTGCTGCACCTGTTCGATTTCACGCTCGAACTTCGAACAGACTCGAGCATCAACTACGAGGCAACGGCAGACCTACATGGTGAGCAGGTGACAGACGCCTACGGCAAGGCGATCGCGATTTTGCAGACGTGGCCCAGTATTATCGGCTATCTCATCGGTTGTCTTTTTCTGGGATGGCACCTTGGTCACGGTTTTTCCAGTGCCTTTCAATCGCTCGGCATCAATCACCCAAAGTGGAATCCGATCATTCATTACGGGGGAATCGCTTTTGCGATCATAGTAGCCGCCGGCTTTGGGTTCTTTCCAATCTGGGCGAATTTGTAACCTGTGCATTGATCCACTGAGGAATCACGACCAATGGCTGAGGCCGCAAGCAGCGTACTTGACTCAAAAGTCCCCGACGGTCCGGTGACCGAAAAGTGGGACAAACACCGCTTCAATATGAAGCTGGTGAACCCGGCGAACAAACGCAAGTACCGCGTTTTGGTTGTGGGGACGGGATTGGCCGGCGGTTCGGCCGCCGCGTCGCTTGCCGAGTTGGGTTACGACGTCCACTCGGTTTGCCTGCAGGATTCGCCGCGACGCGCACACAGCATCGCCGCACAGGGCGGAATCAATGCTGCCAAAAACTACCCCAACGACGGCGACAGTATCTGGCGACTGTTTTACGACACCGTTAAAGGAGGCGATTATCGCAGCCGCGAGGCCAACGTCTATCGGTTGGCACAGGTCAGCAACAGCATTATCGATCACTGTGTCGCGCAGGGCATTCCCTTCGCCCGGGAATACGGCGGCACATTGTCGAACCGCTCATTCGGCGGTGCACAGGTCTCGCGAACATTCTACGCCCGCGGCCAAACCGGGCAACAATTGCTGCTGGGTGCTTACAGCTCCATGATGCGGCAAGTCGATGCTGGTCGCATCAAACTATCGACCCGCAAGGAAATGCTCGATCTGGTGGTGATCGACGGAGTTGCCCGCGGCATCGTTACCCGCGACCTGGTCACCGGCAAGTTCGATACCTTCGCCGCCGATGCCGTGCTGCTCTGCACCGGCGGTTACGGCAACGCCTTCTATCTTTCGACCAACGCCAAAGCAAGCAATGTCACCGCCGCCTGGCGATGCCACAAACGGGGTGCGTTTTTTGCCAATCCCTGTTACACACAAATTCACCCCACCTGCATTCCCGTGGCCGGCGACTACCAGTCGAAGCTCACGCTGATGAGCGAAAGCCTGCGGAACGACGGCCGCGTGTGGGTGCCGAAAACAACCGGCGACCATCGGCCGGCATCCGACATCCCCGACGCCGAACGTGACTATTATCTCGAACGACGCTACCCGGCATTCGGCAATCTCGTCCCCCGCGACGTCGCCTCCCGCGCAGCCAAAGAGCGATGCGACGAAGGTTTCGGCGTCGGTGCGACCGAGAAGGCCGTCTTCCTCGATTTCCGCGACGCGATCAAACGCGACGGCGAAAGTGTGATTCGTGCCAAGTACGGCAACCTGTTTCACATGTACCAAAAAATCACTGCCGAAAACCCCTACGAAGTGCCGATGCGGATTTACCCGGCCGTGCATTACACCATGGGCGGGCTGTGGGTCGATTACAATCTGGAAAGCACAGTCCCCGGCCTGTTTGTTCTGGGTGAAGCGAACTTCTCCGACCACGGTGCCAACCGGCTCGGTGCCAGCGCGCTCATGCAGGGGCTGGCCGACGGTTATTTCGTCATCCCCTACACGTTGGGCAATCATCTCGCAAGTTGCCCACTGCCCAAAGTCGATACCGATCACGCAGCATTCGGCGAAGCATTGGAGCAGGCGAAGGGACGGGTCGAATCGCTGTTGGCCGTCAATGGTAGCCGTACCGTCGAAAGCATGCACCGCGAATTGGGGGCCATCATGTGGGACCACTGCGGCATGTCGCGAAATGCGCCGGGACTGGGACAGGCGGTCGAAAAGATCCGCGCACTCCGCGAGGAATTCTGGAGCAACGTGAAAGTGATGGGCAGCGGCGAAAGCTTCAACCAAAACCTCGAACACGCCGGCCGTGTCGCCGACTTTTTGGAATTCGGTGAACTTTTTGCAGCCGACGCGCTCAATCGCGAAGAATCGTGCGGCGGTCACTTCCGCGACGAACACCAGACAGAAGACAACGAGGCCCGACGCGACGACGAAAACTTCGCCTATGTCGCAGCCTGGCAATTTAACGGCGTCGGTAAAAATTCCACGCTGCATAAAGAACAGCTCACCTTCGACAATGTGCCGCTGGCAACACGCAGCTACAAATAATTGTGAATCAAAGCCGCACGGGCAGCGTCCCGTTCGGCTCCTCGAACAGGAAATTCAAATCCATGAGCGAGACCATCAGCCTCACGCTCAAAATCTGGCGGCAACCCAGTGCGGGTGACCGTGGTAACTTCGGGATCTACTTTCTCGAAGGTATCTCGACTCACATGTCGTTCCTCGAAATGCTCGACGTACTCAACGAGCAGCTGATCGCGCAGAACGAAGAACCGGTTGCTTTCGATCACGATTGCCGCGAAGGAGTGTGCGGCATGTGTGGCGTGATGATTAACGGTCAAGCCCACGGAGCCGACACCGAAACCACCACCTGCCAACTCCACATGCGGCGATTCAACGATGGCGATACGATTGTCATCGAACCCTGGCGGGCTAAAGCATTTCCCGTCGTTCGCGATCTCGTTGTTGATCGTTCGTCGTTCGATCGAATCATTCAGGCCGGCGGCTATGTCTCGGTCAACACCGGCAACGCACAGGATGGCAATGCCCTTCCCGTCCCCAAGGACGATGCCGAAGCGTCGATGGACGCGGCCGCCTGTATTGGCTGCGGTGCCTGCGTCGCTTCCTGCAAGAACGCCTCAGCCATGCTGTTTACCTCGGCCAAGGTGTCGCAACTGGCGCTGCTACCGCAAGGTAAGCCGGAACGAAAACAACGTGCACTGAAAATGGTCGCGGCGATGGACCTCGAACAGTTCGGCTCGTGCACCAACACCTATGAATGCGAAGCCGCCTGCCCCGCAGCAATTTCGGTCGAAAATATCGCCCGGCTCAATCGCGAGTTCCTGTGCGCCGCAGCGACGTCTAAGTGATCGCCATGCTCCAAACCGCTTGTCACGCTTGGCACGTTCAGCAAGACGCCCGCATGGTTGACTTCGCTGGCTGGGAAATGCCCATTCAGTATTCCACCATCACCGAAGAACACCACGCCGTCCGCCGCGCCGCCGGACTGTTCGATATCGCCCACATGGGCCGTATCGAATTCACCGGTGTCGAAGCTGCCGCGTTTCTTGATTCAATCGTCACCAACAACGTCGCGGCCATCGAAGTCGGCCAAATTCGCTACGCGCTGGTAACCAACGAAGCGGGCGGCATTCTTGACGACGTCCTCGTCTACCGGCTCGATGATTCCTATCTGCTCGTTGTTAACGCCTCGAACCGTTTGAAGATTCTCGACTGGATCGAACAGCATCGCGGGGGCTTCGATGTCACCGTCGAAGACCGCACGACCGAGAAGTTCATGTTCGCCCTGCAGGGTCCGCGAGCCATTGAAATCCTCAATCCGCTCATCGAAGACTGCGACATCGCCGAGATCGGATATTACCGAAGTGCGGTCGTCAATTTCGGCGGTGAGCCGGGGCTGCTCAGTCGAACCGGGTACACCGGCGAGGACGGATTCGAGATTATCTGTGCGACAACCTCCGGCGCAGCACTCTGGAACCAGGTGATCGAAGCCGGTGCAAACCACGGCCTGCTACCGGCAGGTCTCGGTTGCCGCGACACATTACGTCTCGAAGCGGCGATGCCGCTGTACGGTCACGAACTCGACGAGACCACCGACCCCTACACCGCCGGCCTCGCGTTCGGCGTGAAGCTGGATGCCGCCGACTTCATCGGCAAACCGGCCGTCGCCGAAAAAAAGGCCGAGGCAAACCGCAAACGTCGTGTCGGCTTGCAACTCGAAGGCCGCCGCATCGCCCGCGAGGGAGCGATTGTCTTTTCCGGCGAACAAGAAATCGGCCAAGTCACCTCCGGCACGTTCTCACCAACGCTGGAAACATCGATCGCAATGGCCTACGTTTCTGCCAATCACGCCGCCGCCGGTACCACCGTGGAAATCGACATCCGCGGAAAACGCCACGCCGCGACCGTCGCCAAGCTGCCGTTCTACAAACGCGGCTGAGTCGGTGGAGCAGAAACCCGGTTTTTTCAAGAAACCGGGTTTCTCAGCGCGGGCAAACACCACGCATCACCTGTCGTCAAACCGATAATCGTGCTTGCTCGCGTCCGACCAGCCGCCTACTCCGCTTTCGCCGCCGCCAACGCTATCGGTCGTAACCGGTGCAATTCATACGAGAACGCGCCGAGCAGGTCGCCCACTTTTTTGTCACGGTGACACTTGATGCACTTTGCCCGGGCGTGTACTGCTCCCATAACGCGGATGGCGTTCACGCCGTTTTCGACAACTAGCGATTCGCCCTTGCGCAGTTTGGCGAGCGCTCCCTTTTCCAATTTGTCTAGCGGGCGCGTTGCGAATGCGCGGAGTCGGTGCATTTTCTGCAGATCGCTTGACGCGTAGGCCACCGGTGGGTCGTGCTTCATCAGACTGACCAGTTCCCAATCCGCGACTTCCCACTCGTCCCACTGCGGTTCTGTTTTCACAACTTCAACCGGCTGGGGTTCGTCTTCGATCTCGTCTGCTTTTTCGGGCGATGAAGCAGCCGCCTTGTTGGACCGTTGTGATCGCCGTAGCAACTCCCGCAGTCTTGCCAATTCGTCCTTGTGTTTGTCCCACAGGGAACGATCGGGCAGCGGAATTTCCTGCGTTGCCGGCTTGCCTGCACCACGTGCGAGATAGATGCGGCTCTTCTCGGGGGTTTCAAATTCGTCGTTGCGAATAATGATTCGCCGTGCGTAGCCAAATCCCGGAGCTTTGACGAATTTCTCAATCGTCTCGGCATGCAGTTCTTCGAGCAGTTGCCGGCGCGTCATCTGGTCTCGCGGTTTTTCAATTTGTTCCGACGCCTGCTTCGCAGCTGCCGCTTGGGTCGGCTTAACGTCGGCCGCAACGACCGCCTTCTGTGCAACGGTTTTAGAGGACGGTTGTCTTTCCCCCGCGTTTCCAATCGAGCCGGAATTAACGACGGCAAACGCCGGACCCAGCACGATGGAACTCAACAGCAGCCATCCGGCCGACTCGCTGCAGGCGCTGCGAAAACCTGCATTGCCGCGAATGATGAAGATGAAACGGGCAATCAGCAGCAGCGAAACAACGACGGCGAAAGAAAATAGCAAATATTGCATGGTGTTCTCCCTTTGAATTCATCCACAGTATAGCCGCAAGCGACAATTGGATGATACGGGGCGGCCACTTCACTGCGTAGAGCAAAGCGGCGGCTGAGGGGCGGTGTTACACGAATGTTACACTGCCAGGACGCGCCGAAAACCGCCTGAATGCGGTCACTACGAGCCTACGGTTCGACGACCGGCAGCGGGTTTGGAACACTTGCGATGACGCCGCGTTCGATGAGCAAGTCGGCCAACTCCTGCATGTGGCCGTTGAGGTACTCGAGCAACGCTTGATTCTTATAGGCTTTCCAGCCGTATTTGCTCAGCTCGGCATAGGCATCCTTGGGCGATTGCCCCAAAATCAGCACGCGGTAGAAAGCGACCACTCCACCGGTGCGCTGTGCGCCGGCAGAGCAATGCACCAGCACCGGGCGGCCCTGTTGTTCGCAGCGATGGATCACTTCGATTGCATTGGCATAATTGCGAATGTCACCAGTACCGTCGCCACCGAGTTTGAAGCGGTGATGTTCGAGTCCCATCCGGGCGACGGTGGCTATTTCGGCTTCCTGATGTTCATCGTCGGCTTCGATACCGTTCATATCGATGACGACCTGAATGCCGTGCTCTTTGAGTTTCTTCTCCAACATCCACTTGGAGACCTGCCCGCTGCGATAAACTTTGCCGGCCGTCACCACGCCCCAACGCTTGGCGATGACTCGGTATTTGATGTATTCATCCCACACAAAGATGGCCGCCGCCACGACCAGCACGGCAACCACCCACTTTCGCAGTCGGCGTGAAGGGGCTGGCTTGTCCGTCGGCGAAGCGTTTTCGACTCGGGAAGAATCGGACGGTGCAGTGGTCTGTGTCATTCGATTCGCGATCTGCTGGGAAACGTTGGGGAGATTGAGTTCTTGCCAAGCAACGATCTTGCGGCGGGATTCTATGGCGAATCGCCCCATTGCGCAAACCGCAATTTCCGGGCCGCTGTTTATGCACAACGTCCGTGCCTTTTCTTACGCCGGTCTGATAGAATCTCCCGCAAGAATCGGGGATATCACAGCGAGAACGCAGTTGTTGGGGCATCGAAATGAAATCAATTGTTGCAACGGATTTACCGCGGTACGACATTTCGAAGAATTACCGCTGGAACTACGACCACGCCCCCGATCCGGTGGAAGTCGAGTCAGCAAAAATGCCGGGCGAATGGACGTTTTGCGGTTTGCCGGTAGATTCACCGCTGGGCATGCCGGCCGGGCCGTTGCTGAACGGCCGCTGGGTGCTATTTTACGCCTCGCTCGGTTTCGACGTGCTGACGTACAAGACGGTGCGCAGCAGCAGTCGAGACTGTTACGCATTGCCGAATTTGCAGCCGGTTGTGACCGCGCAATTGCAGGGCGACGAACAGCGATTGCCGACGTCGGCCGACATGCAGGGCAGTTGGGCCGTTTCATTCGGCATGCCGTCAATGTCCCCCGAAGATTGGCGGGCCGACGTCGAACGAACGCGAGACGCGTTGCCCGCTGGAAAATTGTTGTCGGTCTCTGTAGTGGGAACGGTTCAGCCCGACTGGACGATTGACGATTTGGCCGACGATTACGCACGTTGCGCGCGGTGGGCCGTGGATAGCGGAGCCGACTGCATCGAAACCAACTTTTCCTGCCCCAACGTCTCCACATGCGACGGCCAGTTGTTTCAACAGCACGACGCGGCCGGCATTGTGGCTGCGCGTGTGCGGGAAGCGGTTGGCGAGACGCCGTACATTATCAAAGCGGGACACGTGCGCGATGCGGCGACGGTTGGCTCGCTGCTGGACGCGGTGGGGCCTTATGTTAATGCGTTGGCGATGACCAACAGCGTGGCGGCAACCGTTCAAGATGAGAACGGCGAATTACTGTTCGACGGCGCGTCGCGCGGCATCTGCGGCGATGCGACGCGAACAGCATCGATCGGGCAAACACGGTTGTTTGCCGAGGAAATCGCAGCACGGGATTTGCCGATTGAAATCATCGGCGTCGGCGGCGCCAGCACGGCCGAACACGTCCACAACTATTTGAGCGCCGGCGCGAATGCGGTTCACATTGCAACCGCTGCGATGGTCGATCCAACAACCGCTTTGCGGATTCGCACAGAGTTGGCAGCACAAACTTGACCACCGGCGACCTCGGGGACGACCGCTACGATCCACCCAGATCGAAGCGCAATCGGCTCACCTCTTCACTAACCTGATTGAATTGCTCCTGCAATTCGCTCAATTCGCGGCGCAATTCGACGTTCTCCAACTTCAGCGCATCGATCGATTCGATCAGCGAGGCGAGTTGCTGTTCCGAAACTCCGGTATCGCCGGGTTGCGGCGATGCAGATACGGGCGATGAACTCCTTGCGGGAGCAGCTTGCGGCTCGACCTGGCGCTGCGGTTGGCGGCTTTTTTCCGATTCGCCGTACAGATTGTGATCGACTTCAATTCCGCGACGTTCGAGCGGGCCATCGGCACACACAAACCCCTGCTCCATCAACCCGGTGACTTCCTGTCGCAACTGCCCCAGGCTGTCGATGGCAACCATGCGGCTGGCCCGCGCACGCAAATTGCCTAAAGTCTGTCGGCCCCGCAACAGCAGTTCAATCAGAATCGCAAGTTGCGGCTCGGTGAAATCGAATCGTTTCCGCATGTAGTGCCGATACCGCTCCGAACGTCCCGAATCGGTATGCACGACCGCCGCCAAACCGAGTTCGCGCAACTCGTTCAACGCGTCGAGCGCATCGTCTTCGCTGTAATCCACAACCGGTTGACGGTTACTGGTCTGGTTGCAACCGGTCACCACTGCCTTCAACGTCAATGGATAACCGGCTGGCGTCGTGAGTCCTTTTTCCACCAACACACCAATAATCCGCCGCTGCTTGGGCGAAAGAGAGGTGATTCGCGGTCGGTCGTTGCGGTTGGTGTCTTCCATGCTGTTCGTCATCGCACTCCGTTTTGTCAGTCTGATTGTCGTAGATGTTGATCACGTATTGTGGGAATTTCCTGCCGACCGTCAATCGACATCAGATGACGTTTCCCGTGTGACCGTCGCCTGCGCCAAGTGCTCGACCCGCACGGGGTACAACGGCGGTCGTACCGAGTCCATGCTCCAGCCGAATAGCAACTCGGTCGCTGCGCCGCAAACGCGCCCCTGACATGGTCCCATGCCGCAGCGGGTGTGCAGTTTTGCCGACCGCCACGAGCGGTGTTCGGTCAATTGGTCAAATCGAACGTCTTCGCAGCGGCAGACGATGGTGTCGGCGTCGGGGATTTGCCGGAGTTCATCGCGAAGTTGAAAAGCGTGTTCCAACTTCTCAGCGAAACAGCGAGCGCTGCGGCGCGGGCTGTGAAGGCGCCGCGCGGCTTCGTCGCGTCCTGCTGCCGTCAAACCGGCGATTTGCCCTTCCACGAGTGCAGGTTCCAATCCGCCGATGCCTGTGACCTCACCAACGGCATAAACTCCGGCGACGGAAGTTTGCTGAGATTCATCAACGCGCACATGGCCCTGCTCGATTTCACACCCAAGCAGCATCGGCAATTCGACATTCGGCACGAGTCCAAAACCGCAGGCGAGAAAGTCACAAGGCTCCTGCCACGTGCGACCACGGCGATGCAGCGTGACGCTTGATTCGGCATCATCGCCCTCAGCCGAAACTGGCCAACAATCGGTGAGATATTTGACTCCGCGCAGCTCCCATTTCAACCGCGCCGCCTCGATCAACTTCGCCGGATGAGCCAGCAGTCCGGCGGCGAACTTGGCAACCCGCCCACGCGGTGCCTGCTCGGCGATTAGCGGCACAATGGCACCGGCCCGGCGAAGATAGGCGGCGACCGCCAACAGCAGCGGTCCGGAACCGGCCACCACCACGCGCCGCCCGGCAATCGACATGCCCGATTTCACCAACGCCTGCAATCCGCCGGCACCGGTCACTCCGGGTAACGTCCAACCGGGAAATGGAAGAAACCGTTCCCGCGCACCGGTCGCGAGAATCAACTTGTCGTATTTCAACTCCAACAGCTTTTGGTCATCGTCGGCTAGAAGAACACCGTTGGCAGGATGACCGACGATGCGCGTTCCGGGCAGGAATTCGAGGTCGATTTTGCGCAAACGCTCGAACCACTCTGCTGCGGCCGGTTGTGTCGGCTTGTCCTGCTCACCGCGCCAAATCTGTCCACCGGCAGCGGAGTTGTCATCGACCACACCGACGCGCCGCCCTGCTTCGGCCGCGCAATACGCCGCCGCGAGTCCACCCGGACCGGCCCCGACAATCAACACGTCGAATTCTCGGCGTTCAGTCATGCGTCCTCACCTGCATACCGGGCTGACAGAGACGCTGGCAAGCGCGGACATGCCGCACGCCATCAATGCTCACGCGGCACTCGAAACAAATTCCCATGCCGCACAACGGGCCGCGCGGTTCGCCCTCCACCGACGTCCGAAACGCCGTCTCGCCAACAGCCGAAATTGCTGCCGACACCATGCTGCCGGCAGCGACGCTAACATCGTTGCCGTTGACCGAAAGAGTGACCGTCTCAGCCATCGGCCCCTCCCTGCCGAAATCGGCTCGGCAGATACGGCTCGCAGGGAATTGCCGATTCACGACCTAACACTTGATCGACCAGCAAGCGCGCCGTCCCCAACGACGTGGTGATTCCGAGTCCTTCGTGTCCGGTCGCCAGAAACAGATGTTCGTCGTCAATCGACGGCCCAATGAGCGGTTGACTGTCGGGAGTCGCCGCACGAAAACCGGTCCAGGTGCGAATGGCCGACAGCTCGGCCAACCCCGGCAGATATCCCAACGCCCGGTCGATCATTCGTTTGAGGATGTCTGGATCAATGTCGCGGGTTTCATCGTCGTACTGACGCGACGAACCGATCAGAAGTTGGCCGGTCTTGCGCGGCTGCACGTTGAAGGCAACGGAATCGGTTGCCACCGAGTGCGCGCTCTTCAGGTAACCAAGTTCCACCAGTTGATGCCGGATGAATCCGGGATAACGGTCGGTGATGACCAGATGACCTTTTCGCGGTCGGATGGGAAGTTCTGGCATCAGCTCGGCCGCCCACGAACCGGCGGCGTTGACTGTGATGTCGGCCTGCAGAAAGTCGCCGTTCTCCAATAGCGCACCGTGACCACGCAGTTCGATCACCTTCTGCCCCAGCCGCAATTCCGCCCCCCTTTGGCATGCCTGCTCGATGAACCAACCGGCCGCACACGGGGAGTAGATGACCGAATCGCCCGGCATTCGTAACCCGCCACGAAAGCCGGGCCGCAGATTGGGTTCGAGTCTCTCCAACGCGGCAACTTTGAGAACTTCCGTCTCGATTCCCCGCTCCGAGTAAAATGAATGCTTCCGCTCGACTTCCTGCATCTCCTCATCATCGGCGGCAATCCAGAGCGATCCGCATTCGTCCCAGTCGACAGCTGCCGGAAGCTCGTCGGCCATTTCGTTCCACAATTGCTGCGAATAATTCGTGAGCGCGAACTCCGCTTCGTTGTCGTCCATCACGACAATCTGCCCCATGCCGGCCGCTGTTGCACCGGTTGAAACAGGCCCTTTATCGACGATGATGGTACTCAAGCCGGCTCGCGTGAACTCGGCGGCGCAGGCGGCTCCGACAATGCCGGCCCCGACAATCAGCACGTCTGCGCCAGTCGATTGATGGGAAGGGGCGGAACTCATCCGCGGATTCCCATTTCAAACGGATCGCGTGAATCGAGCAACAACGTCGCCTCGGAATTGACAAAAGCCGAGCCAGTGACGTGCGGAATGATTTCGTCACCCACAATCTGCACGCGGCCCTCAAACACGCTGCCGACGATACTCTCCTGCTGCCACGTTTCGCCTTCCGTCAATTTGCCATCGGCATACAGGCAGGCGAGTTTGGCGCTGGTGCCGGTACCACAGGGCGAACGGTCGTACGCCTTCCCCGGGCAGAGAACAAAGTTGCGGCTGTCGCAATCCTCGCGCGGCGAGGGCGAGAACAATTCGATGTGATCGATTTCCATGCCGTCGTTGCCAACAATGCCGTCGCGCTCCAATGCTTGGCGAATCCGCCACGTGCAATCGGTCAGCCGCTCGACGTTTTTCAGTTCCAATTCCTGGCCGTGATTCTCGACGAGGAAAAACCAGTTCCCGCCCCAGGCAACGTCGCCGACAATGCGGCCGTAGCCGTCAACTTCGACCTCGACGCCTGTTTGACCGCGGTAACTGGGAACATTGGCAACGGTCACTCCTCCCGATGCGTGCAATGTCGCCGTGACGATTCCGACGGGTGTTTCGATGCGGTGTTCACCAGCAGCAATTCTCTGCATGTGTGCCAACGTCACCACCAATCCAATGGTGCCGTGCACACACATATTGATGCAGCCGACGTTGTTGAAAAAGATCACGCCGGCAGCACAGGTCTCGTCGTATGATTCGCACAATAGCGCGCCGACGACGGCATCGGAGCCGCGCGGTTCGTTGACGACGGCCGAGCGGAACGAATCGAATTCCCTGCTGAACAACTCACGCCGTTCGCCAAGCGGCCCATTTCCCAGATCCGGCCCGCCGTCAATCACCACGCGCGTCGGCTCACCCCCGGTGTGAGAGTCGATCACAGAGACGCGTTTGAGTGAATTGTCGGACATTGATTTTCGGCCGAGCGCGAACGAGAGGCAACATGACGCGCGTCGCAAAAAAAGGAATCGGGGCGAACGGCTATGTTGTACAGCGGGGCGGAGGTGCGTCGCAAGCTAGCGGCTGGTGAACAAGATCGGTTCGCGGGTGACCGTGGCAGGGTCTTCGATGCGGCACATTCTGGGGGCTGCGCTCCGAAAACGTCGCTTCGACCCCAGCCACCCGCCGCGATAACTGCGCGCAATCGATGGCCGCATTATTTGCCGTGTTCGATCCATTTGTAACCGGGAAGATTCGGCGTTTCGATTCGGCGATCATCGGCAAACTCCACCGCGTTGTCGTCGATGTTCACGAGAATGTTTTGCAAAGAAAAGATGGTTTCCGTGTTCTTTGCTGGATCGACGAACTTGATGGCTCTGACGCGAAACGTGCGAGCGTCGAGAAGAACTCCAATCTCGGAATAGTTTGACTTCAACCGTTCGGTTCGCGGAACGCCTTTTAGCTGCAGGCGTGAAGATGTCTGGTTGACCAGCTCCCAGTCGAATTCCGTCTCCATAAACGGTCGCCAGGTCGCAAAAAGCGCCAATCGTACTCGTGTAATATCGAAGAATGCGATCGCTATCGCCTCGAAAAAGGATGCCTTCCGTCCGTCGGTTCGTCTGATCGGTTTAGAGAACACTTCGACTTGTTGCGTCTCATGTGAGACTTGATAGACCTTCTGCTGCGTAAATATCCACGTTTCCCGTGACCGATCCGATTCGAGTTTGTAATGCTTGCCGTTTCTGCCCATTCTTTCGCTTACGGCACCTGGATTGACCGAGCTTGGCCTGAAATCAATTCGACCAATATTCGGCGCCGCATAAATCAGCGACCCCCGCGATCGGCGTTCCAGGTTGAAAATATGGTCGTATTTGAACCTCACAAAATCCGCGCGAAACGTTCTCACCTGGGAAGCACTGGCCTTCCATTTCGCTAGCACGCGTTGCACCTCAGTCGATGGCTTGCTGGTGCCGGCCGGAATATCGGCCGCTGCTGTTTTCACGGCTTCCGGGGAGTTCACCTGCTCGCCCTTAACCAACTGGATGTCGGGCGGCAACGGTGCGCGAACTGGTGCATTGAGTTCCGCGATGACGGCCTCTGAGACTTTAATCAGCATTGCAACCGGTTTTCCCATCTTGCCACTGTTGCGATCTGCAAACTGCAGTGACGTCGGCAGGAATGAATCGTCGGTGAACGCAACTTCAAACCGTGGAACAAACAGCCGTTCGATTCCGTCGCGTGGAATGCATGTCAGGTGGATGGTGTTCCCCTTGCGTTTGGCCTCGGTAAACCGATAGCGCGCAAGCAAATTGTCGGCGTCGATGGGGCCGCGGAATTCGACGATGAGGGCAATCTGGTGGCCGTTGTGTCGGCCGCGCTGCGCATGTTGGGTCCGCTTTCCGGCCGACTTGCCTGCCGGGAGAATGGCTTTGGAAATGGACGCCCATTCTCGGAGAACGTGCTCGGGACTCAATCGCGGCGGGGGAGCGGCACTGGTTCGCTGAGCCGACAGCGCCAGCGCAGCGCCGATTAGCAAGCAGGCAATTCGGAATATACGATGCGTGGGGATACGGCCCGACTGCATAAAGCAGCCGGCTCGCTGCGATGGGGAGCAATTCATTGTCGGCCTCAGATTGTCCGCGCTGCGAATTGTGAAGGATGTGGACGGAGAGCTTCAACCGTCGAACGACGGGGCAGATTTGCGTGGGGAGGGGAAGTCTAGCGGATTCGTCACTGCCGGTGAACAGGAGTTTCGGATCGACGTAACAGATTAATATAAAACAGGTTAGAAATTAGCGGTGGCACTCGACTCACACAGAAATCGCATGCCGCCCGAATCGGTCGCCTGGATGCCCCCGCCCCTATTTGAACTCGCGGCGGGGTGGGGGAATGAGCTACACTTGAAGTCGATGCTCCTTTCGTCGCCGAAACCGTCGCGCGACCTGCCCTGCCCTTTTCCGCGTAAAGTGTTCTCCATGCGAAGTTTTCTGCTGACTGTATGCCGATTTTCGATGGCCGCCTGGGTGGGCGGTGCGGCCTTGTTTGTCGTCACCTCGGTGATCGAACAGAGCGGCCCCAATTTCGACTCGGAAATTCGCGATCATCTCGCGTTGATGCGATTTCCGTTCTACTACGGTTTCGGTTTTTCGCTGCTCGGCGTCGGCCTGCTCTCGGGTTTGGCAGCCTGCGGCCACCCCTCGGTCAGCAAGAAGATTGCGACAGCGTTTTTCGCCTGCGCGTCGCTGGCGATGATTCTGATGGTGGTCGATTACGTCTGGATTTATCAGCCACTGGTCGAACTGATCACACCGGCCGGCTCGGCGAAGTCGGCGGAATTTGTGACGTATCACAAAGCCTCGAAATACATCAACGAAATCGATTTGACGCTGTGCCTGGTGGCCGCGCTGGCGATTTGTTGGCCGTTGGGAACGCAATCCCAAGCGAAAACCGATTCGCAGTGATGTGCCTCGCCAGAACGATCCACAGTGGGTAGTCGCAAACGAGGGACAAGGACTACGCGTTGCCTCACCGCAGTCGCGTTTCACTCGTACTCAATTCCCAAGTTCCGATCGATGCTACGCGCCTTCGCCGAAATGATATATTTGCCCCACCACGAATCGGGGTCCTTCTCGAAACGTTGATTGGCCCGCCCTTCCTTGCCGACGTTGTTGGACCAATCGTCGGTTTCTTCGTTGGTCATGTCGCGGTAGTCGCCCGGACGAAATGTGAATGTTCGTTTCGTGAACCGGGTCATCGCATCGGCAGATTCCGTCAAGGCGCAACCCGATTGCAGGACGCATAGTCCACCCAGTAAGAAAGCACAAACGATGCCGCGCATTGAAGAATCCTCCCTGCTGCAGAGCCGTGACGAGACGGCTGCGGACAGGATGTGTATGATGTGATGTCGGGAACGGAATGAGGCGTGAGAGAGAAGTGAGTTCGCGTATTTTGCAAAATCACCGTTTTAAGTCCAGACCAGTTTTTCCAAACAAAGAGACACGCTTGCGGTTTCGCGAAGAGGAGCCGCCTGCAACATCCCGGAGACGCACTTGAAACCCCTCGACCTGTTGGTGGTGGCCACCCATCCCGATGACGCGGAAATCGGCGTCGGCGGGACAATTCTTGCATCGGCCGCGCAGGGACTGCGCGTCGGCGTGCTTGACCTAACCGATGGCGAACCAACACCTCATGGCAGTCCGGAGATTCGAGCCGCCGAGACGGCGCGGGCAACCGAAGTCCTCGGCCTCGAGTATCGTGAGAATCTGGGCCTGCCGAATCGAAGCCTGCAGGACACGCTTGAGGCCCGCCAATTGTTGGCCGGCGTGTTTCGGCAAACACGACCGCGAATCATTTTGGCCCCCTACTGGGAAGACGTGCATCCGGATCACGTTGCTGCCAGCCAGTTGTGCGACGATGCCCGATTCTGGTCCAAACTCAGCAAGACTGACATGCCGGGAGAACGGTTTTGGCCGCCGCTGATGCTGTACTACTGGAGCATTCATTTGCGAATTCACCCCAAGCCGGCATTCGTGTTCGATATCAGCGCCCACATCGACCGTAAAATGGAATCGGTTCGCAGTTACGAAAGCCAACTGTTGACCGGCCGTTCAGCCGAGTTCCCCACGGTGCTCGACGACATTCGCGACCGTTCGCGTTACTGGGGCTGGACGATTGGCGCCGCCTACGCCGAGCCGTTTGCGTCGCGGGAAGAAATCGGACTGTCCACCTTCGACGCCATCAGCCAGAGTCACGCATGAGCATTCGCGTCGAGTTTTACGGAATCGCCAGACAGCGGGCCGGCGTTGAATTTCTGGAGTTGGAAGGAAACACGCTCGGCGAAGTGTTCGACCGATTGCAGACGCAGTTGCCTGAATTCTCCGCCGCCTGCCTGAAGGAGGGTGAACTGCTACCCGGCTTCCTCGCCAATGTGAACGGTCAGACATTTTCGTCCAAACGCGATACACCATTGAACGAGGGTGATGACGTCCTGATTCTCTCGGCCGACGCAGGCGGCTGACCAGCGTTGTCCCAAAGCGCCCGCGTCACTATCCTCTCGGTTGCAATGGCCTCTCGATTGCAATGGTTGATCCACCGCACGGAACGGAATGGAACGAGTCGATGTCGCAAGAGAACGAACAAGTCAAAAACGAAACAGTTGCGGCGAAGGAAGCAGTTACCGACAAACCGGCCAAAGAAACCAAACCCCGGCGAATCCACTGGCGGAGCGGGTTGGGAATTCTTCTCGGCGGAATCATCGCCGAGTCGGTTATTGTCACGGTGTACGCCGACGACGACACGCTCAAAGTCTACAGCACGCTGATGTTTGTCATTCCCATCATCGGGGGGCTGTTCATTTTGTGGTGGCTGTTTCGCTCCGGTTTCAGCTGGCGAATTCGCTGCGCCGGCATCCTGATCGCGGTGTTGTCGTTTGTCAGTTTCAATCTGCGATACCGCATCGATGGTTTTTCCGGCGCCATGATTCCCAACATCTCGCTGCGGTCCGATCCAACTCCCGAGGAACGCATTGCGGTCTACTTCAAGAGCGCAGTTAACAAGGCTTCGGCAGCGCCGGATGAAACCCTAACGGACGATTCGGATGAGCCGCCGGCTGCCGAACGCCAGACTCTGGAGATCACTGACGACGACTGGCCGCGATTCCGTGGTGCGCAAGGCGATAGTATTGTGCGGGGCGTGACCATTCGCACGGACTGGAAAGAGAACCCGCCACAGCCCCTCTGGCGACACCCCGTTGGTCCTGCCTGGTCGTCATTCACCATCGCCGACAATCTCTTGTTTACACAGGAGCAGCGAGGACTTGAGGAAGTCGTCGTTTGTTATGACGCGCTGACGGGCCGCGAAATCTGGCTGCATGAGAACAACGAACGCCATTCCACATTAATGGGGGGGACGGGACCGCGAGCGACACCGACGCTCTACGAATCGCGACTCTACGTGATGGGAGCAACAGGCATACTCAACTGCCTCGATCCTCTCACGGGCAAAGTTCATTGGGCAACCAACATCCTCGAAGACGCCGGCGCCGACGGCAAGGCAGCCCAAAACGTCCAGTGGGGCATGGCCGCTTCTCCGCTGGTGTTCGATGACGTCGTCGTCGTCAACCCGGGTGGCGATCAGGGCAAATCGGTCATCGTTTACGACCGATTAACGGGCCAGCAGAAATGGGCGAGTGGCAAGCAACCTGCCAGTTACGCCGGGCCGATTCTCGAAACCATTCAGGGAAAACGGCAGTTGTTAATCTTCGACGCAATTGGAACTGCCGGATACGATCCGCAAAACGGAAAGGAACTGTGGCGATTCGCCTGGAGCAACTCCCCGAAAATTAACGTCGCCCAGCCCATCGTTCGCGACGAAAGTCTGGTGCTGATCAGCAGCGGATACGGCACTGGCAGTGCGCTGCTCGAAATTGAAAACGTCAGTGGCGACAATTGGACCGTGAAACCACGCTGGCGAAAACCGGGGCAATTCAAACTCAAATTCAACGATGCCGTCTACAAAGACGGTTACCTGTACGGACTCGACGAAGGCATTCTGGCCTGCTTTGAATTCAAGACGGGAAAGAAACTGTGGAAGCGCGGCCGCTTCGGTCACGGCCAACTCCTGCTCATCGATGATGCCGACCTGCTGCTGATTCTGGCGGAAGACGGCAACATAGTCCTCGTGCCGGCCACTCCCAATGGATTCCGCGAAACCGCCCGGTTCCAGGCCATTGAAGGCAAGACATGGAATCATCCGGTGCTCAATCGTGGGCGGTTATACGTTCGTAACTTCCAGGAAGCGGCCTGTTACGACTTGTCGCGGCGCTGAGATAAGCAAAGAGGGAGCGTGGGAGACCGTCGTTTTCGTAACCCGCCGCTCCACCCCCGACAGAAACCCGGTTTTTTCAAGAAACCGGGTTTCTCACACCGACCGAGAACCGCGATCGCCGCTTTTCGCGTTGGTCGCCGGAACATCTCGCTGATAAGATAGTCTGGACGATGAACCTCGTTCGTTCCGACTTGCAGTTCCGCCGACATCTCGGAGGCCGTTATGTTTCGATCGCAACCGCTGCACCGTTCCCTCAGTGGAGTCACGGTGCTTTTCGCTGCGATAATGCTCTCGTCACAGGCGCAGGCCGACCGCTTTACGTATACCGACAAGCTGGGCGAGACGGTTAACGTCGAGGCGCGGTTGGCTGGGTCCGGGCAGGGCATGCATGCGTTGGAATTGGACGATGGCAGCATTCGCCTGGTTCCGCAGCGAGCCGTCACCAAACGCGAATTGGCCGAAGGTCCCGAGCCAATCGACACCAACGAGATGATCGAACGGCTGACCGAAAAGTTCGGCAAGGATAAGTTTCGCGCCTACGATCGCAAACCGTACGTCATCGGCGTCGTACTTGCGGCCCCGTTGCCCAAGTCGCACGAATCGCGTGTCCGTGGTCTGATGGCAACGGCGGCAACCTTCATGCGCCGGGTGGAAACGAACTTCATGAAGTACGCCCGCAATGTCCGCTTCCCCACCGAGCCGCCACAATTTCCGCTGGTTCTGCTGATCTTTGAAAGTGATGACGACTTTGAGGCATACACAAAAGAAGTCACCGGGCAACGGGGAATCTCGGCACAGAACATTGCTGGGTTTTATTCGGGCCTGTCGAATTGGCTTGCCATTCGGCTGACGGAGTGCTCCGATTTTGAAGTCCCGTTGCACGAAGCGATTCATCAGCAGGTTTACAATCGGCACGTGTTGCAGCGACTCGGTCCCACACCCGTCTGGTTTAACGAGGGAATCGCCACCGGGTTCGAGGGCGACGGCACAAAAATCAGCGGCAATCCCACGCTGCTCAATGCCCGTTACGCGCTGCGAGCCAACAAGGCGGCCGCCATCGATTGGGCAAACGTCGTCGGCGACGACAAGGCGTTTCGCGGCGACGTGCTCGCCGGCGATGCCTACACGCACGCCTGGAGTTTGCACTGGCTGCTCGTCACCAAGTACAAGGTGGCCTACAGCAACTACGTCAAAACGCTCGCGCAACAGCAGTCGCTGAGCAAAGTCACCGCCGAAGAACGAACCCGCGAATTTGAAGAGGCGTTCGGCAAAAGCGTCCGCGAACTACAAAAAGAATTCCGCCAGCAGTTGGAAATCGCCATCCGCAAACAAAAACCGAAACTCAAGAACCAGCCGCGCCGCGGCTACAGTCTCACGCAGGACAACCTGGGCGAAGTGGAACTCAAAGCGGTGCGTCGCCTCGATCTGGGCGGCGCGATGTTCGTCGAGGGCCGACTGAAAAACATCTCTCCGATTCGCGATCTGGCATTTCACATCACCGTCGAAACAACAGCCGGCACTTATGCCGAGTGGTATCTGCCCAGCCTCAAAATGAAAAAGATGACCGCGCTCAAACTGCAGCAGGTCAACAAGCTGATGAAAAACGCCCCCGGCGGCCAATCGGCCACCTTCCACGTCCGCGTCCGCTCCATCCCCCCCGACTCCGAAACCGCCGCCACCTGGAAACGCGGCCAACTGCCAGTGCCGGTTTTTGGTGGGCGTTGAGTGATTGCAGTTTCCCAGGCGAGCGGTGGGTGTAAACCCACCGGTTTCTCCAACCGATCAAACACCCCCAACGGCATCACCCCGTGACCACCCCCCAAGCACTCCGCAAACGTTGGAAAATCGCCGTTGCCGTGGTGGTCGTGTTTGCTGTCATGGGCTGGATGGTCGGTTTGCCAGCCTACCAACGGCACCAGGCCATTCAGGGAATCGAGCGGGCGGGTGGGGAAATTCATCGAGAGGATCGAACCTCTTCCTGGTTCGCACGGCTGATCAGACTAAACTGGCGCGGCCAAATTGTTGGCGTGACGTTCTTCCGTGCAGGCAAGAAATATAACAGCCGCGGACTGCAACACATCCCCAGCCTGCCGACGATTGAGTGGGTCATTCTGAACGATTCCCTCTCTAACGGTGAGGGACTCGAATATCTCAATGACACCGACGTGAAAACACTGCAGATTGGCGACTCGCTGATTGACGATAATGGGCTGAAACACGCCAGGGGCCTGAAAGGCCTAGAAGCACTGCTTCTTGATGACACTGAAATCACTGACGACGGATTGGCGCACCTTAGTGGCCTGACGAACCTCGTATCGTTGTCGCTGGACTGGACGAAAATCAGCAATGACGGGCTAGAACATCTAACGAGTCTGACCAATCTGAGATCCTTGTCACTCACCGGTACACGCATCTCGGACGATGGGTTGAAACATCTTCGCGGCCTGACAAATCTCACAAGATTGACACTTGTCGATACAAACGTCAGCGATGACGGGGTCGAAAAGCTCCAGGAGTCACTGCGGAGTTGCACAATCCTTCACTGAACTTTTCCGATATGACCAACCTCGAACCATCTCGCAAGCGTTGGAAAATCGCGATTGCCGTGATGGTGCCACTGCTTGTCGGCGCGGGATGGTTCGTCGCCTACCCGGCCTACCAACGACACAGGGCGATTCAGGAAATCGAGCGGGTCGGTGGATCAATCGGATGGGAGACGGTTGACCGACAATGGTTTCAGTTTTTGCGTTTCTCGGCCAATCGTGTCGTACAAGTCAATTTGCACGGCACGAGCATCACTGACGAAGGATTGAAGAAACTCGGTAGTCTGTCGAATCTTCGATGGTTGTCGCTCGACCACACAAGAATCACCGATAATGGGCTGAAGCACCTCAGTGGTCTGGGACAACTTCAAGAATTGACCCTGAGTGACACACGCATCACCAACAGCGGGCTGCACCATCTCAATGGTCTGACAAGACTTCACACCTTGCATCTGTCCAATACGGCAATCAGCGATGACGGACTGCAAACTCTCGGCGACCGAATCGCTCTCCGCATCTTGTTGATCGACAGCACACACACAAGCGACCGAGGGCTGAAACACGTCAGCAACCTGAAGAATCTTGAACAGTTATCGCTCGATGGAACAGGAATCAGCGATGATGGGGTAACGCAACTGGATGGCCTGATGAAACTGGAGGTCTTGTATCTCAAGGAAACGGAAGTCACCGATGGCGGCGTGAAGATGCTCCAAGAGGCATTGCCGAACTGTCACATCGAACGCAACTAAGAGGCGTTTGAACTCTAACCGGCTCCCAGGCTCCGGCTTGGGAACCGACCAACGCGAAGCTCTGCTTCGCACGGATTGGAGCGATCGTCGGAAGCAGAGCTTCCGTGCGGTGCGTTCCCAAACTGGAGTTTGGGAACGAGTAAAACGATGGACGTGCAAGCCACGGTTGACGAGAGCAATGGTGAAACTCCGGTGGCAACCTGGCGGGGTGAGTGACGGACGGAAATGTTGCAGCCTTTGTTGATCACTCAGCCGCCGGGTATTCTTCTCCCCACTCAATGCAGGCGTGGTTCTTGCGAGCGATTGGGTAGTCGTGCCATCCCTGGCCAGTGCCTGCTGCGGTGTGGATTGCGAGCCGCGTCTCCCAAAATCCCCTAAGCATCGGCTGACTCCGAGCCCAGCGTCCGATAAACCGCAATGGACGATTGCGCTCATCTCGCCAGTCTCTCGTGGCCGATTGACGCCAGCCTGACATCCACAGGCTAATCCCTCGGCCTTCCTTCAGGATAAACGCTTCCTCTTCAGCCGAGGAGATCGTCAACAGCCGGCCCTTGAGCTTGGCTGCCAGCATTTGGGCCTCAATAATGTTGATCGGCTTTTGCGAGAATACGTAGTAGCGGCCGTTCCGGTTAATGCATTTGTCTACGATCTCCTTTGGGGGACTGGGTGACGGGGCCGAAATGGGATTCTGAAAATCATCGCCCAACCGGTACGCCTCGCCGCCGCGCGCCACCGTCAGTTGCAGCTTGTGAATGTCGGCTAATGACGAGCCGGTCACGAAGATGCCAATTGTCTCAGGACACGGGACGCCCCACCCGGGCGAGGATGCCAGTGCTTCGGGCGGACCTTTCCAGTTGATAAACGGCCGCTGGTTGAGCGTGGCTTTGATCCACACGCGGCCCCGGTTTTGAATGCACGCGATCTGAAGTCGGTATCGTTTCCCATTTTCGATCTTTCCCGGCTTCACGACCGCACCCGATGAGACAGGTAGCTCGGGGGCAATTTTGCCATTGACTTTGCCGAGACCGCTGACGGCGCCTTTCCATCCGCTGATTGTCACCAAGGTCGACAACCCGCCAACTGGACAGACCACACCAAACGAGCCGGCGCCCGCCCGCCGGGTGAATTCACATTCGAGTTCATAGCCCGCCTTCACGGCGACGGGAAACATCAGCAGGGCGTCGGGGGAGACGTCGCAGACTAGGCTTCCGTCCTTTTTTTTCCATGTTCCCCGCACACGGTGATCCGGAAGCTTGACCATCTCCAGCAAGTCGATTGACTCATTTGTCGGGAGCGCTGTGGCGTTACCAGCTGCATCGTCGTCCGCAACTGCGATGGAACACGCCAGGCAAATCGCCACTACATTCAAGAGCCGTATCGTCATTCTGGTCTTCTCTCCCGATCAAGATGACGGCACCACCTGGATTGGCCTACCCCCGATCTTTGTACCACCCTCAGTGAGAGAATCGGGGTTCAGGTAACACGTTCTGTTCAACAGGGCGCAGCGTAGCGAAGTCCTGTTGAACAGAACGGGCCGCATATG
>JABISG010000123.1 GCA_018699955.1 Planctomycetaceae bacterium | reverse complement strand
CTTTGCCAAACGATTTAGAAGAATATCCTCACGAGAATCACCCGCCAAACCCGGCACAATAGCCATCAGCTCGAGCATTTCGTCCTGCACGCGTTCGCTGCCGTCGATCGAATCGAGGCCGTTTTTTGCAATGCTCGACTGTAATTTGTGCTCCCACGCTTCTGTGGCCGTGTCGATCCGTTCTCGCAGCTCATCCGCCCCGCGTTCTGCGATAAAGTCAGCTGGGTCCATGCCTTCCGGCAGCGTCAGCACGCGTAAATCGAGCTTCTGGGCCAGAAACATCGACAGCGCCCGCTCGGTCGCACGCTGCCCCGCTTCGTCGCCGTCGTACAGTAACACCACCCGCTGGGCCAACCGTTTCAGCAAACTCACGTGTGAATCGGTCAAAGACGTCCCCAACGTGGCCACCGCGTTCCCTAAGCCGTTCTGGTGCAACGTGATGCAGTCGGTGTAGCCTTCCACGACGATTGCCGTTTCACTGCGGCGAATCGACTCGCGAGCAACGTCGTAAGCATATAACAGGTTGCTTTTCGAGAAAAACTGGCTATCGGGGCTGTTCCAGTACTTGGCGTCCGTCCGCTGTTTGGTGTCGGGCAGAATACGTCCCCCAAATGCAACAGGACGGCTGCGCGCGTCGCGAATGGGAAACAACACCCGATCAACGAAGTTATCGTAAAAACCGTTACCACCGTCACGTTCGCCCATCAGCCGAACCGCCACAAACTCTTCCGCCTTGTGCTTCCCCTGCGAACGCCCCTGCAACCAGTTCCAGTTGTCGGGGTGATAGCCGATGCGAAATTTAGTGATCAGATCCTTGTCGAACCCTCGGCTCGCCAGATAGTCGCGTGCCCGTTGTGCTTCGCGGGCCTCCAGCAGAAAGCGGTGAAACTCGTTCTCCGCCCATTCCAGAATGCCAAACAGCCGCTTCTTCTCATCGCTTGCCGCCGAGTTCCCACCACGATGATTCTGGGGAATCTCAATGTGGGCGCGCTCGGCCAGAAAACGCACAGCCACTGGAAACTCGAAAGCCTGCGTCTTCATCACGAACGAAAAACAGTCGCCCCCTTCACCACACGACCAGCACTTGTACGATTGCCGTTCGGGCGAAACGGTGAGCGACGGATTGCTGTCGTCGTGAAACGGACACAGCCCGACAAACTCGCGGCCTTTCGGCTGCAGCGTCACGGTCTCGCCGACCAGTTCAACCAGATCGGTCCGCGAACGCACGAGTTCTTTAAAGTCGGTAGGAAAGCCAGGGGAGGACGGCGGCACCAGCATCTCCAAGAGACCAAGCGGGGTTGGCCGAGAGCCAAAAGTCAAACGTCGAGAACCAGACAGCGGACAAGCCGCAGCGGGTTAATTCTCGACTTTAGACCCTAAACTCTCGACCCTTTCGACAAGTCAACAACCGTCCATGTTTATCCCGCTTCCGTGCAACTCGCTTGGGACAAAGCAATTCTACCCGCGCCGCAAGCCCAGTCAAGCAAATGGGATGAAACTTAGACGGAGTTCTCGCCGCGCAAGTCTATAACAAATACAATGTTACCCGATTCTCCAACCGCGCAACCCGCCTGTTATCGGCACTCAGTCCGCAACCCCCCAACTCGCCCCAAGTCGTATGCCAGCCACACCCTACGGAACCGGCTCCGGTTATGTTGGACAGTTGGTTTATAGGAAATTTGCGGGGGTGTCCTGGGGGGGTAGTGTCTGCATTTCAGAATGAAAGGAAATAGTTGGGAAGCGGTTGGCCTGCGTTGTGCGTCGGCCGCCTCTTCTGTGCGCTGGGCCTAATTTGAATTCGGCGGAAGAAAGTGTTCGGCGGTCGGCGGTCGCCACGATTCGAGACTGCCATGCCCTGAGATTGTGAATGCGCCAAGCCAGACCGCCAATATAGCGATCCATAATCCCGCAAGTCCCCAGGCTGACCGCTGCAGCCGCGCGAAATCTGCGGATGGTTTGAGAAGCAGTTTTTTGAAATAGTGGCGAGATTGCCAGCAGGACGGCAAACAAAGGGATAATCGTAGTCCAGGCGACAATCAGATATTCCCACGTGGCCGGGGTAATGAAACCGGTGCAGACAAGGATGGTCATCAGCGCGACTGGCGTATTCCAAACAATTCCGATAACCAACGGTGCATGTTTTCGGAACGGTTGCACGGGCAAATGATCGGACATTTCATCGTTTCCCCAATCGTTCGGTCAGATTCCGGTACCGCTCGTTCGACACGCGATCACGCTCCGTCTGCATCACGTTATCATACAAATCCTCATACATCCACAGCCGGTCCACGAGGCCCGCTTGCATGGCTGGGGTTGGTAGCTTTCGTCCGCTGGTTCCCTTCTCTCGCAGTCGCCAGACAAAGTTGTAACTTGCAATATGCATGGCGACGGCGGCCAGCAGTTGCGGCGGTGAGTCGCGGCTGGCTTCGGGGTGGGAGTTCTCGCGCGTTGGTACAATCAGCGGCAGGAGGCACAGCAATGGCTGATGAGGAACGGGAGGGCGTGAGACAGTGGGCGGTGAGAATCGGAAGTGTTCTCGGCGCGCTGCCGGTGCTGTACGTGCTGAGTATCGGGCCTGTTACGTGGTGGGAAGTTATGTACGGTAGCTTCTCGAACGAACATCTCGAATCGCTGGAGACATTCTACGCCCCGCTGGAGTCACTGTGCGATTGGATTCCGGGGTTTGACATTGCGATCATCTGGTACATCGACTTGTGGCTCTGAATCCTCATGCCCCACCCCACCCGCAAAGCAATCGCCAGATTCGCCAAATGGATGGCCATACTGATTGCCGTGGTGCTGGTAATCGGACTCGTGATCTACACGTTCTCCTCGCAGGGGCGTAACGGCGATGACGAACACTTTCACTATCACCGGAAAACAGAGTCGCCCGACAGCGATGCCCGGTGATTTCCCACCAAACTCCCATGCCAACGGCGCAAATTCGGTTTCAAACGCGGACACTACCAGACAACACCGGGCAACGAACGCGAATCCGACGTGCCTTTCGATTGAAACTCACGTGCGATTACAATCGACGTCAGGAGGCAACCGCGATGGCTGATGAGGAACGGGGCGGCGTGAGACGGTGGGTGGCGAGGATTGGACTGGTTCTCGCCGTGCTGCCGCTGCTGTACGCGCTGAGCATTGGGCCGGTTGCTGCCTGGGCTGAAAGGCGGAATAACATCGGGGGGCTATCGAGCGATCAAATCGATTCGCTGGAGGCATTCTACAGGCCGCTGTTCACACTTGCCGAACAATGCCCACCGTTTGGTTCGTCGTTGGATTGGTATCTCCGCCTTTGGCATTGATCCCCAGCCCCCATGCCAACCGCGGCGACCTGAGTTGCATACGCGAACGCGACGTGCCTATCGATTCAAACTCACGTGCGGTTACAATCGGCGTCAGGAGGCAACCGCGATGGCTGATGACGAACGCGAAGGCGTGAGACTGTGGGCTGTGAGAATCGCGACCGGCGTTGCCACGCTGCTGGTGGTCTATGTGCTGAGTACAGGGCCGGTTGTGGGGTGGGCTGTCACGCGTCAAGTCAGTTCGGGTGATTTGACGGATCAACAGCTTGAGAAGCTCGATACACAAATTGAGAGGATCGAGTCGTTTTATGCACCGTTGATCGCCGTTTACGACCGCTGCCCGCCGTTCGCCGATGCGATCGACTGGTACGTTGATCTGTGGTATTGACCTGCATGCACCGAGGCGACTCCATGCCCCACCCCACCCGCAAAGTAATCGCCAGATTCGCGGTGACGGCCCTGCTGATCGTCGTGCTGTATCCGCTGAGCTACGCGCCGATGGTTCGCTTCGGACGTGTCTTGCCGATCTACAGGCCGGTTGACTGGCTGATCGACGAAACGGCGGCACGCGAACCCCTTCTCAACTGGGCGCGTGTTTGGGGAATGCAAGACGAGTTTGAAACCGCCTCTCAGATAAGGCGGTTCGGCATAGATGCCAATTAACCTCACCAATTTCCACAAACTCCCATGCCAACCACGCATATTCGTGTATCAAACGCAGACACTGCTTTCATGCCCCACACCACCCGCCAAGCAATTGCAAGATGGACGGTCACGGCTCTGCTGATTGTCGTGGCACTGGCAATCGGAGTCGTGACCTACACGTTCTCGGCGCAAGAACGTGGCAGCGAAGGGTTTCGCTATGCCCGGCCAGCAAAGGCTCCCTACAGCGACGGCCATTGACTCCCGTTCCAACTGAGTAAAACAAGCTTCCCAACGAGGAAACCACCAAGAATCGGCCCCTGGCCATTCTGTGAGCTATACTTTCTCGTCGTAACACCGCCAGCGGTCGGCCTGCATTGTGGGTTGGCCGCTGTTTTTGTGCGCCGTGGTTGAGGGTTTCTCCTCTAACTTGTGTCACCATTGGCACTCCACGCGAAAAACTCGGCAGTTTCACCAACGATTCCCCGGATTTTCAACGACTCCGCTGAATGTGACCTATGATTCCCACATGATCCGTCGCCATCACACATTGCCTGCGCCGCGCCGTGGGTTCACGATGCTTGAAATGGTCGTGGTCGTGCTCATTCTCGGCATGATCGCTGCCGTCGCTTCGTCGCAGATATTCGACACGGCGAACGACGCCCGAAAGAATTCGAGTCGGCAGAGCCTCGATGTGATTCGCAATGCGATCGATTTGTATTACCAGAAGAACGGTGCGTATCCCGGTCAGTCGGGCAGAGGGAATGACTTCAAAAAGGAAGTCAGAACCATGATACGCACCCCGTTCCCGACGTGCCTTGTTGGCAACAAGAATGACAGGGTCCATGTAGAACGCAATGCAGGCGCACTTGCACCTGGCGGCCCCAAAGGCTGGCGATACAGCAGGGTAACCGGCGAGTTCATCATCAACCACAGCGACTACGCGACGTGGTAACCGAGTTTCGTCGGCGATTGCGATGCACCGGTTGAAACGTTTCGTCCACGTCAGGCGATGACTTCCCGAACGACTTTACCGAAGACATCGGTGAGACGCATATCGCGGCTGCTGAAGCGGAAGCCGAGACGTTCGTGATCGACGCCCAACAGATGCAGCATGGTGGCGTGCATGTCGTGAATGTCGAGCTTGTTCTCGACCGCGTAATAGCCGTATTCATCGGTGGCACCGTAAATGGTTCCCCCTTTGATTCCGCCGCCGGCCATCCAGTAGGTGAAGCCGAACGGGTTGTGGTCGCGACCATTGCTTCCTTGTGCCATCGGCGTGCGGCCGAACTCGCCCATCCAAATAACCAGCGTTTCCTTCAATAACCCCCGCTCTTTGAGGTCGCCCAATAACGCGGCGATCGGTTTATCGACGGCACGGGCGTTGTTTTCGTGTCCCTGTTTCAGGTTGCCGTGCTGATCCCATCGGTCGCCGGAGACCGATGGGCAGGTCAACTCGATAAATCGCACGCCCCGTTCGACGAGCCGCCGCGCCACCAGGCACTGCCGTCCGTACGACTTCGTTTGGGCGAAATCCTCGAACAGGCCGTAGCGTTCCTGTGTTTCTTTGGTCTCGCTGCCGATGTCCATCAGATCGGGGACAGCAGTTTGCATGCGGGCGGCGAGTTCGTAGTTGCCGATGGCCGATTCGAGCGCGTCGTGACGCCCGGTGCGTTTCAGTCCGTCCTGGTCGAGACGTTGAAGCAATGCCAGCTTTCGCTGCTGGGCCGAATCGGTTGCTTCGGTGCGTCTCAAATCGGCCACGGGAATCGCGCTGTTCTTGAAGACCGATCCCTGAAATGTTGCCGGCAAAAAGCCATTGTGAAAACAGGACAGCCCGCCCGGCGGGATCAGCCCACCGTTGAGCACGACGAAGCCGGGCAGATTGCGGCTTTCGGTTCCCAGCCCGTAGGTCACCCACGACCCCATGCTCGGCCGTCCCTGCAGGCCGAAACCGGTGTGCAGGAAGTAGTTGGCGTTGGTGTGTTCGGAGAAGTCCGACGTCATCGAGCGGATGACGGCCATGTCGTCAACGTGTTTTGCGACGTGCGGAAACAGTTCGCTGACCGGAATACCGCTTTCGCCGTGCTGCCGAAATTTCCACGGAGACTTGAGGACCTTTCCCACGTTGTCGAACTGCGTCGGCTGCACCTTCATTTTGAACTTCTGGCCGTGCTCTTTTTCGAGCAGCGGCTTTGGATCGAAGGTATCAACATGCGACGGCCCACCGTCCATGTAAAGAAAGATGACGTTTTTCGCCAACGGTTTGTGATGCGGCGTCTGCGAGTTTTCCGCGCCGTAGGCCGAATCGTTCAACAGCGAAGTCAAAGCGACCGCACCGAAGCCGTTCGCGGTCTGAAGCAGCATGTCGCGACGGGTTTGCCGCCGACTGGTGAATTGATGGCAGTGCATTTCGGTGTGTCCAACTTTTCTACAAATTGAGAGTCAGAGAGTTCTGCAAGATTGCTTTGCTTTCCTAGCTCAATTCACAAAAACAAACTCTTTGACATTCAACAGAACGTGGCATAAGTCGGCCCATGTGCGTGGGTCGGCTGGGCCATTGTATTCCTTGCCTTGTTCGGCGAGGAACCCGAGTGTAGCGGTTAGTTCGTCGTCGGTCGGGAGTCGGCCGAAGGCCGTTTCATAGAGGCGGCGAATCCGTTTGTGTGTTATTTCTTTGTCGGAATCAGTGGGATTACGCCCACCGCTCGCCTGCAAATCGTTCAGCGTGCGGCTCGACCACAGGCCGGCCTGCTGAATGACGAAGGGATTGTTCATCATTGTCAACGCCTGCGCCGGCACGTTGGAGACGCTGCGGCGGCCAATGGTAGTCGAGGGTGAAGGGAGATCGAACGCCAGGAATAACGGCGTCAGAAAATTGCGGCGAACGCTGATGTAGACACTGCGGCGACCTTCTCCATCGAGCGGTCCGGAACGCCCAGGACGGCCACGCCCTTCCATGAACGGCGTGAGATGCGGCGTCACACCGGGACCGTATCGGCGTTCGTCGAGTCGTCCGGAAATCGCCAACAGCCCATCGCGAATGGCTTCACCTTCGAGGCGTTTGATGTTCATCCGGTGTAGCAGAACGTTTTGCGGATCGCCCTTCTCAAACCTTGAGTTCTCGGTCCGGCTCGACATGCGGTAGGTGCTCGACAGCAACATCAGCCGATGCATTCGCTTGATTGACCACCCACCATCAACGAATTCTTTGGCCAACCAGTCGAGCAGCATTTGGTGACTGGGTGGTTTCCCCTGCAGGCCGAAATTGTCCGGTGTGTCAACAATGCCGCGACCGAAATGGTGCATCCACAAACGGTTAACCATGACTCTGGCCGTCAAGGGGTTCGATGAGTCGGCCAGGATTTGCGCGAGACGCATCCGGCCGCTGCCCGACTTCGGTGTCGGCTCGTTGGCACCAACGAACACTTCCAGCGGCCGGCGTGCCACAATCTTGCCCGGCTTCTTATGGTTTCCGCGAACGAGCACGTGATCGTTTTCGCCACTGCCGTCAACCATTGCCACCGATCGGCGCGGCGGAGAAATTTGGCTCGCCGCATCCCGAAATTGTGTCACGATTCCTGCAATCTTATCGGCGCGAATAACCTGCCGATTGGCCGCCGCAAACAACGATTGGTTTTGCAGCATCCAGTTGACGATCGCGATTCGATCACCCGAATGCTCTATAGTTCCCAGCCGGCCTTCTTTCCACAGGGAAAGGCATTCAACGAAGAGCTGCCGATAGCGGTCGGCCAATTGCTCCGCCGTCGTAATTGTGGGGTCGTCGAGCATGTCGGTAACAACAACGTTCGGTTTTTCGGGAGGCGGGCCCGCATCGGAAAACAATACGCGATCGATGACAATCATCCCGTCGTCTTCATCATCAACTTCGAGATATGCCCGGCTGCCAAGCAACTTGCCCACGTCGTGGCGGTACCATCTCCATTGTCCATCGTTGGCGACGTTGATGGTGAGTCCCCCGTGCAAGGGGTTCTTGATGTACTGAAACCCATCGACGATCAGATGCAGTTGTCCGTTTTTCAACGCGCGACCGGGGTTTGGTCGTCCCCCGACACGTCGAGCTCGATAATGGACGTATCGCTTTTCGATTGTGAACGTGGGCGAACGCATCGTTCCCTGGAGCCGTCTGGAGATGAGTCCGCTGTGCGCCCATCCGGCCGGCAGGATTTCGGAAACGACCGAACCGCCCGGTGACGGCTGCTCGCGCAAGATTAAATCGCCGTTACGCGAAGGGGCTTGACCAAATGCCGGCCCGTTGACGAACCAGTCACGATACGAGTCGGCGCTGAAATCGGCGAACAGGTTGCCGCCGGAATTCGCGACCTTGCTCACATCGCGCAGTCGTTTCACAAGAGCCTTGCGGGAAGCGGCGAACCGCTCGGTTGTTGGTTGATTCTGAAGTGATGACCACGCATGGAAGACATCGGCCGAATTGCGGGCTGATGTCTCTTTGAGTCGCTTTCGCCAGGCAGTGCGTAGTACCTCTTCAATTTCGGTTGCACCTTGGATCAGGCCAATCAGCCGGTCCACTTGGCCGAGAAGCGCGACCGCCTCGTATTGCTCAATCGTGCGACGGTTGTCTTCGGTGATTCTGGCAAGGCGATTGACGATTGACTGCGTCTGCTGCGAATCATCGAGAATGGCCCGTTGTCGGCGGGAGCTTTGCAGATATCCGGCCAACGCGTAATAGTCTTGCGAACGGATGGGATCGAACTTGTGATCGTGGCAACGCGTGCAGGCAATTGTCAAACCGAGGAACGTTTTGCCGAGAACATCCAGTTGGTTGTCAATGGTATCGCATTCTTCCGAGCGGATATCGACCGGAGAATGCTTTCCCTGGCTGAACCAGTAAAACGCCGTCCCAACGACCGACTCGTTGTCGCCGTTCGCGGAACGTCTTCGCGGCGTCTCGACGAGGTCACCGGCGATGTGTTCGATAACAAACTGGTTGTATGGAACATCGTGGGCGAATGCACGAATCACGTAGTCGCGATACGGCCAGGCGTTCGGAATCGCGTAATCGAATTCGTGTCCGCCGGTCTCAGCAAAACGGACCAGATCGAGCCAGTGCCGCGCCCATCGTTCTCCGTATCGCGGTGAAGCCAACAAACGTTCGACCGCATCTTCGTAAGCTGTGGGAGACTTATCTGCGACGAATTCGTGAAGTTCTTCGACGGTCGGTGGCAGGCCGGTCAGGTCGTAGCTCAGCCGCCGCAACAGCGTCCGCCGATCAGCTTCGGGGGCAGGCTGCAATCCGGCCTTCTCAAGCCGAGCCAACACAAAACGGTCAATTGGATTCCGCGCCCAGCTTTCTCTTATTACTGCTGGAATATCCGGCCGCCGCACGGGCTGAAACGACCAATGCTTTGCCCGTTCGGCGAGATCGATCTCGCCTCCGCCTGTCTCGGTTGGTCCGACAGATTTCGACTTCGGCCATGCCGCTCCCATTTTGACCCATTCGGTCAATGCCGCGATTTCCGCCGACTTGAGCTTCCCATCGGGAGGCATTTGAAAGCTGTCTGCACCGTAATTGATGGCAGCAATCAGCTCACTCTGTTTCGGATCGCCCGGTTTGACAACCGCCCCGCTTTCGCCCCCCTTGAACAGGCCGACCCGGGAATCGAGCCTGAGTTCGCCTTCCTGTTTCTTCGCGCCATGACATTCCTGGCAGTGAGTCACCAAAATCGGGCGGATTTTTTTCTCAAAGAATTCCAACTGTTTAGCCGTTGGCTCGGCAGCACCGTCTTGCTGCGACTCATCGGCAGTCGCCAAAGAAGCGGCACCAAGAATCGATGCAACGAGAAGAGAACGCAGAAAACAAGACATTGGATTCCTGACGTATTTGGCGGCAAACACAGTTGAAATAGTCACCCTGTCACTTTGCTTTTCGTCAATCTGATTATACATCGGACCGCTTGCTGTGACGACTGCCTGCCTGCTGGGCCGCCGATAAGCATCAAATCATTGCCGATTGATGTCCTCAACAGTGGAATTGGAAGCATGAAATCCGTACCCTGCATGGAATCTACTGCGTGAATCCCGTGATGAGATTTGTTATCATGGACTGGGCGTGAATAAGTCGATATCTGATTACGACGAAATCTCCGCGTGCTACTGAGTGGAATGCCCGTCCTAAATTACACTGGGTTCGGGGTGATGGTGGTTCCTGCCATCCAGTAGCAAGCGCGGCTATGAAGAAGCTTCGGCCTCGTTTTTGACTTTCCCCGATGAACTGAATCTGTCGACGTTGCGACTTGGCGTCGTCACCGCACTTGTGCTGCCGAAAGCAAGCTGATGATGAAAACGGACACGTTATTCATGATCGGGGGTTGCTCGGGCAGCTTTGCTGCGCCGACCGAAAACCGCCCGGTGTACGACGCCAAAGCACCGTGGAATGTACGACGCGTGCCGTTTCGCCGCGAACTGTACGGCAGCCGCACGACGAGTTATTTCCTGCGGCACAAAGACACGCTGATTCTTATCGATCAGGGACTGGGCGCCGCTCCGATATCGGAGTTTGTGCTGGCCATGCTCGAAGCCGAGGGAAAAAAGGAAGCGTTGATTCACTGCGTGCAGACGCATTTCCATCAGGATCACATTGCCGGTTTGCGGGCCAATGAGCTTCTGTTTCGCCGTGGAATCACCATGCGGTTCTATAGTCCCGATTTGGGATTATTTCGCACATCGACGGAGACGATGACCCCCGGCGAAAGCGTGATGAAGCAGGTTCTTCATTCTCAGTTTCGCGAAAGCTATTGGCCCGTGACAATCGAGAAGCTGGACGAGATTGGTGCACGCCGCGAGCACGTCAGTTTCGTTCCCTCGAATTCCCTGCAAATTGACGACGTTACCGTAAGGACAATTCCGCTGGCCCATCCCGGCGGGTGTAGTGGCTTTCGTTTTGAGATTCCGGGAGTTGGGGCCATCGTGGTTGCCACCGACTACGAGCCGCCGGCCGAACCCGAAACGGATGTTGTGGAATTCTTCGATGACGCCGAACTGCTGTTGGCCGACATTCAGTATCGCGACGACGAATACGAAGGAAATCGCGCCATCGGTCAACTCGCCATGTCCCGTCAAGGTTGGGGACATGGAACTCCCAATCGTACTCTGCCGACAATCCTGGCATGCAAGCGGCTCCCGAAGCGGGTTCGCATCGTGCATCACGATCCCAAGCGTTCGGACATGGAATTACGGTACTTCTACGAAGAGACGGTCAACCTGCTGGAAGGCTGGAAAGCCGCTTCGGCATTCGACTACCGTCTCGGACACGATGGCGACATCTTCTGGTTCTAAGAAACGCCTACGCGAGAAACGACCCCGCAACGATTGCCGGTTGATCGGTCGCCGATGCAATGACAGCTGAAAGAAACGCAACACCGCCGTCATCGTCGGCCGGAATGAGAACAGGCACGCCTTTCGGATCGCCGAGGGTGATTTGACCAGTTCGACATTCATCATCCAGCGGATTGATCCGGACATGTGTCATCAATGTCGTTCCGCCGGTTGAAAGCTCTGAGGGGATCAGCTCGACCTGAACCTCAGCAAACCGCCGACTCAGTTCCGCGATGAGATGATCTCGCTGAGCTCCCTCGCGGCAGGCAATTCGCAATCGCAACGGCCGAAAGAGCATTCGCTGGCGGAGCTGACCGATCGTGACACCGAAAACCGGATGCACAACGTCGGCGGCGATCTCCGCGAGCGGATCGAGAACGAATCGGCGATACCACATCGCCGGATGAGGGACCTGTAATTCAGGTTCCTCAACAACTTCTGAACCGTACAACAGGAGATCAATGTCGAGTGGTCGCGGTCCCCAATGCACTTCGCGCGTGCGGCCCAAGGCCGTTTCGATCGATTGCAGACACGCCAGCAAATTGAGTGGAGTCAGTTCGGTTTCGATTTCTACAACCGCATTGAGAAACTCGCCACCGGCGTTTTCGCCAACCGCTGCAGTCCGATAGATGCTGCTCGTGCGAACGACGTGGATTCTCTCATCGTTTCGCCCCAATTCACCGAGCGCCGACGCGAATGTTGCAGCAACGTTCCCAACGTTGCCACCGAAGCCCAGAAAGCAGCACGGCATGAGGAAAGACCGATGAGAACCAGAAGGGGGACCATTCAACACCGCCTAGAGTGTGGCGAACAGACCGTCGGCTGGGAAGAATAAAAAGCAATCTTCCACAGGTTTTCCCGAAACGACCAGCAGTTGATTACGATCTGTTATGGACCAACGCCGTGGCTCGTCATTTCGCTGTCGATGTCGGTGTACATGTCACTGGTCGATTCGCCCACAGCAATCACACCGACGATCAACGTCAACAGAATCGCTGCCAACATCACCGCGTATTCCACTGCGGTCGCCGCGTCGTCGTTCTTCAGCAGATTGAGTAAGCCGTTCATGGTGATCGTCCCTGTGTAAACATCCGACCAATCGTGACGCGGATCATCTCGCATCGTCACTCCTCATCATCAACTCGGTTTGAGCCAAACGACAAACGAGAGAATCGGCGCCGTCGCTGCTGGCGCTGATAAACTCTATGTCGTATTCCAAGCGAATTCAAAAACGTAGCCAGCCAATCGAACGATCTGCATCCCCAATCATGCATTCTGTTCCGCCGAATCGACAGAACCCGCACAATCGCAACCCGCGGTTCCTCAAACGTCGGCGCGATGCGGTTACGTCCCATCACAAACGGCATCCAGCAATCCCGTCTCAATTGTCGGGAATCGCAACTCGACGCCGAGTTCGTTGCGCAGTTTGCGGTTGCTGCAACGTTTCCCCAAGCCGGACACGCGAAGACTGGATTCCATCGACCGATCGAAAACCGGCGGATTGGCGCCGACGATGGCAGCCAGTCGATTAAAGTAATCCTGCCGTGAGATCGGGCAATCATCCGAGACGAGGTACGTTGAATCGCGTGCGGCGACTGTTTCAGTTGCACGGACAGCGGCAACTGCGTCATCGACGTGAATCAGATTCAGCCAGGCCAGTGGATCGCCGGCGATCGGCGCCCGCGCCCGAACCGCTTCGATGCGCCGCAGCAAGCGACTGGGACCGTAAATCCCCGCGAGGCGAAGAACAACCGCCGTTGGATCGGGTCTCTTTGCACCGGTTGGAAAGAAACGTTGGACAACCTGTTCTGCGTCCAGGCAGACTTGACCACCGGGTGTCGCAGGTCGCGTGGGGGAATCCTCGTCGATCCATTCGCCGGTTTGCTGACCGTAAACACTGGTGCTGGAAATGTAGATCAACCTTCCAATCCGGCTGCCCACTTCCTGAAGCACGTTGGTGAGGCCATCGACATACACCGTGCGCTGCGAAAGTCCCGCGGTTCGATCGAAGCCGACTGCGAACAGCAGTGTGTCGGCCGAAGGTAATTCGGAAAGCGTCGGCGGTTTGGTCACGTCGCCAATAAAGGGAGTGATACCGGCAGACTGCAATTCCTCTGCGTGCCGTTCGCTGCGCGTTAGCGCACTCACCTTGTGGCCTTCACTCAGCCATGCGGCGGCCACGCGGCGGCCCAGATATCCACAACCGACAATCAACTTCCGCATCCGTCACTTCCCGTCGTTGAACCGGTACCACGCAAACGAATCGCGATTCATCATCGTTTCCCCTTGATCGACGGGGCGAGGATCGCTTCAAAATTGGCAATTCGCCCGAGTGCGTCGATCAGTTCCCGAACGATCGACTGGTTTTCCGGCACCTGTTTGAGGACGACAACTTCGTTCGTTTCAAGTGCGGAAAGAAGTTGCTGAAGCCGAATTCTCATCGTTTTCAGAAACTCATTCAACTCATCAACACAAAGGTCTCGTCGTAGCAGTTCGGTAACGTCTTCGCTTCGCTGCCGTTTCAACTGTGCCAGCGTTGTCCCTTGTGTTCGATACAGCAGCCCATCGACGAACGCTCGACGTAGCCGTGACTCGGGATCGAACTGATAGACCGGATCGGGACCGAAGAACACCGACAGTGCGCCATTGGAGCGGAAGCCGCAGATCACCGACTCTTTCTCGTCGGGAACTTGCAATTCAATCCGCCGCACGAGCGCAACAGCCTCGCGCATGAGGTCTTCGCGATCTGATTCGTGAACTGCCATTTGAGGGGACCGTATGATTCCAATTGCGAAATACGCCAGAAAAACCGGGCGTAGCCGGTTGCCTATTTTTTTTCAGAGTACCCGATTTCGGCTTAATTTTCCGGTGACGAGTGTGGTATGCTGAAACGCAGAGTCTTACAACCTTGCCGGAAATCGTAACGTTTTTCTTATCTCGGTCGGTTCGGTTGGTCAATAGGATGAGTCTCCGTGGTTGTCCTGGATTGTCGCTGAGTTACTGCCGCCGAACGGATGCTGTCTCAATACCTTTCGGCGAACCGACTTCACTTCCGCCCTTCGCACGTGTTTGGAGCAACACATGACGATTACGACGTACGGCCCAAGCGAGCCAATGTCGTCGGAAGAAATTCCCGTGGTGAATCCTAAACGGTCGGCCGATATCGAGCAGAAGCATCGGCTTGTGGCCGATTTTCTCGAATCGCACCAATACGATGCGTTGCTGCTCCAACAGCCTGCCAATTTCTCGTGGTTTACAGCGGGGGGAAACTGCGCCGGTCACAGTAGTTCATCCGAAGCGACCGCTGCGTTGTTCATCACACCCGATGCGCGTGTTGTTGTCACAACCAACGCCAACTCGCCGCAGTTATTCGACCACGAACTTGCCGGGCTTGGCTTTCAACTGAAGGAACGCGATTGGTCGGAACCGCGACACACATTGATCGACGATTTGTGCCGTGGCCGCACTGTCGCCAGCGACAGCGGATGCGGCGGCACTCACGACGTTTCGGTGCAATTGACCGGCATGCAGTTGCCTTTTAGTACGTTGGAATCTGAGCGGCTGCGCGAGTTGGGACGTCTGTTGGCACATGCGATCGAGGCAACCTGCCGACAGTGTCGTTACGGACAGACAGAGGCTGAAATTGCCGGGCATCTGGCGCACCGGTTAGTCAAGCATCAAATCGTGCCGGAACGAATTCAGATTCTGTCCGACGGCCGATCGGCGCGCTATCGCCATTGGTCCTACAATTCCGACCCGGTCGGCCGAGTGGTGACCATCGCCGCGGTTGGACGGCGGTGGGGGCTTTGCCTGGGTGCTGCCCGTACGGTGTCATTTGGAACGGCACCGGCCGACATTCGCGACGCCTACCAACGAGCCGTGCTGGTGCATGCAGCGGGAATGTATTTCTCTCAACCGGAATGGGAACTGTTTGAAATCTGGAACCGCATTCAGCGCATCTACGAAAAGTACGGGCTGATCGATGAGTGGCGTCAGGCCGAGCAGGCTGAGGTGATCGGTTATCGAATTCGTGAAATCCCGATGGTCCCCAAGAGTGAATATCGGCTGACGACCGGGACGGCAGTGCATTGGCACCCAACGGTTGGGCCGGCATTCGTGGCCGATTCGATTCTCGTGGCCGAGAAGAAATTTGAACTGCTAACGCCGACCGACAACTGGCCCTGTTTGCGGGTCGAGGTGAAAGGCGAACCGGTCGTTTGTCCGGGCATTCTAAGGCGTGCCTATCGCGGCGGCGAGGAAGCGTCCGGCTCGGCATTCGGCAATGAAGGCGACTCCGTCTTGCTGTAATGACGGCTCAGCCGCGATTCACACAATCCTGCTTACGACCTTGCGAACGCAATCGGAACGCGTCGCATCATTTCTCAGTTCATGGGTGCCACTGGCACCCGATTCCGCTACCGAACGTCAACACGGGTGAAATCATTCGGCGGCGCGGTCCAACGGAATTGTCGCTTCATTCCGGTCATCGACAAATGGAGGCGTTTCAATCCCGCCCAACTCGGCCAGCCGGCTCATCAGCAAGTTGGTGACATCGTCGAAGCACTCTCGCTGTTTGGGATGGTCGTAAAACTGCGACAGGTCAATCGGGTCGCCGTAGACCAACCGCACGCGGGAAGGTGTCATGAAGCAGGAGACCATGCTGTCCGCCTGCGGAGACCCATGAATGAACACGGGGTAAACCGGCGCGCGCGACTTCAATGCGAGAAATGCCACGCCCGTTCCGCCGGGCGTGAGTAGTCCGTCGCCAGGATTGATCCGTCCCTCGGGGAAGATGCCGACGAGTTCTCCGGCGCGCAATCTCCGAATGGCGTCGCGAACCGGTGCCGCCTCTTTCGCATCGCGATCGACCGGAATGCAGCGCAGAGCGCGGTACATCCAATTCATCGAGGGCAACTCGTAAAACTCGCGAGCCATAAGAAAATTGATAGCACGGATGCGGCGGCGGTTGCCGACATTCACCAGGTGGTGGTTCATCCACAGCAACATCGGATCGGCCGGGCTGCGATGGTTGGCAACAATCAACGCCGGCCCGTCGTCCGGAAACGGACAGCGGCGGCTACCCCGGCAGTGAAAAATCATTCCACTCATGAGCCGATTGATGACGTACAGCAGCGACACCATTCGTCCATGTTCGCAACGGCCGGCCAACCACCAAAGGGTGACAACGGCGCCCGCCGCGTAAGTTGCCAATGTCAGTTGTGCGAAAATCTCTGCATTCATAGCCGCCGCACACCATAGCTAATCTCTCGCCGGCTGCCCACACCGAATTGACTGATCGATCTGGCGGACACATCCTGCGCCCGCCGGACTGCTGTTTCTTTCGACACAAGCAGCACAACCGACAAACAGGGCGTCGTGTAGAGGGGGATAAAACGCGATTGGGGAAGTTTTCGGACCTGTTGCCAAATTGCAACGTATGTTTCGGCAATGCCACATCCCCCCTCGATTCTTCTCCCCTTCGACAGGAGCCGTGCAATGCAGATTAACGTCACAGACCTGATGACCCAACCGCCGCTGGTCGTTCGCGAGGACGCCAACATTGGTGATGCAGTCAAACTTTTGCTGAGCGACTGTGCTCCGCAATTAGACGTTGTCGATGCCCAGGGACAACTGCTCGGAAGCGTTCCCGATTACGAGCTGCTGAAGGCGCAGATGGCTGGTGAAGGCCACCACAGTGTCACCCGGGTGATGAGTGGCTCGGCTTCACGGATCGATGCCGAAGCGACGGCCGATTTTGCGGCCGGTGTGTTTCGCGACGCCCGCTATTGTCGGCTGCCTGTGGTGCAAGACGGCCGTGTAATTGGCCAGATTGACCGTCGCGACGTGATGCGGCTGCTCCACACGGTTTCGACACTCGGCCCTGAAGTGCAAACGGAAGCGAAACCAGAACCGACGGAATCAGCAATCCGCGGCCCTCGCTTCGCCAGGAAGCAACGACGTGTCCACGGGGCGATGAGGAACCACTAATCGCGCTGCGGCTCAGTCGAGTTCAACACCCATGTCGCGCATGATGAATTTCAGGTCGTCCCAAACATCCTTCTTTGCCGGCGGATTGCGCAGCAAATACGACGGGTGGTATGTGCAAGCAACTTTTGCGCGGCCGTACTCGTAGAATTTGCCGCGCATTCGCCCGATGGCTTCTTTGCTGCCGAGCAGATTCTTCGCGGCGACGGATCCCCAGCAGATGATGTAATCGGGATCGACGATTTCGATCTGACCATCCAGATATTCGCGGCAGTTCGCCGCTTCCTCCGGCGACGGATTGCGGTTGCCCGGAGGACGACAGCGAAGAATGTTGCAAATGTAGATTTCCTCGCGCTTCAAATTGCAGGCCGCGACGATGCGGTCGAGCAATTTCCCCGCGCGCCCCACGAACGGCTCTCCCGTTCGATCTTCGTCGGCTCCTGGTGCTTCTCCGACGAACATGATTGACGCTTCCGGGTTGCCAACTCCGAAGACGGTTTGCGTCCTGGTCTGGGCAAGTTCTTCACAGCGTGTGCAAGCGGCAACACAACCCGAGAGAGCCTTCAATCGCTCAGCGGGAGAGGCATCACTCATGTTCGGTCCATCGGTTTTGGCCACAGTATTCTTTTCTGTTGGAAGCAAAGGCGGATCGGGGATCACTGTCGGTTCGGAAACAGGTGCCGATTCGGAAACAGGTGCCGGTTGGGGAAGTTCCGTCGCCTGAGGAAGCACCGAGACGCCCGCGCGCTCAAGGCTCTCGAGACGTTGCCTGACAATTCGTTGAACACGATGTCGGCCATGTTGGGTCATGAGGAAACGCCGTCGAAGATGTCCGTGGTGAATTGGCACACCGTATCGGCCCAAGCGATCCCTGTGAAGTCTCGCCGTCGAAGATGCGATAAAATTACGGCGACGAAGTTACGGCGAAGTGACCGAGCCGGCGGTGCCGTTCTTTTTCGCAGTCCACCACAAACGCCAATTGCGTTCGTTGTAGCCGTAGTTGACGCCGGTCAGCTTCTGCAGCGACGTGAGGACTTCGCCATTCTGGTGGTCGTACTTCACCTTGACGATTTTCGTCCGCTGCAGTTGGTTGATGGATGGGTTATTGACAATCACTCCGTTGGGATACTGACCGCCGCGGAGCAATGCTTCGACATCGGGCGGCAAAGACGTCTGCCCGGGATTGGCGAACGAGCCATCGGAGCCAAAGCTCAACGTACCGCCCTTGGCGAGAACACGCACGCGGTAGCGGTGGGTGGTATTCAATGCAGCGATCAGATCGGGGACAACCTTTTCATCTGCCACCCGCCCTAATCCGCGGGCCGCTCGCAGGACCACCTGATTCGATTCATGGCCGAGTCCACGGACGAAACTCTTTGTGGCCGCCGGAAACTGTTTCGGCTTCAGCGAATTGACTGCCTGATATCGGATCTCGTAACTGGTATCGAAGAGGGCGCGATCAACCAGCGGATGAACCGGTTTGTCGCCCGGAATCTTTCTGAGAATTGTGACGTAAAACTGGCGGAGTTGGGCGTTTTCTTCGTCGTCGAAATTCTGCTTCAGCGCCGCGACTGCGTGTGGATCGTCAATTGCGTTCAGTTTTTCCAACCCCTCTTGTTGCCGCTGCCGATTGCGACCGGACAGCCAGCCCTTCCACAGTCGCACCTGCTTGTACCACGCCTGCTCGGCTTTCAACTCGGCACCGGTTTTCTGAATCAGTTCCAACTCCTGCGGCGTGATGTAGCGCCCCTTGAACTTGACGTAGCCCTCGGCGAGGCGGGCTTCGTCGTAGGTCATCCAGATGCCGTTGCGCTTCGTATGTTTCAGCGCCGCGTGCGACTGCTTGTGTTCGGGGTCGAGTTGGATGACTTGGCGTAGATGAGTTTCCCGCTCGTGTCTCAGCGAACTGCCCTGCTGCCGACACCATTCGGCCAAATCCGATTGCGCTTCGACCGTTTGGGGCGTCTGCCGGGCGCGGGTTTCATACACTTCGACAATGAGCGGACGGCGAGCAACAAACTCAATGTCACGGCGAGCCACGATAATTCGTGCGCCGCTGAGTGTTACGATTTCCAGACGCTCGCTGCCGGCCACGTCGCGCTTCTGCGGAATCGTTCCCCGCAACTCGCCGCCGTTCTGTAGCTTGATGAGATCGCCGTCGGCACGTTTCAGGAAACCGAATATCCCCACGGCGATGGCAAACGAGAAAATCGCCACGGTGTGAGACCGATTCGTCATTTGAGACTCCCTCCCGACTTTCGCGCGGCAGCGCGGAAACGCCCGATGTACATCATTGTAGTGAGGGTGGCGTTCACAAATCAAGAACTTGGAAAACGTGAACGCCGAAACGGCGGGAAGTAACATCTGTAACGATTGATGTTGATTATCGGCCAGTTCGGGACAGAGCATCCGTTTACAGACCCTATTTGCGTAGATTCAGCCTCTCCGGTACAGGCGGTTCGGCCTGCGCGAATTGCCGCCCAAATCAAGATTCCCCAAGAGAACTCTGGCTTGAGCTTCATCGCATCGGGTAGAATAAACTGTAGCAATTTGATCCTGTCTTCAGGCTGCGCCGCGTTCGGTTTCACGGTACAAGCCTCACTATTGAGCAATTTGAGGTCGCGATGTCGCTTCGGACAATCACAACAGCGGTCTGTTTCAGCGCCTTATTTCTTTCGGCTTCGGATGCCGTTCAGGCCCAGCGAGCCGGTTTCACGCCACAAGTTCCATCACAACGGCTCTTGGGCCGCTATGGATTGGAGCGAGCGTGGTGGGGGCAGGCGACGTTGAATCCGACGCGTGACAAAGTCCGCCACATGACCGTGGACGAGGAGAATGTCTACGTGCAGGCCACGTCCGGCGTCGTTACCGCTTTTGACAATGAAACCGGAAAGCGATTGTGGGCGGTGCAATTGGGGCGACGAGATCTGGCAAGCTATCCATTGGCCTCGAACGAGGACTTTGCGTTAGTAGCCGTCGGCATGCAGTTGTTCGCGCTCGACAAATTCAGTGGCGAACTGCTGTGGGAACTCAAGCTCCCGGCGCATCCTTCAACAAGCCCGGCAATGGATGAGCGCAACGTTTACATCGGCGCGCTTGACGGCAGCGTCTACGCATTCAGCCTGCGGAAGATCCACCAGCTGTACGACGAGAATCTGCTGCCACAATGGTCGCATGACGCTTTAATCTGGCGGTACAAGACGGCTAAGGAGATCACGACTCCGCCGATTTCCACCGGTCGCGTCGTTGAATTTGCCAGTATGGACCGATCGCTGTATTCGGTCTCTACGGAACGACGCGAGCAGATTTTCCAATTTGAAACCGACGCCCCCATTTCAGCACCGATGGTTCGATCCGATGGCCGACTTTATATGGCGTCGGAGGATTTCAATTTTTACTGCTTGAATTCGGAAAATGGATCGGTCATTTGGGAGTTTGTTTCCGGGCTGCCGGTCCGAAAGGCTCCCGTGGTTATTGGCCCGCACGTCTTTCTGCTTCCCGATCGCGGTGGTATGTATTGCCTGTCGAAGGCATCGGGAAAACAGATTTGGTGGCGGCCGCGTGGAACGGAGTTCATTGCAGCGACAACCGAATTGATCTTCATGTCCGACGCGCTCGGGAATGTCGTTCTGGTCGACCGAAAGGATGGCGCTCCGGTGGGTGCGTTGCCGTTACGCGATTTCAAAATGCGACTCTCGAACGACCGCACCGATCGCATATTCCTGGCAACACAAAGCGGCTTGGTGATTTCGATTCGCGACAAGAACCGCGAGTTCCCGCTGTATCACAAGCATCCGGAACGTCGGCCAATCTTGCCGTCGTTTGCAGACGACAGCGCACCGGCGACTCCGGCCAAACCACCCGCAGCCGGCATCGCTCCCTAGTGCTCGGCGCGAAGTCCGCTGTTTGAGTGACGCAATCCAGTATTAACTGGCATCCTCTGCGATCGCGGTCCGCTTGAATTCTCGAACGGTCCCGCCGAACGGTGTACGTACTCTGGAAGTTGGCGAGTTTTCCGAGTAGCCTGCAGAGGTCAGTGCGGGCCTTCAAACTGCACTGGGACGCCAATTCCGATTGCTTAACCGGAGGACCTGTCGTGTCGCACGCCAACCGTCGTACGTTTCTGCAACATTCGGGAGCCGGCGTCGCTGGTGCCGTTGCCTTGAATTGGACAGCCACCTCGCAAGCGGCCAGTTCGAACGAAACGTTTCGACTCGCACAAATTGGAGCTGGCGGTCGCGGACATGGAGTGTCTCAGGCATTCGCGAAATTCAAGGACGTGGAATTCCTGTATGTCGCCGACCCAGATCTTGGCCGTGCAAAACGAACTGCCGCTGCCATTGATGGAATTCGCGGCAAGTCTCCCAAGGCGATCCAAGACTTCCGTGTAGCGCTGGATGACAAATCCGTCGATGCTGTGATTGTGGCCACGCCCGATCATTGGCACGGACCGGCGACACTGCTCGCGTTGGAAGCAGGAAAACACGTCTACGTCGAAAAGCCGTGCGCTCACAACATCCGCGAAGGCCGGTTAATGGTCGAAGCTGCACGGCGGCACAAGCGAGTGGTGCAGGTGGGTACGCAGAGCCGAAGTTCACCGCCGGTAATCGAAGCCATGCAGATGTTGCGGGACGGCGCAATCGGTGACGTACTGATTGCCAAAGCGTGGAACAGCCAGCGACGGGCAAACATCGGCCACGCCAAACCGACCATTCCGCCCAACGGGCTGGACTACGAAACGTGGGTTGGCCCTGCCCCCTTTGTCCCATTCCAACCAAACCGACTGCATTACACTTGGCATTGGTGGTACAACTTTGGCACCGGCGATTTCGGCAACGACGGCGTCCACGATGCCGACATCGCCCGCTGGGGTCTGGGTGTCGAAGAGCATCCCCAATCCGTTGCGGTCTCGGGCGGCAAGTACTTTTTCGATGATGACCAACAATTTGCCGACACGATTTATGCCGCCTATGAATATCCGGGCAATGGAAAGGTCGGCCATCGACGGCAATTGATTTTTGAACAACGCATCTGGACACCGTATCGTCAAGAAGGGTACGAGAACGGCAACGCGTTTTACGGCACCAACGGCATGCTGTTGCTGGGCAAGAACGATGGCTGGAAGTTATTCGGCCCGCGAAACAAGCTCATCAAATCGAGTCCGCCCGCCAGCGGAGACAGTCCCCATTTTCGCAACTTTCTCGACTGCATTGTCAGTGGAAAGAAACCGAACGCCGGCATCGAGATCGGCCACCTGTCGGCGACCTTATGTCATCTAGGTAACGTCGCCGTGCGCGTGGGTCGCTCGCTGAAGTTTGATCCTGTGAGTGAACAGATTCTCGACGACGAAAATGCGGCACCGCTTGTTCGCCGTGAATACCGCAAGGGACATTGGGCCGTGCCAAAAGACCCAACGAGTTAACGGTTCGGACTGCCAACGGGGGCCACTGGCCTGTCGCCAGTGCAACTCAGTGCGCACTGGCGAGACGCTGGTGGCACGCGAGATTGTCGGCTCGTCACGCTGCCCGTCTGCTGATCGTTTCTTCTTCGAGGGTCGCTCGAATCAGGCAGCCACGAGCAACTGAGTACTCCCAGGCACCAATGATCTGCACCGGGCTGATTCCAAATGGGAATGGGTTCTTTCGTAGTTCATCGAGCATGATCTCGCGAAATCCGGGACGACTCGCCGTGCCACCTGCACAGACGACACCGACCGGCTGCAGCGCGTCGAACGCATGCGGGGCATTGGTAAATGCGTCCCGAACTGCTGCGAGAACATCATCGACCAATTCCCGGTACAACGCCGCCAACTGGGATTCCTCAACCGACGTGGGAGACAAAATCGAACCCACGTTCGATTCCTTCCAATCTCTTGCCGAGCGAAAGTCGAGGTGACGGTTGCCGGATTGGTCCCAAAAATGAAGGGCCTGCCGTTCAGCCAGTTGTTCGTCGATCCAGTTGCCCCCCCGAGCAACCGACGAGCGGGCCAGCTCGACACCATGACACATTAGCGTGGTTTCACAGTGAGCCGCTCCAATCGTGATTCCGACGCCAGTCAACGCCTGGTCTCCCAATTCCGCGAGCGCGACGGCGGTCGCGCCACCAATTCCCAACGGTTGATAGCCACACCGCCGGATCGTTTGCGCGACAAGTTGGTTGACCTCATTGCGGCTGCCGTCGGTGTCGCCAGGAATACCGCCAGCAGTAAAACAGCAGATCTCGTTGGCATGCCCTGGTGTTGGAAGCAATGCATTTACCAGTTCAACAATCACCTCTCGCCCTACGTCAGACGATTTCACAGCCCGATCATTGAGAATTGCCTGCGTGGTTGGTACGCGAAAGAACTCGGCAATTCCATCGGCGCTGTCCCCCGGAACAATCAACTGGCCGTTGATCTCCAGATGTGGTACGCCGAGCCGATTCAGGATCTCGCGATGTGATTCCCGATCCGCAAGTTCGGTAAAAAGCGAACGGCACGAACGCCCAATCAAACGAAATCGCTGACGGCGCAGCGAGCGCATATGCGAACTCCCGATGTCCAGCGCAATGCTCATCTCTTCGCTGCTCCCTGAACGCGAGACAGCACACGGTCGAGCAGCCCCTGCCCTTGCGGTTCATTCACCCCGGCATGATTTGCGACGGTCACTGGTTGTCGCGCGGCATCCTGCTCGTGTTTCGCATCGACGCGAAATTTCTTGCCGCCGGAGGTCGTTGCGACTTCTGCGGAAATACTCGTGCCGCGCGGGGGCTGCTCTTGTTCCGGAATCACAGTATCTGGGATCGCAGTTTCGGGCAGGAAATGCGGCCGTGGGACGCCATGAGTTTGGTCGTTGCGGGTCTGCTTTTGAGTGCCGGTTCGTGAGAATACGGACAAACGGTCCGATTGCGTCAGCGATTCTTCAACAACCGGGAGTTGATCGTAGATGATCTCATTGAGTTCGCTCGGCTGCTCGGATTCGACCTGTCGGCTGGAAACCTCAAGCCGTTTCGGCTGCCCCTTCCTTCGCACGAACCGCATAATCCCCCATCCCGCTCCGGCGCAGATTGAAAGCGTTAAGAAGGAATACATCAGGAAGCTAAACCAACCACCCGCGTCTGCTTCGGCCTCCCTCGCGTCCGGCAGCGCAAGTGGCTCGTTGATCGTGAGTAACTCCGCTGGCAAATTCTGTATTCGGATCGGCTTCGGTTGTTTCGTGTTTCTCGCAGAAGGTTGCGACTGGGAAACCGGCTTCGATTTCAATTTGACGTCTTCCGTGTGCTTCGATGACTCGAAGTCGAGCGGTGTTGGCACTTCTTTGACTGGTGGATCACCCACGGCTGCTAATTGGAACTGCTGCTGGTCGCCGTCGGGAGTTTCCGACGTCTCGTCGGTATAGACCGTAGCAACTGCTTCCTGCTGTTTTCGGGTGTCGTTAACAATTTCGGTGGGCAACTCCGGCAAGCGGTCGCGTCGTATCACCGCAGAATCGAATACAAGTACCGATTCCGATGCGAGTTGCTGGTCGGCCGACGTGAAATGAGGCGTCTCAGCGTGTGAAATCACTCGCACGGTTTGCGCCAGATTGGGCGAATGGCCGAGCAGTTCGAGAATTCGTCCCACCGAAGCGTTTTCGCGCCGCATCCTTAACACGACCGGTCGGTCGGTCAAATTGACGAATGCAAGTTGTACGTGCGTTGGTGGCGATTCATCACCAGCGTTAGCGTCATTCGATATGCCGGAACGCTGATCGACAGAACGTGGATTGATCGCAAGTCCGGTTTTGCGAATGGCGACGACGACATCACCGCGCCGTAGCTGAAAGTCACGGCCGGTCGCGTACGACGCCTGGACCCCATTGGGGCCGTTGCGGATAATCCGCAGGTAGCCATTCGCGCCGGCCGAAAAACCGCCCGCGTTATGAAGCAAGTCCATGAGATAGGGTTCGGTCAATGGTGCCTGATAGACCCCGGGGCGTGCCACCTGGCCAATAATGGCGAACAGGTTTTTTGATTCGGACTCAGTGATTTCATTCTGAGTTCGAATTGTGGGCGTATCCACTTGCGCCGTAGCGGGTCGAAGCGCGGAACACGTGATCGCGAAAACTAGCGATGAAAAAAGGATCGACCGAAACCGGCACATCCATTCGCTCCCGAAGTTGTCAAATGTATACAACAAAAGTGGCCACGCGACCGCACAGGTCCGTTAGCCTTCATAATCGGCATCTCTCGGCGAGCGACATCAGCCTAAACCATACGAAACACCTGTTATTTCATTCCCAAAAAATGCAGTAACCCTTTTGTAAACAACACCTTACGGCCACAACCCCTGATCTTGCGTCCCCATTCTGCAGCATCTCCCCCGGATCGTGAAGTTTCCCCGCTTGTCTCGATGGGTAACAGAGACGATAGTGGCGTGAAGAACGTTACCGCGTTTTGAATTCAAGCGGGCGGGTAAAACCATGACCGGCAGCTACATTTTGGCAGGTGCGCGAACTCCCATCGGCAAATTTCTCGGTGCCTTTGCCGACGTGCCGGCGACCGAACTCGGAGCCATCGTCATCCGGGAAGCCCTGACAAGAGCAGCAATCGAACCGGTTCAGGTTGATGAAGTCGTTATGGGGAACGTCCTTTCCGCCGGCATCGGACAGGCGCCGGCGCGTCAGGCGGCACTCGAAGCCGGACTGTCCCCAACAGTTCCCGCGTTTGCAGTCAACAAGGTTTGTGGCTCAGGTTTGAAGTCGGTCATGCTGGCATCTCAAGCCATTCGCGCCGGCGATGCCCGCGTGATTGTCGCCGGCGGGATGGAAAATATGACGCAGGCCCCCCACTTGGCGCGCGGTTCGCGCGGCGGGTGGAAAATGGGCGATGTCACTCTCGAAGATGCATTGCTGCGTGATGGACTTTGGTGTGCCTTCGACGATTGCCACATGGGAATCCACGCCGAGTACACTGCCCGTGAGAACGGACTTTCTCGTGAAGAGATCGACGAGTACTCCGTCACCAGCCAACAACGGGCTGGACAGGCAATGGCCGATGGTCTGTTCAAAGATGAAATCGTACCAGTGTCGGTCACACGCCACCGCGAGGAAATTCTCGTCACCGAAGACGAAGGTCCACGCGCCGAGACCGACATGGCCGCATTGAGCCGCTTGAGACCGGTGTTCGACAAATCCGGCATCGTGACTGCCGGCAATGCCTCGACGATCAGCGACGGAGCGGCCGCCGTCATTGTTGCCGACCGCGAAACCGCCGATAGAACACCGGCCCCCTGGCGGGCACGAATCGTTGCGTCGCACACCTCGGGAACGGAGCCGCGCGATCTGTTCATCGCGCCGGTCACTGCCATTCGCGGCGTACTGGACAAGGCCGATCTGACAATCGACGACATCGACCTCTTTGAAATCAATGAAGCATTTGCCTCGCAGATGCTGGCTTGCATTCGCCAGTTGCAAGTCGATCCTGAAAAAGTAAATGTTGCCGGCGGCGGGATCGCGTTGGGACATCCCATCGGCGCCAGTGGCACGCGGGTGCTTGTGACGCTGTTATCTCTTTTGAAGCAACGAGGACTGCGGCGCGGAGTGGCCAGTCTTTGTCTCGGCGGAGGTAACGCCGTGGCCATGATCGTCGAACGTGGAACTTAGCCCGGCGTGGACACTTTTGCCCCGGGTGAATACCCCCATGCCGCGAAACAAATGAATCAAATCCATAATACCGGGAGTTAGAACAGATGACCGTTGATACGCTCGCCATCATCGGCGCTGGCGCAATGGGCCGCGGCATCATCGAAGTTGCCGCCGTAAACGGCCTGAACGTCGATGTCTTTGAGATCAACAACGACCAAGCCACCGCCGCAGCCGAGCGAATCGAACGCTCGATCGCCAAAGGCATTCAACGGGGAAAGATCGACCTGAACGAACCGGCCGACGCCTCGTCGCGCGTCAATTGGCATTCCGAATTGAAGTCGGCGGTCGCAGCGGCACAATTTGTCATCGAGGCCGTTCCCGAGCAGGAAGAATTGAAGATCGGTATCTTTCAGCAGCTCGACAACCTCTGCGCAGACGGAGTAATTTTGGCGAGCAACACTTCCAGTGTCTCAATCACACGCCTTGCCGCCGCCACGACTCGTCCCCAGCAAGTCGTCGGCATGCATTTTTTCAATCCGGTCCCGGTGATGTCGCCGGTCGAGATCGTCAAAGGTTTACAGACGTCCCAAGAAACACTGGACGCGACAACGGAGTTGGCAGAACGAATTGGCAAGCAGGCTTTCACCGTTGACGACGCACCCGGTTTTGCGGTCAACCGAATCTTGATGCCGCTCATCAACGAAGCAGTTTTTGCGTTGCACGAGGGTGTCGCCGACGCGAAGACAATCGACTCGCTGATGAAACTCGGCTGCAACCACCCGATGGGTCCGCTGGAATTGGCCGACTTCGTCGGCCTCGATGTTTGCCTGTCAATTCTGCGCTTGCTTCACCGCGAACTGGGCGATCCCAAGTTTCGCCCCTGTCCGTTGCTGGTGAGAACAGTCAACGCCGGCCGCCTGGGACGAAAGACGGGCGCGGGGTTTTACGACTATTAGTAAAGAGCTGTAGGGATCGGGCTCCGTCCCGATCCGCCGGCGTTCGCGCAATCCGGAACGCCACAGCAGGCGTTCTCTACTGTGCCATTCCCCGCTGGGTCGCAGCCAAATGATGATTGATGTAGAATCGCCGACGTTGATTCCAATCCCGGCCCCTTCCGATGATCTCATGCCCAGCCTCACGCTCACCGAAGAAAACTATTTGAAGGCCGCGCTGCAGATCTCGATCGGCGATGAGACCGAATGGGTTTCGACCGGCCGGCTCTCGACGCACCTCGACGTTTCCCCCGGGACTGTCACCAGCATGCTGCAGTCGCTGGCGAAACCAAAGGACATCGACGGCGAAACACGTCCGCCATTGGTCGATTACAAACCGCGCGGCGGCGTGCGGCTGACCGACGAAGGCCGACGGCTGGCATTACGCATGCTCCGGCGACATCGGCTCATCGAACAGTTTCTCGTGAAGACGCTCAATCTCACCTGGGACCGCGTCCACGAAGAGGCCGAACACATGGAGCACGCCGTCAGCGATTTCCTGATCGATCGCATCGATGAGTTCCTCGGCCATCCCGCGACCGATCCGCACGGCGATCCCATTCCGACCGCCGACGGCAAGATGCGGATCGACCGCACATCGGCCGTCCCTTTAACTTCCTGCCCACCTGGATCACACGTTCTGCTGGTACATGTTGTCAATCAGGGGGCCGACTTCCTACGATACCTTTCGGAAACGGGCCTGCAACTTGGCACGGAGGGAGTGGTGCAGCAAAGCAATCCGGCCGCCGGCGTCGTCAAAACCCTCATCGACGGTCGGGAGATTTCCATGTCGCACTCGGTGGCGGAGTCGTTGCTGGTCGAAGTGGCGGAGGAAGTCACGTAGCCCTGCCAATTGCAATTACAGCGGCATTGAGATCGAGTACAATCAGACGAGTCCATCCGACAGCGACCAACAACTGTCAAATGGCAATCAAAATCACAAGAACAACCACGTTACGAGGTTTAACATGAAACGCTCGATTATTGCTTTCCTGCTCTTGGCCGTTACGGTACCGACTGCGGCCGACGAGCCAAAATCAGATCGCCCCGCGACCGACTCGAAAGCGGCAACGAGCGAAGCAAAGTTTCTGACCAACCTTCGTCAGGTCACAATGGGGCTGCCCCGCGCCGGTGAAGGATACTTTTCACCCGATGGTAAAGAGATCGTTTATCAGGCGTACCCCATTGGGTATCCGTTCTACCAAATCTATGTGCAGAATCTGGACGAACGCGTGCCACGGCGGGTTAGCCCGGGACGTGGTCGCACCACTTGCAGCTATTTCTCACCCGATGGCAAGCAAATTCTGTTCGCATCCGCACACACCAATCCCGATCTCTCCTACGAGGAACGCAAGGCACGCGAACTAGCCGCTGCCGGTGGACGCCGTCGTTACCAGTGGGATTTCGACAAAAACATGGACATCTACGTTTGCCAGCACGACGGCACATCGCTCAAGCAACTGACCGACGCGCCCGGTTATGATGCCGAGGGGAGTTACTCATCGGACGGCAAGCAGATCGTATTCACATCGACCCGCGATGGCGACCCGGACCTTTATATCATGGACGCCGACGGCGCGAACGTTCGGCAAATTGTCAACGTGGACGGTTACGACGGCGGGCCATTTTTCTCGCCCGATAACAAATGGGTCATCTTCCGCAGCGATCGGCAGAAAGAACACATGCTGCAAGTGTATGCCATCTCGGTCGATGGAAAGACTGAAGTTCAATTAACCACCGATTTGAACACGGTCAACTGGGCACCGTATTATCACCCCAGCGGGAAGTACATCGTCTGGGCGCGGGCCGACTATTCGCGCGGACCACAATTCGCCAACTTCGACCTCTACACGATGGACCTCGAACAAAGCGGCGGCACGCTCAAGGGCGGAAAGCCGACGCGTATCACGTTCGACAAGAAAGCCGACGTGCTGCCTGTCTTCAGTCCCGATGGCCGCAAACTGATGTGGACATCCACGCGGACTTCCGACGGCAGCAGTCAGTTGTGGATCGCCGACTGGATTCGCGGCGCGAAGTAAATCAGAGAGATGCGAAGGGCGAGTGATTGTGATCGCCGCTTGCGGTTTCACGGCCCCTCAGCAGCGTCTCACTCCACCGTATGCACCATCATCACATCCTTGCCGTCGCGTGACCAGTCGGTACTGCCGACGAGGATCACGCGGCTGCCTGATTCGAGGACGTGATTCCGTTTCCCCCAATCGGTGACGAACTCAATGAGTGCGTCGGCCGGTGCATGAACGGCATCGGTTTTGACCGGCGTCACGCCCCAATACAGACACATGCGACGTGCCGTTTCAAACCGATCGGTTAGTGCCAAAATTGGCACGGGGCTGCGTTGTTTCGAGACGGCCATCGCCGTGCGACCGCTGTGTGTCGCGACAACAATCATGTCCGCATCGAGATGTTCGGCTGCTGATGTGGCTCCCAAAGTCACCGCTTCGGTTGTGACTGTGGCCCGTGTGCGTTCCTGGCTGTGACGGTCACCAAAGCGTGTTGTCGCGACTAACCGCTCTGCTTCCTGTGCGATACGGCTCATGATATCAACCGCCTGCACCGGGTATTCGCCGATGGCCGTTTCACCCGAAAGCATCACCGCGTCGCTACCGTCGAGAACGGCATTGGCCACATCACTTGCCTCGGCACGAGTGGGGCGTTCGTTCTCCTGCATGCTATCGAGCATCTGCGTCGCAGTGATGACCGGAATGCGGTGCTGGTTGCACAGTCGGATGATCCGTTTCTGTAGCAGCGGCACACGAGCGACGTCCACCTCGACTCCCAGATCACCACGGGCGACCATTACCGCATCGGTCTCGTCAAGTATGCGTTCGATGTCGCTGACCGCTTCCATCTTTTCAATTTTGGAAATAACGTGCGGCAGACGCGCCGAACCGGATTCTGCCATCGCCTCTCGAAGCAGCTGGATATCCTCGGCCGATCGCACAAAACTCAAGCTGACAAAATCAAGTTCATGCCTAATCGCCCAGGCAAGGTCGGTCCGATCTTTCTCGGTGACCGCCGGTGTGCTCAACGCGACACCCGGCAGATTGATTCCTTGTCGTGTGCGAAGTAATCCCGGCTGCTCGACTTCACAGATAACGCGATCGGTTCCTTCCTTCTCGACGACGCGCAAGCGGACGGTGCCATCTGCAAGCAGCACGTTGTCGCCCGGCTTCAGATCGTCAACCAGCGGTTTGTAAGTCGAAGTGAGAGTCGCCGACTCAGCAGGGTCTGCATGCCGGGCAATGACGATCCGTTCTCCCTGGCCGCAAAACAGCCCACCCTCGGGAAGTGTACCGAGGCGAATCTTCGGGCCGGAGAGATCGCCCATAATGCCGACGGGATGCTCCAGTTCGGCTGCAATCTGCCGGATCATTCCGACAACTTTGTGAAACCATGCGTGGTCGCCGTGGGCGAAGTTGAGCCGAAACACATCGACTCCCGCTCCGATGAGTGCCGTCAACATTTCCGTTGATTCGCATGCCGGACCGATGGTGGCGATAATTTTCGTCTTTACCAACGACCGTTCGGTCAACCGCTTGCCGCGCAAATCCATCGTGGTTCCCTCCCCTCTGTTGGTCGTTGCGACCAATCTAAACAGCGGCTTCAAAGTCTTTCCCGCGCCGTATGACCGCCGTGATCAATACCGCTGCCAGTCCCATCAACCCGGCCGCCGTCCAGAATGGAGCAGTCGCGGTCAGATAAAACAGCGGAAAACTGACCACATGCCCGCCGATACGTGCCAGCGAACTCAGACTCTGTGCGACTCCGAGTATTCCGCCTTGGCGGGCGGGGTCGCTGCGGCGAGAAATCAACGATTGGATCGAAGCGGGAATGAATGCAAATCCGAATGCCTCGACGATCATTCCAGTCAACAGCAGTGGTAGGGAACCCTGGCTTGTCGCAATCACCAGCAACAGAAAGCCAATAATGCTGGTCACTGCCCCCAGCGTCGCCAGGTTCGCCTCCGGCACTGACTTGGCTATGCGCCGCACCATTCCTTGTCCAAGTGCATGCACGAATCCTACCAACGCGAATAGAAGTAACACGTCGATCAATTCAAATCCAAACCCACCAACCTCTGGAGGCTCTTTCGGAGGTTCCTTTAACAGAAAGGAAAGGATCGACTCAAACATGGCGAAAGAGAGGACAGCGACAAAGGATGTCAACAGCAGCACACCAACTGTTGGTATCGATAATGCCTCGCGAAGTGCCGGCAGATCAAACAGTCGATGAGCAGTCGGGCTGGAATCAGGTTGCCGCGACTCGGGCAGTTTCAACAACGCCAAGATTAGGGCGAACGCCGATAACCCAGCCGCCGTGTAACCGGGCCACGGGCTGATTGCCGCATCCCCGGCAGTAAAGAGCGCCGTCGCCGCCAGCAGCGGACCAAACGTGAAGCCCAACCCAAATGCCGCCCCAATGAGTGCCATCCCGCGAGTGCGGTTTTCCTTGGTCGTGCTGTCGGCAATGTAGGCCTGTGCGGTGGGAATTGTCGCGCCGGCGATTCCCGCACCGAATCGGCTGACGAACATCCACGTCAGGCTGGACATCGACGTGGCTAGGCCGAACATCGAATAAAACAGGACGGAGCCGGTCAGGCCAATCAACAAAATGGGGCGCCGGCCGTAACGGTCAGACAGCCGGCCCCAAATCGGCGCGAACAAAAACTGCATCGCGGAAAAGCTACCCATCAAGAAGCCGATAGTCCAACCACTCGCATCGACGTTGAAAGACTTGGCATAAATCGGCAGCAACGGCAGCACGATGCCGAACCCCAACAGGTCGATGAAGACCGTCAGGAAAACGATGAACAACGAGCCTTTGCTTTGCGGAGTGGGTGCTGACAAGGAAGGAGATTCTCCGGGCGGTTGAAAACAAGTCGGCTGTCGCGTGACGTCGCGGGACAGCCCATGGAAGACGGAATGTTAGACATCACCGCCGTTTCTCACAACACCGGCCCGATATTCCACGGGCAGAACTCCTCATCGCCGATGCCCTGGGCTTCACTTTTTGTCTTCTCGCCGCTGGCGACCGCGACGATCTTCTCGAATATCTCGCTGCCCACCTCTTCCACCGACGCGCCATCGATGATGCGGCCGGCGTTGATGTCCATGTCGTCTTCCATTCGCTCGTACATGGGGGTGTTGGTGGAGATCTTGATCGACGGGACCGGCTTGCAGCCGAAACAACTGCCGCGGCCGGTGGTGAATACCACCACATTCGCCCCGCCCGCCACCATCCCGGTGACCGATGCCGGATCGTAACCGGGCGTGTCCATAATCACGAATCCCTTGGTCGTAACCGGTTCGGCATATTGGAAGACGTCTCTTAGCGCCGTGCTGCCTCCCTTGGCAATCGCGCCGAGCGACTTTTCATAAATCGTCGTCAGTCCGCCCGCCTTGTTACCGGGCGAGGGGTTGTTGTCGATCTCGACACCGAACATTCCCGTGTATTCTTCCCACCAGCGAATTCTCTCGACGAGTTTCTCGCCCACTTCGCGGGTCACGGCACGGCGTGTCAGCGTGTGTTCGCCGCCGTATATTTCCGACGTCTCGCCCAGAATACTGGTTGCCCCGTGTGCCACCAGCAAATCGCTGGCAATACCCACTGCTGGGTTGGCGGTCACTCCGCTATAACCATCGCTGCCACCGCATTCGGCTCCCAGAATCAATTCCGATACGGGAATCGGCACGCGTTGCACGTTGTTCACTTCCGGCAGCATCTCCTTCAACACACCCACAGCGCGATCAACCGTCTTGCGCACGCCGCCTTCATCCTGAATGTTCATCACCAATGGCAGCCGGGCTTCTTCCTGTCCCGGAAAATCGAGCTGCACCAGATTGTGTTCGCCGGTCAAGAATGTCGCGTTTCCGGTTTCGCATCCCAGCCCCAATACTAGATACGCGGCGATGTTCGGATGTCGCGCAAAACCCGCCAACGTTCTCGCTAGCTGGCGGTGATCGTCTCCCCCGTACTGCATTGCACAGCCCGCCTTGTGCGCCAGCGGAACCACGCCATCGATGTTCGGGAAGTTGGCTAGAATCGAATCGTCGAAATGCTGTGCCACGTACTTCGAAGTCGTCGCCGAGCAGTTGACCGTGCTGATCAAACCAATGTAGTTCCGCGTCGCCGCGCGCCCGTCTTTGCGGCGATAACCCATAAATGTCCGGCCTTTGATCGGCTCAGGATCGGCCGGCACATCGCTGGCGAATGCGTAATCGAGGTTCAATTCGCCAACTGCCAGATTGTGCGAATGCACCCAATCGCCCGGTTGAATGTCGGCCGTTGCAAAGCCAATCAATTGCCCGAATTTGCGTACCGGTCCACCTTGTGGAATCGCAACCAACGCCACCTTGTGCCCCAAATCCATAGAATCGGTCGTACAGATGGTTTCATCGTCAGGCGACAGTTGAAATTCCGTAGCCTTTTCGACCAACCGCTTCGCAATCGCAACATGATCATCGCCATGCAACCGCACAAACGGAGATTCGCCATTTTCACCCATCGCGCACTCTTCCTCTATAACGTTTAAGCGGCCAATCAAACTTGGCGAGAACTTTACAGCCCCGCCACAAAACCACAAAACCACCGGACTCGACCATCATCGAACATTCGCGGCGCGGGGGCAACGCTGTCGGCGATTGATTCCAGTTTCAAACAAATTGGCGACGCCCCTACCAGCCCGCAGCGCAAGCAAGGGTTTGAATGAGAGATACGACGAAAAAACCCTCGCTTGCGCTGCGGGCTGGTTTCGCGAGACAGATTCTGTCATCTTGCGCAAATTGGATTACCAACTCGTGTGGTCAAACATCCCCGTTGGAGTAACGCATGCGCCACGTCACCCGTTTCACTATCGCCGTCGCGTTATTGATTTCAACGGTTGCGGCAAAACAGCCGCAGACGGTCGAAGCCAGGAAGGGCGTCGTCGTTTCCGTCTCCGAGCCAGGAAGCAAAGTCGGCGTGTCGATTCTGAAGCAAGGAGGCAACGCGGTCGATGCCGCCGTTGCAACTGCGCTGACGATGGCCGTCACCTACCCCCCGGCCGGCAACATTGGCGGCGGAGGGTTCATGATGATCCACCCCGCTAATGGGCGGCCACCCGTCTGTATCGATTACCGTGAAGTCGCGCCGTCGGCCGCAACCCGCACCATGTTTTCACTGACCGACAGCCGCCACAGCCGCAAGATCGTCGGCGTCCCCGGCACCGTTCGGGGTTTGGCATTAGCCCATCAGAAATACGGCAAACTCCCCTGGAAACAGCTCGTCACCCCGGCCATCGCGATGGCGCGCGATGGCTTCGCCGTCGATGCCCATCTTGCCCAATCGCTGAACAAGTTTCTGAATGACAAGAAGACCGAACCGTTCACCGAGTTTCGCCGTGTCTTCGCCCCGCCCGATGGAAAAGCGTGGCACAAAGGCGACCGGCTGGTGCAGCCCGATCTGGCGAAGACACTCACGAAGATTGCAGCACATGGAGCCGATGGCTTCTACACCGGCTCGGTTGCCAAACTGATTGCGGCCGAGATGAAACGAGGCAAGGGTAACGGGCTCATCACCACCAAGGACCTCGCCAACTATCGGGCGAAAAGTCGCAAACCGATCCACACGATTTTTCGCGGTCACGATGTCTACGGACCTCCCCCGCCCAGTTCCGGCGGCATCACGCTTGTGCTGATGCTGAACATGATCGAGAAGTTCAATCTCCGCGAAAAAGGACGTTGGTCAGCCGAGACGAACCATCTGCTGATCGAAACCATGCGGCGGGCGTATCTCGAACGAGCGCGTCATCTCGGCGATGCCGACTTCGTCAAGATTCCCGCGCATCTCACGACGAAAAAGTATGCAGCGAAACTGGCAAAGACGATTAACCGTGACAAAGCGACTCCCAGCAAGCAACTCGCCCCCGACATTCCGCTCGCCGCCGAAGGAACCAGCACCACACATTTTTCCGTTGTCGATTCCGACGGCATGGCCGTCGCCAACACCTACACGCTGGAAAACAGTTACGGCTCGCGAGTTGTTGTGCAGGGGGGCGGGTTTCTGCTGAACAACGAAATGGGCGACTTCAATTGGAAGCCGGGATACACCGACCGTCGAGGCCGCATCGGCACCGAGGCAAACACGATTCAGCCCGGCAAACGAATGCTCAGTTCACAATGCCCTACGTTGGTTGCGAAGAACGGCCGCATTGTCCTCGTTACCGGCAGTCCCGGCGGTCGCACAATTATTAACACGGCGCTGTCGGTTGTGCTGAACGTCGTCGAATTCGAGATGCCGCTGCCGCAAGCGATCACTGCCCCTCGACTGCACCACCAATGGTTGCCCGACGCGGCCCGGTTTGAAGGAACCACCGACGCCCGCCACGCCGAGTTGGTCAAACAGCTAACCCGCATGGGCCACGCGATGAACAACGCTTCCTACTCGCAGGGCGATGCCCATTCAATTTACGTCTCACCGAACCCCCGCCGATACATTGGGGTAGCCGACTTTCGACGCAGTGGGTTTGCGGCGGGGTATTGAAGGCTCGCGAGTCCTTCAATAATTCACAGTGGCACCCGAATCCCTCAATCGAACAGATCGCTGACCGATTCGTTGCTGTGGATTCGGCGGATTGCTTCGCCCAGTAGTGGGGCGATGGAGACGGATTTGAGGTTGGGGAATTGCTGCTCGGGGCTGAGCGGCAGACTGTTGGTGACCACGCATTCGCGAATGGGTGCTTCGCGGAGTCGGGCCGAAGCGGGGCCACACAGTACGGCATGGCTGGCGCTGACGTAGACATCTTTCGCACCAGATTGGTGCGCGACTTCCACTGCCCCAACAATCGAGCCGGCCGTTGAGATCATGTCGTCGAAGATCAACACGGTCTTGCCGTCGATGGGGCCGCCGATGAGGTTGGCCTGTTTCGTTTCGGTTGCACTGGATCGCCGCTTATCGACAATCGCCAGCGTCCCGCCTAAATGTTCGACGTGTCGCAGCGACCGTTTGATGCTGCCTTCGTCCGGGCTGAGGACAACGATTTCGCCCGCTGGCAACTTCAATGAGTCAAAATACTGGTCGAGAATCGGAGCCGCATACAAGTGATCGACCGGCGCGTCGAAGAATCCCTGGATCTGTGCTGCGTGCAGGTCCATTGTCAGCACGCGATCGGCCCCCGCTTCGGTGATGAGATTGGCCACCAGCTTGGCGGTAATGGGTACGCGGCCGGCGTCTTTGCGGTCCTGCCGGGCGTAACCAAAGTAGGGAATGACCGTGGTGACCCGCGCGGCGCTGGCCCGTTTGCAGGCATCGATGAGAATCAACAATTCCATCAGGTTCGTGTTCACCGGCGGTCCGGTGGGCTGAATCAGATAAACGTCGCAACCGCGCACGTTCTGATTCAACTTCAGGCTGATCTCACCATCGGGAAAATCTGCAATCTCGACCGCAGCCAGATCGATACCGAGATACCCAGCGATTTCGTGGGCCAATGCGGGGTGAGCGCGGCCGCTGATAAGTGTCAAATGATCGTGCACGGGATTCCGTTGGGGTTGGGAGGCGAAAACAATTGTCTCACGTCTCAGACTCACGGTTAACGGCGGCTCAGTTTCTCTCTCTTCCTTTGCGCGATCTTTGCGTCTCTGCGACTTTGCGTCAAGCGAGCAACTCAGCCTTCGATGTTCAATTTGAGCGACGCTTCAGCTTCTCTTCCACCGCGGCCAACTGTTCGGGCGTGTTGACTCCCATCGCCTCGTCGATGTCGAGACTGCAACTGGCAATCACGCGGCAGCCGTCTGCCCTCATGATTTCCGGGCAATCGGTCAGGTAGTATTCGCCCTGTTTGTTTCGCGGTTCGATTCGCGATAGCGCATCGAACAGCGCGCGGCAATCGAATGCGAAGCACCCCGTGTTGATCTCGCGGATCGATCGCTGCTCGGGAGTCGCATCCTTGTGTTCGACGATGGCCAGGAACTCGCCGTCGGCATCGCGAACGATCCGCCCCAACCCCTCGTTGGCATCGGTCTTGGCCGTTCCCACCACACAGGCGGCCCCTTGCTTCTGTTGTTCATCGAGCAGCCGACAAAGTGATTCGGCCTTCAACAGCGGCGTATCGCCGGCGAGTACCAGCACCGGACCGTCGTGCTCGCGGAGTGCGTCTTCGCATACCATCACGGCATGACCGGTGCCGTGCTGCTGTTCCTGCAGGGCAAATTCGACGTCGTCGGCATCGGCTAGCGTCTGCTTCACAACGTCCGCCTTGTGGCCGACCACCACCACTGTTTTCTTCACCCCCGCCTGGCGAGCCGCGTCGAGAACGTGTTCAATCATCGACCGCCCACACACTTTGTGGACAACCTTCGGCAAGTCCGACTTCATCCGGGTTCCCTGGCCGGCGGCCAGCACAATTGCAACCGGTTGCGTCACTCTCATCACTCCTTTGATACGTCGATCCAATCCGCGGTGCGGCACATTTCACACGGCCGGTATCGTAGCAGGCCGCGGAGCTAGCGGGAATTCACTTCTCCAGCTTGAAATTCTGCTTGAGGAAATCAATGCTCGACAGAATCGGCTCGCCGTCCAGACTCTTGCCCGCGGCGAACACCCTGCAAGGTATGTCCAATGCATCCATCCGTTCTTTCAACACCGCGCCGAACTTCGCATGGTGAATGCCGATGGACTGGTTGGTGATGTCGGCATCAAACGGGCGATTATAAATCAGAATGACCGGCGGATCGTCCTTTGTCAGATGAGGGATGGCCGAGACTTCCTCGAAGAGTTCATATTTTCCCTTGGGCAAGTCATCGAGCTTTGAAATATCGATACCAAACAACTGCGGCAACGCCGAGTGTCGGTACGTATCGGTGCCGGGGAACAGGTCGCGAATGAAACGGGGATCGTAAGACGACTGACCATTGTTCACAAACATGCAAGTCAGACGCGTCGATTGCCGTAGCACGGGGTCTTCGTTATCCGCGTCGGCCATGTTGTCGTGGAATCCCAGCCATAGTGAAATCCCCGCCCCCGCCGATCCGCCTGTGGCTGCCAATCGCGTTGGATCGATGTTCCACTCTTTGGCGTGATGTCGGACGAATTGAATCGCTCGGGCGGAATCGTTAAACGAAGCCGGTGCGATGGCGTGCTGTGAAAAGCGGTAGGTGATCGCGACGACGGAAATTCCCGCGTCGAGACATTGCTTGAGCATCGCGCCGCTTACGCTCTTATTCCCGCCGCGAAAGCCGCCGCCGTGAATGGAAACGAGCACCGGTGTCGGCTGCTCTGATTTCGCTTCCCAGAAATCGAGCACGTTACGCTCGTGCGGTCCATACTTAACGTTGGCCTGTGTTGGACGAATCCGTGCCACCTGCGGCCGATTCCTTCGACGCGGCTGAATCCCTAACTCTTTGATTATCTCACCACGGATTGATGCCTGCAATTCGATCCGCTCTCGGCGAATCGCAGCAATTTGTTTCTGTTGCTCTTTCGTCAGTTTGATCGCTGCAACGACCGCCTGCTGGGTCTCGCGGCGATTCTTCTTCGCCTCACGCGCATCGCGAAATGCGATGTTTCGGGCCTGCCGTTGCTCGTCTGTGTAGACTCCATTCAGTTTTCGCAGAATGCCCTGCATTTTCTGAGCGACTTCGGCACCCCGCTTCTCGCGTAACGCCTTCAGTTTCGCTTTCTGTTCTTCGTCGAGTTTCACGTTGGGCGGGACGCGGAAGATGTTGTCGAGTAACCGCGTTCGTACGGCGTTCTCCTGCGTTTTCCGGCTGTCGGTCTCCTGCGCGAACGACGAAGCGGCGAGCATCAGCACCAGCGATCCAACGATTGCAACCGGGCGAAGAAACTGCATCGGAGTACTCCTGATTATCGGCGGACTGTGGGTGAGGGCGGTTGAAATCACATTCGCCAAATTCGACTGTAAATTCGGGTTTCCTCCTATTAAACCAACTGACCGGATGAATGTCTCGCCAAAATCCAAACCAACCGACTGGCGGCGGCGGGCCATCAAGGTTCCAATAGAGATCGAACTGGCATCTTGCTGATCCTAGGTCAACGGGTGCCACTGGCGTGTCGCCAGTGCGGTACATGACTCACTATCGAAATGCCAATTGTATTCCCTCCGTCAAACAGGATGGCCAAGGACCAAACGGAATGGACACGCTGCTGCAACGTTTTCTGCGTTACGTCCAAATCGATACGCAATCGGACGAGACGAGCGACACGTACCCCAGTACGGCCAAGCAGCTCGATTTGAGCCGGCTGCTTGCTGCCGAATGCATGTCGCTTGGCTTGGCTGACGTTTGCTGTGACGAATTTGGTATCGTGACCGCGACAATTCCGTCCAGCGTCGATCATGCGGCGCCCGCATTCGCCTTATTCGCCCACGTCGATACGTCGCCCGAATATTCCAGCACCAATGTGAATCCGGTTGTGCACGAGAACTATCAGGGCGGCGATATTGTTCTGCCGAACGCGGAAGAGAAGGTGATTCGCGTCGCCAACAATCCTGCGCTCAAATCGCTTGTCGGGGCGACAATCATCACAACCGATGGCACGACGCTGCTTGGCTCCGACGATAAATCCGGGATCGCCGTCATCATGTCGGTCGCCGCGCACTTGATGGCACATCCCGACGTACCACACGGGCCGATCCGCGTTTGCTTCACCTGCGATGAGGAAATTGGCCACGGCGTTGATAAAATCGACCTCAAACAACTGAATGCTGTTTGCGGTTACACGCTCGACGGCGATGGTGTTGGAAAGATTGACTCGGAGACATTTTCAGCCGACGGCGTTATCGTCACCGTTAAGGGGATCAACACGCACCCCTCGATTGGCAAAGATGCGATGGTTAATTCGATCCGTATCTTAAGCCAGTTCATCACCCGGCTGCCGACGGACACCGACAGCCCTGAGACAACCGACGGCCGAGAGGGTTTCATTCATCCGTATCACGTCGAGGGGGGCGTCGCAGAAGCGAGCGCGCGGATTCTTCTACGCGATTTTGAAACGGAACAGCTTGGCGAATATGCGACTTTGCTCAGACAAATTGCGGCCGATCTGGAATCGGAACACCCGCTTGCGAACATCAATGTCGAAGTACGCCAGCAATACCGCAACATGCGCGACGGGTTGGCCAAAGAGCCACGTGCGTTGGAGAAGGCAATCGAAGCGACACGGGCGGCCGGCATCGAACCGACAATGTCGATCATTCGCGGCGGGACCGATGGTTCGCAATTGTCTGAAATGGGACTGCCCACCCCCAATCTATCGACCGGCGAACACAATCCGCACTCACCGCTGGAATGGACCAGCGTCGAGGAAATGCAACAAGCGGTCGATGTGCTGGTGCAGTTGGCGATTGCCTGGGGGCGAGAATTAGAATAGAAAATGATGACCGCCGAGGCTGAGACAATCGGCTGGCATTCGATGTCAGAAATGCAATAAAGGAAATCGAGATGTTCAATCAGATTCATAGACGGGACTTCCTGCAGACCGTTTCTGCGGGAGCGGCGGCTTTGTCGATCGGAGGGACTGCATTGGCGGGAAAATCGAAGATCGTGAAGAAAACTTACACCTACAAAACCGTCGGCAAGTTGGAGATCAAGGCCGACGTCTATCGCGCCGACGACGATGTTGTGCGGCCGGTGGCGATCTGGATTCACGGTGGCGCGCTCATCATGGGCGGTCGCGCCGGCGTCAGTAATCGTGTGAAAGAAGCGCTATTGGGCGACGGCTACGTGCTGGTTTCAATCGACTATCGTCTCGCGCCGGAAACCCAATTGGCGGAAATCGTCGGCGACGTGGAAGACGCGTATCGCTGGGTTCACGAGAAAGGGCCGGAACTTTTCAACGCCGACACCAAACGCATCGCCGTCCTCGGCGGATCGGCAGGCGGATACCTCACATTAACCGCAGGGATTCTCGCCCGACCGCGACCGGCTGTGCTGGTCGCTTTCTGGGGTTACGGCGATCTCGTCGGCGACTGGTACAGCAAACCGAGCGAGTTCTATCGCCGTACCCAGCCGTTGGTCAAGAAGGACGATGCCATGCAAATTGTCGGCGGTGCGCCAGTGACCGACGGGAGTATCAACAGCAACCAGCGGCGGGCGTTCTATCTCTACTGCCGACAGAACGGCGTCTGGCCGCAGCTGGTGAGCGGATTCGATCCGATCGCACAAGCCAAAAAGTTCGCCCCGTTTGAACCGGTGCGCGGTGTGACAAAGGAGTATCCGCCAACATTGCTCATCCACGGCACCGTCGATACCGACGTACCGTACGAACAATCGGTGCTGATGGAGAAGCAGTTCAAGCAGCACAAGGTGCCACACAAATTTGTCACCGTCCCAAATGCGGGCCACGGCCTGTCGAAGGGCGATCCAAAACTCATCAATGACGCCTATGCGCAAGTTCTCCCCTTCGTCAACAAGTACATGAAACCAGAATAACGACAACCATTCTCATTCCGCATTCCCCGCCCGCTTGCGGTTTCGCGGACCTCGAACACTTCAATTGACACTCCACACGGAACACCTCATATGACGAACATACGACTCCCAATAGCGTTCGTCGCCTTTGTTTTCACCGTCTCAGCAAACGCCGACGATCAAGCGAAACCGCGCCCAGCCGACACCATATTGCTCGCTGGGAAGATCCTCACCGTCGATGCACGCGATTCGGTCGTCCAAGCGCTCGCCATTCGTGACGGTCGCATCATCGCTGTCGGCAACAATTCGGACATCAAGAAACTGGCGGGCGACAAGACATTATCAATATCGCTTGACGGCAAGACGGTAATCCCCGGCATCGTCGCGACGCATTGCCACGCCGTTGGTGTGGCACGCGGCTCGTTAGTGCGCCGGCATGCCGAACTGCTATCGATTGCCGACATCCAGAAATGGATACGCCGACAAGTGAAGCAGCTTCCTGCGGGCCGTTGGATTGAGGTGCCGCGGTCCGACATCACAAGGCTGAAGGAACGGCGTCATCCGACACCGGCCGAACTCGATGCGGCTTGCACCACACACCCGGTCATCTTCACTGCCGCCCGTAAGAGTGTGTTGAATTCGCTGGGGTTCAAGATAACCGGCATTGATGACGCGAAGAAAACAATCCCCGGCCTTCGGGTCATTCGCGATGATGCCGGTAACCCGCTGTTGATCTCCGGGGGCGGTTCTTATCTGCGGAAATTCCATCCGCGCGCCGAAGTCGGCGAAGCCGAAACCCTCGCAGCGCTGAAAATGGTCCACCGGCGGTACAATCAACTCGGCATTACCAGCATTTTTGAACGGGCATTATCGACCGACCAATTCGCGTTCTACAAGAAACTACGCGCTGCCAACGAAATGACCGTCCGCACCACCGCCACGTTTCGCAGTTCGTTTCGTTCGGGTGAGGCGGTCGAAGCCTATACGAAAAAGCTTGGCATGAAGACGGGCGACGGCGACGATTGGTTGCGGGTCGGGCCGTTGAAAATCACTGTCGATGGTGGAATTCACTGGGGCAACACCTACCTGCGTGAAGCCTACGGCAAGAAGCGAATCGACTTTTACGTTCACGACGACCCCGAATATCGCGGCAGCTTGAATTACAGCGTCGAGCAGATGACCGACGTCTTTCGGGCCGGACATGCGCTCGGCTGGCAAATGTGCTGTCACGTGACAGGCGACGGGGGCGTCGATGCTGTTCTCGATGCGCTGGATTCCGTCGATAGAGAAACGCCACTCAAAGCACGCCGATTCACTCTTGTGCACGCCTACTTTCCAGCCCGCGATTCGATTGCTCGCGCAGCGAAACTGGGCGTTTGCGTCGATACGCAGGCACCGTTGTATTACAAGGATTCCGACGCGATGGCCGACTTCTATGGCGAAGACTGGGCATCGCGATTCATTGGCATCGGCGACTGGCTGCGCGGCGGAGTGCCGACGGCGATCAACGGCGATCACATGATGGGCCTCGATCCCGACACGTCGATGAACGCCTACAATCCGTTTCTCTGGCTGCAGGTGGCGGTCACTCGCAAGAATCGTAGCGGACGCGTGTACGGGCCGCATCAAAAGGTCAGCCGCCTGCAGGCGCTGCGATGCATTACAGCCAACGGGGCCTATCTGGCATTCGATGAAGAACGGAAAGGATCGCTGCAACCGGGAAGGCTGGCCGATCTGGCCGTTTTGGATCGCGATTATCTAACCTGCCCGGAAGATGAAATCCGTCGCATCAAACCGGTGCTGACAATGCTCGATGGCAAAGTGATCTATCGAGCCAAAACCAAATAATGAGTCGTTTCAAAGGAGTGATAACAATGGCCAAGCATTCGCCGCGATTCCTGGACATTGTCGATGCCGCCCGGCGGGAGGTCCGTGAATGCGGGATCGAAGACGTCAAACGTAAACTCGCTGCGGGCGAGACGTTCTGTCTGATCGATGTGCGCGAGGAGAGCGAATACGCGCGGGCGCGTTTGCCGGGTGCGACGCATCTTGGGAAAGGTGTGATCGAACGAGACATTGAGGAGGCGGTCCCCGAAACGAACACTGAGATGGTGCTGTACTGCGGCGGTGGATATCGCTCGGCCCTGGCTGCTTTGAATCTACAAAAAATGGGTTACACCAACGTCATTTCGATGGACGGTGGTGTCCGCGGCTGGAAAGAAGCCGGTTATCCAATGGAAGAGGGATGATCCTGCTTAACCAAAGCGAGCGGTGGGCGTAAGCCCACTGATCTTTCCGGATCACCGTGCACCGCCAATTCATAAAGACCTGCAGGAATCACCACATGGCCTGGATCGATATCATCACCCCCGACAAAGCAACCGGGCTGCTCAAGTCGCTGTACGATGCCGCCGTCAATCGCGCGGGACACGTCGCACACGTCGTTCGGCTGATGAGCATCAACCCACCGGTCATGCGATCGTCGATGGCGTTGTACATCGACATCATGCACAAACCGTCGGCCCTGAGTCGAGCGCAACGCGAGATGATCGCCACCGTCGTCTCCCGTGCCAACGACTGTTTTTACTGAACCGAGTCGCACGCAGAGAGCCTCCGTGCTGAGGCTGATGACCCGTTGCTGATTGAGGCGGTTAAGACCGACTACCGGACGGCCGACATCGATCCGCCAACTCGCGCACTGCTCGATGTGTGCGTCAAACTGACACTGACACCAGCGGCGATGGAAGAGACCGACATCGAAGAACTGCGCGGCCACGATTTCTCCGATGAGGCCATCCACGACGCCGTACAGGTCACCGCGTACTTCAACTACATCAACCGTGTCTGCGACGGTCTTGGTGTCGATCTGGAAGAGTGGATGGTTCAAGGAAAAAGTAAAAAGGGGTAGCCCTCGACTTTTCACTCGCCCGATCACACTCGCTTGCGGTTTCGCGGCCCCTCACAACAACGGTTTCTCCCTAACACCTCCCGCTCCGAGACACACATGACCATCGCCAACTGGAAAACACAGCCGTACAACGTGGTGCAAAGCCTGTTGTTCAACAATCCGCAGCGCGTCATCGAGTATCAAGTGCGCGACGCCGACGGCAATCTGCGAAACCGTGCCGACGATCCGGCTCCGGTGAAGCGGTTATACGAAACCGAAACACCGCCCGAACGAAGCTGCCTCGAAACGATTCAGTTCGTGCATCACATGTTGATTCCCCCCGGCGGCAGGCATGTGGCAGAACTTCACATTCACCCCGATGCCGAAGAACTCATCGTTGTCACCCGTGGTCGCGGCACGGCGATTCTCGACGGGGAAGAAAACGAAGTTCAAGCCGAGGACGTCATTCACGTTCCGACCGGAGCCGAACACGAGCTGCAAAACACGGGCGATGAAATGCTCGGCGTGCTGTTCATCAACGTCCCCACCGGCAACGGGCTGAAGAAACTGGCCACCGCACAGGAAGCGGCGCAGTAAGACTTTTCCCGCTGTGCTATTCAGCCAGGAACTTCGCCAGCCGCTCAATGACCGCCGCGTCACCTAATTCCGCTTTGCCGAAGCCAATTTCTGCGCCCGCCTTAACAGCCCTTTCGTGAGCGTCGGCAAAGTTCGACACAAGCATGACCGACACGTTGGCAGTCTCCGAATCCGACTTGATCGACTCGACGACCACCATGCCGTCACTCCCGTCGAAATCCAACTGGCGATTGACCAGGACCAGATCGAATTGCCCGCCTCGCAACGACTCCATCGCGTCGTCTAAATGATCCGCCGGATCGACCACCACGTCGAAATGTTGACGTAGAAAACGAGAAATCCCCGCTTGATCGAATGCGCATTGCCCGACATTCAGCACGCGTTTGGACATCGTCTGACCTTTACTCTGTTTCAGCTTCCATAAACGCATAGCACAAAACGTGCGTCATCACAAAAAAGCAGTCTTCCAGCCGCCCCATATGTGAGGACGGAACGACCAACGGCAATTCAACCAGCTCGCGCAACCGACCGCCCTCACCAGTCGTCAGACCGATGGTGCGACAACCGATGTTGTTGGCATGCTGGACGGCGTTTATTACGTTTTGACTATTTCCGCTGCCGCTGATGGCCAACAGCAGGTCGCCCGACTCCGCAAAGTTTTTCAATGGTTCGACGAAGACACTGTCGTAACCTTCATCGTTTGCGTACGCCGTGACGGTGGCCATGCTGTCGGTCAGGCCGATCATCTTGAAACGCGCCCGTCTCCCCAGCGAGGCCCCCTTGACGATATCGACAACCATCTGCGAAGCAATCGACGCGCTGCCACCGTTTCCGCAAATGTAAATTGTCTTGTTCGCGTCGCGCGTCTCGCGCATCCAGCGAATCGCCGTCGCAATCGCGCCACGATCGAGACGCGGTAACAGCCCGGCCAAGTCATTCAGGTAATCGTCTGTAAATGATTGATCACTCATCGTCTACGTTCTTCTCCGAAAACTAACAAACATCGCTTGCGGTTTAGCGAACGGTTTCGCCCACCACTCCGTTCGGATGTTGAGTTCGCCACAATTCCAACCGCTCAAACAATCCAGCGGGCGTCGCCGTACCCGTCGTTGCCAATTCCTGGACTGTAATCGACGCCGTCAAACATCCCACTAAAGCCGCCTCGGCCAACGTTGCCCCGGACGACATAGCCAGCACGGCCCCCGCGGTGAAGCTATCACCAGCACCGGTCGGATCGAGCGGGCCGGGGACTTCAACCGACGGAATCACCGTATACTCTGGATCGGTCACCAAGACGCTGTCACAGCCGCGTGTCACACAGACCGGCGCGCCGTTAATTCCCCGCAACACACCGGCGGCCGCTTTCAGTTCGCACAGCGTAACGGTGTCGTCGGGATGCGGATTCAATCGGCCGGCCGCCTCAAACTGGTTGGGTTTCGTTATCACATTGCGGAACATGCGAATGTTCGACCGGCTGTCGGCCCAGAAGACAAGATCCGCAAACTGCTCGGCGCGCTCGCTTAACACATCGCGCAAAAACGGCGTCACGACACCGCATTCATCCTGCACCACCTGATCGGCGATGATGACCGCATCGACTTCAGGCAGAACCGAATCCAATGCCCCCACGATCTCTTCAACAATTTCGTCTGGCATCGGAGTTCGAGTCAACGTGTCGTAGCGACTGTGTTCGCCGGCGAGAGACGCGTCAGTCTGATCGCGCGGTTTGAGATAGGTGGGAGTCATCAGCCAATCGAACCGCAGTAAGCGATCAGTGTCGCAACGAATCCGTTCCAGCTCGCGGCGTAATTCAAATCCCTCTCCATCGTCGCCGATCGCCCCAACGGCATACAGCGTACCGGCATCGAGCGCGGCCAGATTGTTGACGACGGTGCCTGCCGCTCCGGGACCAACGCGAGCCCCAGTCACCTGGTGGGCGGTCTTCCCGGTTTCAAGACTTGGTTCGTCCAGCGACGGATCGACGTCGAGATATTTATCGAGAAAGAAATCGCCGATGACTGCAATTCGCCGCGTTGCGAATCGCTCAACCAGTTGTTCGAGTCGCTGAGTCTTCATGACGTCGCCTCCGCCAGAATGGCATCGTACAGCGCGGGAATCGTTGCCTTGTGATCGCCTTGCACGTAGAAACTCTCGCCACCATCGGCCACTGTCCGCACTAATATCGTCTTGAACGGACGAAAATAGTAACGTGGATCGGTCTTGGGCGCTTCGTGCGACAGATTATCTCCCAGGTTGGGTAGATCGAAAACCGCTGTTGTAAATTGGCAAATTTTCTCGCCCTGTTGATGCGCCACGTTACGGGCCATGGCGAGCGCCTTCAGATAGACTTCCGGCCCCATCACCGCCGAGCCGATGTTCAAGAACACACCCCGCTCCAGTCGCGTGACGGTTTGCGTGTAGATGAGAAAGTCGGTGTAAGACGTTGCCCCGGTCGCTGCACCATCGAAGTTGGGATGCTCGTGGACGATGTCCTGCCCAATGGAAACGTGAACTGTTGCCGGAATTCCGAGCCGATATGCGGCCGCTAGCACGCTCGTCTCACGGTGCGGAAACTGTTCCTCTTCAATCATCCGCCCAACCGCTTCACCCAGCCCGATGCCGTCGCGATATCCGGCCGCAGCGGCATCGTTCATTCGCGAACTTTCCTGCCACAAGCCGAACTGCCCGTTGCTGACATAGCGGGCCACACTTTCGCAGGTGTGACCAATCATCGCCAGTTCAAAGTCGTGAATCGCCCCGGCACCGTTCAGCGCCAAATGGCCTAGCAGGCCGCGTTCCATCAGATCGATTAACAGCGGCGCATTCCCCAGCCGCAACACGTGCGCTCCGCAGCAGAAGAGGATCGTTCGTTCCTCGTGCGCGGCGCGGACGATTCTCTCGGCCAGCTTCGGCAGCGCCTCATGCTCAAACGGAACGCGCGGACCGTCCGGCTCGTTCAGCATTGTCGCGATGTCGAGATCGTGCGCGCGTTCGCCGATCGGCAGAATCTGCAAGCGGCTACGATCAAACTGCTCAAACGGCATCAACAGCCCTTCCAAAGATGATTACACAGTGCATCGAACTCGCGAAAGTCGGGAATGACCACATCTGCTCCGACGCCGATTAACCGCTCACGCTTCCACGCATCGGCTTTGCCGCTGCGTCCGGATTCGTCACTGGCGACCGCGACCGCGATTCCCCCGGCCGACTTGACGTTGTCGATCTCGACATAACCGTCGCCGAATCCGATCAGCCGCGCTCCATCAACATTGTTTTCGTCCAGAATTCGTTCGATGACCATCTGTTTTGAGAAACTGCGATAATCGTCAACCGCCCCGTGAATCCGTCCATCGAAGAACTCGGCGACGCCCAGCAGTTCGGCTTCTTCGATGACGTACTGCTCGTCGGTGCCGCTGGCCAGAAACATCAGCACATCGCGATCCCTCAAAGCAGCCAATGCGTCCAATGCGCCGGGCACCAACCAATCCGTGGGAGCCGCACTTCCATCCCGCAGTGCGTCGCGGCGACTCAGAACGCGTTGCATCAACAATTCGTGATAGCGATGCTTGTAAACCAACGGATCTTCCGGCGCTCCGCCACGGGCGGCCACTTCTTCCGACAGACGAATCATCTGATAGATGGTCTGTTTGCCATTCAACTCCATCACAAATTCCTCGGCCACCTGCCCGAGTTCCTGTGCGGACTCTTCGGTTTCGGTGTCGGCAAGAATCGTCACCATCATCGGCACCATCACCTGCTGCCAGCCCTCGCGGATCAGGCTCAGCGTGCCGTCGAAATCGAACAGTGCGAACTCCGGCCGGCTGTCGGCGGAGGTCGTGTGCGTGATTTCGACCTGAGTCCCCTGGATGAATGCTGAACCGCCATCGTTGGAATCCGTCTGTTGTATATCGTTTAAATTTGATGACGTCATGCGAAAGATGTTCGATCAGGCAGGAGTCTGAGTGTCAAGAAACCCGGCTTTTTCAAAAAACCGGGTTTCTGGCGAAGCGTAAGGAAAACTGAGTGTACGCGCGCCACAGACAAATTGAAACTCGGAACAAACTGCCGCATCAATCGTCCGATGTCTCGACTCTCGCGCGGCGCGGTGGCCGTGGACCGGCGTATTGAAAATAGGTGCAAGCAATGCGACCGTTATACAACTTGCGTCGACGCTCAGCGCGCCGGCCGAATAGCCGTTCAAATTCGGGGTGCGACGTTAGCACGTACAGAGACCATGTGTCGATCCCTTTGAATGCTCGCGCCATTTCGCGATACGTCTCTTCGGCCTGTTCCAGACTGCCGGAACGCTCGCCGTAGGGGGGATTGCAAATGATGCAGCCATATTTTCGCTGCGTGGTGAACTCGGCAATTGGTTTCTGCTGGAAGTGAATGTCGGCTTCCACGCCGGCACGCCGAGCGTGATAACGGGCCAGGCTGAGCACCTCTTCATCGAGATCAGTCGCAATAATGGGGACGTCCGGTTTTTCACGTTCTTCGTCGCGAGCCTCGCTGCGTGCTTCGACCCAAAGCTTCGGCGGAATTCGCGGCCACTCCTCGGCGGCGAACACGCGGTTCAGACCCGGGGCAATGTTTCGCGCAATCAATGCCGCCTCGATAGGAATCGTCCCCGTGCCGCAGAACGGATCGACCAACGTGCGTTCCGGATTCCAGTAGCTCAACTGCACCAGCGCGGCGGCCAATGTCTCTTTGAGTGGAGCCGCCCCGCTGAGCGTGCGGTAACCGCGTTTGTGGAGGCCGCTTCCCGATGTGTCGATGGTCAGTGTGGCTTGGTCTTTCAACATCGAAACCTCAATGCCGTAAGCCGGCCCGGTTTCCTCGAACCATTCGCGACCGTCAATTCGCTTCAACGATTCAACAACCGCCTTCTTCACAATCCGCTGACAATCCGGAACGCTGTGCAGTTGTGACCGGACCGATTTGCCTCGCACGGGAAACGCTGCATCGACGTCGACCCATTCCGCCCAAGGAAGTTCAATCGTGCGGTCGAACAGTTCGCCGAAATCGCGTGCCTCGAACGAGCCGACCTTCAACAGCACCCGTTCTGCGCTGCGCAGCCGCAAGTTCGTCCGGCAAATTGCCTGCTCATCGCCGATGAACGTCACCCGCCCATCTTCGACCTGCTGGTCGGCGTATCCCAAGGCTTTCAATTCTCGCGCAACAACCGCTTCCAGTCCGAAGCCGGTCGTCGCTATCAATTCCAATTCAGACATTTCGCTAAATGATCCCATGTAGCGGCCCGCCGGGTGCACCCAGCGCGTCAACGCGTTTCGTCACGGCAGCGTCCTCAACCAGTGGCGGGGCGTGATGCGGTTTGATGCGGGCATCGATGACCAACGCGCCGCGACAACCCCAATGTTTCTCTTCGACGAACGCATCGATGCCATCGATGTCGCTCGCCGGATTCGAGCGTGTGAACGTGACCCACAAAAAATTGTTCAGCGTGGCGGCAGTGAACTCACTGTCATCAACAACAACGATCAACGGGAAGTCGTTGATCGGATGATCGGCTGGCAGCGCCCGGCAGAAAGTTTCGACCGTGTGACCTCTTCCGTCTTCGGCTACCACAAACGGTGGTGCCGACACTGCCAACACACCCGGCAAACAGACTCGCAGATTGCCGAAACCATCCGGCAGCGAGAATCCACTGGGAATTTTCGTCGGCAGCTCACGGCGCGGTGATCCTGCCGCCGCGATAACAACTTTCGACCCGTCGTTGATTCCCGTCCCCGAATAGTCGAGCGTGTCGATGGTCGTGCGGGTTTGGAAATGCAGATCACGCTGCCAATTGACTCGTCGTAAAACATGCGCGAAAAACCCGGCGATGTCGTGGATATCTAACTGCGGATTGTCTTCGGCAGCCACAATCAGCAGGTACTTTGCGAGCGACAGTTGCCCCTGCCCCAACAGCGCATTCGCGCATGTCAGAATTTCCTGCGGGCGACGCTCCGCGGCGTACGGCACATACCGTTCGCTGCCAACGGCTAACAGCAACGGATGCACGCCGGCGGCATCGACCGCGTTGACCGAGTGAACGCCGGGAACGACTGACGGAATAATGGGACCGGTGATCTCGTGAATGATTTGGCCGAACGAAGTGTCTTCCTGCGGCGGGCGACCAACCGTGGTAAACGGCCAAACGGCATCGTCGCGGTGATAGACGGCATCAACGTTCAATACGGGAAACTCGTGCGCCAAACTATAGTATCCAAGGTGATCGCCAAACGGACCTTCCGGCAGAAGCACTTCAGGATCGATCGTGCCGGAGATGCAGAAATCGGCTTCAGCGAATATCGGCAACCCGACATCTGGGCCGACAATCATCGGCACGCGACGGCGTCCCAGCGCTCCGGCGAACATCAGTTCCGACAGTCCTTCGGGCAATGGCATCACCGCCGAGAGAATCATCGCCGGCGAACCGCCGACGAAAACATTCACGCGCAACGGTTCACCCCGGCGAATAGCCGCCGCATGATGAACGCCGATGCTGCGGTGAATCTGGTAATGCAGACCGATCTGTTTGTTCGTCTCGTACCGTCCACCGGAAAACTGCACGCGGTACATCCCCAGATTGGAACGTTGCAAACCGGGTCGGTCGGGATCTTCGGTGTAGACTTCCGGCAGTGTGATGAATGCGCCGCCGTCGCCGGGCCAACTGACGAGTTGCGGCAACTGATCGATCGTGGTCCGATTCTTCAGCACGGGGCCGTTGCGGACTTTCTTCGGCCGTGTGTGCCAGCCGGTTCTTGGTGCGCCGATGTATCGCAGCGGCTGCTTCCAGAACTCGCTGGGATCGACCTTCAACTCGACCAACCGCCGCACTGCTTCCAGCGCGTCGCGAAACATGAACCGCGTACGTTCAGTGGTGCCGAAGAGGTTGCTGACCATCGGAAACTGACAGCCCTTCACCCGTGCGAAATAAACGGCTGGCCCACCGGCGGCATACACGCGCCGCTGCACCTCGGCCGCTTCCAGCTTCGGATCGATCTCTTCTTCAATGCGGACCAGCTGTCCGGTCTGATCGAGGTCGGCGATGCACTGGTTCAGATTGCGGTAGCCCATCGGCATCCGATTTCGATGAGGTCGTCCGACATTCTTATCGGGCGGCTCGTAGTTCAATTGCTGTCAAGTATCTGAGGTCACTTCGTGCGTCTTGCGGCGCTGAAACCGCATGAATGCGATCACGACAAACCTGATTGTGCTTCGACGACCAACCACCCTATCAAGCGGATGGAACGAGTGCGCGGCGGCAAAACGGAGTCTCGGGAGCGTCGCTCTTGTCCGATTATGTTAGCATGACAGTGATCGCACCGCACGGGAGCGGAGCGACCGGTTTGTTGATGCGGGCGAGGTTGGAAATGAAATCGTGAACGACAACCCCGATGGCTATGAAATCAAACTCTCAGCGACATCTAAGTTGCAACCGAGCCGCTCGACCGGATGGTGGAGCGGCGTCGTTCGCGAGCCATGCATTCGTGAGTTGTTCGGCATCGACGTCCGTGGCTTGGCCCTATTTCGCGTCTGTCTGGCGGTGTTGCTTCTCTTGGACCTGGCCGGACGTGTCCCCTATATCACGGCACACTACACCGACGCGGGCCTTGTCAGCCGTGACCTGATGATGGGCCGAATGGGACGTTGGACTCTTTCGCTGTATTGGATGAACGGGACGCCGCTGTTCGTTTCGCTGATGTTTACCGTGGCTGCGGTATTTGCCTTGATGTTACTCGTTGGCTATCGCACACGGTTGGCGACAGTTGTGAGCTGGGCGCTGTTGGTCTCACTGCATTATCGCAATCCGCTGGTTGCTTCCGCCGGTGACCATGTCATGCGGCTGCTGCTATTCTGGGGGATGTTTCTGCCGTTGGGGGTTTGCGGCTCCGTCGATAGCCGCCTGCGAAACAATAACGCAGCCCGTCAAGTTCCCTATTCGGTTTTGTCGATGGCCACGCTGGGATTATTGCTGCAGATCGTTTTCCTTTACGTTTTTTCGGCCATGCTGAAAACCAGCCCGATCTGGCGACAAGAAGGAACTGCCATTTACTACGCTCTCAACCTCGACCGCATGACCACATCGTTTGGCCGTTGGTTCCTGGAATTCCCTGAACTCTGTCGCCTGCTGACGTTTGCGACACTCGGACTGGAAGTGCTGGTGCCGGCACTGGCATTCATTCCCTGGGCAACGCGTTACCTGCGAACGTTTGTGGTTGCATCGTTCTACAGTTTTCATGCGGGACTGGCACTGACCATGCACCTGATTCTCTTTCCCTTCGTTTGCATGACGGCGTGGCTTGTTTTCCTGCCGCCGTGGTTTTGGGACAAGGTTGAAGCAACACGAGTCGGGTCGGCAGCCTCAATCGTCTGGGAGTCGTTCATTGGTCGCGTCGCGTTCGTCGTCAAGTCATTCGAAAATGGCTCGCGACCTCCGGCACCCATCGCTCCGCATCGCTGCAGCCTGCGGTTGAATGTAGTGGCGGGCCTGCTTCTGCTTTACGTGTTGGGCTGGAACATTCATAGCGTAACCAAGAAGACCGACCACGCGCTGCCGAAACTTGCCAGGATGGCCGGGCTGCATGAGACGGCAACGGATGCGATTTCGGGAATCGGCGCGACGCTCGGCATTAGCCAGGGGTGGATCATGTTCTCACCCTACCCGCCGCGGGAAGATGGTTGGTGGGTCGCCGAGGCGACTTTGGCTGATGGCAGCATTGTGGATCTCTATCGGAATGGAAGCGACATTTCATGGGAGAAGCCGGCATCGATTTCCGGTGAGTTTCCATCACATCGGTGCCGGAAATACATGATGTCGCTGTGGTCAAGCCGGCGACGCTATCATGCGCCGCACTACGCCCGCTGGCTGCGAAGTGACTGGAACGAGTCTCACGACGACGACCGACGCGTCGAGTCATTACGACTGTATTACATGCTCGAATACACACAGCCGCCCGGTGAACCACCGGTTTCAGCAAAGCTGTTGGTATTCCGCTGGAACGACAGCGGGAGCGAGAAGCTAGTCAGCTATCGCAGCAACAAGGATGAGTACAAGCGGCTGTTGGAAAAGAAGAAACGCTGACTTGCGCGACGCGATCCGTGCAATTGACCGATGGCGTCGGGTTTCCAACATCGCCACCGAGCGAATGCTCTCCAACAGAAACCCGGTTTTTTGAAGAAACCGGGTTTCACGCACGCATCTCCGCGTTTCTTTGCGGATTGATCCGTTCGGCACACTGTTTGCGTTCTGCTCACTTGTCGCCGAAATGTCGCGGTAAACGTTGCCTGTCGGCAACATCCAAGACCACCCAACAGCATGACTGCACCCACCTGACGGGTTTATGACTGTTTTTGACGCATTACGACCGTTTGAGGTTGCCTTGCCGCCACCAATTAGGCACTATAGATAGTCCACACAAAAAACTCAGGATGAGAAAACGTTAGTATGCTGCTCGACGAACGCCGAACCCACATACTGCAAGTCATTGAATCAAAAGGCTTTGTGTCTACACAACAGCTACAGGAGCAGTTTGAGGCAAGCGAGTCCACCATTCGCCGGGATTTGGAACATCTTGACGGAATCGGACAGATACGGAGGACACGCGGCGGAGCAGCATATGTCGGTGAGTCGCTTTCGACGTTTGATGAACGCCGTTCATTGGCAATCGGACAGAAACGGCAGATCGCAAAAGCGGCTGCCGACCTGATTGAGTCGGGAGACGCGGTTCTACTGGATGGAGGTACGACAACGCTGGAAGTGGCTCGGCAGCTCGGCGGAAAGACGTTGCAGGTTGTCACCAACTCGTTGCCAATTATCAACCTGCTGGTAAATCAGCCACAAATTGAATTGATGATGATTGGCGGCTACCTCTACCCGAAAACGGGGGTAGCTTTAGGACAGTTGGCAGTCGCGGCGCTACAGAACATCAATGTCCGCCGTTTGATCATGAGCGTCGGCGGAATTACAGAAAAAGGGCTCTTCAATCGAAACGCGCTCCTGGTCGAAACCGAACGCCAGATGATTGAGGCAGCCGACGAAGTGATTGTGGTGACGGACAGCGGCAAACTGGGACATTCGGCACTCGCACACCTGTGCTCGCTCGATGCGGTCGATCGGATCGTTGTCGATGCAGGAATCTCGACGGAGTGGAAAGAGTCGCTGAAAGCGGTCGGAATCGAAGTCATTGTGGTCGGTGATTGAACGAACGCACACAGGCAGAAAACAAACGAGAATCCAACCTCGACAGGCAGCCCATGACAACAGCAACACAACTCAACCGTGCAGATATTGAACGCATCGTCCGCGACATCGTCATCGGGCGAATTGGTTCATCGGCCGGCGACAACAAGCCGAACCCGTTGGTGGTCAACATCTCGGCGCGGCATATCCATTTAACGGACGAGCACGTCCGCATCCTGTTCGGCAAAGACAGCCTGACGCCGATGAAGGATCTCTACCAGGACGGTTACTACGCGGCCGATGAAACGGTCGCCATTGTCGGTCCGCGAAAACGGATGATTCCGAACGTCCGAGTACTCGGCCCGTGTCGAGGAGATTCGCAGATTGAATTGGCATTCACCGACGCAATCTCACTCGGAATTGATGCGCCGGTACGAATCAGCGGCAACCTTGAGGGAACGCCGGGATGCGTGCTGGTTGGCCCGGAAGGTGTTGTCGAACTCAAACGGGGCGTCATTCGCGCAGCGCGACACGTCCACATGGGACCTGCCGACCTCGCCTATTACGACGTCTCCAACGGCGAATCGATGAAACTGCGGATTGAGTCGGCGGGATGCACAACGGTCCTCGAAGACATGGTTGTGCGGGCCGGCGATGATATCAAGCTGGAAGTTCACATCGACACCGATGAGGGGAATGCCGTGGACCTCGACGGCGCGACTTCGGTCGAGTTGATCAAGGACACGCCCTGTAAGTGTCAGGAATAAGGTATTCCGACGGGGTGCAACCTGTCGGCTTTTTGAGACGTGTTTGATTGTTACTGTTTCCGAGCGACGCGATGTCGCTCACTAATCCATCCATCAACATGGGGAGAACCAACTGATGGCAAAAGCGATGGAAGCCCTGGGCATGATCGAGACCAAAGGTCTCATCTCACTAATCGAAGCCTGTGACGCAATGTTGAAAGCGGCCAACGTTCAGATGGTCGGCTGGGACAAGGTTGGCAGTGGTCTGGTCACTGCGTTTGTTGTCGGCGATGTGGCTGCAGTCAAAGCAGCGATCGACGCCGGTGCCAGCGCCGCCAGCAAGGTTGGTGAAGTGGTCAGCGTGCAAGTCATTCCGCGACCGCACGAAGAGTTGGCCGCCGTCTTGCCGCAAAAAGCGTCCAAGTAAAACCCAGTCAAAGCCGTCGGGCTGCGTCCCGTCGGTAATACAACGCATTCTTTTCAAGCAAGGATAAGCAACATGGCAGCTAGTGAAGCAATCGGCCTGATCGAAACGAAGGGCCTCATCGCCCAGATCGAGTCGGCCGACGCAATGCTGAAAGCCGCAAATGTCAGCCTGGTCAAGCAGGTGCAAATTGGCGGCGCGTACGTAACAACCATTATCAAAGGCGACGTCGGTTCGGTCCGCGCAGCCGTCGATGCCGGTGCAGCAGCCGCTTCGCAGGTTGGCGAACTGGTCAGCGCCCACCTGATCCCACGGCCCGACCAGAGCCTGCTGGATCATTTCGTCTAAGGCATGGTTTTTGATCATCATGGAGGCACATTGACTGCGGTGAATTGCACCGCAGCATCAACCACAACACGACGTTGGATCATGTCATGAAAATTCTCGTAGCCAATTTGGGTTCGACGAGCTTCAAGTATCGTCTGTACGACCTCCCGAGCGAGACTCAGCTTGCGCGCGGCGCAATCGATCGTATCGGCGGGGCCGAAAGCAGCTTGATGGTTGAAATCGGCGAGCACCGAGAAGAGACAACGGCTCACGTCGCCGATCATGCGGCCGCCGTACGATCGTGTCTGGAGCAGTTGACGAATCCCGATTGGGGCTGCCTTGGCGAAGTGTCGGAGGTGGCGGCGATTGGTTTCAAAGCGGTGTTTGCTGGCCGTTTGAGCGGAGTGCGGCGAGTTAATGAGGAACTGCTGGCTGCGATGGAGCGATTGGCCGACGTGGCACCGGCACACAATCCGCCGTATGCGCGGGCGATGCGAGAGCTGAACGAAGCATTTCCCGACATTCCACTTGTGGCGGCGTTGGAAACCGGTTTTCACGACAGCATTCCTCCGGAGAACCGACTGTATGCGGTTCCGATGGAGTGGAAGGAGCAGTACGACGTGCAGCGGTGGGGATTTCACGGTGCCAGTCACCGTTACATTGCCGGCCGCACTGCTGAAATCCTTGGACGCGATGACCTGCGAATCATTTCCTGCCATCTGGGGGGAAGCAGTTCACTGTGTGCAATTCGTAACGGCGAGTCGGTGGCAAACAGTTTAGGAATGAGTCCGCAAACCGGCCTGCCGCACAACAACCGCGTCGGCGATTTCGATCCGTTTGCATTGCCGGTTTTGATGCGGGCCAGCGGCAAGAGTTTGGAAGAATTGCTCAATGATCTGGCAACGCAAAGTGGGTTGTTGGGAGTAAGCGGCACAAGCGGTGACGTCCGCGATTTGGAACAGGCAGCCGAGGCCGGCGACGAGCGAGCCGATCTGGCACTGAAATTGTTTGTGTCTTCGATTCGTCATTATCTGGGCGGGCAGATGACATTGTTAGGCGGGGTCGATGCGATTGTGTTTACCGGCGGCATTGGCGAAAACAGCAATCGCATTCGCAGCGAGGTCCTTCACGACATGCAATGGGCCGGAGTGCATCTTAGTTCCAAACGAAACGACAATGTCGATGGTGAGGCACGCATCGCCAGCGACGACAGCAACGTCGACATCTGGGTCATCCCCACAAACGAAGAACTCGTCGTCGCCCGTCAATCGGCGGCCCTTTTGCAAACCTAAAACCGTTGCAGAAATAATTATGTAAAGCCGCGACCAGTGGTCGCGTCCCAATCGTCACCAGGAAACCATCCCATGTTCATCGCCCGAATCACCGGCAGCCTCGTGGCAACGCAAAAGGTTGAGTCAATGGTCGGCCAAAAACTGCTCATCGTCGAGCCGTTGCGTGTCAACGAGCAAGACCAGAGCGATTTGAAGCCAACCGGACGCACGTTTGTTGTTGTCGATACGGTCGGTGCGGGTGAAGGTGAAATTGTACTGTGCGTGCAGGGATCGAGCGCACGATTGACGCCGGACACAAAGAGCTTGCCCATCGACGCGGCCGTCATCGGAATCGTCGATCAGGTGCGCGTCGGTGAGTCGTCAATCTTTTCATCGACGGAGTAACTCTGAGCGTCGGGCAGATCACAATAACACGAAGTGAGTCGGGCAACTGACACTCGCGAAACAATAAAGAGAGACACTCATGATTCAAGCAAACGAACAGGCCATTCGTACCGTGGTGCAGGAAGTGCTGGAACAGTTAGGCAAGCGACCGGCTCGCACCGCTGGAACAAACGGCACATCGGCTGCAGGCGACTGGGGAGTGTTTCAAACGGTGGACGATGCCGTCGTCGCCGCCATCGAGGCGTATCACCAATTGAAGGCAGCGACTCTCAAGGATCGTGAGACTGCGGTCCAGTGCGTCAAAGACATCTGCAACGATCAGGCCGAAGAACTTGGCCGACTGGAAATTGAAGAAACGAAGATCGGCCGCCTCGATCACAAAATCGAAAAGCTGCAAGGCATCCAGGTGGTTCCGGGAACGGAATTTCTTCGCTGCGAAGCACTTAGCGGCGACAACGGTTTAACGGTGACCGAGCACGCCCCCTTTGGTGTCATCGGCGCAATCACGCCCGTCACGCATTCGCTGCCAACGCTGGCCAGCAACTTTGTCAGCATGGTCTCGGCCGGCAACACCATCGTCGTCAACCCGCATCCCAGCGGCAAGAAGATTGCCTGCGAAGGTGTGCGGCGATTCAACCGTGCCATTCACGCGGCAATCGGCATCGCAAATTTGGTGACGATCATCGAAGAGCCGACTCTGGAATCGGCCGAGGAAGTGTTCAACCATCGTGGCATTCGGCTGTTGTGCGTCACCGGTGGACCGGGTGTCGCACGGGCCGCCCTCGGTGCCAAAAAGCGCGCAATTGTCGCCGGTCCCGGTAACCCGCCGGTGGTGGTGGACGAGACGGCCGACCTCGACAACGCCGCGAGATCAACGGTCATTGGTGCAGCCTACGACAACAACCTGTTGTGCATCGGCGAGAAGGAAGTCTTCGCCGTCGATTGTATTTTCGACAAGCTGATGGATGCTGTCGGCCGTCACGGTGGATACCGTTTGAACGCACAACAAGTGGCGCAGCTAACAGCCATCGCCTTCAGCCCGCCGGAACAACCGGGCGGACACGCGATGCTCAACCGCGATCTGATCGGCCAGGACCCGGCCGTGTTGGCAGAAAAGATCGGGCTGAAGATTCCCGCCGGCACGCAAATTCTGTACGGCGAAACCGACACGAACAACCCGTTCGTTCCGGAAGAGCAGATGATGCCCTTCGTGCCGTTCATTCGCTGCCGCGATGTCAACCAGGCAATTGACTACGCGAAGGAATTCGAGCACGGCTTCGGACACACGGCGATCATTCATTCGCGCAACGTGCGAACCATGACCATTATGGCCCGCAAAATGGACACGACGTTGTTCATCAAGAACGGCCCGTCGGTCGCCGGACTGGGAACCGGTGGCGAAGGCTACCTGTCGTTCAGCATCGCCGGCCCCACAGGCGAAGGTGTAACCAGCCCACTGACATTCACCCGCGAACGCCGCTGCACCCTCGCCGGCGACTTACGCATCATCTAACGAATTCAGATCAACGCTTGCGGTTTAGCGTCCCCTTAATCACACAACGTCCATGCAACTAGCAACCATCATCGGCCGCGCAACGGCCACCGTGAAGCACGCCTCGATGGAGGGGTGGAAACTCGCCGTGGCGCAGCCACTCGATGCGGCCGGCCAAGCCGACGGCGGACCGCTGTTGGTGATCGATAGCTTGGGAAGCGGTCGGGGTGATCAAGTCTTGCTTTCAAGCGACGGACAATTCGTGCGTGAAGCGGTCGGATCGAACAACACGCCCGTGCGTTGGGCAGTGATTGGATTGGCAGACAAATAATGGGCGACGAACAATTGATCGAGACGATCGTTCGCAGCGTCCTGGAGCAATTCCAGCGAGGCGAGAACGCCGCGCGCACCGACAACCCGAGCGGGGGGGGGCAACCCCTCGGCTCAAACAACACTCCTGCTTCAATCGAAGACACAATCATCACCGGCGACTTGCTGGCATCGCGAGTCAACGGCGACAAGACGGTCAACATCGGACAACATGCGGTGCTGACACCATCGGCCCGTGACCTGATGCGACAACGCGGCATCACCATTCAGAGGCAAACGACAACAACGAAACAAACTGCAAGCGGCAGCCGATGGGTGGCAATCGTAACCAAATGCACGACTGCGTTGAAAACTGCATTAGACGACGCGATTCAAAAACCAGGAGCAATCGTCAGCTGTGAACTTGTTGGAACGAACGATGAAGCCGTCCAAACAGCGGTCGGCCTCATCTGCCGAGCCAATGCAGACGGAGCCATTATCTTCAGCGAACACCCTCAACTGGCCGCCTGCCTGGCAAATCGCAACCGCCGTATTCGTGCTGCAATTGCCAACGATGCCGGTACCGTGAAAGCCGTCACCGCCGCCATGGGGGCCAACTTGTTGTGCATTAATCCAGTCGAGCAACCGTTTTTTGGACTGAGAAATATTCTGCGGCAACTCCCGGCCGACGGTCCGCCGCAAGTCCCACAGAACTGGTCGGAATGAAAAAGGTAGCCCGCCGCTCCGTCGGCGGGACAACCACGCGAAAGACAAACATGCGAATCAGCGAAGTCATTGGAAACGTAACGTTATCGAAATGTCATCCGTCGCTCGAAGCGGCGCGGTGGTTGCTTGCCGTTCCGTTGACAGCAGAGGGGTTGAGCGGCGACGAAACGGGTCGCGGCGAGCCATACATTGTTTACGACGAAATCGGAGCCGGCGACGATTGTCTCATCGCCGTCAGCGACGGCGCGGAAGCGTCGGCACCATTCTATCCAGAAGTGAAACCAATCGACGCCTACAACGCAGCCATTCTGGACACAATTGACATCTAAAACACCGTGATCACACGGCGGACATCCCGACGGCTTGATCACCGTCGGCTAACTTTTGAGGAGAAACAGCAATGAACAACAAGTGGAACAGCGGCATTCACGATCGCAAACTGAAAGAAGAAATCTGCGAGATCGGTCGCCGGGTTTACAACAAAGGGTTCGCAGCCGCCAATGACGGCAACATCTCAATCCGCGTTGGCGAGAACGAAGTTCTCTGTTCGCCGACGATGATCTGCAAGGGATTCATGACTCCCGACGACATCTGTGCTGTCGATCTCGACGGCAATCAAATTGCCGGCAAGAGGAAGCGAACCAGTGAAATCCTGCTGCATCTGACGATCATGAAAGAGCGTCCCGACGTCAAATCGGTCGTCCATTGCCATCCGCCCCATGCGACGGCCTTCGCGGTGGCCGGCGAAGCGATTCCGCAGTGCATTCTGCCGGAGGTTGAAGTGTTCATGGGCGAGGTACCGATCGCTCCCTACGAAACTCCGGGCGGTCAAGCATTTGCCGACACCGTTTTGCCGTTCCTCAAAGCGACAAACACAATCATTCTCAAGAATCACGGCACGGTCAGCTTTGGGAAGGATCTGGTGGACGCCTACTGGAAAACCGAAATTCTCGACTCTTACTGCCGTATCTTGCTGTTGGCCGGACAGCTTGGAAAGGTCACCTACTTCAGCGAGAAAGAGTCTCGCGAATTGCTCGAGCTGAAGAAGAAGCTCGGCTTCGACGATCCCCGTTTTCACGTGGAAGACTGCGACATGTGCGGCAACAGCGCCTTCCGCGACGGCTACAAGGAAAACGCTCCCAAGCAGACCGCGTTTGAAGCGGCCCCCTCGTACCCCGGCTATCTCCAGCCGCCCGCGTCATCGTGCGGAACAAATGGTGCCGACGTCGAACAGCTCGTGCAGACCATCACCGAAAAAGTCATGGCCTCACTGAGCCGCTAACAATGCAAACAAAGCCCACGGGCACCGCCCCGTGGGACAATCCTTTAACAGGGAACCCACACCATGAAAGTCAGTATCATCGGCGGCGGCGGACTCGTCGGCTCGTGTGCCGCGTTCGCGCTGCAGGCCGGCGGAATCGTCCGCGACATCGCGCTCGTTGACGTCAATCGCGAAATGTGTGAAGGGCAGGCGCTCGATCTGCTCCACGGCAGTTCAATCGCCGGCGATCAGAACATCACCGCAGGCGATACGTCGGAAGTGACCGACAGCGACGTCATCGTCATCACGGCCGGTTTGCGACGCAAGCCCGACGAAAGTCGGCTCGACCTGATCAATCGCAACGTCGAACTCTTCGAGAAGATTCTTGTCGACGTGAAGAAGCACGGCACCAAGTCGGACGCGATTGTGTTTGTCGTTTCCAATCCGGTCGATGTCCTCACGTACTTGGCGGTTCGCGCTTTGTCGCTTCCACCGGCACAAGTCATCGGCTTGGGAACGGTGCTCGACACCACGCGTCTGCGAAGCATGCTGGCGGCACGCATCGGAGTGCCACCAACACAAGTGCAAGCACTCATACTGGGCGAACACGGCGACAGCATGGTCCCCGTTTGGTCGGCCGCACAAATTGGTGGTTTACCGCTGGATAAATGGCCCGGCGTTACACCGGCGCTCATTGCCGAAGTAGAAAAGAAGACCCGTGGCAGCGGAGCGGAAGTCATTAAGAAAAAGGGCGGTGCCGGATTCGCCGTCGGCGTCTCCATCGCCGACGTCGTTCACAGCATCGCATTGGACCAACGCCGCATCCTGCCCGTCTCATCGCTGCAGGACGGTGCATACGGATTGCGTGACGTCTGCATTTCAGTCCCCACGGTTCTCGGCCGCAAAGGAGTCGTCGGACACGTCGAAGTCGAACTCTGGCCAAAAGAACGCATGGGCCTGCAGAATTCCGGCAACGTGCTGCGAGGAACGCTGAATAAAGTGCTGGGATAAATTCCGCTTTGTGAGACTGGTCTGTCGCGATTCCAAACTCGGACGGTGGCAACTTCAACGGCTTGAAGAATGCAGAAATCACTCGACCGAAAACTCGATTCGATTCACGCCGATCCGTCCGGGTCGCGGGAGTTTATTATTGCCGATGCGAAGGACGCCGACATGGCGTTCGGTATCGGTGCGCCGGGGAATTCTCCGGAACGGCACGACGGCGAGACTCGCTTTAAGACGTTGGCCGAGTATCGGCAGCACATTCGCGACGTCATCCGGCAAAGCATTGTCGATATCGTGTTGATGTCGGCGAGCACGGCCGAGAAACTTGTGATCGACGAGCGCCTGTTCGACGACTCGGCAATCACGCCGGCTGCTCGCGCCAATGATGCTTCCGATGTCCATGTTCCCCGCGGTGGCAAAGTCTATACCGAAGCCGCTCGGCCGTTTCGCACGGCCGCCATCGATCAAATGCAATGTGGCCGCGTCGAATGCGAACCGGAAGAACGGACGCGCGGGGTCGATCTGGGTCTGTATTCGGTCACGTTCAACAACAATTGCGAACTCGACCTGGAGACGCTGAACCAGTACAAGGCGTTTCGCGAAGAGGCGGAACGAAAAGGGTTTCGACACTTCCTGGAGGTGTTCGATCCAAACACCCCGACCGCCGTCGCGCCGGAATTGGCACCGGGCTTCGTCAACGACCTCACCACGCGAACACTTGCCGGTGTGCCGAGCGCCGGCCGGCCGATCTTCCTGAAGATGGTCTATCACGGCCCGCAGGCGATGGAAGAACTGGTGCGATACGATCCGCATCTGGTGGTCGGCGTGCTGGGCGGATCGGCGGGAACAACTCTCGATGCGTTTCTGTTGTTGCACCAGGCGAAGAAGTACGGAGCGCGGGCCGCGTTGTTCGGCCGTAAGATCAATCAGGCGGAAAACCAGCTGGCCTTCATCGAGTTCCTGCGTCACATTGCTGACGGTGTGATCGAACCGGTCGAGGCAGTCAAAGCGTATCATGCCGTCCTGGAAAAACTGAACGTGCGGCCAAATCGTTCGCTGGAAGAGGATTTGACGCTGCAAACGGCGGTGATGGGGTACGGCGGGAACGCGAAGACTGTGAGCTTGCCGGGGAAGAATTCCGTTCGGACGCAGCCGGACGGCTTTGCGACGACACAACAGGGTGAGCCGGATTTTGCGGCGATGTCGGCTTCGGAGCGGTTGGCGTATCATCGTGAGCGACTCAACCGAAAACTCGGCGAGTGACATGGACGACGATCTGATTGACGATGGCTGGGACGGTAACGACGAGGGCGATTGGTCGGACGACGATTCTCCCGCCGAAACAATCCCCTGCCCGGCTTGCGGTATCGATGTCTACGAGGAAGCGGACCAATGCCCCGCCTGCGGCGAATTTATCGTCGGCGAAACAGCCGTTCTTGCCGATAAGCCAACTTGGTACGTCGTGTTGGCCGTGCTGGGCATCATCGCAGTCCTCATCGCTCTTTCGGGTTTGGCTGGCGTTTTCTAGCCGTGACCAAACGCCGAATCTCAGGCCGCCATTGCAAAACTTTCGCCTGTGGCCACGAAAACCGGAGTAACAATGGAAAACTTCGCGTGGCGGCGTTTCGTTTCCCGCCGGAAACCCTAGAATGCACGTTTCGCCCCCAGAAACTGTGACGAGAAATCATGCAACGCACACAAGACATTAACATTCGCGACACCAAACGGTTGATCGCTCCGCAGCAACTGAAATCGGAATCGCCGATCAGTGAATCGGCTGCCGACACGGTCTTTAATGCTCGTGAAGCAGTGAAAAACATTCTCAACGGCGACGATGACCGGCTCATCGTCGTGGTTGGCCCCTGCTCAATTCACGATCCCAAAGCGGGACTCGAGTATGCAGGAAAGCTGAATGAACTCGCTGGCCGAGTGGCCGATCGCATGCTGCTGATCATGCGAGTTTATTTCGAAAAACCGCGAACGACCGTCGGCTGGAAGGGGTTGATAAACGACCCGCATATGGATGACACATTCGACATCAACGAGGGTCTGCGGATCGCTCGGCGGATTCTGCTCGAAGCGGCCGAGTTGGGCCTGCCCGCCGCCACCGAAATGCTCGAACCGATCACGCCGCAATACATTGCTGACTTGATCACGCTGGCATCCATCGGAGCGCGCACGACCGAATCGCCCACGCATCGTCAAATGGCCAGCGGGCTGTCGATGCCCGTCGGCTATAAGAACGGCACCGAAGGAAACCTCGATGTGGCGATCAACGCCCAACAGGCGGCGCGGGCGCCGCATTCGTTTCTCGGAATCGATCCCGATGGCAACACCTGCATTGTGAATACCAAAGGAAATCCCTGGGGTCACCTCATTCTGCGTGGCGGTCGATCCGGACCAAATTACGATGCCAAGAACCTGGCAGCAGCCGCCGAAAGCCTGAAGTCCGCCGGCCTCTCGCCGAGATTCCTCGTCGATTGCAGTCACGCGAACTCCAATAAGGACTACACGCGGCAATCGATCGCTTGGAATGACGTCATCGATCAGCGCGCCGCGGGCAACAAGACGATCATCGGCCTGATGCTGGAAAGCAATCTCAATCCGGGCAAACAAGCGGGGGCGGCCGACCTCGCGAAACTCGAATACGGCGTCTCAATTACCGACGGCTGCATCGGCTGGGACGAAACGGAATCGTTGATTCTGGATGCACACGAGAAACTAGCGTCACAGAACGACACCGCGATTTCTTGATTCACAAACGACGCTGCTGCCTTGGCCTAACGTAGCTGCGTAGAAGTGTTGGCGTATGCTGAATCATCCCCACAAGCGCTGCCACCAATTGAGCAGAAAATGCAACCAATCCAAAAGCAGGTAGGCCGACACAACTAGACAAGCCCCTCCGGTAATTCGACCATGATGCCGTCTTTTACGCACGGCCGACCAACCACAAACGGCAGCAAACGCCAGCAATACGAAGCCCGTGACAGTTGTGGGGACAGAGAGTTGGACGGAGAACGGAATGCGACTTGACGTCGGAACCGGTCGGGTTATCAAATAAACGATGATGCAAACAGCAGCGAAGATTGACTCCCAAGATACTGCCTGTGGCGATGCAATTTCCCGTACCGCGCCTTTGACAGCCTCTTCCGCTTCTGGTGACAGCTCGGGTGGATGATTCATGTGCAAACCGATCACATCAATCTCATTGGCCCATTAACAGCGTGTGCATCCGGCAGTATCACACTTTCACTTCGTCGTTGATCGTGCGGCTGGTGAATTCGACGGCGGCATTGTCGATCCGCAAGTAGGTGCTGCCGCCTTCGTGCAATAAGACACCCGGTGCGGTCTTTTCAATGATGACCGCGACACCGAGACCGAGTCCCGTGCTGAAATTGGAACCGGGAGTCGCGCTGTCGAGTCGCTTTGACAGTTTGAATTCCTGCCACATCGGCTTGTTGTCGTCGCAAAATGTTGGTTTGAATTCGCCCGAGCCTAACTCCTGTCGCTTTGCCGGGTTCTTTGTCGCTTCTGCACAACGGTAGATGACCAGCCGGCAGGTGAATTGCTTGAGAAAATTCTGCTCAAAAAGCTTACGCGACGTGCCTCCGCCACAGGCCCGAATGCTGAAATGATAGGTTCCTGCACGTGGGCTGCGCATCTCTTGTGCTAGTAGTACCTGCGCACCTTTGTCGATGGCTAAGTCCACTTTGCCGTCGCCCATGCCGAAACCGACCTGCACGTGCTGTTTGCCACTGAACGACCGGGCCGCATCATTTTCAACAAGACGTATGCCGAACTCGTTGCTCTCAGTGGATTCAAGTCGTGGCGTTGCACGCCAACCTTTCGGCCGCGAGCCAAGGTCCGTCGCGTACAGCGGCACGTCGGCTTCGAAATCGCTGTTCAACAACAGGCTGTCGTTATACGGTGGGACGCGGGCGATGTTGCCGCCGGCTTCGGTTGTCTTCGCTGGCGGAGCACTGCCCGATAGAATTCCCCACAACGGTTCGCCGGTTGTGAGTTGCCGTTCGCGCCGCTGTGGGTCTTTGAATGTTCCGCGGTGATCGATGCCCAGCAGATGAAACAGCGTCGCTGTGACGTCGCCTGGAGTGACGACATCTTTGGACGGGTATCCGCCATTCCGATCACTTTCGCCGAAGACCTGCCCGCCGTTTACGCCGGCACCAGCCATCGCGAAACTGAAGACCGGCCCCCAGTGGTCGCGGCCACCTTTTGCGTTAATTTTCGGCGTGCGACCGAACTCCGCAATCGCCACCACCAGCGTTTCATCGAGCAAGCCGCGCTCGTCGAGATCCTCAATGAGGGCGGGAAACGTGACGTCGAAAATCGGGCAAAGCCGATCTTCCATGCGGTCGGCATTCTGGGCGTGCGTGTCCCACATGGGATTATCGACGGCCGAATCACCCGGCTCGCGGACCCAGTTGACATGCACCAATCGCACGCCCGATTCCACCAGCCGCCGCGCAAGCAGCACGGTTTGCCCCCAGCCGGTGCGACCATATTGGTCTTTCAGCGACTCCGGTTCCTTCTGAATGGCGAAGGCATTGCGGACACGATCAGTCGTCAATAAATCGTAAGCCTGTGCCTGCAGCTTACTGTATGTTTGGGGTGCTCGGCCGCGCTCGAACTCAAGAAAATGCTGATCGAGTTGACTGAGCAACGAACGCCGACGATCGAACCGCACTGGCGGAATGTCCGACAGCCGTAAGCCTTCAACTTCGTAATTGGGATCGGACGGATCGCCAATGAATCGATCTGGGTCCCACTGTCGGCCCATAAAACCGGCCGATTGTCCGGCGGGAGTGACATTTTCGTTCAGCCGCATGATTTCCGGAATCCAAGCCGTACTCAGCGGTGGCAATGTCTCGCTGGGCTTCATCATCTTCACCAGCGAGCCGAACCACGGCCAGTCGTTCGGCGAAATGGCGCGGGCATTCGCCCCGAGGTATTTGTTCCCCGTCAGCACGTGGTAGCCGCTGGATGAATGAATGTTGTTACCGGTTGAAAGTGACCGAACAATCGCCAGTTTGTCGGCAATGCGCGCGGTTCGCGGCAGCAATTCACAGAACTGCGTGCCGACGACGTTGGTTTGAATCGGCTGGAACGGCCCACGAATTTCGACAGGCGCGTTCGGCTTGGGATCGAACGTCTCATGTTGCGGCGGACCGCCCTGCAGCCACAGGTAGATCACATTCTTAGCGCGGCCGAACGTCGGCGCATCGAGGATGCCATCGGGCGGAGTATCGCGGGCTTTGAGCAACTGCGGCAGCGAAAGCCCAAGGGCGCTCAGGCCGCCGATACTCAACATCTCCCGTCGACGAATGCCGTCGCAGAGACGCGTTGCTTGATCGAGAATTCGAAGCATATCCGTCTGCCGTTGGTATGAGGAGCAAATCGGTGTTTATTGATATGATACCTTGTCGGGTTAGAAGACGAAACCCGTAGCCTCACACCCAATATCTCCTTAACGCTTCTTCAATCAACGGACGTTCGAATTCGCAGTTCGGATCGGACAGTCGAAGTAACAGGAACTGCCGCACAGCGTTCCGCTGGGCTTCCGACAACAGTTCAAACCGTGTTGGAACATCATTCCCGATGTATGTCAAATGAAAGACAACAGTTGCGGAAAAAAGCGAGCCTTCAAGGTCTGCAATTAAGAATGCCGGCAGATGGAACCGCATCCCTTCTGCGTCGAAGAAGGAAAGGCCAGCATGACGATCGAGGTCAGTACTCGGAATCGCATCCCAGTTGTTCTTCTCGTCCTTTTCGCGGAGTTCCGCAAGAACTGTGGCCGTAGCGTAGTCATCGATTCCGTCGGTCTGTGATAGCCCCACTCCGTCGCCGAGTGTAATACCATCAAATGCATTTCGAATTAACTCGGCGATACGTTGCTCGTCCTCAGTCATTGTTTCTACTCACAGTGCAACAACATCGATTCCTGCCCCGACAAGGCAGCAGTGACTGCGCACGACGACCGTCGGTACTCAACATCGGCGACCGCCTGAGCAGACTAACAAGACCGACGGGAAAGTGGCAATACGTGTTGCCGGGCCGAACGCCCGTCCAACGCAGTGGTACGATTGCCGAACAACCAGATGTAACTGCTCTCGACACTGCGGAGTTCTGCGACTCGTTGAGTCGCAGCTGCGCGGGTTTTCTTGAGGCAACCGCCTCGGTTACAATGAAACGACTCCGTTTCAGCCATTGCCTTGACTTCTTTCAGCCCAAGGAATACACGTGTTACGACTTCCCAACTGCCTCGCTTCCCTCATTCTCGTCCTTGTTGCCGCATCATTCGCTCACTCGGCCGATGAGTGGCCGCAGTTTCGTGGCCCCGGTGGACAGGGACATGCCGACGCCACGGGGCTGCCGTTGACGTGGAGTGAGTCGAAAAACGTCACGTGGAAAACCGCAATTCCCGGACGGGGGCATTCCTCGCCGGTGATCTCAGGAAATCAGATCTGGCTGTTGACGGCGAAGATCGAAAAGCTTTCGCCGGAAGAAGTCAAAGCCCGATTGGCAAAGCTGAAGAATTCGAACGGGTTGTCGGTTGGCGGGCGGGTGTCATTGATCGCCGTCTGCGTTGACCGCAAAAACGGCAAGGTCACGCGGCAGATTCCGTTGTTGACCACCGAAGAACCGGAGCCAATCCATACGCTGAATAGTTACGCCTCGCCCACGCCGGTCATCGAGGGCAACAAACTGTATTGTCATTTCGGCACGTACGGCACAGTTTGTTTGAATACCGACACCGACAAAGTCGAGTGGAAGCAAACCAATCTCCGCGTCAATCATCAGAACGGGCCAGGCAGTTCGCCCGTCGTTTGGCGCGATCTGGTTATCGTTCACCTGGACGGGATCGACCGCCAATTTGTTGCGGCGCTCGACAAACGCAGCGGCAAGGTTGTGTGGAAAACCGCGCGTTCAGGCAAAATGAACGCTCGGCCTGAGTTCCAAAAGGCGTACTGCACTCCACTGATTGTCGAAAACGATAAACGGGTTCAACTGATTTCGCCCGGTGCCGACTGGGTCTATTCTTACGATCCCGCGAGCGGTGAAGAATTGTGGCGGGCGCATTATGGGCAACTTGGTTTTTCCACTGTCCCACGGCCTGTGATCGGCGACGGCATGGTCTTCATTTGCACCAGCTATCTCAAGTCGCGGTTGTTGGCCGTTCGTTATGATGGCAGCGGCGAGGTCACCAAGACACACGTCGCCTGGCATTCCGATCGACAAGCCCCCAAGAAACCGTCGCTTCTATTCGTTAACGGTTTGATTTACGCCGTCAGCGACGGAGGTGTCGCCACCTGTTTCGATGTCCGCTCGGGCGAACAGAAATGGGTACATCGCCTCGGCGGACAATACTCATCGTCGCCGCTGTACGCCGACGGTCGCATTTATATCTGCAGCCAGGACGGCCAGACAACGGTCATCAAGCCAGGCAGCAAATACACCGAGTTGGCAAGCAATAAGCTCGACGGCGGCTTCATGGCATCACCGGCCGTTGCGGGCAAGGCGATGTTCCTGCGAACCGAAGGGCATTTGTACCGCATCGAGAAGTAATGCGTCAGCCGCATTAGCGCCCCTCACTGGTACTCTCAGCCAATGGACCGCGGGTTCCTTCATAGGCGCTGAAGATGCCCCATACCGGCAGGTGATCCGACACATCGAGTGCCTCGTCTTTCGACAAACCGTACTCGGCCAACAGATCGAGCACACCCGATTTGCCGCGGTATTCGACCGTCGCTTGCTGATCGAACACGATGTTGTCGTAGCTTTTCGTGCGACGCGTGTTCGTCTTCACCCCCGCGATTGCCCAGGCAATATTTGGCAGACGGCCCAACCGGCCCAGATGGTATTCATCGACATTGAGATCTCCCAGCAGAATGATGTCGTCTTCGTTGCTGCCGTCGCCCTGCACGCGGCGGAAGACGTCGGCCAACGCGTCGAGTTCGGTGTCGGTCTCGTCGGGATCGGTGTGAATGTTGACCAGGGTGAACGTGAAAGCATTCTCGGCCGGTTGACTGCGTACACGAAATCGCGCCACCAATGGTTCGCGGTGCAATAGATCGCGCGGATCGCTAACGGTTGTCACCGACGAACGAGAGAGCTGAATCCGCTCGCTGTCGTACAAGAAAACGTATTGCTCTTTGCTTGACGTGCGCCCCAATCGCGGCCCGACAACCGAGTCGTAATTTGAACCGTCGGCATTCACCAGTTCGAGAAACTTCGGAACGACAGTCTGGTCCTTCGCCCGTAATTCCTGAATCGCCACCACATCGAAGCGCCGCACAACTTTGGCCAACACATCCATCACCGGCTGCTTTTTCAATTTCGATATTCCAAACACCTGAATGTTGAAAGACGCAATGCTGACGGTATCGCGTGATTTGAGCGCGGCGGCCGCGTTCTGTGTTTGCCCGCCCGAAGCGCCGCCGGTCGAAACGGTTGGTTGACTGCCGGCCTGTTCCAGCGTCTGCTGAACGTCGTCGCAACCGGTGAAGAGCAACGCCGCTGTCAGGCTGAATGCCCAGGCAAAACGAACAGAGAAACATTGAAAAGAAAAGTACCGCACGACACGCCTCCTTGCGTTGAGTCGCCTGCCAGCACGTGCCTCGGTGCACGTGTGCCGAATTTAGGGGGTGGGGAAGTTAGTCAAAAAGGGGGCGGGCGTCGAGATCAACAGTTCAAGCAGCGGCTGGTAAGCCGATGGAACAATGTCAGGGGAGAGTTAACGTCTGTTTTGAACGATGTTTGGACGGGTTACACCGATTCTCCGAGCGTCTGTTAGGCGAGGTTGACTTATCCCTTCGTGATAATCAAAACGGATTTGTCGGCCGTTCGGATCGTTAAACCATCGACTGTCGCGGTCAGGAAGACATTGACAATTTTGACCGCGAGGATTAACCTCATTTCTGCCCTCCCATTGCTGCCAACCAAATAAAGTCTCTTTCCGTAAGCGATTATTGCGTCACGCCTTGGGTGTAGCCGCCCTGACTGACCTATGTGACATCGGGCTGACGACGGCCCGGTTTCCGGCTTTCTTCACGACGAAGCCAGGATGTGTTCGTAGGCAGTGAACGGGACGGTTCCTCCATAGCTGTCAGAAAATAGATCGGTTGTCTCCACTCCCGGCATCCGACGAACGAATGAGAGAAACCATGCCAACAGTCATCAAACAATTTCTTGCCCTGGCCCTGCTGCTGTCGTTCACGCCGATCCTGCCGGCACAAGCACAGGAGCTCGATTGGGCGCAGAAGATGTTCGAGAAGCAGCGTCACGACTTCGGCGTCGTCGCACGCGGATCGGACGTACGCTACCGATTGAAAATCAAGAATCTCTACAAGCAAACAGTGCATATCTCCGGTGTGCGAACGACATGTGGCTGTACCGCAGCCGAGCCATCGAAGAATACGCTCGCCAGCCGCGAAACGGCCTACGTCGAATTGACGATGAACACCAAACGGTTCACGCGTCAAAAAGATTCCAACGTCATCATCACCTTCGATCAGCCGCGATATGCCGAAGTCCGCATTCCGGTCTCGGCGTACATTCGCACCGATGTGGTACTGACACCGGGTGGTGCGAACTTCGGTGGTGCCGAGTACGGAAAAGACGCTACGAAAAACATCAGCATTGCCTACGCGGGCCGTGAAGATTGGAAGGTCAAAAGCGTCAAGGTCAATAGCCCACATCTCGACGCGAAAGTGGTTGAGACGTCACGTGGTGGCGGGCGCGTCGCGTATCAATTGGAACTGACGCTGAAGAAGTCAGCACCGGTTGGCAACCTGCGCGAGTTAATCACCCTGGTAACCGACGATGTCAGCCGCCCGCACATTCCCGTTCTGATTGAAGCACGCGTCGAGCCGGACGTCACCGTCACGCCCTCGCTCGTTTCGCTGGGCATGATGGTTCCCGGAAAAGCCAAGACCGTCAACGTGGTCATTCGCGGCAAGAAAGCAATCAAAGTCGATAAGATTGAGTGCGAATCGGATCGCAATTGCTTCAAAATTCGTTTGCCGGAAATCGCGCGCACGGTGCATGTGCTGCCGCTGACGGTAACTCCACCGGCTGAGTCGGGCGAATTCACCGAAGAGTTCACCGTGACCATCGCCGGGCGCGACGAACCCGTTCACTTCAAAGCGTACGGCAAGATCGCAGAGTAAGACGCATTTGAGAAACGAAGTCCCACGGGCCGCGGCCCGTGGGCTTTTTTATGCGCGATCAGAGAAATCGTTATTGAGTGTGACGAGTGGGAGTTCGCGAGTATCTTGTTGCGGTGCCGCGTTGGTTGAGCAGCTTCCACAACCACCGCTGCCGCAATCAGCCCCCTTGTTGCCCTTCACCAGCCGGTAAACGCGTCGACCGAGAGATAGCACGGCAATGCCAACCGCCAGCAACACAATAACAATTTGCCAATCGAGATTGCCCATATCGCACCAACACTCGCTTGAGGTTTCGCGGCCTCATACAAACATCATACCAACCTGATACGTTACAAACGCTCCAACGTAGGCCAGTGCCGTCATATAGGCGAATGTGAAAATCGGCCATCGCCAACTGTTGGTTTCGCGTCGAATGACCATCAACGTCGCCGCACACTGCGCGCACAACGCAAAGAAAACCATCACCGACAACGCCACCGGCGTGTTATAAACTTTGCGACCATCGGGCCATTCAGCGCCGCGAATGGCACCAAGTAACCCTGCATCTTCTTCGTCAACTTCGCTGCCCAGGCTGTAAATCGTCCCCAACGTGGCGACGATCACCTCGCGAGCGGGGAACGAAGCAATCGCGCCGACGCCGATCTTCCAGTCCCAACCAAGCGGCTTCACCACCGGTTCGATGGCATGTCCCATCCGGCCGAGAATGCTGCCCTCGATCAATCGGGCGCTGAGTTGGTTTTGCCGTTCAGACAAGGCAGCAACGAGATCTTCGTCCGGCTCTTCCATCGAATCCAGTTGTTCCAACTCTGCGACTACAGCATTCAGTTCACCATGATCACCGGGAAAATAGGCACACGCCCATACGATTACCGTAGTGGCGAAGATCAGCGTGCCGGCGCGTGTGACGAACGCCTTTGAGCGGTCATACACGCGGTGAAGGACGATGCGCGGCGAAGGCCATTTGTAACTGGGTAATTCCATCACGAACGGCGGCGTCTCGCCTTTGAAGAATGTTTTCTTCAACAACCACGCCACCAATATCGCCACCACCACGCCCAGCGAGTACATGGCGAACATCACCAGGCCACGTTCGAGCCGTTGTTCCGAAGGGATGAACAACGCGATCAACAGCACGTAAACCGGTAGCCGGGCCGAACAACTCATCAGCGGGGCGACCAGCATCGTCACCATCCGGTCGCGGCGGTTCTCAATCACGCGGGTTGCCATCACGCCCGGAATCGCACAGGCGAACGACGACATCAACGGCACAAACGATTTCCCGCTCAGTCCGATGCGCGTCATCAGTTTATCCATCAGGAACGCGGCACGCGCCATGTAGCCGCAATCTTCCAGAATTGCGAGAAAGAAAAACAGAAAGGCGATCTGCGGCAGAAACACAATCACCCCGCCAACTCCGGCGATCACGCCATCGACCAACAGGCTGCGCAGCGCACCCGGCGGAATCGCACCGGTAACGAAATCGCTGACCCAACCCTGTGCCGTCTCAATCGCTCCCATGAACGGTTCGGCCCAGGTGAAGATGGAAAGAAAGACGACGAACATCAAGCCGCAGAAAATCAACAGTCCGCCAAGTCGGTGTGTCAGAATTTTGTCGATCTTATCGCTGGTGGTCACCCGACGTGCGGCCGATTTCGTGACCACACCAGTTAGCATCTCGCGTGCCCAGGCATAACGCACCCGGGCCTCTGTCATCGGAATGCGGCAGCCCGCCTCTTTCAATCGCTCGCGGGCGGTCGCAAGCGCGGAAAGCCCACGTTCGGGTTGCCGATCGGCCAGTTGCGTTTCCACCTGACCGCCCACGTCGAGCAACATTCGCTCCAACAGATAACCGGGCATCGCCGGCTCGTTCCATTCCGCCAACTGCTCCGCCAGTTGATCGCGTTCGATATAAAACGCGTCGGGAAAAAGCGCTGGCGGTTCAATGCCATCGCGTGAAACGGAATCGATAATCGCCTGCTGCAATGCATCGAGGCCCACCCGGCGATGGGCTTCTGTCTGAACGACGACAACCCCGAGTTTCTCCGCGAGTGCTTCGGCTTCAATTGCCGTGCCGCGCGCGGCAGCGACGTCACACATGTTGAGCACCAACACCACCGGCAACTTCAATTCCAAAATCTGGCTGAGCAAATACAGGTTCCGTTCGAGATTCGACGCATCGACGATGCAGACCACGGCGTCGATTTGCCCCACGTCCTGTTGCCGTCCTAACAGCACATCCACCGACACCAATTCATCCAGCGATCGCGGCGAGAGACTGTACGTTCCGGGCAGGTCGATGAGGTCGATGTCGCGTTTGTCCCAACGCACGCGCCCGATTTTCTTCTCAACTGTAACGCCCGGATAATTGCCAACCCGCGCCCGCAAACCGGCCAACGCATTGAACAGTGTACTCTTGCCGGTGTTGGGATTGCCGATGAGCGCAACTTTGAGTGGACGGGACGGCCCGTCGGCCGACGTGGAATCAGAGGCACTGGAATTGAGGGCGGTCATTGGGATAAATATCTTCCGGACACGCGGGGCGATGCCCCGCCGCTAAACTTCAATTAACTCAACCTGCACGCGATGCGCTTCGCTCTTTCGCAGGGAGATTCGATACCCCCGAACGAAGAACTCGATCGGGTCTCCCAACGGGGCAAAACCGAGCAACTCGATCTCCTCGCCCTCAGTGAGTCCCATTTCGAGCAGACGCACAGCGATGCCGTCGTCGCCATCCACATCGACGATTCTCGCCCGCTGGTTTTCAGTCAATGTGTCGAGGGTGGTCATTCGGATCACAATCACGGGGTGTCGATGAGTAGCGTACCCAACGTCAGTCGGCTTTCGCGCCGTTGACGGAAACCATAACAACGGCATTTTCGTCGGTTCGCACGCTGAGGCGATGATTGTCGAAGGCGACAATGCAGGGCGAGCCGGGACGAATCATTCGCACATCGACCCCCTGCCGAAGACCCATTTCCTCGAGTCGAACAACAAGATCGTGTTCGCCATCGATCTGATGGACCCGGCCTTCTTCGCCGGCGCGCAGAAACTCAAGGGGGACAAACTGTTGCAAAAGCGGGGGTTCCCGACGGTTTGGATGCGATCGGTGGGTAAAAGGACAATACTGAGACTCAATCTCAGGTCTGTAATCTATTCTAATCGGCCCAGGGGATTATTCACAACTGACGAATACGCCGAATTCTCGCCCCATCGCCGTCCAGTCCCAATCGACACGACGGCTCGCTTGCTGGCAACCGACGCAGTGGTTCGGTAGTCTGATTCACAACGCGCTGCGACACCGTGCTCCGGCGTCATTGAACAACACGCAAGAACAACCAAACAGGAGCCAGCCCCCCGATGCCTAAAGTTGCCTGCACGTCGCTGATTGGAGACACCGGCCCGCATGTGGAATTGCTGAAGTCGGCCGGATTCGACCTGGAGATGATCTCTCCCGACCTGAATCTCTCCGACGAGGCGACGATGGTTGAAGCTCTGCGCGATGCCGAAGCGGTGATCGCCGGGTCGGAGCCGTACACGCCATCGGTACTCGATTCGTTGCCGAATCTCCGAGCCATCTGCCGCACGGGAGTGGGCTTCGATGCGATCAACCTGCCGGCCTGCAATGAAAAAGGGATCGTAGTTTCAACAACCCCCGGCGTGAATCACCATGCGGTAGCCGAGCATGCGATCGCGATGTTGATGGCCGTCGCACGCGGTTTCCCCCGACTCGATGTTGCCGTACGCAATGGCCATTGGGCACGCGTTCCCACGCCACGGGTCATGGGGACGACGTTAGGTATCGTTGGCCTGGGGCGCATCGGCCGCGCAACCGCTTGGCGTGGTGCGGGGTTGGGAATGAAAGTCATTGCCTTCGAGCCGTACCCCCAGAAAGAATTCTGCGAGCAAATGCAGATCGAGCTGGTCTCGCGTGACGAATTGTTCTCGCGTTCCGATTACGTCTCGCTGCACGCGCCAATGACTGCGGAAAACCATCACCTCATCAACGCCCAATCCATCGCGAAGATGAAGGATGACGCAGTCGTCATCAACACCGCCCGTGGCTCGCTGATCGATGAAAGCGCACTGTACGACGCGCTCAAATCGGGGCGACTTCGGGCCGCCGGACTGGACGTGTTTGAGGAAGAACCGCTTCCGCTCACCAGTCCGCTTCTGGAACTGGAAAACATCCTGCTGGCAGGACACGTTGCCGGCCTCGACAACGAGTCGTATCACGACACCTTCAAAATGGTGGCCGAAATCGTCATCGAACTACACGGTGGTGGCTGGCCCGACTGGGCGATTCAGAATCTCAAAGGTGTTTCAGACTGGAAATGGTAGAGGTTCGCACGGGGAACACTCGGGGTGATGTAGCGACTTCGCCGCATCGCCCCGGCACGTCTTCTTGCAAATGCAATCGACCACCCGCAACAGCCTTCCCACTTCGCCCCCACCAAACAAGCGACTCGCTTTCCCCGCTTGTCGCAGTTGCCTCGCCCTGCAACAATGACGCAGTAGACGGCAATCGATCGTCTTCGGATTTTAGAAGATGGCGAGATGAAGATGATGCATCAAGCGGGTTCCAAGCACTTCTCCGAAGATATTTGGAGACGGCTGCAGCCGTGGGAGCGGCGGCTTGACGAAGAACTCGCGCAGCTGGAACCGGAACTGATTCGCATTCGGCGACATCTCCACGCCCACCCCGAACCAAGCGGCGAGGAAATTGAGACCTCGAAGTTTGTCACGAAGCGAATTCAGCAGGCGGGAGTTGATGCCTGGATTGCCCGCAGCGACATTGGCAATCGTGTGGGAGTCGTTGCCGACCTGACGATTGGAAAGCCCGCCGCCAATGCTCCGTTGATCGCGATGCGTTGTGACCTCGACGCGTTGCGGATGCCGGACGAAAAACAGGTCGAATACGCGTCGCGGATTCCCGGCGTGGCACATGCTTGCGGACACGACGCACACACTTCCGTGCTGCTCGGTGCGGCGCTGGCCATGTCGGCAATCAATTCACAGCCCGGGGAGTTGGCAGACGATGACGGAGTTCGACTGCGATTTCTGTTTCAGCCGGCCGAAGAAACATCGCACGGTGCCGAGTGGCTCGTCAGCCAGGGGGCGATGGAAAATGTTGATGCAGTTCTCGGAATGCACGTCGATCCGGAACGGACCGCTGGAACCGTCGGCATTCGGTACGGCGCATTAACAGCCAATTGCGACGAAATCGAAATCGAGATCAATGGTCACGGCGGACATGCCGCCCGGCCTCATCACTCGGTCGATCCAATTGCGGCCGCCGCACACCTCGTCAGCACACTGTACGAGTTCCTGCCCCGCACGGTTGATTCCCGCAGCGCCGCCGTCGTCACCATCGGCAAGATCAGCGGCGGTTACGCCCCGAACGTGATTCCCGAGCGAGTGGAGTTGTCCGGAACTTTGCGAACGACAGATTCCAAAACCCGCGACGTTCTCAAGGCTCGCTTGCAAGACATTTGCACCGGAGTCGAGCAAACAAGCGGCGCAAAGGTACGACTCCGGTTTCGGCAGCCGCTCAAGGCAGTCGTCAATCATCCGCGAATCACCGCGGCCTTAGAGCAATCTGCCAGTCGCGTCCTCGGACCGGAAAACACGGAAATCATCGATCAGCCGAGCATGGGCGGCGAGGATTTCTCCGTCTATCTGGATCACGCGCCGGGAGCCTTACTGCGGCTGGGCTGTGGAATCTCCGGAACCGAATCGACGTTTCTGCATTCATCACTGTTCGATATTGATGAACGGGCCATTGGATTCGGCGCGCGGATTCTCCTGCGCACTGCTCTTGTTCTGTCGGCCGATATTCAGGCCAACGCTGCGAAGGAATCAGCATGACAACCTTGCAATTCACGCGAAACGACTCGCCGACCATTGGTGTTGAACTGGAATTGCAGCTGGTCGATGCTGAGACGCTGGCGTTATCGAATTCCATCGAGCAAGTTCTCGAAGGAATTCCGGCACATCTGACCGACTGCATCAAGCCGGAGTTGATGCAGAGCTATCTTGAGATCAACACGGGCGTCTGCAACACCGTCCGCGAAGTCGCCGACGACCTGTCCGGAAAGCTCATCGCACTCGAGAAGATAACAACTCCATTGGACCTCAAACTTTTCTGGGCCGCCACCCATCCGTTTTCGTCGTGGCGCGATCAGAAGATCACCGTCAACGACCGCTACTACCGGTTGGTGGAGTTGATGCAGGACATTGCCCGCCGACTGGTGACCTTCGGCCTGCACGTTCATATTGGTGTCGATACAGGCGACAAAGCGGTAATGGTTTGCGACCGCATGATGCGACATCTGCCGCTGCTGCTGGCGCTGTCGTGCAATTCTCCCTTCTGGGAGAACCGAAAAACCGGCGTGCATTCCAACCGATCTAAGGTCATGGAAGGTCTGCCGACCGCCGGCTTGCCGCACCAGATGCGCAACTGGAGCGAATACATCTGGCTGGTGAATCACCTGGTCGATACCGGTTTCATTAACAGTATTCGCGAGCTGTGGTGGGACATTCGACCGCACCATAATTTTGGCACCGTCGAAATCCGCATGTGCGACATGCCTGCCAACCTCGAACAGGTGCTCGCCATCACTGCGCTGGTTCAGTGTCTGGTTCAGGAAATCTCCGAGGAAATTGACGAAGGCACGTTCCTCTCCGGTTACCATCCCATGATGGTGGAACAGAACAAATGGCGAGCGACACGCTTCGGCGGCGAAGCACGGCTCGTCGATAGCGACAACTACAAGCAGTATTCGGTGCAGGAAACGGTCGATTCAATGATCGCGTTACTCCTGCCGCGAGCGAAAAAACTCGGCTGCGTCGATGAATTGAAGTCGGCCACCAAACTCCCTTCCACAACCGGCGCCGCCCAACAGTTGGCAATCTTCGAAGAAACCAACAGCCTGCAGGAAGTGGTGCGGCAAATGTTGGAACGGAATGCGTAACACAGCCAGTTGCGAGCCAACGGCTCGCAGACAGCCGTGCATCGCATCGCAGCTACTGCTCGCAACATAGCCTTCACAGGATTGAAGCGGACTCTACAATACAGCAATGCCGCTTGTGAATTCATTTCGCCGCTATCGCGTGTCGCCACATGGCTGATGATTCCTCTTCCGAAAACTCTCCCCGTGACGCGGTGCGCGAGTTTCCCACCACGCCCGGCGTCTATTTGATGAAAGACTCCTTGGGGCGGGTGATCTACATCGGTAAGGCGGTCAACCTGCGCAGCCGCGTGTCGAATTACTTCACCCAAGCTGCGGCCGATGACCGCCGCACGGCCGAATTGGTGAAGACGATCGCCAGCGTCGAGTATCTCGATACCGACAGCGAAGTCGATGCGATGCTGCTGGAAGCACGGCTCATCAAGGACACTCAGCCGCGATTCAACCAGGATCTCAAAGACGACAAAACGTTCCCCTATCTGGAAATCTTCATCCGCGAAGACTTTCCCCGCGTCGAATTCACGCGCATGCCACAGTCACGCGGCACCAAACTCTACGGACCGTTCACTAACGCGAAACAACTGCGTGGCGCGATTGCCGTCTTGCAGAAGATTTTCAAGTTCCGTACCTGTTCGCTCGACATCGAAGATGGTGATGAGCGTTGGAATTGGTTCCGTCCTTGCCTGCTGGCCAGCATCAACCAATGCACGGCTCCGTGTAACCTGCGGATTGGCCGCGAAGAATACCGCCGCGACATCGCCCGCCTGCGGATGTTTCTGGATGGAAACAAATCCCGGCTGCTCAAGCAGATGCAAAAGGACATGCAGCAAGCCTCGGCCGAATTGAAATTTGAAAAGGCGGCTCGCCTGCGCGACGAAATACAACTGCTCGAAAACCTCAATCTTCGGGGTGACCTGGAAGAACACGCCCAGCCGGAAGTGTTTTACATCGACCCCAAACGCGGCATGGCCGGTCTGAAACAGGTTTTCAAACTGCCCGAACTGCCCCGCCGTATCGAGGGCGTCGATATCGCCCATTTGCAGGGCGGGCAAACCGTCGCCAGCCTCGTGCAATTCATCGACGGTTTGCCGTTTAAGCATGGATACAAACGGTTCAAAATCCGCACCGTCGAGGGTGTCGATGACTATGCCTCGATCCGCGAAGTCGTCAGCCGGCGATTGCGGCGGCTCGACAAAGAAGGCGAAACACTGCCCGACATCCTGCTGATTGATGGTGGCAAAGGACAACTGAACGCCGCATTGGCTGCAATGGAAGCCGTCGGCGTCAGCCCGCCGCTCACACTTTCGCTCGCCAAACGGGACGAAGAAGTCTACGTCCCCGGCGAAGCCGAACCGCGTCGATTGAGCAAACACAGCTACGGATTGCGGCTGTTACAATACGTCCGCGATGAGTCCCATCGATTTGCACAGAATTACCATCACATCCTGCGACGGAAATCGACGTTTGAAAGATAGATCGCACGCGGGGCGTTGCCCCGCCGCTAAGCGGCGGTTCTCGTTCCCACGCTCTGCGTGGGAACGCAAGTCTTCGACGCTCCGCGTCGTGGTCGCGCCACTCACTTCCACTGACTGCTTCCGACTCCTATCCTAATGCAAATGTTTCACACCACTGTATGACCAGCCTCAGCCATTAACGGACATTCCGAGTGACCGACAAACTGATCAAACCCGTCACGCTCAAGGGTTTTCGCGACTATCTCCCCGGGCCGATGATGGCACGCGAGCAACTCATCGAAACCGCACGGCAAACGTACCGCAGTTACGGATTCAGCCCCATCGATACGCCGGCGCTGGAATACTCCGAAATCCTGCTCGGCAAGGGAAGCGACGAAACCGACAAGCAGATGTTCCGCTTCACCGATCAGGGCAAACGCGACGTCTCGATGCGTTTCGACCTGACCATTCCCTTCGCCCGCTTCGCCGCCCAGCACCTCAACGATTTGGGAACGCCGTTCAAGCGGTATCACATTGGCACTGTCTGGCGGGCGGAAAAACCACAGAAGGGGCGTTATCGCGAATTCATGCAATGCGATTTCGACACCATCGGCACCAACTCCAACACGGCCGACATCGAAACGCTGCTGGTCATTCACGACCTGATGCAAAACATCGGCTTCGACGACTTCGTCATCCGCGTGAATCACCGCCGCGTACTCAACGGGCTGTTGGAACAAATCGGCCTGACCGAACAATCGACCGGCGTACTTCGCGCACTCGACAAGCTCGCCAAGATCGGTCGCGACAAGGTCATCGCCGAAATGACTGAACAGGTCGGCGCGACGGCCGAACAGGCGGAAAGCGTCTTGCAGTTAGCCGAAACGACCGGCGACAGTGCTGAGGATATTCTCGCGCGACTCGAAACCCAACTCGCCAGCAACGAACAGGGACTGTCGGGCGTTGCCTGTCTGCGTGAACTCATCGAAGCCTGCCGCACGGTGGGCATTCCGGCGGAGCGGGTCGAACTCGACGTCTCGATCGCCCGCGGACTCGATTATTACACCGGCACCATCTACGAAACGTTTCTCACACAATTGCCGGGCATCGGCAGCGTCTGCTCGGGCGGCCGCTACGACAACCTGGCCGGTCTGTTCACCAAACAATCGCTGCCCGGTGTCGGGGCCAGCCTCGGTCTCGACCGTTTATTGGCAGCAATGGAAGAACTCGGCCTCTGTGACAAAAGCACAACCCCGGCCCCGGTCCTGATCGTCCATTTCGACGCCACCCACACCGGCGACTACCTGCGCATCGCCCGCGAACTACGAGCCGCCGGCATCGCAACCGAAGTCTACCCCGAAGCGAAACCGATCAAGAAGCAACTAAAATACGCCGACCGCAAAGGTTTTCGACTAGCCATCATCGCCGGCGCCGACGAATTCGCCACCGGCCAGTGGCAGGTGAAGGACTTGACGAAGGGGGAACAGCAGACGGTGGGGGAGGGGGAATTGGTGGAGGCGGTGCGTGGAGTAATTGCCGCAAAGTAGGGACAGATCTGTCGGCATCGAACACAAACTTACTGAACTTCGCTGAATGCCAGTTGGGCCTGAGCGAGGAATGACATTGTGTGCAACGGACCAAGCTACGAATTCATCGACGTAAATGGTGCACGAATAGAACGAACACTCTTCGAGGACAACGTTGAAGAAGCGCGGGACTGCGTGTGGCACCCTGCACCGTACAGCCAAGCCGATAACCACACTCACTGTATCGTTTGCATCATCGCGATTTCAGCCGGTGACTCAGCTTTCCAATCTGGGATGCGTTGGCTTTGTAGATATTGTCACACAACATACGTTGAACGCACGAGCTAGTTGCCCCTTCAAAGACGAAAAAGAAATCAACGACTGGAACACTAATCGCCGCTAAAATTCACTAATTTCACAAAAGTGTCGTAGGTCCGGCTGTGCCGGACGCCGATGCGCGATCGACAATCAAACGGCCTTCCGTCCGGCACAGCCGGACCTACGGTGATGGGACCAACCTACGACAATGCCCGATCCTCTCGAATTCATCTCCGAACCTACGGAACAGCGGTACGATGCCGTTGTTGTCGGCTCGGGGCCGAATGGGTTGGCGGCGGCGATTACGGTCGCGCGGGCCGGGCGGAGTGTGTTGGTGGTGGAGGCGGCCGAGACGATCGGCGGGGGGATGCGGTCGGCGGAATTGACGTTGCCCGGGTTCGTGCACGATGTCTGCTCGGCCATTCACGCGCTGGGTGTCGCTTCCCCCTTCTTTAAGAGTCTGCCGTTGGATGAACACGGGTTGGAATGGATTCACCCCGACGCCCCGCTGGCCCACGCACTGGATGACGGCGACGCAGCGGTCGCCGAACGGTCGTTGGAGGCGACGTGCGAGAAACTCGGCCGCGACGGCGATGCGTATCGCAAACTGTTCGCCCCGCTGGTCGCTGGCCGCGACAAGTTGTTGACGCAAAATCTGGGGCCGCTGCGGCCACCGCGCAATCCGTGGTTGATGACGCAATTCGGTTTACGAGCCGTACGTTCGGCGTGCGGATTATCGCGAAGCCGGTTTCGCGACGACCGGGCCCAAGGTTTATTCATGGGCATGGCGGCGCACTCCGTGTTGCCATTGGAAGATCATCTCACCGCGGCCGTCGGTCTGATGCTCGGGATCACCGCACACGGCGACGGTTGGCCGGTGGCGAAAGGTGGTTCCCAACAAATCGCCAACGCGATGGCGCGTTACCTGAAAACATTGGGCGGCGAGACCATCGTCAATCGACGCGTGACGGCAATTGACGAATTGCCGACGGCCGACGCATACCTGTTCGACGTCTCGCCACGAAATCTCTCTGCCATCGCAGGAGAATCGTTACCCGTCGGTTTCCGCAAGAAACTGCAGAAATATCGTCACGGTCCCGGCGTGTTCAAACTCGATTGGGCATTGGACGGGCCAATTCCGTGGAAGTCGCACGAGTGCGCACGGGCCGGCACGGTTCACGTGGGAGGTACGTTGGATGAAGTCGCAGCGGCCGAACGCGCCCCGTGGGAAGGCCGCTGTGCCGATCGGCCGTTTCTGCTGGTTGCACAGCAAAGCCTGTTCGATCCCACCCGCGCACCGGTCGGCAAACAGACCGGCTGGGGTTATTGCCACGTGCCCAATGGATCGACCGAAGACATGACCGAGCGGATTGAATCGCAGATGGAACGGTTCGCCCCAGGTTTTCGCGACCTGATTCTCGCCCGACACGTCACCACACCGGCTAATTTTGAACAGAACAACGCCAATTATATTGGCGGCGATATCACCGGCGGCGTGATGGATCTGCGGCAATTGTTCACCCGTCCCACGGCTCGCTGGAATCCGTATACCACGCCGGCTCGACACATTTTTCTGTGTTCTGCTTCGACGCCTCCCGGCGGTGGCGTGCATGGAATGTGCGGCTATCACGCTGCAAACGCGGCATTGGCAGGAGTGCTTCGCGGCAAGAAATGAACGCCCGTCAGCGATGGATTGGGAATTCGATTCACATTTTGCCGATCGTTCTGACGATAACGACGATACCGCTTTATCGCCGCACAGGAGGGAACCGCACATGCCGGACGGAAGTTGGGGACCGCTCATTGAGCAAAGCTGCAATGAGTTTCTGGTGTGGGTCGGATTCGGCACTCTGGTTGGGTTAGCCGCCAAGGCAATTATGCCCGGACGCGATCCCGGGGGTGCCATCGCAACGCTGCTGATGGGAATTGCCGGCTGCGTGATCGGTTGCGGCACTCTGTTCTTCTTCTACGAAGGGGCGAAAGTCACTCCCATCAGCCCGATGGGTTTCGCTGCCGGAACTGCAGGTGCGTTTGTGTTACTGTTGTTCTACCGACTGCTGGCCGGTTCATTCTTTGTTGAAGCGGAAGACGGCGAACGGACAATCTCCCGCTCGCATCGGCGACGCCGTCGGCGGACTTTGCTTCGCGACTCGTAGCGACGAACATCCTTACGCCGATCGGCGTCGTTGAACTTGCTGGCCGCCGGTTAAATGCAGTAGCTGTTCGGCAACGTCTGCGGCCGCGTCCGGCTTGCCCAGTGCGTGCATGGCATCGGCCATTGCGCGGAGGCGGAGTGGATCGGTCGCCAACTCGGCGATGGCATCGGTCATTTCAGCGACGGAATCGCCGCGCTGTTCAACAACTCTGGCGGCGCCGTTCTCCTCGTAGAATCGGGCGTTGAGTCTTTGGTGATCACCTATTGAATCAGGATACGGCACGATAATCGCCGGCACACCGACGACGGCGAGTTCGGCCAGCGATGTTGCGCCTCCACGTGTAATCGCCACCGTTGCCTGCGCGTAACGTCTGGGCATGTCGGTGAAGAACGGGGCGGTTTCCGCCTGCAATCCCAACTCGGCATAGCAACGGGCGATTTCATCATGCTGTGCCGCGCCGGTTTGGTGCATGATCGTCCAATCGCTGATTCTCACTGGCGACACGCCAGTGGCACCCAACACCGGTTGATGCAGTCTTTCGATGGCGCCGAACGCCATCTTGTTGACGGCGGTTGCGCCCTGGCTGCCGCCGAGAATTAGCAGAGTGGGAGCAGCGTGCCGGGCTGTTGCTTGTGATCGATGGCGAAGATCGGCAATCTGCTTCCCAACGGGATTGCCGGTGACAAACGTGGCGGTCCCCGACGCAAGCCGCCCGTAGGTCTTGTCAAAGGAGTGACAAATCATCGACGCGCGGCTGCTGAGCCAGCGGGTGGCGCGGCCGGAGACGATATTCTGTTCGAGCAAGGCCGTTGGGATGTTGCGGGAACTTGCCGCCATGACCACCGGCACGCTGGCGAAGCCTCCCAAGCCGATGACGGCCGCCGGCTGCAATTCATCGAGCAGTGTCGCCGCCCGGTTGCGGGCCTGCCAGTTTCGCCACAGAAACCGCACGGGATTCCGGCGAAACATTGTCGAAGGTTCGACCGGCAACGGTTCGTGCTGACAGTTGTGCTCGCGCACGATCTCGCGTTCGATACCGCGCTCGGAGCCGATGAAAACGATCTTGATTCGTTGCTGTCGAGCGCGCAATTCTTCGGCGACGGCCAGCCCCGGGAACAGATGCCCGCCGCTGGCTCCGCCGGCGAACACGTAGGTCGCTGCTTTTTCCACTCAAACAACCTTTTGAGAATCCGAACGATTGCAAAACGCGAGACAGAGTATGGCGGATGACGCAAAACGGGAAAAGAGGAAACCGGGTGTGCCATGAGTTGCCGCTTTCATGTGGTTTTGGATGAGGCGTGAAATCAACATGACATCCGAAATGTTGCAATTATTACACGCAACCACCAATCCGTCTGCGGACTGACTTGCGGCGAGACAACCGCAAACCGTTACTACAACCTACGTTGCGACGCCACCACGTCATCTTTCCTGCTTCATCGGCCGGTTGGTCTCGTCTTTGCTTAATTGGTCCAACGATGTGCAAGGGACAACGCGGGGCGGCGAAGCAGGCCACGAATGTGACCAATCGCCCCACATTCCATCGATGAGACTCCAGCAAAGGAACGGGTAGCATGGCGTCAAAAAAAAACCGGATGACGATCCACCAGCGGAATGGCTATTGGGCGCTCGATTTGGGCGAAGTCGAGATTTGGGACGGAGCCGATCTGGCTCTGTTACGCGAGACGTTGAATCGACTGATCGCTACTGAAGGCAAGCGACTCATCGGCGTCGATTTAACGTACGTCAAATACATTCCCAGCGGGTTCTTCGGCATGCTGTTCGACTGGCACGAGCAGGGAACATCCATTCGCCTTTACTCACCGCAGGAACACGTGAAGAACATGCTCTGGTTCCGCCAGTTCTTCGATTGGGTCGATGGCGACTGTTACAAATTGATGCGAGAAGAGCGGGCTTCACTCGTTGTACAAAGCGAGCCGGAATGGAGCGAAGAAATCGACTGGGGTTTCGAAGACGAACCGGAATCGATGGCGGCCGGCCGATAACGGTCGGCAACTCGTCGCAACAAGACAAAAGAATTCGCGCCCGGCTTCTCACGTGAGAGGCCGGGCGTTTTCCTTTGTCGAATTGAATATCGAATGTCGAACAATCAAACGATTCTTCCCAACGCATCGAAAACGCTCGCTGGCAGTCCCGAAGTTTCGACGGCTTCTTTCGCCTCGGGCAGATGGTAAAACGCAATGCCCAGGATGACGTAGACGGCCAGCAGCAGCAGGCCTTCCAGCCAGTTCGATTCGCCGTCGTAGGCAACCAGGCCGACAATCATTACCGAAACCGCAATGGCAACCACTTCGAGCATGCTGAACATTAAATTCAGTTCCTTGAAGCCCGGAAGATAACTCATGAAGACGAGTACCGGCGCTACGAACAGCGCAATCTGCAAAGCCGAGCCGACGGCAATTTGAATGCTGAGGCCCATGCGGTTCTTCATCGCCACCAGAATCGCGGTGGAGTGTTCGGCCGCGTTGCCGACGATGGCAACGACAATCACACCCACAAACATTTCGCTCCACCCCAACTGCCGACTGGTCTCTTCGATCGCACCGACGAGAATCTCGCTCATCAACGCAACCACGGTTGTCGCGCCGAGCAGAACACTCAGCGCAACTTTTGGCGACCAGTGCGGTCCCGCATGCACTTCTGGTGGTGGCGGAGGGGGAATCTCGTCTGCTTCATCGGTCGATTCATCGTCGTACAAGTGTTTGTGCGTTTTCAGGCTGAACAACAGCGTCAGGATGTAAACTGAAAACAGCACGACGGCAATTTCCAGGCTGAGTTCCTGCTCGTGTGCGTCAGCGGGAAACTCCAGTCCTCGTTGCATCGCCGACTGCGCATCGACGACGACGCTTGCGTGAAAAATTGCCGGGACGAGCAAACCGATAGCCGCCAAGGCCAACAGCGTCGCCGACATGCCGGCCGCCGTCACGTTAAAGGTTTGCCGTTTGTATCGCAGGCCGCCGGCAAACAGACTCGCCCCCATCACCAACAGGATGTTGCCGATGATACTGCCGGTAATCGACGCCTTCACCACGTTGATCAGCCCTTTATGGAGAGCGAACAGCGCGATGATCAGTTCGGCAGCATTTCCAAACGACGCGTTAAGCAGCCCGCCAATGCCCGGCCCCAAGCGGTCGGCCAGGATTTCCGTGCCGCGGCCCATTAATCCAGCCAGCGGAATAATGGCCATCGCCGATGCGCCGAAGACATACGTTTGTGGAGCGCCAGAATACTTGAGAACAATAGCGATCGGTACGAAGACCAGCAGCAGATTCAGCCAGCCAACTTTTCGCAGAAACTCCATACAGTCATTCCTCGTTCAGGGAATCGCTTGCATCATCGGCAACATAATGTCGATAACGCAAAAACGCAAACGACGGCTTCTCTTTGTCCCCCCTGCGGGAACGCGTCGCCACAGGGTCACGCGTGGAATGAGAACGCATGCGGTGGCTATTCCCCACCACTTTCAACGCATGCCGCAATGCGCCGGTGCAGTTCGTCGAGAGAGATTCCACTCACATGGCACTTTTTGCGGGGTGATGTCTCGCCGGCCACGATGCTCAGTTGCGATTTCCTGACGCCCAACGCGTCGGCAAGTACTTTGATAATCGCCTTGTTCGCTTTTCCGTTTTCCGGGGCTGCGGTGACCGCCACTTTCAGACGGCCGGCATGCAGACCGATGATGCCGTTCTTTCTCGCTTTCGGCTGAGCCTGCAGCGGGAGGATGACGCCATCAGCAACCGCTTCCAGCTCGATCATCGCGACAGGCCTTCATACAGTCCGCTGCCAACGCGGATGATGGTTGCCCCTTCTTCGATTGCGATTTCGAAGTCGCCGCTCATTCCCATCGAGAGTTCGGGCAATTGCATCACGGGGGACAGTAAGCGAAGTCGGTCGAGCAGTTCCCGAAGTTGACGAAATGCCGGTCGTGCCTCCTCGACATCGCCAACCCGGGCCGCCATCCCCATCAACCCGACGACTTGTACGCGTTCACATTTCAGACATTGATTCCAGCCGCTCGCCAACTCGTCCGGCAGGAAGCCGTGTTTTTGTGACTCACCGGATGCGTTCACCTCCAGTAAGACGCGCGGCTGGAGGTCGAGTTCAACAGCCAGCCGATCCAAAGTCGATAGCAAGCGAAACGTATCGACCGAATGAATCAGCGACACCAACGGTAACGCGCGCCTCGCTTTGTTCCGTTGGAGATGGCCGATGAGATGCCAGTCGACCGTGGGGCCGAATTCTGACGCGCGCTCGACAAGTTGCTGCGGGCGGCTTTCGCCCAACTCGGTCACGCCCTGCTCCACCAGAGCGCACACCCATTCGAGTTCGGCATACTTGGTGACGGCCACGAGCCGGACGGACGCGGGATCTCGATCGGCACGCCCGCAGGCTGCCGCGATGCGCTCCCGCACGCGACTCAGATTCTCGGCGATTTGCGTTTTGACTGCCATCATCGTTTTGGAAACGTTGATCGTATTGAGCATCCCACCGGGCGCGACCGGTGGGCTTTGTCAGCGCGCCACATCGAGCGGCGGTTACATGTCGATCGGCCACGAAGTCCCGGCGGTGAAGCCGCCATCGACGTAGAGGATCTGTCCGGTCAAAAAGGCCGACGCCGGCGACGCGAGGAAGACTGCGGTGCCGACCATGTCTTCGACTTCGCCCAATCGCTCCAACGGCGTGTTACTGCAACCCCAGGCATTCATTTTCGGGTCTGACCAGAGTTTGCGGGTCAGATCGGTGAGAACAAAACCGGGGGCAATCGAGTTCACCCGCACACCATGTTGCCCCCATTCAGTTGCCATGCCGCGGGTCATGATGTTCAGGCCGCCTTTACTCATGGCGTACGGCAGAACCCCCTTTAGCGGTGAGTCTGTATTCAGCGAATCGATGTTGATAATCGTGCCGCTCTTTTGGCCGATCATCTGCTTGCCAACTTGTTGCGCGAGATAGAACGCCCCACGGAGATTGATATCCAAAATGAAATCGTATTCTTCCAGCGTGAAGTTCTCGACCGGCTGTCGCTTATTGACGCCCGCCACGTTGAGCAGCGAGTCGATCTGTCCGTACTCGGCAACAACGGTCTTAACGAGTTGATCAACAGATTCCGGCTGCGAAACGTCGCAGACGATGGGCAGGGCTTTGTTGTCGGCCGTAGAAATTTCCTCGGCGGTCTTGCATAAGGCCTCTTCATCGCGGCCCGTGATGATCACCTGAGCGTTGCGCGCAACAAAACCAGCAGCCAATGCGCGGCCAATTCCACGGCTACCGCCTGAGACCAGCACCACCTGCCCATCGACGGAAAAGAGTTCATCGGTCATATCGTATTTGCTTCCTAATGTTGTGACTCAAAGTCGCGAGAACGTCGAACGTGCTTCGATCGTAGCGGAGAAAAGTGATCGACGCCACCAGCAGAACGACATGAAACGAGCCCGCTGCGCAAGCAAGGGTTTCAACAGTCGTTGTGACCGGAATCCCCTTGCTTGCGCGACGGGCTGGTATTTGGGCGAAGTGCGGAGCCACGGTCCGCCGATTAGTCGTTACGCAACTTGAGGTCGAAGTCGGTCAGTTTGGCGCGGATTTCGTTCAGCGACGTTACGCCGAAGTTGCGAACCGACGTCAACTCGTCGGCCGTCCGCGATACCAATTCGCCCACCAGTACGATTCCCAGTCGCGACAGACACTTTCGTGCCCGAACCGACAGGCCGAGTTCGGTGACCGGTTTTTCGAGAAGCGCCCGTTCCTGCGGCGACAACTCTTCCAGATCGTATGCCGGGGCTGGCTTGCGTTGTTCTTCGACCGACTGGCCGATTCGCAGTCCGCGTGGCTCCAGAATCTCGCGAATTTCGGTAAGCGACGTTTCGCCGAAGTTCTTGCCGCCGAGCAATTCCTGTTCGCTGACGTTGGTCAGGTCTCCCAGGGTATGAATTCCTGCGCTCTCCAAACAATTGCGGCTTCTGGCCGACAGTTCGAAATCGGTGATCGGAATCCGCAGCACCTGGTCGAGTTCGCGACGAGCGCGGTCGGCGTCTTCGTCGTAATACATGTCGCTCGACGCTTCGATGTCTTTCAGATAAAGCTGCGCCCGTTCATCGTTTGGAAAGACTTCGAGTACGCGGCGAAAACAGAAGGCCGCCGCCGAGTAACTCTCGCTGTCTTCGTACAGCAATCCCAAATTGATCAATGCGCCCTTGAACAGCGGCGGTCGCGAGAGTGACCGTTCGTAAAGCGTGATCGCGTCGGCGTCGTTGCCCAACAGGTTGTTTTCACCCGCCAGCCGGAACAAGGCGCCGCCATGATGCGGGTCCATATCGACGGCTCGCTCGAAGTATTCGATGGCACCGAAGGCATCGCCACGGTCGGCCAGAATGCACCCCTTCTGGTAGGAGTATTCGGCACGCGTTGCGCCTTCGCGAGACGATGCCGCCAGCAATTCGTCTGCAGCGTCAGTGTCGCCCGATAACCGAATCGCACCGGCGCGGCAGAGCGCACACTGCACGGCGTCGTAACCGTTGGTGCCTGCCGAGGCGTAGGCATCGGCAGCCGCTTGATGTTGACCTAATGCCAGCAGCGACTGAGCGCGGTAAAAGTCGGCCAGTCCGTTTCCGCTGATTTTCGACAGGTACCTGTCGGCATCGGCGTGGTTCGCCAGCAGGTAGGCCGTTATTCCCGCAGCCAGCAGGTCTCGTTCTGAAGCGGAGCCTTGATCGACCTTCAATTGCAGTTCGCGCTGAAACTGCATCACTTCGCCGCATTGCGAGGCGGCGATTGCCTCTTCAAGCTGTCCGATTTCGGTCGCGCCGAATGACGGAGATTCGAGCAACACCTGACTGACATTAATGGTTTCAGCAACAGTCACGGGGGCTATTCCTCGTTAAGAACTGGCGACGAGTGCGTCTGACTTTCGGCGCACCATCAACCGGCTGGTGGCACACGCGAAAAACTATGAATGTTCGATTCACAGACATTCGAGCCGCGATGAATTCAGCGATTTCTGCCGAGTCCGTTCGACCGACCGGCTTAATCCTCGGCAACGTATGCGAGCAGTCCGATAAACCGCGCTCGCAGCACGGCCTGACGCACGGCCCTTTGGTATTTGGCACAGTTCCCCGTGCGACGCCGCGACAGGATGTGACCTTCCCGATTGACCATCGTTCGCAAGGTGCGCATGTCCTTGAAATCGACGTAGATCGGCCGGGGTGAGTGATCGCACCCGTCCGGACAAAAACGACAACGAAGTTTCTTCTTCAGCCGCGACCGCTTCCGCCGCAACCGCTTGATATCTCGTCTGTTCAACGCCGACATACTATAGGAACCTTTCGTCCTCTCGAAATTATCGCTTGTGGTCTCTATGGTCCATCCACAGAGCGGAACCGTCCCGTATGACGCGGCCAACCACGGTGGCTACCCGATCACATACCGGCTCCGAAACGAACCGGAATTATTGCGGTCTGGCACGAAACTTTCAAGGGACAACGGATTTCGGTTGAAACAGGCGGGTTTTGGATGGTGGTTTTGGCCGGGTGAGGGCAGCGACAGGTTTGGCATTGTTCGGTTTTTTGCTGGAATCACAGGTGATTTGTGCAACAATGTTCAGGCGACTGCCACTAATTCGACATGCTGCCTTCGTCCCATTCCAATTCCACTTTGAATGTTTCCCGCTATGGCCCGCCAAAAACCACGCTACCAACGAGAAGAAGAGGATGCCGCTCGGGACGCTGCTGCACGGGCAGAGAAACCTCGGGGGCGCATCTCCGCAGATATCTCAAAACAAGCGGCGCACACGGCGGCCATCGGTGGGCCACTTTTCTACGAAGACACAGAATTCACTTGCGTAGATTGCGGCGACGAAGCGGTCTGGACGGCAGAGGATCAGAAATGGTGGTTTGAGACTGCCAAGGGCCAAATCTACTCTACGGCAAAACGGTGTGCCAACTGTCGCGAAGCGCTTCGTGAGCGGCACGCTGGCACACCTCGTCGATCTCACCGTGATCGTCGCGAGCAAAGCAACCGCGAGTCGGACGCCTAAAGCTGCGGCCCCTTGTTCGTTGCGACATCAATCACTCAACACCCTCGTTTTTCCGGAGACCACACACTGATGCCAAAACGGATTGCTGTGATTTTTGACATGGATGGTGTGCTGATTGATTCGTATGCGGCGCATTTTGAAAGTTGGCGGGTGCTCGCGGCGGAAAATGGCGTTGAGTATTCGCAATTGGAGTTTGTGGCGGGTTTTGGACGAACCAGCCCGGAAGTGCTGGCCGAGCAATGGCTGGCGAAAGAGGCGAATCTGACCGGTGAACGAATTCGCGAACTGGCCGAACGGAAAGAGGTGATTTTTCGCGACTTGATCGAATGCGATTTCCCCACGATGGACGGCGCATTCGATTTGCTCTCGGCGCTGCATGCGGCCGATTTCGCTTTGGCGGTTGGTTCCTCGGGGCCGGCGGACAATGTGCAGATGGTGATTGAGAAACTGGGAGCAGTAGACTTCTTCTCCGCGGCCATCACCGGCAGTGACGTAGATCGCGGCAAGCCGGATCCACAGGTGTTTCAGCTTGCGGCCGAACGGTTGGGGGTCTCGGCGAATCGCTGCGTGGTGGTGGAAGACGCACCGGTCGGCATCGCGGCGGCTCGCGCGGCGGGAATGAAATGCATCGGCATCGCAAGCACGGGGCGAACGCGGGAGGAGTTACGAGCGGCCGATCTGGTTGTTGGGTCGCTGCGAGAGGTGAGTGTGGTTGATTTTCGCGAACTCATTGAGTCGGACTCGGAGACAATGAAAGCGTGATGCTCCGGGTTGACGAGTCGGGTGCCACTGGCGCGTACAAGAATCTATCTCTTCTGTCGCCGTTGTATGACGGCTCGGGTGATCAGGAAACAGGCGAAGCCAAGGATCGCGCCGGCGATGTCGGCCAGCGAATCGCGGATGTCGGCTGTGCGACCAACCGGTTTCTGCAACAGCTCATCGAGTGCGGCATAGACTGCGGCGACGAAAATCACGGTGACAAAGAGTCGCACGCCGACTCGTCCTGCGTTGTAAAACCACCACGCCAGCAGAAACCCGAGGCCGAGGTACATCAGCAGATGTGCCACCTTGTCGGAGTGAGTGGGCAAGCCGGTGGGGACGATGGGGATGTGCGTCAACGTGAAGATGAGGCACCAATACCCGAGAAGCGCAGCGGTGACCCAGCGGCGGACTCTCGCAGCGGTGGATGATTCGGGAGATTCGGACATGGGTTGCCCAGCTGCGACTCAATGAGTCGCAGACGTCAGCGATGCGTTGCATCGCAGCTTTTACGAATCGAGCGGATACGGTGTTGTCAGTCGAAAGTTGGGGTTCTGTTCGAGATAGCCGGCAATCCGAACCTCGCGTGAGAGGGCCACGGGGATAAAGTCGAGCGCCTGCTGCAGCCGCTCGTTCGGTTCAGCACAACTGAATCGCAGAAAACCGTGACCGGCTTCGCCGAAACATTCGCCACCCAAACAGGCGATGCCGAAGTCATCGTCGGCGGCGTTCAGCAAAAACAGGGCAAGACCGTGACTGGTGATTCCCAGCCGATTGCAAACCGGCGCAACATTGGGAAAGACGTAGAACGTGGCACTCGGCGGGAGTGCGTGAAATCCATCGATCTGGTTCAGTCCGGTCGTCAGCAGCTCGACCTTTTCCTTGAACTTCTGCATCGTCTGATCGCGTTCGGCGTGATCGCGTTCCAATGCCGCCGCTCCGGCCAATTGCACCAATGTTGGCGTGCAAGAGAGTGACGTGTTGATCATCTTGCCGATCGCATCGATGATTTGCGGTGAGGAGACGGCGAACCCTAATCGCCAACCGCTCATGCTGTACGATTTGCTGAAAGTGTAGGCGGCCACGCACTGCTCCATCATGCCGGGCTGTGCCAGCAGACTGTGATGTCGCCCCTGCCAGATCATATGGCAGTACGGTTCATCGCTGAAGACGGCAATGTCGCGGCCACGAATGATGTCGGCGATGTCGCGCAGATCCTGTTCGGTGGTGACACCGCCAGTGGGATTTTGTGGCGAGTTGAGGAAAATGGCTTTCGGCGAAGGGTCGTCAGCCAAAAACTTTTCAATGGCGGCCGGCTCGGGGCGGAATTGATTCGCTTGCCTGAGCGGCGTGAGGACGGCGCGTGCTCCGCGTCGTTCGATGTTTGGAATATAAGTGGGAAAGTACGGGCTGAAAACCAGCACGCCGTCGCCCGGATTGAGAAACGCCTCGCAGAAAAACTGCTCGAATATCTTCGCTCCCGGACCGGCGACCACATTGTTTGCCTCGGCCGGAATCTGAAATTCGTCGTTCACGAAGCGGGCGGCAGCCGTTCGGAATTCGGGAATACCTGGCGACGGACAGTAGTGCGATTGGTTGCCCTCGATGGCCGCCACACCGCTCGACTTGGCCGAAGATGTGCTGTCGAACGGGCTGTCGCCGATTTCCAACTCGACAACGTCTTTGCCTTCCGCCTTGAGTTGTTTGGCAATTGCCAGCACGGTAAAGGCGGTTTCGACGGAGAGTGATTCGGCAAACTGGCTGAGGGTGGCAGACACGGTGTGGATTCCTTGGTGCGGTGTTTGATTGACGACCAAGACCCTTGCTTGCGCGGCGGGCAGGTACAGTGAATGAACTATTTGGTGGCAATGGCGTGGGCAAGTGGCCGCAGCACATTGTCGATGACGTACGATTCCATCAATTCGTCCGAGTGCTCGCGCAGACGGGCAAGTGCATCTTCGAAGGAATCGTCCGCCTGCAGGCTGCCGTACTGTCGGGTCGTGAAGAAGACGCTGATCTGCTCCTCGGGAAACTCATCCCGCCTCACCTGATAGGCATTGGTGCGGGTTTCGATCAGAATCCGCGCCTGCACGCGGCAGTTGTCTTCCAGACTAATGGTGACCGACGGTTCATAATTCAGCACCTTGGCACCGGGCATGTCGATCAACGCTTCGAGCGCCGTTCCGGTCCCCAACGCTTCGGCCACCAGTGCATCGTGATTGCCGCGATACGAAAAATCGAAGCCGACCATGTAATCGAGCGCTTCGCAATCGAGCGGACTGACGGTGAGCATGTAGGGAACCAGCTGTAGAATCAACCGGTGCTGTTCGTTGGCGACATCGGAATTGGGCGGATTGATGTAGCAACTGCAAATCCGCCGCGATTCGAGCGAAAGCCAACGCTGGTGGCCTTGCTCTTTATCTTCTTCCAGCACAAAATCGCCATTCTCGCGGGTAAAGAAATTTCGCATCGACGGATACGTCTTCTGAACCCGTTCGAAGAAGTCGAGAAGTGTCTCCCGACTGTCGGGCAACTTCATCTCGGTGTTCAGGTTCATGTTGACGTAAAAGTCGTCGGCAAGAGAGCCGTACTCGTGCATGGACGCTACCTCTTACGATATTTTATGAATTCGGTCGGAAAGCTACGGGCAGATGGAAAATCCAGAGAACCAACCGACCATCAGCAAATTGGTCTAACATCAGGAAAGGGCCAGCCGAAATCCAGCGTCGGCCAGCCATGTTTCATCTTATCGGGAGAGCCGAAATGGGTCAAAGTCTTACTTCCGCCGAATCTCGGCAACAAATCGAGAGGAGCCGATGCGTCACCGGTGTAAAACTTGAACTGTCGGTCTTTCTTACCGATTTTGGTTGGTTTGGTCTACTCGGACGGGATGAAAAAATCGCCAGACTGACCATTGGCCACGTGACCAGTGACGGAGTCCGCGACGCAATTGGCCAACATCTTGCAAACCAGGATGACGACGAACGCCCGACCTTGGACGAGTCGGACTGGTTCCCCACCGTCCGTCGCCGGCTGGAACGTTATGCCGCGGGAGAACCGAGCGATTTTCGTGACTGCCAACTCGAATCACCGCCGCGCACGGCCTTTCAACAGCATGTGCTGGAAATCACACGCGACATTCCCTTCGGAAAAACGATGACTTACGGCGCGCTGGCCGAGAAGGCCGGAGCATCCCGTGCGGCCCGTGCTGTCGGCAGTGTGATGGCGTCGAACCGCGTGCCGATTATCATCCCCTGCCATCGGGTTATCGCCGCCGGATCGAAACTTGGCGGATTCTCAGCCCCCAGCGGCGTCCAGTTGAAACAACAGATGTTGACGATGGAAGCACAGGCGACCGGATAACCACGATCCCCCGGTTAGCCGCGACGCGCAGGCTTTCCGAAGCGGAGCGTTCCTTTCCCGTCGAATTACAGTGGAGTCAAACGATGTCGCGATGTATCGCGCAGGGGCGTCCCGTTCCCAACGATGTGCTTGGTCCGCTTCGCGACAGTACCGGCGTCGCCGACGACGCGAATGAGCTACAGCGACGCATTGGCGATGACGGCTATTTGTTCCTGCGCGGAGTCGTTGATCGAACCGAAATCATGGCGGCTCGCGCCGAAGTTTTCGCGCGGTTGGCCGATGTGGGGGAAATCCAACAGCCGTCGGTTGACGGCTTGTACACAGGCACAAGCCAACGCAGCGAAGTGGTTTCTGATTTGGGCGACTTCTGGCGGTCGGTCAATCTCGGTGAGGCGCTGCGCCACGTCAGCCACGGAGAGCAAGTCTCGGCACTGATGGACAAGATACTTGGCGAGACGGCCCGGCCGCACGACTTCATGTTTCTGCGACCGGGACCCATCGGCCGTTCGACACACCTGCATTTCGACCTGCCGTTCTTCGCGCGCGGATCGAAACGTATCTTCACCGTCTGGCTGGCGCTGGGCGACATTCCGGTCGAGGAGGGTCCACTCGCCGTACTGGAAGGCTCGAATCGTTTTGCCGACCTGATCGATCCGATACGTGAAATCGATTACAGCTCGGCCATGTCGCCGCAAGTGCAAATGACCGACGACACCATCGAATTCGCGCGTCAGCGCAGCGCGCGGCTGTTAACCGCCGACTTTCAAGCGGGCGATGCCATCGTCTTCGACATGATCACCATGCATGGCACACTGGATAATCACTCGCCCGAGGGGCGCGTACGTCTCTCGTGCGACGTTCGCTGGCAACCTGCGGCCGAACCGATCGACCCACGATACGTCGGCGACAACCCGCCCGGCACAACCGGTGCCGGCTACGGCGAATTGAACGGAGCGAAACCGCTGACCGAAGACTGGCACATCCGCTAACGCTGGTTTCCAGCTCCCTCTCCCTCTGGGAGAGGGTTGGGGTGAGGGCTGTTTTTCGGCGCATCGGCCACCCTCACCCTGCTTCAATTGCCTTAGGCTTTGAAGCTGTCCCTCTCCCCCACCGGGGAGAGGGTTTCAAACTGGCGTTAACAGCGGTTTACTGAAACTGCAGGGACCGCAATTGTCGGATCGCCGCAATGCCCTTTTCGGCGTCGCCCACTTCCGAAACGAACTTCGCAGCGGCTTGCAGCGCGTTCAAATCGACAGCTTGCGCGGCAGCGGTCGGCTTCATCTTGCGGACGGTCGTCTTGGCCGTCGTCCGTTTCTTGCCGCGTTTGGCCGAGATGCCAAGTTTCTTGCGTGCTCCCGAGAAAGCGACACCGCAACTGCTTTCGTTGATATCTTGCTTAGGGAACTTCTTTTTCAGCCCCGCGTACACTTCCTTGCCGGAAAGATCCCGGCTCTCCTCAAGGAGGCTCCGGATCTCGGCTGCCATGTTGAATCCGTTTGCTGATCGCTTCTTTGCCATGTCGCTGCTCCAGTTGAGATGGTTACGTTTCCAAAATAAAAGCAGGACAAGCACTATTTGTCAATCAAGCCAACCTACGTCCACTTTCTCGGCGACTCAATCTTGTCGGGTGTCACATACCTGCAGCTAGCGCCTCCAGATGGCGGGAAAAGTGATCCGCGAGAACTTCCGTGTAAGTCTCAGGGTTAGATTCCAGCACTGATCGCACTGCCGGACCTAGTTCCGGATCGGTCAAAGTTGAACCGAACGTGCAGTGCAGTATTTGTCTGCCAGGCTCCGTGAAACCGAGCCCCTGTGGCACGTCGGCCCAGCGTTCAAGATAAATCTGTTCAAGCCGGACCGCATCGAGGCCGTCTTCATCCGACACGGCGTCATTCGTGGCCGAGACGTGGTAGGTGGCCTTGTCGGTGTCATATCGACTGCGTGCAAACCGAACGATGCGGCGGAACAGCGGCTCATCGTGCCTCGCAACAGCGCGCAAAGCTTCGAGATAACTCGTCCCCGCCGTCTTGACGTGAAACCGCCCCTGTGTCGCCCGGGCCAATGCCGGATACATCGAGAGCTTGTCCGAACCGGAGTGTAGACTCAGCTTATAGGGTCCAAGTAAATCGGCGATTGCCGCATGATCGTTCAGCGACGTTTCGAGTGCGGCGACGTCCCCTATATAGTCAATGCCCTTTTCCAAATCCCCTATAAATCGCGGCGCGAGGCTCACCAACTTCATGTCGCCGTCCAGACATTGGTGCGCTATGATATAGTGTTCAGACAGCGTTGTCGGCTGGTCGGTTTCATCGACCGAGAGTTCAATTTCGTAGTCGCGTCCCGTGGACTCGTGTACGTTACGAATATGATCGCTTAGACGCAGTGCGCTGCGAATGGCCGGCCCGTATTTCACTGCCGCCCGCATGCAGGATTCCTCAGTGAGTTCAATCATTGTACCCGTTGGTAAATCGATGGATTGCCCGAGATAGCTGTCATACCACGGTGCCGTTTCGCGAGCCGCCGCAAACTTCTCGCGCAACGTTGCCTCATCGTGGTCGTCCGCCTGCTGATCGACGTCGCCGGACGGATCGATCGTAAAGAACGTGAAACCAGCTGCGGCGGTGACATCAACATCCTCGGTCGTCTTCAAATGGTCGGCGTCTGCTCCAATGCGCCCCGTCCAACCGGCGGCCATCGCACCATTCAGCGCGTCGTCCATCACTTGCTGGGGAGTGCGCTCGGTGCGGGTCATCTCACGAATCGACTGCTGCGGGAAAATCGGCTCGATGCCGTTGCCCGCCCGCTTCATCGCTTCCACATGCCCCGGCGTTGCCAAACCGATGCGGTCACCAAACCCAAAACTCGGAGCCAGACCGAGAGTCACGCATTGTTCTTTTTCTTGTTCGCTCATCGTTCGCGATTTTCTCTACACAAATCGTTGTTCTCAAGAAACTCAACAGCCTGCCCGCGGCCCGGCTGCAGAGACATCATGTGACTTCAATCACCGCTTTGATAACGCCCGACTCGGGGCGTGTGAATGTCTCGAATTCACCGATGACATCATCAAACGACGTGCGATGTGTGATCCACGGTCCCGTGTTGATTGTGCCGTCTTCGATCAGACTGATGATGCGTGTGAAGTCGGCGGCCAGCGCGTTGCGTGAACTCTTGATTGTCAATTCCGGTTTGTGCATGGCCGCCTGAAAGAATGAGATTTCCTTTGTCGTAATGCCCAGGTAAACCAACGATCCAGTATGTGCGACATACGCCAACGCTGTCGACATCGACTTGTCGCTGCCGGTCGCATCGGTCACAACGGCGTATTTGTCGCCACCGGTAATTTCGAGCATTTGATCGAACTCACTGCCGTCGCCCTTGAACAACACCGTGTGCGGCACGCCGTAAGTCTCGCGACAAAACTCCAGCCGCGATTCCACCACGTCCATCACGGTGATCTCCGCACCGGTCAAACGTGTGAACTCCAGCGTCGCCAGTCCGATGGGTCCGGCGCCGATAATCAGTACGTGATCCCCTTGTTTCGGCTTCGCTCGATCTGTCGCGTGACAACCAATCCCCAGCGTTTCGACCAATGCCAGTTGCTCGTACGACAAGATCTCGGACGGATGCAACTTGTCGGCACGAATGAGAAATCGCTCGCACAGGCCACCATCCACCATCACGCCAATCACGTTCAACGTTTCGCAGCAATTCGTGTTTCCTCTGCGGCAGGGATAACAGGTGCCGCAATTCATGTAGGGTTCGACGCTGCACTTCTCGCCGACTGCGACGTTCGTCACTCCGTCGCCAACTTCCAGCACTTCGACACCCAACTCGTGTCCGAGAATCAGCGGGTAACTAATGAAGGGCATTTTCCCAAGATAGCCGCTGTAATCGGTCCCGCAGATCCCCATCCGGTGGGTTCTCACAAGGGCCTGTCCGGGTCCCGGCGAATCGGGTTCCCCGATGTCGGCATGCTGAAGGTTCCGGGGTTCTTCGAGTCTGATTGTTTTCATTCGCTGCGTTCTCTCCGGGGATTTCAAGATCAGTCGCCGATAGTGGTCTCCTCGTTTTGGAGACCGTAAAAAGAGAGCAACCCATCACCGAAAAACGGCCCGAACTCCCGCGACTGCAAGCAGTCTATGACGACCGCCCGGCCGATGCAAACTGCGACGGGCAGTTCCGTTGCAGATGGTTTTCATCTTGCGGAGCGATTCCAGAATCGCATTGACAATTGTCTCGCGAATTTGGCCGACAAACGCGACTTCGGTTCGCTTGCCCGTTAGAATGAACTCTCAACTACGACTGCTCACCGATCATTCAGGAATTCAAGAATCATGACAACTTCAATCGCATACTTCCCCCAAAACCATATCCGGCCGTTTAAGTTGTACGCCGCACTACTGGCGATTCTCGCTGCAGCGATTAGTTTTGCCCCATCGCCTGACGCCTTCGCCGAAGACGCCTCCGTCACACATTCGTTCCTCGGTGTCGGCAAGGCAAACCGGGCGGTGATTGTTGGTGAGGACGGGAAAGTGGAATGGAAATTCGACATGCCGGCCAGTGACGGCTGGGTCTTACCCAACGGCAACGTCTTGTTGGCGCTCTATGGAACGAAAGGCTTCCCCAACGGCGGCGTCGTCGAAGTTGAACGAAAAACCAAGAAGATCGTCTTTCAATACAAAGGTCAGCAGAAAGAGATCAGCACGGCTATTCCATTGCCGGGGGACAAGTTCCTCGTTGCCGAGTTGGGACCGCAACCACGCGCGATTGTGATCAACCGACAAGGGGAAATCGTCAAGACGACTCCGCTGCAGTGTCAAACGAAGAATGCTCACATGCAAACGCGAATGTTGCGCGTGCTGCCGAATGGCAATTACATCGCACCGCATCTGCTCGACTTCGCGGTCAAAGAATACGATCCCGACACCGGCAAGGTCTTGCGTTCGTTTCCGACCGACGACCGAGGCCGCCAAAGACGCGATTGGCCCTTCACCGCCATCCGGCTGAAAGACGGCAACACGCTCATCGGCTGCACCAACGGCAACCGCATTATTGAAGTGGATGCCAAAGGCAACATCGTCTGGAGTGTGACCAATGACGACATTGGAGAACGCCTGTTCGATGACGCCTGCGGTGTCCAACGATTGCCCAACGGCAACACGGTCATCACCAGCTATCACGCCAAAGGAAAACAGGTCAAACTGTTTGAAGTCACCCGCGACAAAAAGGTCGTCTGGCGTTATTCAGGCATGAACGCCGGCTTCCACCACTTCCAGATTCTGACGACAAACGGCAAACCGCAGAAAGACAACACCTGGAAGTAGGGATTCGCGAGATTCCGACACATCGGGGTGGATGGCGGGGCGCAAGGCATTGCGTCGCTCCGTCGGTGCGCGGACAGAGTGTGGCACGGCTGTTCCCACCGATTCAGCGATACGACTCATGGCACGTCGAGCAGCTGCGACCCACCACGGCCAGTTGTGACTTCAACGTTTTCACATCCTTGATGGCACGGCTGGACACTTGGAGTTTCTTGGCGCCCGCCGTCCAGTCGTCGTCATCGGCATACCCATCAGTGTTTTCGACTAAGTTCGCGATCACGGCTATCAACGTCGCCTCATCAAGAGCGGCCTGAATTTGAACAGCGGTCGGTTTCTTTTCACCTCTGGCTGCCTTGAGCCGTTTGAATGCCTGTTCCATACGCTTCATCAAGCGTGGCAGCTCTTTGTCCTCTTCGATTTCCGGTCGTTTTTTTGCTGCAACCTTTCCGCCAGCAACAATCCGTTCGATTTCCGCTACACCGGCTTTCATCTCCGTGTAGCCCGTGGCGCTTCGTTGTTTTAATGTGCGAAGGTGGAACGCAATTGCCTGAACCGTGACGGCGTTGGCCGACCAGGTCACGTCTTTCTTGTATCGTTCGGCAACCTGTGCGAATACAAGCATTGCTGTCAGCCGAGGCTGAATAGAACGAAAGCGTTTTCGGTAAGCGGCCGGGTTCTCGACATCCGCGTTCAATTCAACGAGCGAGCGTTTCGTCAGCCGATCCAACGCGGCCTTCGACATCAGACTTTTGCGGCTACCCGATCCACCATCGGGTTGAGGATTCGCCGGCTTATCCAATGGAACCGTCTCCAACTTCCGTTGCTTCGCGCCACGCTTGGTTGTGACAACAAAACCAGCCTTGTTTTGATCGATGCACAAGACCAGCGGTTCGTATTGCTTCAATATTTGATGAAGGGCGACGCGAGCGGGCTGTTTCTTGAACGAGAAAGTTTGCGACATATTCTGCGTATACCCTTCACGCTTCAGGCTCTGCCCATCGATGACAATCGTCGTCCCCGTCGCCTCCGCAATGTCCGCGATAGCCAGACGTAGCGGCGTTCGCTTGAATTCAAATGTGACTCGCTTTTCGAGCTTTCGGACCAACTGGTCTTTATCCTTGTCCCCCTGTTCCCGGCTCTCAGCCTCACAAAAAACGAAAAGCCCGGCGAACAAGCACATTGCGATCAAAACAAACTTCGACATGGGATGCCTCATTGAGGAAGTAGAAAGCCGGCGCGCCTGCAGAGTCATAGCATCCGAAAAAGACCGGCGATCTTCCGTCGAACTCCTGCAAGACCGGAAGATCGAATTCGCCTAGCGAGAGACAAACCCTGCGGTGGGGAAAAACCTGCATCGGAATCTGGTAGAAATCGCAAGAAAGTGACCAGCGAATCTCACGGCAGTCAATCGCCGGGGCGCGGTACCCGCGGGTTTCTTCGCCGACGGCGGCAACGTGGCCGGCAGTTCCGACGAGATCGACGCCCATCCCGCCACCGCACTAAAACGTCCCGAAAAACGTATCCCCACCAGCTACGACTCCCTTAGCATCCCATCGACGGCAAGTCGGTAAGACGAATAAATCGTCCGCATCACATTTACGTCGGTGAGCCGATTGCTGGGCTGCTGTGACGGGCGCGATTCTTGCATTCACTTGCGCAATGCTGCCAGAACCGAACGGTGCGATCGAACTGTTTTGTGTTCTCCGATAGGTCAAAACCGACAGATGACACGCACGTTGCAAGTGACATCCCATTGACCGGCAAGGAAGGATGTTTGCACACCCAAGCCCATGCTGCCGCCGAAACCGCCCTGCTGTCCCTGCTGTCCACCCCCCTGCGATGGATACATACTGTCGATGTCCCCATTGATGACCAGAACATCCGCAACCTGCACGTTGGCTCCTCCGGCGTAAGCGCGTGCGTTGGCAATGGCATTCTCGACGGCCTCGCTCATCGCCTGACGCCTCATTGCGGATGAGTCTTCCTTGAAGAACGAGACGTTCCAGACCCGATTGACGCCACTCTCCAATGCCGTGTCAAGTACCCGACCGGCAGCGACGTTGAGTGAATCTGGATCGGACTCTTTGATCAGGACCGTAAAGGAATGTGTCACCGTGTAGCCAATGACGGTATCTGGCTCAGTTCGTTGGTCGAATACCCCGTTCCCTCCGTCATTCCCTTCGGCGTGAACCAGTGTCACATCGACGTCCCTCGTTTTGCTCTTGAGGTCGTTGAGCTTCAGTGCCACTAAGGCTTCGCGGACCTTGTTCACGCGGCTCGCATTTTCCTCACGAGCGGATGCCAGCGTCTTGCCCGTCGTGATGACCTCCAGAAAGAGTCGAACCGAGTCAGGAGAACTCACGACAGTCGCAGAGCCAACCGCTGTGATTGTTCGCTGAGGTGTCGTGAAATCGAATCTGCCCCAACGAAGGATGACCCACACCGACAGTAAGCCGATTACTATTGCGCAGACGAGGAGTGTTCGCTTCATGGGGACTCTTACTCCATCAGATCGACAACAGATAATCCTGAGCGGCAGAGTGGACCGAGCGTGACTATCAGAAAGCCGGCGACCGAGCAACATCAACTGCCGCACTCGCAAAGGGGATGTCGCTCCAACAAGAAGGACTCACCCAACCCCGCCCACGAAGACTACTTCCGCGTGCTCCAGCGGAGAAAGAACGTCTCGGGCAGGTTTCTGTTGCCTCGGTTGGAGCGGTACTCCAGGTCGCGGTCGAAGACGTAGCCGATTTCGAAGGATGAAATCGAGCCGCCGTTGTCGATGGTGTCGAAGCCGAGCACGAGTTCGTAGTCGGTGTAGGTGGCCACGTCGGCTAGCCCCGTGCGGTCGCGTTCGATGGCCCATTCGCCGCCACCGATTCGGCCGGAAAGCGACATCCAATGTTCTTTGTCGTTTTCACACGAAATTCGCCAGGCGACTTTCGGTTCCGGATAGACCAGTTCGATTCGCAGGCCGTCGTCCGGTCGCAGAATCACGCCGGCCACGGGCAGCAGTCCCAGATTGTCGCGATCGAAATACCGCACGCCGGCAACGGGTTGAACTTCTGATGAGACTTCCCAGCTGATCACCGCGTGCGAAGGGAACCGCCAACCCTCGCGGGCGCTGTCTTCAAAGTCGGTATACAAGCCGGCCGAGAATGCCAGATCGATCCACCAGCTATCGGAGATTTCACCAAAATAGTGCAGGCCCCAGTTGAAGTCGAAAACGCGTGGCGGCATGTCGGTCCGCGTCGGCCCATCCAGAAAGTGGTACCCGTAACCATCGGTGATCGACAGCCCTTTCCAGCCCTTGACCGGAATCGACACCGCGCCCGCCAATCCGAATTCACCGAAGCGGCCCCCCGACCCGGGACGCCACGTCATGCCGCCCCAATCGGGCGTGCTGTACCATCCTGAGTCGTTGTAGCGGCGACCGCTGACGGCTTCCTCGAAGACATCCGGAACGGCTTCTGTTTTTGGCAATTCAAAATGTTCTTCGAGTGCCGGGGGCTGAGGCAGCGAAGTGTCAAAGCCGTTTTCATCTTGGATCGATGGAATTCCCGGCGGTTGTTCTCCGGCCTGCGGTCCTGCTATCGCTGGCTGTTCTGCGACCTGAACCCACCCCGACGTTCCCTCAATCCCCCCATCTTCGGCAGACAAACTACTCTCAATGCCAACGAGAATCTGCAGTAGAACCAACAACGTGCGCACGTTTCTCGACATGAGCAAGGAACTCGGCAACGGAGGTCGGGAAACGGGGATCTGAACAGGAGACGGCGAAGTGCGGCGGGGATGCTAAAGGATTCGGCGAAATGAGGCAACCCGATTGGAAGCGGACAAGACAGCCACGAAGTTTTGGGCGGCCCGGCTCTGTCCCGGTAGTCGAGGCCGGAATTCGGTCAATAAAGCGGGAATCCAGCCGACAACGACAGGCGAACCCGCCGTGCCACTCAGCCGGGAAGCGTGGTGTCACCCCGGCTGGCCACCGGTGCTTGGGCGAGAAGAGGGCGCAGGCCGGGCGAGAATCCCAACTTCACTCGAACCTCATCTACCGGGCAATCGAACCGACGGCAATCGAACCGCCAGAGACGGTTGATCCGCCGCGGGAATTCGTCGTCTGCTCGAATTGAATCCGATCATGAATCTCGCTTCGATGAACGGGTATTTCTCGCGGCGCGGACACCCCCAATTGAACCTTGCCATTCTGAATTCCGACCACGCAAATCCGAATGTTGTCGGCGATAACGATCTCTTCATCAACCTTTCGAGTCAAAACCAACATGTCGCCCTCCTTGTGCGTTCACTGTGTCGAAACGACTTGATTCGACGGATCACGTTCCGATCACGGAAACAGACTTCGCAACTCTTGCCATTCTTCCCCACTGTTTGTTGTCGCCTCAGTCGTCGCAGCGCAGAACATCGAGTGAACAGACCTCGATTTGGTTGAACACCCGCCCCACCCCTTCGACGTCCGCGACAGCCGCCTGTGCCTGTTGTTTCATGTAGTACGTTGGCAAACTGCCTCTGAGGATCAACATGCCCTCGTGAAATTCGCAGTAAATCGTCCTTAAAGACAGATACGGACTGGCCCGCAATCGGCCCTCTGCCGCGGCGATAATTTTCGAGCGGCGCGCTGCGGCATCCCGTTGATCGCCAGTTGCAGGCGGTGACTCACAAGTTGCCAACTCCCGGTCGGCCAGATTCGTAGTTGTCATGGCTGCTGCTCCTGTGACCCTCAATTCAATAGCCGAGATTGCGACAGTACCGTCGAGCCAGATAAACCAGCCGTTCCAGCGTCGGTCGTTCGGCAAATGCCAGGTGAGCCTTGCATTGCGCAGCGGTTTGGGGCAGGCACGTTCTTTCAACGACGCGAATGAGTTCCGCTCGCGTCATTTCTGAAATCTGCCTCGCCGACAAGGCGGCGATCATCACATTGTCCAGAGCGTCGAAACAGTCCGAATCCGGGTGAGACTTGTCGGCCATGTTGGGAGTCTCGGCCGCCGGAAACCCTGTTGCCGTTCCCATCATCTTGAATTCCTTCTCGTGATACGGAACTCGCCGTCATTCAACAAAAAAACCCCATCTGTGCATTTGTGGCACAGAGGGGCGAACATCGCAATCATTAATCTAACAACCCGGCATCAGGCTGCGGAGATCGGCCGTTGGAAGGACGACATCATCGGTGTCAGATTCCGTCACATCGACAACCACCAGAATCTTATACACACGCCCAATTGTAGTCAATAAGAATCTGTTCACACCCTGAATGTGAGGCTCCGGGCATGACACACGCAACCCAATGCCCGATGGTTTGATGCCGACAAACTGGGGAAAAGTGGGCGCAAAACTTGTCCGGAATTCTCACTCTGTCTCTCGACAAGTGAAAGTCCTCAGCCGTTTGTCGCTTGCCCCAATTTGTTCAATCAGATCACATCGTGTATCATTCGGTGTCCTACCATCCTGACCAGGATGCCGTGGGCATGATGTCTGCTGATTCTGTCGATCGAGTCACAGTGGCGAGTCCGCCGAGTTCCCGCACCGCTTCGGAGAGTCGATGATGCCAGCACGGTCACTGCGACGCAGTTTTAACAGCGGGGCGGCCGTTGCCCTGTTGACTATTGCAACCGCGTTTTCGCCTGCGAACGCTGCAGACGGGCCGCTGTTTCGCTGGCAGTTTCGCCAGAATCTTGCCGACGGCAAAACGTTCAAAGCTGTCGCGGGTGGTAAAAACGCAACGACCAACGGCCCGGTTCGATTCAGTAAGACGATTCCGCACGCCCTGCTGCTCGATGGAGATTCCAAGGCGCGGCGACACATTGCCGTCGCGACCGATCTCAAACAACTGAAGTTGCCGCAGCGCGCAATCTCCGTCGAGGCGTGGGTGCTGGTCGACAAACCGGCGGAGTGGGGGGGCATCTGCGGCATCATTCAGGACAACGGCGATTACGAGCGGGGTTGGCTGCTGGGCCACCGCAACTCTCAATTCTGCTTCGCCGTTTCATCTTCAACCAAAAAGCGGCTGACGTATCTCACCGATCCCCGCTCCTTTGAATTTGGCTACTGGTACCACGTTGTGGGAACATACGACGGCAAGCAGATGACGTTGCACGTTGACGGCAAACTGCGAGCCGCATCGAAAGAGCAGTCGGGCGATATCGCCTATCCGCCCAATGCGCCTTTCACGATTGGCGCCTACCACGACGATAACGAACTGTATTCACTCGCCGGGCAAATTGAGCAAGTCAGCGTCTATGATCGGAGCCTGTCTACTGCGGAGATTGGTGCGCGGTTCAAGGCGAGGCTGCGAGAGTTCCCCGAGATCGAGGCGGTCACTCCACAGGTCGCCGACTGGCCGACTTACCTGCGCGACAATCAGCGGTCCGGAATCTCCACCGACAAATTGAATGCCCCTCTACATGCGGCCTGGGTTTATCGATCGCGTCACCCGCCGCAACCGGCCTGGCCTGCACCTGCGAAGCAAAACTTCTGGCACAAGAAATACAACCTGAAACCTCGCGTGATTTACGACCGCGCCTACCACGTTGTTTCCGATGGCAATGCGGCTTACTTTGCATCGTCGGCCGACGACAAGGTTTACTGTCTCGATGCAACGACCGGCGGTGAAAAGTGGTCGTTCTTTACCGAAGGCCCGGTGCGATTAGCACCGACGCTTCACGTCGGCAAGGTCTTGTTCGGTTCCGATGACGGTCACGTCTATTGTCTCAATTCTGCTAATGGATCACTGATGTGGAAGTACCGCCACGATGCCGCCGAGGAGCGGCAAATCGCGGGGAATGGTCGCGTCATCAGTTCAATGCCGGTTCGTACCGGCGTGCTTGTGGATGAAAACATCGCCTACTTCTGCGCGGGGTTGTTCCCCAATCAGGCGGTTTACCAAGTCGCTCTCGATGTAAAAACCGGCAAGAAACTTGCCAGCGGAAAGATCAACGTTTCGGCCCAGGGTTATCTCGAACGCCGCTCGGGCAAGTTGTTCGTGCCGGGCGGAAGAGATCCGGCCGGTGCGTTTGCATCACAACTCAAACGGCGCGGCAAGGGAATCGGCAAGGAGATCAGCAAGCTACCGGAGGAATATCCCTACGCATTCATCGGTGCCGCCGGCGTGCGCTTCGGTGGCGGTGACGGCAAGGTAACCGCGTTTCGCGCTGACGACGGAAAAGAGATCTGGACGGCGAAGGTCACCGGCAAAGCGTATGGCCTGTCGATTGCCGGCGGACGGTTGTTCGTCAGCACCGATGCAGGGTTGGTCTACTGCTTCGGTCAGCAAGAACAATTGCCGCGAGAGATTTCACCGGCCGCAAACAAACCGCTCGTGTATGCCAGCGAGCAACTTGCGACCCAGTACAAGACGACCGCACAGGAGCTACTCGCCGAATCGAAAGTGCGACAGGGATTTTGCCTGGTACTTGAAAACGGCAACGGACACCTCGCCTATGAACTGGCGCGGCACAGTGATCTGAAGATTGTCTGTGTCGAAGCGAATGCCGAGAAAGTGACGACATTGCGGCGGCGCTTCGATGCCGCCGGGCTGTCGGGCCGCGTGGTGGTGCATCATCGATCGCCCACCGGAAAACTGCCCTACACCGATTACCTGTTCAATTTGATCGTCGGCGATTCGCTGGTAAGTGGTGGCAAATTGCCGGGTGATCGCGATGAAATTACTCGCGTGCTGCGACCCGGTGGTGGCGTCGCATTCCTCGGTGTAAAGAAGAGTGAGATTGTGCGGCGGCCTTCATTGAAGGGCATTGGCGAGTGGACGCACATGTATGCGAATGCCGCCAACACCGTCTGCAGCACCGACACGCGCGTTCGTGGCAAAATGGCGATGCAGTGGTTCGGCCGGCCGGGACCGCGGCAGATGATCGACCGGCATCACCGCACCGTCGCCCCCCTATGGAAAGACGGGCGACTGTTCATTCCGGGTGATAACCGCATCTACGCGGCCGACGCCTACAACGGCACGCCGCTGTGGACTGTTGAAATCCCCAACTCCCGCCGCGTCGGCGCGTTCCGCGATTGCAGTTACATGGCGGCCGGCACGGGGTTTGTGTATGTCGCAGTCGATGACAAATGCATGGCACTCAATGCCGAGACCGGCTATGCCGAAACGACATTTCGCGTGCCGATGGCCAAAGACGGCAAGAAACGAGAATGGGGCTATGTTGCCAACGTCGAAAAGTTGCTGATTGGCAGCGGTGTAAAACCGGGGGCGTCGCGTCGAGGCCACAGTTTGGCAGCGATTCACGATGCCGCCTATTTCGATTTTCGGCATGCCGTCACCAGCGATTTTGTGTTTGCCTTCGACCAAAGCAAGGCCGCGCACCAATGGACTTACCATTCCGATCAGGGGGCGATCCCCAACTCCACCATTACCGTTGGCGGCGGGAAGATGTTCTTCGTCGAATCGCGAAATGCCGAGACGATCAACAACCCCAAGGGCCGCGCTCCGTTGACGCAACTCCTCGGCAAGGGTGCCGATCTTGTTGCGATTGACATGCATACGGGAAAAGTGGCGTGGCGAATCGACGCGAAATGCACGGCGGCCGAGCATAATCTTTATTGCAGCTACGCGGACGACAAACTGGTCGTCGTCGGTTCGAGAAACAGCGGCAGCAACAAAGAAACGGCCCGCGTGCTGTTCGACGTGTTCGTCTTCGATACCAAATCCGGAAAACCGGTGTGGAACACAACGCAGAATCAAGCGACGAAAATCAACGGCGACCACGGCGAACAGGACCTGCATCCGATCATCGTCGGCAACAAACTCTACTGCGAGCCGTTCGCCTACGAATTACAAACCGGCAAGAAGATTGCCAACTGGGGTTGGGACCTCGGCAAGCGACGCGGCTGCGGCACCATTTCGGCATCAGCGTCGGCTTTTTTCTTCCGGCAAAGCAACCCGACCATGTTCGACTTAACAACCCACAGCCGCACCCCGGTCACCACCAGCACCCGCCCCGGCTGCTGGATCAACATCATCCCTGCCGGCGGGTTGTTACTAATCCCCGAAGCCAGCTCCGGCTGCACCTGCGACTACGCGGTGCAAACATCACTGGCATTCTTGCCGGTGGAGTGAGTTGGGTCGCGTTTTCAGAATTCGGGCTGTTGTGGACGATGGACGTTCAGCAAAGCGCAATCTCGATTTCAGGTCGTGCGGATGCCGTAATCGTGGAAAGCGAAGACAACACTGGTGGGTTTGCCGACTTAATTTAGCCTTCGCCACTGGTGGGTTGAAAGGTCCAATTCGAATTGCTGCTCATTGGGAATGATTTGCAATTCGCCGTCGTCACCAGCGATATGAATGTCTCCCCCTTCGACATGAATCACATGTCTCTTCGGGTCGAATTTCGAGCGGTGTCCATGTGGCCAACTCGGCATTTCTCCCGACGTATTGATCGTTTCGATCTCCCAAGACCCTAATTTCAACCGATAGACGGGGGTGCGACCTATTTGCCGCTGATCCATGTATCCAAGACATCCGACGATGTAAATCCAATCTTCTACGAGCGACGCCGTGTGAAAGTCGGTTGGAGGAAACACGTCTTTGGGATAACCATAAATCCGAAACTTCCCCTTCCCGTCGTGAATGACGACGTCATTGTAGATATGAAAATCCGGGTCGTAGTGATCCTCATGTTCCCCGCCAATTTCAACGAAACGTCCGTCGTTGAGTCGCGTCAGGGATGACCCAAATCGATCGTAGCACCAAACGGCCCCCGGTTTATCAAACGGTTCGTTGTCGTCGAAGTGCTGCCTTGCATCATACGCGTTGCAACCCAACTTAATCATGTCGCGCCAGAAAGGATTGTCCATGTGATCTGGATTACGAGTTCCGAAATGCGGTGATTTGTGCATTGTGTAATCGTCCGGGGACGACTGAAACTCTCCTCCATTGCCCAGTCCCACAAAGTCCCTTTTCACGTCAGTCGGCGCCTGACTTAAATCGTCACCTGCATCAAGAAACAACTTCAGCACATTCACACTTTGGACATCGGAAATCATTGGTTCTACGGTTGGATTCTGCCCCATCTCGACCATCGATTTCCTTCCATCTTCAACGGACTCTTTCCATTCCGCTTCTGAAACGAGTTCCTTCATTTCTTCTGGTATCTCTATTTCGAGAAAATGAGAGCCGTAATCGATTTTCTTCAGCGGGTATTTCGGGTGATAGCCTCGATCAACGCCAAGACTCAGAAGGAATCGCGCACCGGCTGGGAAGTCCGCACCAACCGCATGCCTGAGAGCCGTCGCATTGAATTCATCCGTTATTTCAGGGTCTGCCCCATGCTCTATCAATAGCTTCATCTTCTCCGAATCTTTCGCGGCAATTGCCACCATCAACGCTGTCTGTTCGACGTGTCCCGGTGCATTAACATCAGCCCCGTTCTTCAACGCCTGTTTCAGTTCTGCCAAAGAGCCGTTCTCGACAATTCTGTGGAATTTTACGACTTCCTCACTCGCTTCATTTTTCGCTTCGGACATGACTCTCTCTTGATACTCTTGGCCACCACACCCAATAAGGAATCTGACGACAATTGGGACAAGCAACCAACCTAGTTTTCGTCGTGAAGAATTCAATGGGCGACTCATTGGTCTGAGCTCCGTTGACAGCCAAACGGGGCATGATATCTAGAGACTCGGTGGCGAAAGCGAGGTCTGAAACCGGTCATCCAACGCGTCACACGAGCCGATCACAACAGCGCCGCAATCGGATCGCCGAAGTAAATGCGGTGCGGGCGGTTTAGTTCGTCTTTCCAACTCGCGGTCGATGGGATGCCGAGGGAATCGTAGATGGTGGCGGCGACGTTTTCGGGGCGCTGCAACGCGGTGGCGGGATAAGCGCCGATCTCGTCGGAACTGCCGACCACGTTGCCGCCGCGGAGGCCGCCGCCGGCGAAGAAGACCGTTTGCACGGCGCCCCAATGGTCGCGGCCGGGAAGCTTGGTGTTGATCTTCGGCGTGCGGCCCATCTCGCCACACATCACAATCAACGTTTCATCCAGCAGGCCGCTTTCATCCAGATCGTCGAGCAGTGCCGACAGCGCACGATCGGTCGGCGGCAACAGGCAATCCTTGAGCAGCGGGAAGGCGTTGTCGTGCGTGTCCCATGTTTCGTTGTTGCCGAGATTGACCTGCACCAGATTGACGCCCGACTCCACTAACCGCTTCGCCATCAACAACGACCAGCCGAAGGCGTTGCGACCGTAACGGTCCTGCACCTTGGCCGGTGCGCGGGTGACATCGAATGCCTGTTGGACGCTCTCGTCGGTCAATAATGAAATCGCTGCCTGCCGAGAGCGGTCGAAATTCTCGGTGGCGGCAAATTGATCGAGATCGCGGCGTTGAGATTCAATCAGTTTCAGCAGGTCCGTTCGTTTCCCGAGCCGCGATTGGTTGAGACCTTCGGGCAGACTGAGATTGGGTGCCTGGAATTTGAGATTCTTGTTCTGTTCGCGTCCCCGCACAAAATGGAATTCGTAATCGGGATAGGCGCCATACGATCCGGCGTTAAACGGCGACGCTTCAATAAACCACGGCTCGCGCTGCCGTCCCATTCGCCCGGCAAACTGGCCAGGAATGACCCGGGTGGTGCGGTGAACCAGGCGTTCGGGCAAGACCACGGCGGGCGGAAGATTATTGCTGCGGCGGTTGGTTGCTTCGCCGACAATTGAGGCAATTGAAGGCCAGTCTTCCGGCATCGGTTTGCTGCCGTTGAACGTCGGCGGCATCGGCGTGCGTCCCGAGAGGATCGCCATGTGTCCTTCGGAATGGCCGTTGTAGGGTGTTGTTAATGATCGCAACAGCGACCATTTGTTGCTCCGCGCGGCGAGCATCGGCAGGTGTTCACAAATCTGAAGTCCCGGCGTGCGTGTTGCAATGGGATTGAACTCGCCGCGAATTCCCACCGGCGCATTCGGTTTCGGGTCGAAGCTATCGTGCTGCGTTAGTCCGCCGGAGAGAAAGATAAACACGACCGACTTCGCCCGCGATGTTCCACCGGCCGATTCCATCGGTGCCGCATCTGCCCGCAGTGACTCAAGATGATTGATCCCCACACCAAGCAGCCCGACCGCACCGGCCTGCACAGCGGTGCGACGAGTGAACACCGGGTGCTGGACATTGGGAATGTTATCCATGAGCCTGTCCATTGTGCGTTTGGTTCCATTCAAACAAATAAGCGAGCGTCGATATTACAACACTCGATGAAAGCGAACAAGATCGCGCGGGGGCCACTGGCGTGCTGCGACACTCTTCTTTCGCTCTCAATTCGGGCTTGAATAATTACGCCGAGGTTCCACGTCCGTTCTTCCTTCGCAGTCGCTGCAGCGCGCGGGCTTCCTGATACAGTTCGCGTTTTTCGCGGGCGATGGCGTGGCGGACTTCTGATTTGGTGTAGTTCATTCGCTGGCCGTAGTCGTACAGCAGTCGCTGTTCGTCGGAACTCAGCCGGCCGTCGGAGAGGCTGACGTGGATCAGTTGCTTCATGTAAACGTTCGACTCTTCACGGGTATCGGGGATGGGAAGCTCGACGTTGCCGTCTCTTGCCGACTCGAATGCTTCCTGCATTTGTGGCTGCGTGAGTCCCCAGCGTTTGCCCAACCGCGACAGCGCTTTGCGTTCCTTTTTGTGCGCTTCGCCGTCGGCCCAAACGATTCTCGAAAGCACGGCTAGCGACAGTTCCGCGTCGCCGCTGATGAAGGGGGCATCGAAAGCGTCACCATTCCCCGAGGCTGCCGATTGAAGAGCGCGGTCGGCCGGTGGCTGTTGCGATTGTTGCGGCCGAAAAGCCATGTCGTGCGTGAAGGGTGAGATGTCGTCCAACACCCAATCGTGTCGGCCATCGACGAGACTGGTGCCGCAGAATCCGCACGCTTTCTCCTTCGAGACGGCGATTGGTGCGCCGCATCCACCGCACGATGACGATGCGAACGTTTCGCTGGCGAGACTCTTCACTCCGTGTTCGCGCACGAGAATGTAAACGTGCGTGTAAATTGCCTGTCGGCGCACGACCGACGATCGCTTGCCCGGCTTGCCGCTAAGCCGTTTACCGGACCAGCGAACCATCACCCGCACGCGATCGCGTTCACCCGGTTTGCCCTGTTCGACGTCGAGCACTTCGACCTTGCCGATGGCTGGATCCTTCCAGTATTCGTCGGCGGGCATGCGTTCCAGCCCCGGAATTCCGCCGGCATTTTCTGCCAGGACTGGCGTGACGTAATCGGTACGATTGAAGAACGACGCGGCCTTCAGCCGGTAGAACATGACCGACGCGCGATCTTCGACGTGTTGCACGCTGAAGGCGGGATCGGTTCGCTTGAGTTTCGCCAATCCCGGCACACGACGGTCGGCATCGGGTAGCCGCCATTCCTGCGCCTGTGTTATTTCGGCAAGAACCCAATCGTGTTCGCCCGAGTTGACGGTCGATCCACAACTCTCACATTTGGTGTTGTCGGCCATCTTCAGCGGCGCCGCACAATTGGGACAGTTGCCTTCGATGCTTCCGGGTCGCGCGACGGTTTTCGCGCCGTGTCGGCGATGAAACGACCAGTACTCGGTAAAAGACTCCGCGGTCTTCGAGCCGCTCACGCGACGCCCGGTTTTCGCATCGACGTTGTAATCGACTGCGGATGCCGGGATGCGAACGTGAATGGTGTCGAAGTGATCGTCGGAGTAGATTGCGACAATCTCGGAGTCGCGTACACGCACATCTTCCATCAGATTGCGGTACCCCTCGGCCTGCTGCATATCGATTTGCAATGCAAACCGCTGCTGTATGCCATCGCTGATGAATGGCCGCGCGGGGGAGAGATCCTGATTGCTCCAGGCATCCTGAATCTTGACGAATGCCGCATCGGCGCGTGAGAGGAATTGCCCTTCGTCGAAATTGGGATCGCGTGACCGTAACGCGTTGAGCGATTGTTCTTGGACATTGACTTTCTGCAAGGCTGCCCCACGGCGAATGGTGCGCGAGACGTGGCCTTCGCGGGCGGACTTTCCGCCGAAAACGGACAGTGCAACGAATCCGATCAACAATGGAATCCCAATGAACGGGTATTTAATGCAAAGCCAGATCAGGAAGAAAATCAGGTCTCCGTCGCCGCCACCTCCGCCGCCGCCACCTCCGCCGCCGCCACCACCCGATCCTCCGCCTCCACCACCGTAACTGCCACCACCGCCGGCGCGTGCCCAGCCAATTTCCGGTGCGATCACCAGAAAGACAAGCCCCACAAGCGCGAGCAGCGCCAACAACAAGGGCAAACGTCGCAGAAAGCGCATCATTACGCATCTCCTCTGGCGAACCAAACTCTTAAGACGGCAAATCTCACTGCATCGTTCATTCACGTGAAGCCGCTGCACCGAATCAACCGGGCGCAATCGTATCGCCTGTTCGATTGGCAATGCAAGAACATCCCCTTCCCCTGCAATTCAGGGTAACGAAATTCGCTCGCGTTTGGTTCACGCAATCAGGTCGTCAATGACGTGGCCGTTGACATCGGTCAGGCGGAAATCGCGGCCCTGATAGCGGTGGGTCAACCGCTTGTGATCGATGCCCAGCAGATGCAGGATCGTCGCGTTGAGATCGTGGATGTGCATCGTCCCCGGCGTCCAGCTTTCACGGCTTGGCTTCGGCCGCATGGGGTTCCCGTCGGCATCGGCGATGTTGTAGCCGTAGTCGTCGGACTGGCCGTAGGTGATTCCCGGCTTGATCCCGCCGCCGGCCATCCACGTGGTGAAACAGCGCGGGTGATGATCGCGGCCGTAGTTCTCCTTGGTGAGACTGCCCTGGCAGTAAGCGGTGCGGCCGAACTCACCACCCCAAATCACCAATGTTTCGTCGAGCATGCCGTGACGTTTGAGGTCTTTGATCAAGGCCGCACACCCTTGATCGACGTCTTTGCATTGCGATTCGTGTTCTCGGGGCAGACCGCCGTGGGCATCCCAACCACGGTGGAAGATCTGAATGTTACGAACGCCGCGTTCGGCCAACCGCCGGGCATTCAGACAACAGGCGGCGAAGGTTCCCGGCTTGCGAGCCTCTTCGCCGTACAATTTGAATGTCTCGTCGTTTTCCTGTGAAAGGTCCATCAACTCGGGGACCGATGCCTGCATGCGGTAGGCCAACTCGTGCTGTTTGATGCGCGCAAGGACTTCCGGGTCGGCAAAGCGTTTGTGCTGTTCCTGATTCAAAGCCGCCAGTGCGTCGAGTTGAGTTCGGCGATCTTTGCGAGTGACGCCTGCGGGATTGCTCAGGTACAACACCGGATCGCCCTGGCTGCGCAACAGCACGCCCTGATGATCGGACGGCAGAAAACCGGTTCCCCACAGGCGGCTGAACAGGCTCTGCTCGGCATGGCGACTCTTGGCGTGCATCACCACATAGCTGGGCAGATTTTCGTTCATGCTGCCCAGCCCGTAACTCAACCACGAACCAAGACTGGGACGGCCGGGAATCTGGCTGCCGGTTTGAATGTAGGTGACTGCCGGGTCGTGATTGATTGCCTCGGTGTACGTGCTGTGGACGACGCATAGGTCTTTCGCCACGGTTGCAGTATGCGGCAGCAGTTCGCTGACCCACACGCCTTTGTCGTTATTCTCCTGTTTGGTGAACTTGTACTTGCTAGGACAAACCGGCAGCGTTTTCTGTCCGGCGGTCATCCCGGTAATGCGCTGGCCGTCGCGAATGTGCTCCGGCAGTTCCTTGCCGAACATCGCCTGCATCTTCGGCTTGTAGTCCCACAGATCGTGATGGCTCGGCCCGCCGCTCATAAACAGATAAATCACCCGCTTGGCCTTCGCCGCGTGATGCAATCCCGCTTTCACGGCACCATCATTACCGTCGGCTGCCAGCAAATCGGAGCCGAACAGATTCGCCATCGCAGCAGTGCCAAGCCCCAGCGCCGTCCGGCCAAAGAGTTGGCGGCGGGTGAGGTTGAGTTCATATTCGCGGAGTGGATTTGACTCATTCATGGTCAAGCTTCCATTGTTTCATTATTGAACTTAATACAGCTGAACTTAATACAGCAGCAGCGCGACATCGCTGGCCAAGACCGTAATCGCCAACTGTGACCAAGCAGCAAGTTCGCCTGGGTTTAACTTTTCATCGCGCGGTGCATCGCCAGTTGAAAGCAATGCCAATGCGTCGTTTTCGGCCGTGGCGTAACGTTCTTTCAACGATTGCAGCAACTTCGTGCAGACGGCCCGTTCGCGTGCGGTTGGTTTTCGTGAGGCAAGCAATTTGAACAATAGATCGAGACGCTTCGTCTCATTGTCGGCCTCGCGCAATAGGCGTTCGGCTAACATTCGCGACAATTCGACGCGTTGGACTTCATTCAATAAACCCAGCGACTGCAGCGACGTGTTGGTCCGCGAGCGCCTGACACAACTCGATTCACGGCTCGGTGCGTCGAACAGTGTCATCATCGGATGTGGGCTGGTTCGCTTCCAGTAGACATACAGGCTGCGGCGGTACAGTTTGGTGCCCTTATCCTGTACGTAGTTCTTGGTATTGCTGGCGGGGTGCATCAGGGCCGACCACAATCCGCCGGGCTGATACGGTTTCACGCCCTCGCCGCCCATTTGTGGGTCGAGTGAACCACTGGCCCAGAGTGCGATGTCGCGAATCACTTCAGCGTCCAATCGATGGCTGGGGCCGCGCGCCAGCAGTTGGTTTTCCGGGTCGGCGACATCCTTCCGCCAAGCGGAACTTTGGCGAAACGTGCGGCTGGTCACCATCAGCCGCAACATGTGTTTCAAGTCCCAATTGCTGTCGTGCAGTTCGACTGCGAGCCAATCCAACAGAGCGGGATGCGTCGGCTGTTGGCCCTGCAGCCCGAAATCTTCCGGCGTTCGCACGAGTGCATTTCCGAACGTCCGTTGCCAAATCCGATTGATGAGCACGCGGGCAACCAGCGGGTGCTCCCGGCCAGTCAGCCAGTTTGCCAACCCCAGCCGATTGCGCGGCGAATCTTTGGGAAATGCACCCATCGCAGTCAAGATGCCCGGTTCGAGCGGATCGCCGGTTGGCTGGTTGTATTCGCCGCGTGTCAAAAATCGCGTTGTACGGGGCTTGGCCAAATCCTCGGCAACCAGCGTGGTGGTGAATCCCTTTTCCGCCATTTCGATCCGTCCGGTCAACTCGATCGCCTGCTTGTGGAGTTCCAGGGTAATGAATTGTCCCTTGGGATCGGCAACCATTGCCAGGCGATCTTTCGCGTTCGCCGCGTCCCACTTCTTCTCTTCGGGTAATTCAACGTCGTCGAGTTTTTTCAAATGAGGTCTGGCTGCGGCCAACAGCTTGTCTCGCGACAACTCCAATTCGCTCCACTGTTTCCACGCGGCAATGTTGGCCGGCGCTTTGAGCACTGGGCCATATTCGTACTTGTTGCCATCCATTGAGTGTTCGGCGGTGCTGTTGAAGAACGCCATCAGGCGGTAGTATTCGGTTTGGGAAATGGGATCGTACTTGTGCGAGTGACAGCGGGCGCAGGTCATCGACATTCCCAGAAACACGGTGCCGAGCGTTTCAACGCGGTCGAAATTATTCTTGGCCTGGAACTCTGCAGGAATCGCGCCCCCCTCGGCCGTCGTTGGGTTCATCCGCACAAAGCCGGTTGCGACGCGTTGCGCCAGAGTCGGGTTTGGCAACAGGTCACCGGCGAGTTGCCAGATGATGAAGTCGTCCAGCGGCAAATTTTTGTTGAGCGCCTGCACAACCCAATCGCGATACGGAAAAATGCCGCGACGATTATCGAGGTGCAAACCGTGCGTATCGCCATAGCGGACGGCATCGAGCCAATAGCGCGCCTGATGCTCGCCAAAACGCGGACTATCCAACAACACATCGACAAATCGCTCGTACGCCCCATCACGATTGTCGGCGAGAAACGCTGAAAGCAACTTCGGCTCTGGCGGCAAACCAGTCAGGACAAGGGAGGCGCGACGCGCCAAAGTTTCGCGATCAGCGGCCGGTGCGAAAGCGAGTTTCTGCCCCTGCAAACGTGCGCCGACAAACGCATCGATCATTTCGTTCTTCGTTGCATTAGAACTTCCAGCCGGCGGCATTTTTTGCGGTGCGACGAAGGCCCAGTGAGTGGTGTATTTTCCGCCCTGTAAGATCCAACGACGGAGTAAATCGCGTTCTCGCGCGGTGAGTTGTTTCTCGGCATCGGCCGGCGGCATCGGTTCGTCGGACGAGTTCAGCCGTTTGAGAAATTCGCTCTTCTCAGGGTTCTTCGGATCGATGGCGCGATGACCGTCGATTTCAACAGTCGCGGCGGCAAACGAATCGAGACGGAGCACGTCCTTCGCCTCACCGGCCGGCCCGTGACAGACAAAACACTTATCCGAAAGGATAGGAAGAATTTCGTGTGCAAAATCGACGGGCAACTCGCCGCGATCATCGGCAGCGTGAACCGGCACCGAGACCAAAGCAACAACGATGGCAAGGTAGGCGGTGGTGATGCTGATTTTCATTCGTCTCATCTCTTTCGTGTCTTGTCGCCGGGCTGTCGAGACTTTCGTCATCGGGAACACAGCATCAGCGGCGTCATTCAGCATACCTGCCGGGTACCGCGCATTCAATTCCCGCCGGGCGCCGTTCATCGGCATCGTCAAATCAGGAACAAACGGAACTCAGAACAACTCGCGCACCGGTCGGCCGGCTACCACGAAGAAGGGCCGGCCGGTCGGGTCGGTCACTCGCGTGTCGGCACCGTAACCCAGGGCGTGGTACATGCTGGCGACGAAGTCGCGGGTGTGCACGGGTTTGTCGGTCGGATGTCCGCCGATGTTGTCACTGGCTCCGTGAATGCGCCCGCCCTGAATACCGCCGCCAGCCAAAACCGTGCTGTAAACCTGCCCCCAGTGATCGCGACCCGCGCCTTTGTTAATCTTCGGCGTGCGGCCGAATTCACCCGTCCAGGCAACCAGCGTCTCATCGAGCATGCCACGATCATCCAGGTCTTCCAGCAACGCCGAAAACGCACGATCCAACGGAGGCAACAACAAGGTTTTCATCAATTTGAAATGGTCTTTGTGCGTGTCGAAGTTCTTGGTGGAATGCAGGAACATCCACGGCACCGTCACCAGTCCCACCCCCGCTTCGACGAGACGGCGGGCCACCAGACAACTTCGGCCGAATTTGTTGTCGCCGTAACGCTCGATCGTCTCGGGTTTCTCTTCGTCGAGGTCAAAAGCACGCCACGCGTTGCCGGCATTGAGAATATCAATCGCGAGATTCTGAAAGCGACCGTAGCGATCTTCGGCAGTCGATTTGGAGTTGCGTTGCAGCTGCACTGTTTTGAGCAATTCGGCGCGGCCCGATTGACGTTCCGCCAACACCTCTTTGGGTGGCGTGAAGCCGGGCGGCAAGCTGCCCGGCGTCCAGTTCTCGTCGATCAACAACAAAGGATCGTACTGCGGGCCGAGAAAACCGGCGTGCTGGCCGCCCCATTGAAAGTTATTTTGATCGCCGATGCGGACCGGCAAATGAACGGCTGCCGGCAGTCCGTTACGATCGCCACGCAACTGGCGTATCACGCCGCCAACGCAAGGTGGATCGCGACGATCCATCTGCGGTTCGCCGCGTTGACGCTTGGCGTGCGGCAACCCGGTCAGGTTGTAATGCACGCCGACACCATGCGTGCCGCTGTTGTGAAAGGTCGAGCGAATGACCGAAAACCGCTCCGCCGTTTTCGCCAACATCGGCAAATGTTCGCAGACTTCAAAGCCGGGAACACTGGTGGGAATCGCCGAGAACTCACCACGGTAACCGTCGTTGGCCGAGGGCTTGAGGTCAAACGTTTCCTGCTGCGCCGGCCCGCCGGTCATGTACAACAGGATGCAAGACTTCGCCTTCCCCCCACCCGCCGCTTCGGCCCGCGCTTCCTGCCGACTCTGCAGCAAATCGGGCAACCCCAGCCCAAACGTCGAAAGCGCCCCCGCCTTCAGCAGCGTGCGCCTTCGCAGCGACCGCAACCGCGAGTCCAACATCGGCAGATCCTTCGGCATTCGATGTCCCCGAAACGAAAGTGGTCATCGATGTTTTGAAACCCATCGACCACCGCAACACGATCAGAACAGTATACCAAAGGCACGGCACCAGCGTTATACCAGCAGTTCGACGGACGGCGTCAGCCTGCCCCACCTCATTCATTGTTTACTTCGCGCCCCACTGATGTACTTACTGCGCAGCTTCTCGTCTGCCAGAAATCGGAAGATAACATCGGCAACATTGCCCAAAGCCGAGACGCTGGTCGACGTGACACAGAACATGGAACTCTCGGAGTCGAAGTTCAATTTCGTGATGCAACTGGGACGACGTTCTTTTAGGTAGGCCTTCACCGCAGACTCAACGTCATATGCGGTCAATTCCCAGTCCTCGTCGTCGTTATCGTCTAACGCAGTGAATTCGGAGAGACACAGGGATAGACTGCCGTCGTCATGCCGCAAAAGTGACGGCGACACGGCCGCAGGCAGGGAACTCTCCTGAGGGGCGCGTTCCGATGTCGATGCCTTCCAGCCATCGACCATCGAGCCGACACTTTGCTTGATGTACTCGTGAAGGGGATCGCCATACTCCACCGGGTGGGCTTCGCGGGCGGCTTTTCGGGCAGTCTCCAACGCCTTCGCGTTCGCAAGAGACACATGGATCGTGTCGTCGATCGGGCCCTCAACCAACTCCAGAATGCACCGGTCGAGGTATTGGGACAGCGCATGGCCCAATTCAACCGGATGCTTCACTTCGGCCGCTTTGCACGCGATCTCTTTGGCTTCCTGATCATCGAATGTGACCCGAATCCATCGCTCGGTAGGAGGCTTAAACGGGTAGCGGCCGTCTTTGCTGGCGAAATCCATCAGCACTCGAAAATCATCCTCTGCATTTGCCAGGAATTGTTTGCGCGTCTTGGGTGAGAACTTCCCCTTAACAGGATTGAACCATGCAAAGAACGTCTCCCGCCAAGTCTCAACTTCGCTCTTATATAGACGAAAATCCAAAAGGTGTCCCGGTTCTTCGCCATCGCAAAGCTTGCGCAGTGCGTGGATGGAGCCCGCAACGAGCACATCAACCTTTCGAAGGCGGGGCAAATTCTCCATGTCCTCGCGAATGCGTTCCATGGTTCCTGTTGCCGCGATTTTGAACATCATTGACGAGTAGTAGTCACCATGCATTTCGGTCGGTTGGTCTTTGGCCACAGGAATTCCGCCTTCTGTCGATGAAACGTGAAACCCAATCTGCCGATCAACAGGATAGCAACAACCTATCCCGGCAACATCACGCGGCCGCCGCTGGCGACTACTGTTTGGCCGGTCATGTAGCTTGACTCTTCGCTGAGTAGGAAACGCGCGACCGAGGCCAGTTCGTCGGCGGTGCCGATGCGGCCGATGGGGGTGGCGTCGATGATTGTTTTGTGAACTTCTGGCGAGAGCGTGTGGGCCATCTCGGTTTCGGTCAGGCCGGGACAGAGGCAATTCAGGCGGATGTTGTGGCGGCCCCAACCTTGAGCGCAGCAACGGGTCATAGCGATGACGGCCGCTTTCGATGCCGAGTAATGCACCTGATTTTCCCGTTCACGCAGGGCCGCGATGGACGAGACGGTGACGATGCGGCCGAACTGACGCTCGATCATTTCATCCTTCACGGCGTAGATCATGTTGAACGTGCCGTCGAGGTTGACGGCCATCGTCTGCTTCCAGGTTTCCCAGGTGACGTCGGTTGCGTGTTCGACGATGCTGATGCCGGCCGAGTGCATCAACATGTCGATCGGCCCGAACGCCTCGCGAGTTTGATCCACAATTTGTTGCGCCTGATCCGGCTGTGAGACGTCACCCGCAATCGTCACGCATCTTCCGCCGGCCTGTTCGATTTCTGCCTGCGTCTGGGCCGCATCTTCATGTCGCGAGAAATAGTTGGCTGCAATGTTGGCCCCTTCGCTGGCCAACCGGATGGCGGCCGCCTTTCCGATTCCGCGCGTGCCGCCGGTGATGAGAACGGTTTTTCCGGAAAAGTCGCTGGTTGTCATGTTGTTTTCCTTGGTTGTGGTTTGTCAGAGAACCAGTCCAAACCTCTTTCGCATCGGGTGGCCGCGGCTGGAGTCTTTACGAAGCCCCGGTTTTCGTCTTTGAAGTTACACTGTTGTCAAATTGTAGCCGAATTCGCAAGAATTCAGACTTCAACGCTTTGCGGGAATTGCCTGAATTCTTGCGAATTCAGCTACGTCGGGCCAAAGTCAGCAACTTCAAAACTTGTCGTTCAGCATTAACCGAACCGGGGCTTCCCTTCGGTCCAGCCCCGACCAACCAACAAGTCGTGATCAGCCGCGGAAGGCGAGTTCCGCAATCGGCCGGCCTTTGGCGAGAATTGGAACCGGGCGGCCGGCGAAATTGGTGATCGCTGTGTGTTCGGTATCGATTTGCAGATGCCGGTAGATCGTCGCCAGAAAGTCGCCCGGTCCGACGCGGCGTGAGATTGGGTCGGTCCCCTGACGATTGGTCGCACCGATGACCTGCCCGGTTTGGATGCCGCCGCCGGAAAACAGCATGGTGTTGGCGCGGGGCCAATGATCGCGGCCCGGCTGTCTGGTTCCCTTTGCTCCGCTGGCGACGCCGCCGCCGCTGCTGGGTGCGTAGGAAATTCGCGGAGTGCGGCCGAATTCGCCGGTGACGATCACCAGCACCTGCTTGTCCAATCCCCGGCTGTAGACGTCTTCGATGAGCGCGGAAACCGCCTGATCGAAAAACGGTGCCCGATATTTGATGGCATCAAACACATGGTGGTTGACCGCGTGGTCGTCCCAATTGGCAACGCGACCGCATAACGGCCCGTCGAATTCCGTGGCGATGATTTCGACGCCCGCTTCCACCAGCCGACGGGCCATCAGGCATTGCTGCCCCCATTGGTTGCGGCCATACCGCTCTCGCACGCTCTCTTTTTCCTTCGAGAGATCGAACGCTGCGGCCGCCTCGGAACTGGTCAACAAATTCAGCGCCTGTGCCTGAAACCCATCGACGGCCCCCATCATTCCCGACTGATCGAGTTCGCTTCGTAAACCGTCGAGACGTTCTCTCAGTTGCACGCGGCGCGTGAGACGTTGGGCATCCTCGGCATTTTTCAGGCCAATGTTTGGCACGCGAAAGTTCGGCTTGCTGGGATCGCCGGTGACTTTGAACGGTTCGTACGACGGGCCGAGATATGCCGGTCCGGCAATGGTGAAAGAGTCATAGCGATCGACCGGATTGACGGCGACGTAATTGGGAATCGGCTGATTGGGATCGGCTCGCAGATGGCTGGCGATTGTCATCCAGTCCGGAAAGATGGGCTTCGTTTTATCGGCGGCCGCTGGATCTCCGGAGAGGACCTGTAACGATCCGGCCGGATGACCGCCGCCGGTATGGGCCACCGATCGCAAAAGGGCGAACTTGTCTGAAACCTGCGACAGTCGCGGCAACAATTCGGTGAGTTGGATGCCCGGCGTTTTCGTATCAATCGGCAAATAAGGTCCGCGGTAATCCGACGTTGCCAGTGGCTTGGGATCGAACGTGTCGAGGTGACTGCATCCGCCGCGCAGCCAGACAAGAATGACCGCCCGCTTTTCTCGACGCGTTGTTTTCGGTACAGCCGCCTGCAGCCGATAGAGGTCGGCAAGCGTCATACCGGTGAAACCAGTCAGACCGGCGCGAAGGAATTCTCGTCGCCCCGGCATCCCGTCATCAGAATTCTGCGGTCCGAAACATCCGGGGTCGGTTCGGGTCATGGCGAAAGTCCACCTCGGTTTCAGGACGAACGAAACTCTTTCATCAGACTTCGCTGATGTTACCGATAAATGATAATACGGACAATGAGACTCGAATGCCGTCGATCGATTACTGCCGTTATTCTTTTCAGCCTTTATTTGCATAAGCGGCTTTTGATACACTACTTCTATCGATTACCCCATGTTGAAAGAGGCCGAGATGTTGCGACGTCGTGAACTTTTGCAAGTCGGTTGTTCGTCGTTCTTCGGGCTGGGATTGCCAAGCCTGCTTCATCAGCAGGCAATGGCAGCGACAACCAATGCGCGGGTCAAGTCGGTCGTGATGGTGTTTCTGCCCGGTGGGGGCAGCCACATCGACATGTTCGATCCGAAGCCGGAATCGTCGAATGTTAAAGGGGAATTCGGCGTGATCGACACGACGATTCCCGGCGTGCAGTTCGGCGACAAAATGCAGAAGATGGCGGCCCGGACCGACAAGCTGGCAGTGGTTCGCTCGATGCGGCACAGCGACAATCGGCATCTTTCCGGCACCCACAACGCACTCTCTGGGTCGGTGCAACCTTCGCGCGGTTCATCGAATCAGGCGAAGTCGCTCAACCGAGCCGATTGGCCGTCGTACGGTTCGGCCGTTTCGTATCTCCGCCCGCGTGCTGATCGGTTGCCGAGTCAGGTCACGATTCCCAACCCGCTGATTGAAGGCGTACTGGTCTGGCCCGCGCAGCATTCCGGATTCCTGGGACCGAAGTACGATCCGTTCGTGCTGAAGGACGATCCCAACGGCAAGGATTACAAGGTCAGAGGGCTGTCGCTGATCGACGGGCTGGATCTCTCGCGAATGACCGGCCGGGAAAAACTGTTGCGGAATATCGACCGTGGTTCGGATGGTGTTCATGCCTCGCCACAAGGCCGCCAGTATACCGAGCAGCAAGACGTGGCGTTTTCAATGCTGACGTCGTCCAATTTGAAATCGGCTTTGGACATCAACAAGGAATCGGCGAAGGACCGCGATCGTTACGGTCGCCACAAATACGGGCAGACGTTGCTGCTGGCGCGGCGACTGGTAGAAATGGAGATGCCCGTCATTCAATGCAACATGGGACACGTGCAGATGTGGGACACCCACGTCAACCACTTCCCCCGATTGAAAACGATGCTGCCCGCGCTGGACAACGGTGTGAGCGCTCTGCTCGACGATCTTTCAGAGCGTGGCCTGTTAGAACAGACGCTTGTGATCTGCGTTGGTGAATTCGGTCGCACTCCGACCATTTCTCCGCTGGCGGGACAGAAAGTTCCCGGCCGTCATCACTGGGCGCACGGCTACACGGCGGTGTTTGCCGGCGGTGGTGTTCGTGGCGGTCAGGTGATCGGTAAGACCGACAAGATCGGCGGCCATCCGGAAACCACACCGTTCCATCCCAACGACATGGGCGCGACGATCTACACCGCCTTGGGTATCGACACGAAAGCAATGATCCCCGACCGCAGCGGCCGCCCGCGGCATCTCAATCGGGGAACGGTGATGGAGCCACTTTACACAGGGCAGACGACCTGAGGTTTTCCTCCAAGGGGTGGGCAATGCCGAAAACGGGATGCCGAGGTTATCGCAGTAGCGTCAATCGCCGCGCGTTTCTGGGTGCTGGAATCGGCGGATTGTCGTTGCCGACAATTTTCCAGTCGTCGGTCGACGCCAGTGGCGGCTTGGGAGAAATCCCGGCGGACACGGCCGTCATCCAATACTGGCTGAACGGTGCCGCCAGTCATTTCGAGACGTATGATCCCAAACCGAATGCACCGGCGGAAATTCGCGGTTCGTTTTCTCCCATCTCCACCAACGTTCCGGGAGTTCAGATTTGTGAGACGTTGCCGTTGCACGCGAAGCTGATGGATAAGGTGACCATTATTCGCGGCATGCAACACGACAACGACGATCACCAGCACGGCATGCACTGGTGCCAAACCGGACACGATGCGAAAGCGCACGGCGTCAATCCGTTTAAGAAGTCGAGCCATCCATCGAGCGGGTCGATGGTGTCAATGCTGCGCGGCCCGAATCATCCCGGTTTGCCGCCGTATGTGTTGATCGGCTACCCGCTGGATAAACAGGGAATTCACCGCTTCTACCCGCACCGAGCGGCGCACCTGGGAGTCCGGTTCAACCCGTTGGAAATTCTCAAGAATCGAACTGGCGATGGCAAAGATCCGGGGCTAGACAAGGATTTCCGCGTCCGCAGCCTGGCACCGATCGAAGGGTTGACGCGAGAGTCGCTGATCGAACGACGCAAGCTGCTCGCGCAATTCGATCAAATCCGCGAACCTCTCAATCCAACCGGTACCGATTCGTGGCGGCATTTCCACAAGTCGGCCTTCGATTTAATTACCGGCGCAAGAACCGGCGGCGCTTTCGATCTGGAACAGGAAGACGTCAAAACGCGCGAACGCTACGGACTGAACCGATCGGGACAATCGGCATTGTTGGCGCGTCGATTGGTCGAGGCGGGCGTCACATTCGTCACGGTGATCGATCCCGGCGTCGGCCTGAGCAGTTCGGGTTGGGACTTGCACACAAAACTGGAGTGGGGCATGAATACCTGCTGCCCCCGCATGGATCATGCCGTCACCACGCTGATTGAAGATCTCTACGAACGTGGATTGAACAAGAAAGTGCTGGTGGTCGTCTGGGGAGAATTCGGCCGTACTCCGAAGATCAATGCGAAGGGCGGCCGCGACCACTGGGGACGCTTACAAAGCATGATGCTCGCCGGCGGCAACTACCAACACGGCCAAGTCATCGGTTCGTCAAATGCTAAAGGCGAAGTCCCCAAAGACCGCCCGCTGTGGCCCTACGACGTCGTCGCTACGATGTACCACCACCTGGGCATCGATCCCCGCCTCACGCCGCAAACTTCGGTCGGCCGCTCTGTTCCGATACTGGAAAAGGGCGAGGTCATCAGCGAACTGCTTTAAGACGCGGTGCCGCTTGCATGCCTTCGACGTCAGTGCGCCCGCCCGCAGTGAGCTGCCGCAACTTATGGAAGTTGTACGCCGACCGTTCCAGCAATCGTTGAGAATCTCTCCGTTTCTCCGTTTTCTGCTTGCAACGTTTGTGCAGACATGTACGCTGGCTAGTACATGCAACATCACTGCCCATGAGTGTTGATGTGTCTGGAATGTCGTGTCCGTTTGACAGTGCACGTCGGCTAATGAACGGCCGCGTTTGCGTGACAAGCTACGGTTGCTATCAACTGCGCGTTTGCCACTGAGATCGAAGTAAATGTGTTTGGAGGCGGACCATGGCTGACTCAGATCTCCCTACGGGTTTGCCGGCGCGGTTGCTGCACCGTTTAGGTTGGCATCGTAAGCGGAATGACTTTTCCGGTGATGAAATTCGCGAGGAAGAGCTGAAGCAGATTGATAACAGGCGCGACGTAGCCTTCATCGACAATGAAGGGAGATCCGAAAGGCAATTGCCCATTGAGAAAGACCTCGTGGGAATTGCGCTTTCCGGCGGGGGACTGCGCTCGGCCATGTTGAATCTCGGGCTGCTGCAGTCCCTGTGCAAACGTGGATTCTTAAAACATGTCGATTTCCTGTCGGGCGTTTCGGGCGGCGGGTACATCGCCAGCTATTTCTCGAAGCGAGTTGTCGAGAATGGGTTCCACATCAATGAGGCGATGGAGGACATGGCGCCTGGGTCCGATGGCAAAGGCGAGCCCAAGCATGTGCGCGAACTTATTCGCGACGGAAAATATCTGGAGCAGCCCATCCGGGCTTTGAGCAGGTATTTGATCGGCTTTCTCTGGAACAGTGTTTTTCTTGTCAGTTTGCTGGTGTTATTCGCCTCAGCGGCGGCTTTTGTCTGGCGATGTCTCGACGACGGGTGGCTCTACAGTTGGCTGCGCGAGATCACCATTTCGTGGCCGGGACTGTTGAAAAGCAGCGATGCAACACGGCCGTTCCTAATTCCGGTACTGTTATTCGTGTGTTGGTTATTGGCTTGGGCAGCGCATTTTGTGTTCAGGGGAGCCCATCAGCCCAATCGTCTCGCATCGCATTTGTTGCTTGGCACACTGGCATCAGCGTTGATTGGAATTGCGGTGTTTCTTTCAAATGGTGACGTTGTCATCGTGCCTGACTACTGGAACCAAGGCCCGACGGTCAATTTCAGGAACAGTCCGCAATTCGTAACTGCCCTGGTCGCAGTTCTGCTGCTGCTCTCGGTGTTCATGATCCCCTTGCTGAAGCCGAAGGAACTTCTCAAGAGTGCCCGTGCGCCGCGCGAGTCGGCGAAGCATTGGATGTATCGTGCCGCAATGGTGGGGAGCTTTCTGGGCGTTCCCTTCATGGCCGTGTACTACTTTGCGGGAGAAAACTTTTCAAATAGATCGTTGTTTTCAAATAGCTCGTTGAAGGAAGACTACGAACTCAAAACAGGACATGTCTTCAATTGGGCGGATCTGCTCCGCGAGATCGAACACGGGAGATCGAATCAGAATGGGTTGCCATCACCCATCTGGAAAAACTTGAAGAAAGATAAGGATGTCATCGACCAGTTGCAGAGGGAGCTGACGACCGCAGAGTTGAAGCAAGTGCATCTCACGAAACAGGAGAAGCAAGGATGGAAACGAATCGATCTCATCCAATATCGCCGCCATTTGCATGCGAGAGAAAGCGACGAAAGCTTGAAAAAGTCTCTTCTCGATGCAATCAATGCCGTAGTCAATGATGTCGCCAAGCCAGCGTCTCCAACGGCCCTCATCTCCAGGAAGACTGCCGACCGTGCGCAAATTCGCGAGCGCTTACCAGTGCAAGATCAAGAACTGTTTGATCGCGCCGTACAGGGCGGCTATATCAGCCAACGAGATCGACGCATCCTCAATCGTGCGCTTGTCACCGCGTTTTTTGAAAGATCCATCTATCCACGCCGCAAGGTCTTGAGAGGAGTTCTTGTCGAATCGGACCAACAATGTCGTTTGTGGTGGGTACTTGGGTCGTTCTTCATCGTGCTGGTTTCCGGGTTTGTCGTGAACTTGAATGCGACGTCCATGCATGCCTATTACCGTAACTGCCTCGAAGAGGCGTTCTTTCGCAATACGAATGGTGAACCCGCGGCGTTGAAATTGTCCGGCATCGATACGGTAAGCCATGGCGCTCCCTATCTCCTGTTGAGTGGGACACTGAATCTCTTCGGCCGGCAACTGCGAGGAGAAGGAACGAAGCGGTATTCATTTCTGTTCTCGCAACAGTACTGCGGCTCCGATCCAATCAGGTATCACAAAACCGCCGACTATGCGGATGACAGATTGGATTTAGCCGACGTGGCAGCAATTTCGGGGGCTGCGGTCAGTCCATTTCAGACGGACAATCCGCTGTTGCGTGTGGTGATGACCGCCTTGAATCTGCGGCTGGGCCAATGGTTGCCCGCCCCGAGCTGTCATGTTGGCAGTTCGGCCGCTTCTCCGTGGAATCTCGTCGGGGATTTCTGGAGGGAGCCGATTAAACGGAGATTCTGCTTTATTTCGGATGGAGGGCAAAACGAAAACCTGGGAATTTGGCCGCTAATACAACGTCGGTGCAGGCTGATTATCGCCGCAGATGCCACCCAGGACGAACGACACACCTTTGCCGACTTCTTGCATTTGTGCCGACGGCTGAGTCTCAACCAGGGAATCGAATTCCTCGACCTCGAAGAAGAACGTCACGTCGATCTCAGGCCGCTGGCGTTGCGTTACGACAAGACCTGCGAATCACATTTCTTCGCAGCTCGATTCCGTTATCCAAAAACGGATTCAAATTCGGATGAGGTTGGCGACAGCCTGTTGATTTATCTCAAGTCTTCAATGTCGGGACACGACGAAGGAAATGAACTAACGGCACACTTTAAGGCGCATACTTCATTCCCACACGATCCGACGCTGGACCAGTTCTTCGACGAACCTCAAGCCAATGCTTACCGCCAATTGGGATTTCACATTGGCGAAATGCTCTGCGAACAGCTGCCCGACGACATGAAAGAACACGAATACAGCAGCGATGAACTGATTCAGCAGCTTTCGGACACGACTTGAGAAATCGACCGTTTGGCATCAATCCCCACCGCACGCCGCAAAGAACCAGCGGCCCACTCGGTTCCGATACTGGAAAAGGGCGAGGTCATCAGCGAACTGTTGTAGTTCGCGATGCGTCTTACTCCCAAGCCCCCAACCGTTTCCGCCAGCGGTCGATGACGTCGTATCCTGGTTGTGGCCGAAAGATGCAGCGGGGCGAGTTTGAGGCTGCCGATACGATAGACCGGCCGACACCGAACGCTCACTACAAGCTGCGTAAAACCACGACAAAGGGTACAATTTTGAAATCGCTTTCCCTATGGAACCGACGATTCAATGTGATGCTTTTGTCTTCTACGTCCGCCCCAGTCAACATTCCTTCAATGAGTACGTCACATTGTGCATGAACACCGAAGTCTAATGGTAATTGCTCATCACACAAATAATCGATTATTTTTGACTTCATTTCGACCAACCCCTCGCGTCGTCCCTGCATGTAACTAAACTCTTTGATGTCTATCTTCAATGCTTCGCCGTCCAGAAGCTCCTCTTCTTCGCCATTGTCGATTTGCACGACAATTGACTTGAGCTGAAGTGTGTCGAAAGGACAGTCTTCCGAAAAGTGGCGGACGATATATATTCTGTACGGTCCTTCCTCTGTATATGTCGAGATGCCCCAATATCGATGATGGACGGTGGTAGTGGGACGTATAGTCACGTCATATCTCTGCAAAATGTCCTCGTGTGGATGAGTCACATGTTCATATCGCTCCATCCTTCGAATAAAGACTCCCATCGACACGAACCACAACGCACCGCACACCAAAGTGGCCGATAGCAACATGCGTTTGTTGGCAATTACCCACTGCATACTCCTTGACCTCTTCCCCGTCTCACACAACGCAGATTACTCCCAAGCCCCCAGCCGTTTCCGCCAACGGTCGATGACGTCGTTGATTTTGTCGCGGTGTGTTTTGTAGTAAATTGCACCGGCGATGAGGCCGATGCCGATGACCAGTAGCAGCGCACCAATTGCGGCCCGTTGTGCTGTCTGATCGGCGGCGCGGATGACTTTGAAGACGATGGACGCGACATCGACCAGCAGCGCGGCGAATCCGAGGACCAGATACATGCGGACGCGCAGGAAACTGCCCAACCCCATCGACAACAAGCAGAGAACGATCAGCGTGAGGTTGAACGCCACCGGATGCCGATCATCGACGAGCGCGTAGTAGCCGGCGCTGGCGAGCATGGCCACCATTGTCACTAACCGTGTGCGGTTCCGCGTGTCGATGTCAATCCGCCCGCGAAAGAGTTGCAGCAGGACGAGAACTCCCAGCCCGACCGGAATGACGAACGCGTGAAACACGCGCAGTTCGAGTTGGCTCCAGAAGAAGATCAGCACGAACGCGACGAAGCCTCCCACCGCAACAATATGGTACGGCGATTCGCGGTCGTCTTTGCCCAGGAAAGTAAACATCAGACTGTGTAGGCCGACAACCAACAGGGCGACGTCGCTGCCCATTTTGTTGTAGAGCACCCAGATCAACGCAACCACCGGCAGCGCAAGCAGCGAACCCATGAGCGGAATGCGGATTTCGCGCGGCCTTACGTCGATCATCTGTTTCGCGCCGCAGAGGCTGAACGACACGACCAGACTGACCCAGACATCGTACTCCGGCGACCAGAAGTCGGTCGTCAGCATCAACTGCCGACGCAGAACGGCGAAGAATCCGACCACACAAAGTTGCAGCACGATGTATGCCGACATCGTCCGCCGTAACTGGCCTTCATAGAACCACGCAACCGAATAGCCTGCATAAAGAGTACACAGCAGCACGATCTCGCGCGTCGCAAAGGGTCGGCCATAGTGCAGCAGTTGGGCGACGACCGCCATCACGAAGCAGAACCACAAAGTGGACGAGTTGATCGTCATCCCCGACTTGCCCGCCAGCGATAATGTCTGGTCGAACAGTCGCGGCCGCGTCCGTTGCCACGCGTCGAATTGGGGGAGCAACCAAACCTGGAACGCTCGGCAGGCACTCCCCGTGGCAAAGACGGCAGCCGTGGTCGCCAACAGCGGCCACGTCTTTAGTACAGTTTGCAACCCGCCGGAGAATTCGGTCTGCTTAAAGAACACCAACCACGTCGGCACGATCAACAATAAGCCGGCAGCAGCAGTTTCTTCGCCCGTTCGCGCTTCACAAGTCGAACGCGGAGTGAACGCGGCCAGCACGGACATCGCGGCAAACGCCCACAGCCCGGCGGTCGAATCGGGGTGATGATGAAATAGGATGTGCGCCATCGTCAACCCGGCCAGCACGGCAGCCGTTGTGCCAAGTTTTCGTGCCTGGACGTGTCGTGAAGCGAACTCCCAAATCAGCAGTCCAGCCGCCCACAACCCGAGGATGACCCAGACAACATGTTCCTTCGGCAAATAACTGTTGATGACAAACCCGGCATGCAGCGCCAGCACAATTTCGATTGCGGCCAGCAGGAAGTACACCCCCGAACGGCGGATAATTCCCTGATGGATCAGAATACTTGCCGCCCCCAATATCAACGGTGCCGCCAGTCGCTCGGCGGGTTGGAACGCATCCAGTCCGAGTGTTTCAAGCAACCCCCACAACACGGCCACATGCGCGGCAATCAACAAGCAGACTCCCCACGAGCGGCGCAGGCCGAACCAGTCGGGTCCGTCGATGCGGCCGATTTGTTGGACGAAGGATCGCAGCGGGGAGCGCTGTTGGCTGAGAAGCGTCCACATATGGGCCAACGCAATCGCTGCCCATGCCGCGGCAATGGGATGATCTAACAGCCGCAGTTTCGGGAGCGCTGTCAGCGTGAAGAAACTGCCGGCGATCATCGCCAGTCCACCGTAAAACGCGAGCCAACCGTTTCGCGTTCCGCCTGCAGTCTGTTCCAGCCCGTGTAGCCGCAACATCACCAGTGAAAGCAGCATGATGAATGGTGCGTTGTAATGGTAATCTAGGAATTCGAACGGCTCGTCGGGGAACATCATGAAGTGCAACGCGCCGCGGGATGCCCACAATGCAAGAATTGCGAACGACAGCACGCTCGCCGTGTTGCGGTACTGCCGCGCGTAGGCGAAGCCGGCGGCCAACCCCTGTTCGGCCCGACCATAGAAGTAAGCAATTGGCACGGCGAGGGCGTAGAATGCAATCGTCGGCGTCAGCAAATTGACCGACTGCAGGGCAAGCAGCGACGCGCACCAGATTGCCAGCGTGACACCGAAGTGGTATCCCGCCTCGCAGACATCGACCGTCGATTCTTCCCCCGCTGCCGGATGCCGAGCCTGGTGGCGGAAGTAGAGGCCGGCGATGTAGGCCATGACGCCGGAGACGACAAAGCGTTGCCAGGGGAAATCGTCCTCGCCCAGCCCCGGATGCGTGACGTAGTTCATACAGATCAGCATCAACACCAGGGCGGCCCCCGCGAGACTCGCCCGGTTGACGAACACGGTCACGCGGTCACGTCGCCACAGCTCGCGGATTGCAGTCAATTCCAACAGCGCGGCCACCAAGCCTAGCGCAATCAGATGAATTTCCGAAAGTCCATAACTTCTAAGTGAATCGCCAAGGAAGACGCGCATGCAGTGAATGTTTCCCAGCCCCAGCACCGACGCTGCCAACCACGCCAGCGTTTGGCTGCGCCACGACCAGGCAATGATTGCCAAACTGCCGGCAGCGAGAAAAGGCGCCCACAGTTGCTGTGCCACATCTCGCAGCCGCGGATAAGAGGCATCCAGCGAATGGTAGGCCGTAGCGAACAGTGCAAACGTTACGGCTGGGGCGAATAGCCACGCCACATGCGGCGACCGAAACCCCGGTTGCGCGAACGGGCCGACTAACACACCGGCGTGCCTTCGATCAACTAAACGGCCCGTCTCACCAATCACCGCTGCACTCAATCCGAGCGCCGCGCAGCGCCACGGCTCAGCCAGCACCATGAGGTTCTCCACAACCTTCCTGATTTGAGAGGACCACTCTCCGGCGCCATTCGCGCCCGTCCCAACCGGCAACAAGTCGCCCGCGAAAACGTTGACTATGACGTAGGTCTGCAGCAGCGCGAGCAATCCCAGCCACGCCGAACCGTGAATTCTCGCGGCCGCAAGCGTCACCAGCAGCAACAGACACCGCTGTGGATTGGAAACGTCAATCGCCGTCACTGCATCGAAGAAACCAATCAGAATCAACACGACGTTCAACAAACCTGCGCCGGCAAGAAACGGAACCAACAAGGGCCGCAGCCGCGCGTAAACAGGTTGCGCGAGTTCCATTCCGAGATGCACGGCCTGAATTCCCATCAGCAACCACAGCGTCGGCCAAAGACTCTTCGCGATCGACAAGCGGGCAAGCAGTACAGTCTCGCCCGGCGTCGTCACCGACAGCAGGCTGATCCACACCAGCACGAACAGAAAGCCGCCGAAGGCAACCTGCCGCGTCACCAGAGCAGACCGGGCCAACTGCACCGCAACAAAGACAGTCAACGCCGCAATCTTGGCAAATTCTGCCTGGCCCTGGTTAACCAGTACGATGACGCAAACAACGGACAGCAGCACGCTGCCGAGGCCCAGCACTTGTCGAGTTGGTTCCTTGAGCAGTTTGTCGATCCATGGCCGATTCGATCGCAGCTGCAAGTACAGGACTTCAAGTCCCTGCAGAATCAAACCAGTCGCCAGGAACGGCCACGACCAGTGATAAGGAGTCTCGATAAGTTCGTTGCCCAACATCAAACCGGCCAGCAGGCTGATCCAACCGAGGTGCGTGCCAACGACCACGCCGCGAACGTGGCGGAAAAAGACTGCCAGCAGCGTCCAGGTGACTCCCGTCAAGCCGACGGCGACTGCCATTTTCATCGGGATCAGCCCGAGGTCGAATTGCATCAGGTCGGCAATCGAACCATCGGGCAGAGCCTTTCGCACGAAGTTCCAACTATCGACCCGCACGATGAGAAACAATGCCGATGCCGCCAATGGCCAGGTAAACAGCGTGTGATCGAACCGGCGGATGGGAAACGGAGTCCGGCCGAGAAACAGATCGCCCTCGTCAAGTTGCTTTAGCCAGTCCGCCTTCTTCAAGGCGAAGCAGGTGAGTACCAGCCCCAAGGCGCTGCAGGAACTGCCCAGCCCGGTCCCCCAGCCAATCGTCTCAAACGCCTCGTGGAACCGCGCCCGCAGTCCGGGAAACAGAATCACTCCGATCACCGTGGCCATCGCTGCCGGTAACAGTGATCGCGTGTAGTAAGTTGCAATCGTCAACAGCGCTGCCATCAGCAGCGGACCGAAGTAATCCATCCATTGATGCCACCATTCCACATCGGCGGGCGGGACACCTTCGAACAGCACACGCAACACCATCGCCGCGACGGCGATCGAGCCGTAGACCATCAGTACAGTCGAACGGGCTTGCAGCAGTAGCTTTGACTTGGTCAACCAGATCACTCCCAACCAACCGAAGGAAGTGACGGCGAGGCCGAACACCATCGTGTTGCCGCGCAAATTACGGCCGAGCATATCCACGCAGCCGAGGTACGGCAGGCTCAACCCGACGACCGCCATTGCCGAATGCACCCACCGCAGTTCATCATCCCGCGAAGCTCGCCATGCAAAGATGGCGACGACGGCCAGCAGATAGCAGGCGGTATTCAACGGCGTCGAGCGAAAGTGCCACTGCGCCAGCATGGCAACAACGGCGGTTAATAATGCCAGCGCCGGCTGCATCCCGGTGGCCGCCCGCGAGAGGTGCGGTTTTTCCCATTGTCGTCCCAGCCAATTCAACCCGCCCATCACCAATGCCAGCACCAATCCGACGGCCGGAAGCCACGGATCGCGCGGGAATTGTTCGAGCATCGCAACCGATGCGCCGGCTAATGCGAGTAACGTCAGTCCGATCCAGTGCTGCAATTCGTCGTTACGGCGGACGGCTTGATACAACCAGGCGACACCGGCCACCGCGAAGGCGGCGATGCGGACATATTCGTTGAACGAACCCATCATCACGCCCAGCAGAATCAGTGCGTAACCCAGGAACGATTCACCGCCGAGCCGTTCGCCGCGATCTTCCAACTCAATCGCCCGCCGTTCGGCGAACAGCACCAACCAGCCAATCACGATCACCAGCAACGCATAGGTCGAGACGTGCGGCAGCGCGCCCGACTGGAAGTGGACCCAACCGAAAACCTGCAGATAGGCGACGGCCAGTGTTCCGCCGACGAACCAAGGCACGCGTTTTTCGGCGGCCAATTCCGGCGTGAGCATTCGTCCGGCGAAGCGAACAGACACCCAGGCAACCAACGCAAAACCCGCATAAAAACCGCTGGCGACCAATACTGGAAGTCCACCCCAGTTGCGCTGCGCTAATGTCTCCGACAGCGGGCCGATCATCACCAGACTGTTGATGGCCAGCAGCGAACCACCCAGCGGAATGCCCAACGGTTCGTGAACCGCCTGGCACCACGAGCGCAGTCCCCAACCGAATAGCAGCAGATAGATAACCCCCATCATCGCCACGAAGAGTGCCTTCGACTCCAACTTCGGTTCGCCGGCCAACAGTGAAACCACCATGAAGTTGATCGGCAGCAGCGCAATCGCCGCACCGCGCAGTACCGCCGCCGTTCCACGGAACTTGGCGTCCTGACGTTCGATCCACGAGCCGGCCATCGCCACCGCAAAGGTGAAGCCGGCCAGCAATGCCGGCATCAGAGTGAATTTGACAATCGGCTGCGTGTCCCAAAAGTAGACCGAAATCAGCGAGGCACCGGCGACCACCATCACCACGCCAGCCACCATGTACCAGTTTTCCGTCAGGAACGGTTGGATGTGTTCTTGCCAGATTGTCGGCGTGGGCGGCGGTGGCGGGGGTGCAGGAGTAACGACAGGAGCCGTCTGGGGAGTTGCCCGCTTGAGGGGTTTGGCCGCCCGTGGCGTCTGCGGCATCACCGTTTCCACGGTCTCAACAATCGGCGTCTCAACAATCGGCTCGACAACCTGAAAATCAACTCCAACCAGCGCATTGAACTCTGCAGCGGTCAGCACGTCGGTCCAACGGGCGGCGAACGTTTCCGCATCGACGCGTGTGACGTGCGTCGCGCAATATCGCTCCAGTCCGGCGAGAATCTCGGGATTAATATCGTTTTGCTGGGACGCCCAAATCAGCAGCAATTCGGCCGGTTCTTCGCATAGGAGTTCATGCAACTCCTGTTGACTGCGTCGCGCGGCACGTCGCAACGCGTTTTCCCAACCGGTCCAACCGGCCACGGGCGGCCCACCAAAGCGGCTGATCAGAATCAGTTCAGCCCGTTCCTGCGCCCAAGACTCCGTTCCAACCAGGCGCAGAATGACCTCGGCCGATTCCGCCGTCGGCCATGTGCAGACGCGATCGAGAACCTGCCGCCGCTCGTCGTGGCTGGCCGCTGAGTGAAACTGCTCCGAGAGCGACCGTAGCGTGTCACTGTCGCTACTCTTGCCGTCGCGTAACTCGGTTGGCCGGGATGCTGTCGCCTCGATTTCGATTTGGCTCAGTTGCTCAATGAGTGCCTTTGTCGCTTTCGACTCATCAGCACTGAAGAACAGTTCGTCACCCAAACGACGGCGAACTTCATCAATGAGATCACCAAGCAGCCGATGATGCCCGCCCGCGCCACCAAGAACGGCGCAGACTTCGTCGGCCGTTTGCTCGTATTGCTGCTGAAGTTCCGCCGCCAGCGCCGGTGCTTCGTCGTGCCGTGTCGAGAGGAACCGTCGGTCGCGGGCGAGTGAAGTTGCCGATTCGAGGACATTGATCGATGGGACCTTTTTGCTCCACGCCAACGGAGCGCCGAGCGGCAGATCACCTAATAACTTTTCGAACTCGACGGGATCGACCTGGCCCTGTTTGCGTTGCCGATGGAACCGTCGCGCGGCATCGAGTCGCATTTGCTTGACATGGCCGATCAACGCGCCGATGGCCGGTGCATCCGCCTCGCTTTGCCGACTGAGGTCTTCCAACAGCGCCGCAGCGCCGCAGCCGTCGCTTTCCTCGCTTTCACCAGCCAACGCCCCAATCGCCGCCAGCACCTGCGGCGTTTCGAGCAACCCTTCGGCTGCAAAACGCGCCAGCAGTGCAATCAAGTCGGTTGGACTCGGTTCGGCCATGTGTCGTTCGCTATCACACTGGGGAACACTCTCCGGCGACATGAAGCCTTCGCGCCGGTGGTCAGGCTCGCAATTGTGTTGTCTCCGAATGTTGGCGGGACTTCCCACGGAATATATCACGTGGCCGGGTCGATTTCGCCGAAAAACCTGATATCGGCGAGAATCCCAATATCAGAGTTATCCCGATGAGAACCGCCCCTCTCCGATCAACGGAGCAGATTGTCGCAAATTACGAGCGTTGACTTTCCCCGCATCGCTGCGGTAGAATGCCGTCCATAGAGGTGGTTCTTACCCGCGCTTTCTATTTGAAGCTAATCCGGAAACCAAAACGTGCCGTTCTTCGCCGTCCAAACTCACACTGCCGAAAAAACTTCGCCCATCCGTTCTGCGGGTTGGTGGCGGTTTTATTTTTCGTTTATCGGGGAGGCCCGGGGATTGGAAAGAACGCATTGAGTCGCTTCTTCAATCAGATTTTCCCGGGCCCTGAAGTCTTCCACGATTTCAGGGCTTTTTTTGTTGCCCGTTGCTGAGGAGCAACGATTGCGGTTAGTTCTTTGTAAGCAGAAAGTTTCAATAACTTTCAGCGATCAGCCGTCACGCGAATTTTCAACATTTTCAACACACCAGAATTCGAGATTGAACCATGATTGTCGTTCTGAAACCCGGTGCCACACAAAACACTGTGGATGATATGACCCGGAGGATTGAAGAAATGGGACTCAAAGCACATGTGATCGTTGGCACCGAACGGACCGTAATTGCTGCCGTCGGCGAGAAACGAAACGGCGAGCAAGAGACGCTGGCCGCCTGCGATGCGGTCGATAAAGTCGTGCCGATTCTCGCGCCCTACAAAATTGCCAGCTGCGAGATCAAATCCGAACCGACCGTGGTGCGGGCGCTCGATTTGGTGATCGGTGGCGGAAACGTCGGTGTGATCGCCGGCCCCTGTTCGGTCGAAAGTGAAGAGCAGATGATGCTATCAGCTGCACAGGTAAAGGAATCGGGAGCCAAGGGTCTGCGTGGAGGGGCATTCAAACCTCGCACCAGTCCGTATTCATTCCAGGGGTTAAAAGAGGAAGGGCTGAAGTTGCTGGCTGCCGCTCGCGATCTGACGGGACTGGCCATCGTGACCGAGGTGATGACCCCCGAACATGTCGAGATGGTCGCCAGCTACGCCGACGTGTTGCAGATCGGTGCGCGGAACATGCAGAACTACCATCTGCTGCAAGCAGTTGGTGAAGTCGATAAACCGGTGCTGCTCAAACGCGGGCCGTCGGCCACGATGGACGAATTCCTGCTGGCTGCCGAGTATGTTCTCGACCAGGGAAATTCGCAGGTCGTTTTGTGCGAACGCGGCATTCGCACCTTCGAGTCGCACACGCGATTCACGCTGCCGTTGGCAACCGTTCCGTATCTTCGCGAGAGAACCCATCTGCCGATTGTGGTCGATCCGAGTCACGGCACGGGTGTCGCCTCGCTGGTCGCGCCGATGTCGGTCGCATCGGTCGCCGCCGGTGCCGATGGTCTGCTACTGGAAATGCATCCGAATCCGTCGGAGGCACTCAGCGACGGGGCGCAATCACTCACACCGGAGCAGTTGGCCGACACGATGACACGTTGTCAGGTTGTCGCCGATGCGCTGGAGATGTCGTTCGGGTAAGGTATCGGAAAAAGTGGGAGAAACCAGAAACCCGGTTTTTTCAAAAAACCGGGTTTCTTCGTCCGCTTGTTCGGCGGGCTCAGACTTTCGTTGTGACCCAGCGTCCGCGCAGGTGTCGTACTGCCAATAAGATTGCTCGAAGCAGGATGTCGGCGCACATTGCGAACCACGCACCGAACAGTCCCCATTCCAACACGACGACGCAAACGTAGGCGCCCGGAACGCGAACCAGGAACGTGCCGCAGAGATTGATCAGCATCGGATATCGTGTATCCCCTGCCCCGCGCAGCGAGTGCATGTAGATGATCGACATCCCGAGCGGAATCTGGAAAAATCCGGCAAAACGAAACGGGAAGACACCCGTTTTCCACACGCTCGGATCGGTATGCATAAACTGATAAATCTGTTCGCTGCCGAGCACGAAAAACAACGAGATCAGCCCGGCCAGCACGCTACATTGCAAGGCGGCTTCATGACCGGCACGACGCGCACGCGGAATGTTATGGTTTCCCAGCGACTGCCCCGTCATGGTTGCGGCAGCGATTCCCCAGGCGATTGCCGGCAGGTACGTGATCGCCTCGGCTTGAATGCCGATAACGTGTGCCGCAAAGGCATTCTCGCCAATACTGTTGATGATCTTCAAGAAGACAATGTGTCCCATCCACAATACTGCACCATCTGCACACGCCGGTAGGCCGATACGAAGAATGCGGCGAATGCTGTTATCGCCGCCCCGTTTCATTTCAGCCAATGACAACTTCAAACCACGGATGCCACGGGATAGGACGGTCAACATCAACAGCCCGCCACAGCAACGCGCGATGACCGTTCCGGCTACAATGCCGTCGATTTCCAACGCGGGAACCGGCCCCGCCCCGAACACCAACAGCGGCGAGACGATCAGGTTCAGCAAGCTGACCGTCCCCAATATGAACATTGGCGAGCGCGTGTTGCCCGACCCGCGCAGCGCGGCGGCGCCGATCATGCTCAAGGCGTGAAACATGTGGCCGAACGCGTCGATTTGCAAATAGCGAACGGCAATGCGGTATCGCTCTCCTTCCATGCCCACCGCTTTTTTCATGCCCACCGCTGTGGCCAAAAGTGGCGCTGCAAAATAAAACGTCGCGCAAGCGGTGATTCCCAGCAGAACGGCCAACATCATGGAACGATTGGCAATGTGGTTCGCTGCCTGCTTGTCTCCCGCCCCCCAGTACCGTGAGACGAGTGCCGTCGTACCAACACCAACCAGCCCAAACATCATCGACGACAGCCAACCAACATACGCCGCCACACCAATGGCCGATGTCGCCCGCCGATTGAAATCCGGGTCGGCAGTCGCGTGTCCCGAGAGGTAGGTGTCGACAAAGCCGACAAAGAAATTCATGAACTGTTCGGCCAACACCGGCAGCGCCAAAAAGAACAGCGTCCGCCGCAAGTCGCCGGTCAGCAGGGAATTGCCTCGCTGCGGTTCCCCCGAGTTATCCATAGCTGACATTCGTCGTCCAAAGTTCCCGCTGCGATGTAACACATCGCAGACGTCTGCGACTCACTGAGTCGCAGCTATTGTCGATTCACCACAAACCGTGGTGGGCGGCTCACGATGGATCCGCTAGAATACGCTATTCTAGCATCCCGTTCCCTCTGTGACCAATTTGCGAACGCCGACACTGCCACGCGGAGAAATTGATGCAACTTTCACGCAATCCGACACGGGCCGTTCGCATCGGCTCGGTGACCATAGGCGATGGGAACCGCATCGCCGTTCAGAGTATGACCGCCACCAAGACGCACGACATCGATGCGACCGTGCAGCAGGTGAACGATTTAGCCGAAGCCGGTGCGGATATTGTCCGCATCGCCGTCGATAGTCGGCGCGAAGCCGATGCACTGATCGAAATCGCCAGCCAAACTTCGGTCAATCTGGCAATCGATCTGCAGGAGAACTACCGACTCGCAAAGTTGGTCGCGCCGCACGTTGCCAAGCTGCGATACAACCCCGGCCATTTATATCACCACGAACGCGACAAGCCGTGGCAGGAAAAGGTCCAGTTCATTGCTGAAACCGCCCGCGACAACGACTGCGCGATCCGTGTCGGCGTCAATTGCGGTTCGGTCGATCCGGCTAAAGTCGAAAAACATGACCCGGCCGACTCAATTGCACCGATGCTGGAAAGTGCGACGGACCACTGTGACTATCTCGATTCCATCGATTTCGTGCGTTATTGCGTCTCGCTGAAGGACTCCGATCCGCAGAAGGTCGTTGATGCCAATCGTCGTTTTTCCGACGAGCGTCCCGACGTTCCGCTTCATCTCGGTGTGACCGAAGCCGGCATGCCGCCCGATGGTGTGATCAAAACCCGGATTGCCTTCGAGCAATTGATCAGCCGCGGCATCGGCGACACGATTCGAGTTTCGCTGACGGTGCCGAACGATCGCAAAGGCGAAGAGATCGCGGCCGGGCGAGAGATTCTCGACGACATTGCCGCCGGACGTGTGCGGTCGGTCGTCGATTACGGTTTGAGCACGATGAATATCATCAGTTGCCCCAGTTGCTCGCGGGTGGAAAATGAGGCGTTCGTCGAATTGGCGGGACAAGTTCGCGAGATGACCGACTACGCAAAAGACCACGCGATTACCATCGCCGTGATGGGTTGCCGCGTGAATGGACCGGGTGAAACCGACGACGCCGATTTGGGCCTGTGGTGTGCACCGAATTATGTGAATTTCAAACGCGACGGCGAGCCGCTGGGAGCGTTTCCATATGACGAAATTCTCGGCCGGCTCAAACTGGAATTGGATTCGCTCATCGCAGAACGCGCCGCTGACGTTGGCTCGTAAGATTTTCACCACTGCACTGGCCGAATGACATTGCACGCCAGCAAAACGCCGAAGAGCGCCCCCACGCCAAACAAACCCCGTATTATCCATAGGCTGGCCTGCTCTCCACACTTCTCGGCAAGCCATTTGCCCTTGCGCGTGTTCTGCAAGAGCCAGCGGCCCTTGAGGAATCCAATCGAGCACAAAACAGCGACCATTGCGCCGATGAATATCTGATCTGTCGGCATTGCACCTTCCGGAAGATTGCGGGGACGCTTCGATTTCGAGATTATAGGCATTCGTCGCGGTAAGGGAACGCAGGAGTCAAAAGCGGAAAGCAGAGTGGGGAAAGCAGAACCGAACCATACCGCGTCGGTGTGTGTCGCTGCCTTCAAAACTGCGACGAGAAAACAGGAACGATTCCACTCCCACAAATTCTTGGACGAAAGATTCAGCCATGCCAGAACTTGGCGTTAATATCGACCACGTTGCCACCATTCGCGAAGCCCGCAAAACTTACGAACCCGACCCGGTCTGGGCTGCCGTGCAGGCAGAATTGGGCGGAGCCGATGGCATCACGATCCATTTACGCGAAGACCGGCGACACATTCACGACCGCGACCTGCGGATTCTGAAGCAGACGGTGCAGGTCAAATTGAATCTGGAAATGGCAGCCACCGAGGAAATGACGGGGATCGCAGTCGATGTCCACCCCGAACAATGTTCCCTCGTCCCGGAAAAACGGGAAGAGGTGACGACCGAAGGGGGACTCGACGTCATCGGCAACCGCGAAAACATTCGCACGTGCGTCTCGAAATTGCAAGACGCTGGCATCGAGGTCAGCCTGTTCATCGATCCCAATCCACAGCAAGTCGAAGCGTCACGGGAACTCGGGGTCGATGCGGTGGAACTCCACACTGGCCGCTACGCTGATGCGCAAACGCCGGAGGAACGGGACCGTGAATTCGACGCGATCGAAGAAGCGGGGCGACTGGCCCTCGAACTGAATCTGAAACTGCACATGGGTCACGGCCTCAACTACCGCAACGTCAGCCGCATTGCCGCGATCCCGGGTCTGGGCGAATTGAACATCGGCCACAGCATCATCGCACGGGCAGTTTTCGTCGGACTGGAAGAAGCCGTCCGCGAAATGAAGGCACTGGTGGCCGATTGAGAACGTCGGCGCTCAATAGTCATTTGTCGCAAAACCGTTCCTCAATCGCCGATTTGATCTCATCCCGCACTCGCCGGAAGACGGCCATTTTTTGTTCGTCGCTGCCCTCGGCGTCTGCCGGGTCGTCAAAAGGGAGCGGGATGCGCTGCACCGGGCCGGGAAAAGCTGGGCACTCGCGGGCGGCTGAATCGCAGACGCTGACAACAACATCGGGCTGCTGCCCGGCCGGTGGAAGGAAGTCGTCGATCGATTTGCTTAGCTGTGCGGAGATATCGATGCCGAGTTCCCGCATCGCTTCGACTGCCATCGGATGGACGTAACCCGACGGCTTGGAACCGGCCGACAGGCTCTCGTATTGGTCACCCCCCAGCTGGCGCAACAGCCCTTCGGCCATCTGGCTACGGCAGGAGTTTCCCGTGCAGAGAAACAGGACGCGTTGTTTACTGTTCTTCATTCTGCAGCAGCCTCTTATCGACGATCAAGGAATTTCGGTGGTGGCAAAGTGGATTTGCGACTCGTCAATGATTATCCTGCACGAGCATTCTTCGGTTCAACGCTGTCCGGGTGCGAAACTCAGTGAAAAGGGGAATCGCCCCGCGAACGGAAGATCAAGAGTTTTCAGTTTTCTGACTGGCTGGAAACTTTCTGAAGCCATGGTATCAGTCGGCACGACAACTGCTGTGTTGTCACATCGAATGAATTTTACCCGCGGAAATTGGGCAACTGGGTTGTTTGCGCTCCGACCGAATGCCTGAATTTCGAGCAACACTGCCTGATGGCCGGGCGTGTTGACCGTGTGTCGGTGCGGCTTGTAGTTAATGTCTCTAAACACCAATGATTTCTAACGAGGAGCAACGTACCGATGACGCCGAAGGATTTTTTTGACTTCGCCAAGGAAAACAACGCCGTACAGGTCGACATGAAGTTCTGCGATCTGTTCGGTATCTGGCAGCACTGCACCTACCCCATCGACACCCTTGACGAAGGTGTCTTTGAGGGCGGATTCGGGTTCGACGGCTCGTCGATTCGCGGTTGGCAGGCGATTAACGAATCGGACATGTTGGCCATTCCCGATGCCGACACAACACGAATGGACCCGTTTTTCAACGAGCCCACGGTCAGCATCATTGCCGACATTTACGATCCGATTACCAAAGAAGCGTATCCGAAAGATCCGCGAAACGTCGCCAAGAAGGGCTTGGCTTACCTCGCACAGACCGGCATCGCCGACACCTGTTACATCGGCCCGGAACCGGAATTCTTCGTCTTCGACGACATTCGCTACGCATCGAACGAACGCGGTGCAATGTACGAGATCGACTCGTCCGAAGCTGCCTGGAATACCGGCCGCAGCGAGTTGGGCGGCAACCTCGGTCACAAGGTTGGTTACAAGGGGGGATATTTCCCGGTTGCCCCTGGCGACACCCTGCAGGATCTTCGCACCGAAATGGTGCAGGAAATGCGAAAAAATGGCATCGTAATCGAGGCCCATCACCACGAAGTGGCCACCGCCGGTCAGTGCGAAATCGACATGGAATTTGCACCGTTGCTCAAAATGGCCGACTAGTTCATGTGGTACAAGTACATCGTCAAGAATATTGCCAAGAAGCACGGCAAGACGGCCACGTTCATGCCCAAGCCGGTCTTCAACGACAACGGTTCGGGAATGCACACCCACATTTCGTTCTGGAAAGGCGGTACGCCGCTGATGGCAGGCGAAGGTTATGCCGGCATGAGCGAACTGGGTCTGCACGCCATCGGCGGAATCATCAAGCACGGCCGGGCACTGATCGCCTTGTCGAACCCGACGGTTAACAGTTACCACCGTCTGGTTCCTGGTTTTGAGGCTCCCGTCACGTTGGCAATGAGCCAACGAAACCGTTCAGCCTCTTGCCGTATCCCAATGTACTCGCAAAGCCCGAAAGCCAAGCGTGTTGAATTCCGCTGCCCCGATCCGACGGCGAACGGATACCTCAGTTTCACTGCCCTGATGATGGCGATGATCGACGGTATTCAGAATAAGATCGATCCGGGTGATCCGATGGATCGCGACATTTACGACATGACACCCGAGGAATTGGCGGCAACCAACGTCGCCCCCAGATCGCTCGACGAAGCGCTGGACGCCCTGCGTGAAGACAGCGAGTTCCTCACTAAGGGTGATGTCTTCACAGAGGATTTGATCACCACGTTCATCGACTGGAAAAACGAGAACGAGATCGACCCGATCCGTTTGCGTCCGCATCCCTTCGAGTTTGACCTGTACTACGACTGCTAGTCGTAACGCATTCAAAGCCCGCCGGCTGCGTCCGGCGGAAACGGAACGAAGAAAGCCCACGGGCATTTGCCCGTGGGCTTTTGTTTTTTGGATCAAACCCAATTGCCGATTACGGCTGCTTTGGTTCAGCGGCCGGTTCGGCGGGCTTTGCCGGCGCTGCCAGTGCTTTGGGGACGTCGGGGCGATACAGCCATTCCGGGGTCCCCTTCAGCCGGATCTCAATTTCCTTCTGGTCGAAGCGGTCACCCGGTCGCCAGAACTCCTGCATAATCGTCCGTCGCTCGGTGAGCGGCTGATCATCGGGGCCTTTGGTGACGCGATAGCCATTCGAGAAGCCGCCCATGAAAACCGTGAAGAAATCCGTTTCGGGATCGACTCCTCGCCACATCGCAACCCCGTAAATGATCTCTTCCGCCTTGGCACCGACAGGTGTCAGTTTCGGGATTTCGCGAACGACCGTCACCGAGTTCTTGAGTTCCCGTTTTTCGCGGGCCCGAATGAGCGGTTCCGCTTCGGGAATCACCGTGTCGCTCACAATCTGGGCCGCCCCATTGGCTCCCTTTGAGGTCACCAAGGTGAACGCGGGAACAAACAGTGGCCGTCGCGGCTGCACGTCATAGTCGTTCTGTGGATCGGTGTCGGTCGCGTCAATGCGGCGATCGATGGTCCGGTTGATCGCCCGATAGGCCATGTACCAGATCCACTCCTGTTTCTTCTCGCGAGTTTTCGGATCCGTAATCTCAACCGAAATCATCCTGGGCTTCTTGAAATCGACTTCCATCACCCACAGGTTGGTCTGGCCAATCAATTCATCACCAGTGACGGTCGATGCTGCGCGGCCTGCATATCCCCCGCGCAGGGCCGTCTGAGCCTGTGCAGACACCGACAGAGAAAGCACGAGAAAGGAGAGGAGTGCCAAGCGAATTCCAAAAACTCTCATTTGCAAACGGCTCCAAAACGACACCCTGCCGAAACAGGTCGTCTCATGCAATTCGATACCGGCCGGTTCTACCCTACTCACTCCACTATACACCCCGATCGAACGCGCGGTCAAGAAGTTCGATTCGCCGAATGCGGGTCATTCCGAGCAAAAGGCGGCCACCCGACCGAATGCACAGATTATGCACGCGGATTCGTGACTCTTCTTGAGAATCGCAGTTGAGGATTCACCCGATAGGATTGCGAGTCGTCCAGATACCAAAAGCGTTTCCGCCACTCACCCCTAAGCTACTCCTCACCTGCCACAAATGTTTCATGCGACCGCAGCTGATCGATCTTACGTTTCAGGGTTGTTCTCAAATCATTGTAGTTCAGCAGGGCCGATTGAAAATCGGGCAAACAATTCCCCAGCAGCGTCGGGGAATCGTCTCCCTGGGCGGCAGCGCGAGCCAACGCCATCAGTGAAGGTTCCAACTCCTTTTGCAGACATTTGAGCAACAGCGCGGAGTCGGCCGTGATATCGACCGACAATTGCCGCACCGCATGTCTGTCGTCGAGACGTTCCTGATCCGACATTTCCCGGGTGGGAGCTTTCTCAATGGCGGCAGCGGCTAGTTGCTCTTCACTGACAAGACGTCCGAACGGGCTGATGGCATCTTTCGCCCGATCTCTGGCCATCTCCGCTTGAATCAAGCCGCGTTCCGCGCGAACAAACCCAGGCCGAAAATCGATGGCTTTTTTGTAATGCAATATCGCCTGCTGATGGTTTCCCATTTCAACGAAAACATTGGCGAGATTCAGATGTGCCTCGGCCATTTCCGGTTCCAGCCGAATGGCCTCGCGATAAGCGGAAACCGCCATGCTCAACTGGTTCAGTCCGCGATAGGCCAAACCGAGGTTGTAGAAACCGTCGGCGCACTTGCGATCCTTCTGAATGCCACGACGCAGCGCATTGACGGAATCATTGAATCGGCCCATTCGATTGTAGATGGCACCGATGTTGATGTCAGCCTGCTTCTTGCGGGGATCCAGTCGCAAAACGACCTGAAAATGTTCGATCGCCTTCTCGAACTCGTTGCCACGATAGTGGGCTGCAGCGAGCATTTCATGCGCTTTGAGGCAGTCAGCGTCTGTCTCGACGATCTGCTGCAGCAACTCAACTGCCTTGGCCCCCTTGCCGGTGCGCAGGCAATCTCGTGCTTCCTCAACTAACGCATCGATGTCAGTCAGTTCGGTCATCAGTTCGGCCCAATCGGAATAGGCACGGCGCACATTGGCGACCGCGAGTTACCGAAAAACTGGAAAAACCGCCTTGGATCGGAATTGAGAATTCCAATGCCGGTCAGATCAGAGAGACCAATTTGCTGCGCGGCCCCTCTTGAAACTCAATCTTCCCTTCGCGCGCCAACCAGCCGACCCCCTGCATTACCAAATCGCGCGGCGCGTCAATTTCTCTTGCCAGCTTGCTCAATGTCACCGGCCCCGCTCCTTGCAGAAAATTCCAGACGTCTCCAGCAACCGTCCCAATTCCGTCCGCTTTGTGCGATGCAACCTGTGCTGTCATCTATGCGACTCCTTTCGGTACTCTGCGGCAACGTGGCTGAATGCCGACAATCCCAAATGATTGGCACTGATTATAGGCAGAAGAATGGCTGAACCGCAAAAGAATTTTGGGTTTCAGCCAAAACGCTCGCGAAGCTCGAAGAGCAGCTTCCAAGCGAGCAAGAGAAGATGTCGCGGGAAGACCATTGGCTTGCGAGACTCAAATCTGAGTATTCCAGGCCAGCGGAATGTCAGGCAAGCCAACTTCTGTTATCGCGGCAGGCACATAGAATGAAGCCCGCGCGGCCCGATTTCGATCAGGCCGGGGCCATTTCTTCCGGCTTGCACAGATGGCGAAGCCAGAGTCATCCCGGCAAATGCGGCAGCATGTGATCGACTATTTGTGGTAGCCCAGTTCAGCGATTACGTCGTACAATTCCTCAAACGTAATGAAACGTCGTCGGTGTCGTAATTTGTACTGGTCGACTGCTTCAGCCAATTCCATCGCATCGGGATTCCCTCCCACTGACGAATCGGAAAACTGACGTCGCTCGACTCCGTTGGAGGGACCATCACCGGCGGGTCCGCGGCGGTCGGCGAAAACGGTGGGCTTCTGCTCGACGACGTGTTCCATTACTATGCTCCTTGGGGCAAGACGTGACTGCAAGACGTGAACTCGTCAAGCTTAGTTCGCAATCTGAACGAGGCAAATTTATTCATCATTTTGCGAAGAAAACTCGGTAGATAAGCATGTCCACACATTGTCGGCAGCACCACCGTTCAGAAAATGGCGACAAAGACCTTGATGTGGACAATTTCAGATGTGCAGATCGCAACGTTTGAATCGGCTGTGTCATATGGCTGGGGACGTTGGGACACTCTAGACGCCTTCTCGCAGGTAAATCGCAGGACAACCCAAGACGTTGATTGAAACGGTTGGCAACCCCTGTCTTTAGATCGGATGGAAATGACGACGAAGATCAGCATTCTCGGCAGTGGCGCCATGGCAACGGCTTGCTCGATTTTGCTGGCCGAGCGCGACGACCAATCGGTCTCAATTTGGGCACGCAGCCCCGATCATGCCCGTGATTTGACCGAACACCGTGAAAATCGCCGATTGTTACCCAATGTGAAGTTGCCGGACAAACTCCAGATCACATCCGACATCGACGAGGCCGTCTCCGGTGCCGACTTTCTGGTGGCCGCCATTCCCACAAAGTTCCTCCGTCCCGCTCTGGAGAAGATTGCCGGCCATTTGAACGACGACCGCCCCGTCATCAGTGTCATCAAAGGGTTGGAAAACGAGACCTTCATGCGGCCCAGTGAAATCATTGCCGACGTGCTGGGGAACCGGGCCGTCGTCGCGTTGGGCGGCCCCAGCCATGCCGAGGAAATTGCCCGCCGCTTGCCGGCCAGTGTGGTAGCAGCCAGCGGCGATGTGGCGCTCGCTCGCGATGTACAGCAAATGTTCAACACCGATCGATTTCGCGTCTACACCAATGCCGATATCATCGGCGTCGAACTGGCCGGTGCATTGAAAAATGTCGTGGCGATCGCCGCGGGCATCTGCGACGGCCAAGGTTTCGGCGACAATGCCAAGTCGGCATTATTGACCCGCGGACTCGTAGAAATCACGCGATTCGGCGTCGCGATGGGGGCCGAAGCGCTAACCTTCTCCGGGTTAGCGGGAATCGGCGACCTCATTACCACCTGTATCAGTCAATACGGTCGCAACCGTATGGTTGGTGAACGGTTGGGAAAAGGAGAGTCGCTCCAGGAAATCCTCGACAGCATGGACGCCGTCGCCGAGGGAGTCACCACCACGCGCAGCGTCTACGAACTGGCCGAGCAGGAAGGCATCGAAATGCCCATCACCACCGAAGTCTTTCGCGTGCTGTTCGAGAACAAATCTCCCGTCGAGGCCACCGACTCGCTGATGTTGCGGCCCACGCGAAACGAATAACGACTTTAGCCAGCTGCGATGAAACGAGTCGCAGATGCTCAAAGCCGCCCGCTGCGAAACACACCGTAAATCAGCCAGATGCCCAACAGGCTCGAAACCACATAGATCGGCAAGCTGAACCAAATCCAATGTTCGCCCTGCCGCATGATCAACGCCGAGGCAATGATCAGCGAAGACATCACCAGACTGATCACCACGCGGTTACTCGATCGATCCAGTTCGGTCACCAGGTGATCGACGTTGCGGTGTTCCAGTTGTATTTTTAGTTCATCACGACTCAGCTTCTCGAGCGTGCGGCCCACGTTCAACGGAACATCGTGGGCCAACTGCATGAACAGTTTCGACTCTTCAACGAGTCGGTCGGCCACACGCTTTGGGCTATATCGGTTGCGGACCATTTGCTCAATAAACGGTGCCAGATGTTTCGCCATATTGAATTCCGGATCGAGTCCCGCTCCCACGCCTTCCAGCGTGACCAACGCGCGAATCAACAGCAGCAGGTCACCGGGACATCGAATGGAATGTTGAGAGAGAATGGAAACAAAGTCGGACAGCATACTGCCCACACTCAGCCGCTCGAACGAGACCCCGTAGTAATTCTCGACAAAATCGCGGACGTCGGCCCGCAACAACGGAGCATCGATTTCTCGAAACGGCTGCCCGATGACCTGGATCAACTGGACGACCCGCTTAACATCTTTCCTTGCCACAGCGGCGAATAAATCGATCAACTGGTCTCGCTGTTCTTCCTCAATCGTACCGACCATGCCGTAATCGAGCAGACAGATCGAACCATCATTCAGAATGCGGATATTGCCTGGATGCGGATCGCCATGAAACAAGCCAAGCTCGAATGCCTGCTTCATAAAAATACGCGCACCGTTAGCGGCCACCTGCTCGGTCGAGATTCCCGCCTCTTTCAACGCATCGATATCGCTGACCCGAATCGCCTCGATGAACTCCATCGTCAGCACGCCTTCGGTCGTGAGATCCCAAAAGATTTTGGGAACGGTCAGCGTCGCGTCGTTTCGGAACAGCCGTGCGAATTCATCGGTGCTGCGGCCTTCGCGGAAAAAATTCATTTCACGCCGAATCGTCCGCGAAAAGTGTGCCACCAGCCCAACCGGATCGAACACTTCGGCCTCGGGAATGTGTCGTTCGACGAGAATTGCCATTTCCATCATCAACGACAAATCGCGTTCGACGTCACGGACGACATTGGGGCGGCGAATCTTCACGGCCAAATGCGTCCCGTCGTGGTGCTTCGCCCGATGCACCTGTCCCAGCGAACCGGCGGCTAATGGTTCCACATCAAACTCGGCGAACAGTTCCGTCGGAGGAGCGCCCAATTCCTGTGTCAGTAGTGCGATGGCCTTGTCCGAAGGAAACGGCGGCACACTTTCCTGCAACTTTTCCAGTTCGACGATCACGTCGGGCGGAACCAGATCGGGCCGGGTGCTGGCAACCTGGCCGAACTTGATGAACGTCGCGCCGAGACTCTCAAGCGACAACCGAATACGTTCGCCACGGCCAATCGGCTCTCTACGAACCCGCCTCTTGCGAGAAAATAGCCGTCTTCCCCATTGCAGGTACTTCCGCAGTCCCATCCGATCGACGAGATCGCCGAATCCGTGCTGAATCAGCACGGTGACTATTTCGCGGCTGCGCCCGAAACTGCGAAGCAGCCGAAGCGGATGGGACTTCACCGAACGATCCTCCAAGACGCAAGTCGAATCACATAACCGAGAAATAAATCTCGGCGGCAAAATCAAATGCCTCGGGCGACATCTTCTTCGGAATCTCTTTGTAAACGCAATAGTTCTTCACCTGCGCCAGCAAGTCGCGTGGCTGACAGGCACGAAATGGACGATTGGCGGCACGATAGTGAGTCTCGATGAGATATTCGATCGACTCTGGATCGCTTTCAAAACCACTCATTGGCGCCATAATATCGATCAGTTGCCGAAACTCCGCTTCCGACGGATCACCGACTTCAATCTTATACGGTATTCGGCGAAGAAAGGCACCATCGACCAGATCGCGCGGTTCGAGATTCGTCGAAAAGATGATCAACTGGTCGAACGGCACTTGAATCTTCTTTCCCGACGGCAAATTAAGAAAGTCGTACCGCTTTTCCAACGGCACAATCCAGCGGTTCAGCAGCACATCGACCGGCATCGTCTGACGGCCGAAGTCGTCGATGACCAGTGTGCCGCAATTGCTTTTGAGTTGCAGTGGCGCTTCGCAGATTTTTGTCTGCAGGTTCTGTACCACCTCAAGTTCGCTCATAGTCAATTCACCACCGGCAATCACTGTCGGCCGCACAATCTTCACCCATCGCTGATCGACTCCCGAAAGGTCGAACAGACCATCGCCGTCGTTCTCGTGCAGTTCCTCGTGTACGCCGGGATCGAATAAGCGAATAATGTCGCCATCGATACCCAATGCACGCGGAATCCAAATCGAAGAACCAAACGCCTTGGTGACGCGCTCGGCAATGCTGGTTTTTCCGTTACCCGGCTCGCCGAACAGAAACATGCCACGCCCGGAATTGATTGCCGGCCCAAGCCGATCGAGCATTTTTTCGTTGATGATCAAGTCCGAAAACGCTTCGCGCAGGTTGCTTTCGGTCGCATGTTGTTTGGCAACACTTTGTGCCGCCATCGCCGCCAGATAGTCCTTCAGCGCCACCGGTGCCGCACCGAAATAGGTGCATTCCTCACTGTAACGGCGGGCTCGTTCGCGGCCGAAGTCCGTGATGGCGAAGTTGTAGTCGCCCATCTGCCCTGCCCCGTTCAACGACACCATCTGATCCAGCTTCAGTTGCTTCAGAATCGGATCGACGATGTTGTACGGCAGACGAATCTGGCTGCAGATTGCCCGCCCGAATGCAGAACCCTTCGACAACAGATATTTCAGAATCAACCGTTCAACTTCTTCAAACGTCAGGCACGTTTCTTCCAGCGATGTCGGTTCTTCCGGACAAAACACCTGTTGCGCCGAGGCCTGAGAGGGGCCGAGCAGGTTGTGGACCCGATCGAACAGGTCGTTCAGTTGTGCATTTCCTTTGACCGCATCCGGAGTTCGTGTGAGTGTCGGAGTCGGCTCACGAGCACTATCGCGTTCCGGTTGCTCGGCGGCTTCCATTTCCGCCGTCAATGAGAACTCACTGTCGGTTGACGACTGGTCGGAAAGGTCGTCGCCGATTTCATCTAGATGCGAAAAATCCAGGTCCAGATCGTCCATCGAATCCGGTAGATCCGTATCGATGGCAGTCGCCGAGTCGGCCCCCTTCAACTGCGACAGGAATTCGCCCGGGGTTACTTTTGAATCGCCATCGCTCATAGGGAAACTCTTCCGCTGGGAAACGGACTTGCCGGACGCCGAATCAGTCGGCTCCGGTCGGTAGGGCCGGAACAATCCACGCTGAAAACTAGGACACGCTCGTGGATACGTCAAATCGCAGGTGCCGTGTCTCGGTGTTTCCCGGCAAGGAAAGAGAGGCTCAATCAAAGTAACACCGCGAAACGCCACATTGCGCACCGGCGCAAACGGCAAGGCTCACCGTTTCGCTACAACCCGCACGCCCGGAATCAATGTGGGTGCCACTGGCGTGTCGCCAGCGCGCAGCTCCCAACAGTTACGACGCACCAGCGGCCCACACCGCCGGAGAATCAGCAGAATTCTAATTCGGCAGCACGATCACCTGACTCCGCTTCGGCGTGTCACCCACGCTGATGTGCTTCACGATTTTCTTCGTTACACAATCGACGACACAGACTTTGTTCGCGCCGCGGACGCTGATGTAGGCGAATTTGCTGTCGGGCGTGAAACACATCCAGTACACTCGGTCGAGCATCGTCAGCACGGTCGTCTGCGGATAATCGAGCTTTGTGATGTCGTGAATGTGGACGGTGTGATGCTCGACGTTGCAACTCCAGATTTCCTTCTGATCGGGCCGCACCGCCAATCCGTGGCAACGGCTTCCCTTCTTTTGAAACTCGGGTGCAATCTTATGCCGAACGGTGGCAACCACTTCGCGTTGGGGAATACTCGCCACCTGGAAACCGAGCAGGCCATCGATGTGCTGGAAGAATCGCTTTTCGTCGCTGGAAATCGCCGGCGGTCGCACGGAGTTCCCAAACGGAATCTCGCCGATAACTTTGTGGCCTTTTTCGACATCGACGATGAATACTCGCTTGGGCGCCCCCATTGGCGAGAGATACATCCGCTTGCCATCGGCCGAAATCGTCGCGTTATGCGGCCGTCCACCGGTGACGATCTTCGTCACGACCTTTTTGGAATCTCCATCGACCACCCAGTACTTGCCGTCGTTGCAGGGAATGTAGATCCATCTGCCGTCGGGCGTGCATTCGATTTCGTTCGGCTTCGGCCCCACTTCCAACCGGTGGGTGATTTCGTACGTCCGTGGATTCACCCACAACAACTCGCCGGTTGGGTGCTTGAACTTCTCCAGCGCGATGTAAACAACGCTCGCGTCCTTCGCTGCAGCAATCCCATGCGGTTCATCGCCGACAACCAGCCGCTTCACCACTTCCTGCGTGGCGACATCAATCACATGGACATCGTCACCATAAGCACTCGCAACCCACACCAACTGCTGGTCGGCTCGCGCTGCATCTGTCATACTACAAACGGCAAGCCCGGCGACAAATACCACGGCGATCCAGTTCGACTTGCGGACTGCTAACATGCTGCCGGCCTCTGTTGATGTGATGTGGAGAAAGGAACTTTGGGAACCAAACCGATTGTAAGCACAACGCAACGAGATATCAAAGTTTCACCCGTGCTGAGTGCTCCAGCAAAAGGAGTTGGTGACAATGACATTGCGGCGATTCTACGTGCCAGATTTTGCGCCGGGGGATCTAGTAATAATTGTTCGCGGTCCGTTTGAGTCATTCGAGGCAACTGTCACGGCAATCGACCACAAACATTCTAGAGTAACAGCCGAAATTAACATCTTCGAAAACCGGACATCAGTTGAATTGGAACTCCGCGATCTTGTGCGTAAGGTTTGACTAGCGTATTCGTGACTCGTTCACCGCGCTCTTTCCGGTTTTCTCTGTTCTCGATTCGAGTGAATTCATACGACTTCCGCCTCTCGAATCGCGAAAGGAATCAGTGGATGACAATTCGCGTCCTAGCAACTCTTGCTGCATCAACAGTTCTCTGCGGATTGATTGCGCAGTCAGGAGGCCCGCAGGCCGGCGAAGAAAAAGAATCGCCGAAACCAGCTGAGATCGAACGCGATCGCAGTCCGTATTGTGTTGCCATTTCACCCAATGGTCGCTTTGCCGCAACGGCGAATCACACGGCCGGGTCGGTGTCGCTCGTCGATTTGAAAATCAACCGTGTCGCCCACGAACACCGTTGCGGCAACGGACCGGCCGATGTGGTCTGGATCGACGACCAACGCCTGATGGTCAGCCTGCGTGATGACGACAACGTGGCGCTGCTGCAACTCGACAACGACCGGTTGAAGACGATCAAGACGATCTCCGTTGGCGATGAACCGCGCGGCATCGCCCTGCATTTCAAGAGTTCACCGCCAAGAGCATTCGTGGCGTTGGCCGGAATCGATCAGGTTGCGGTGATCGATATTCAATCGCACAAGGTCATCCAGCGAATCCCGGTGGGCGGTATCCCGCGGTCGCTTGCGGTTTCGCACGATGGCCGTTGGCTCATCACCTGCTGCAATGTCCCAGGCAATGTGTACGTCCACGACGCCGCAACCTACAAGTTCGTCAGCCAACGTTCGATTTTCGATGAAGGCTTCAATCTCGGCCGGCCCATTGTGCTGCCCGATTCCTCTCAGGTCGTGTTCGCCAGTCCGATCAACCGCACGTTCCCCGTCACGTTGAACAACATCGAAAAAGGCTGGGTGATCGACAATCGGCTGACGAAACTCCCATTGCCCGACGGCAAATACTGGCAGCAGAAACAACTCGGCCTGGACACGCGCGGCAAGGCGGCCGGCGACGCGAATGCCCTGGCCTACAGCCCTGATCGAAAATGGCTCGTCGTCAGTTGCGGCGGCAGTCACGAGTTGCTGGTGATCGACAACGAAATTCTCAAATGGCCGGTCGCCGACCCCGGTGACTTCGTGCCGCACGGATTACTGGCCGATGAGTCGGCCCTACGACATGTCAAACTTGGCGGCCGCCCGGTGGACGTGCGGTTTCTCGATTCCAAGACGGCCATTGTCGCCAACTACCTGTCGAATTCATTGCAGATAATCGATGTCGCCGCCGCGAAAGTTGTCCGTACAATTTCGCTCGGCGGCCCACAGACTCCCAGTTTGATACGTCGGGGTGAAGCGATCTTCTTCGATGCCGACCGTTCCTTCGACAGTTGGTTCAGCTGCCACAGTTGTCACTTTGAAGGTCACACTGGCGGGCAAACGTACGACACTTTGAACGACGGCAACTACGACACTTACAAACTTGTACCGACGCTGCGCGGCGTGACAAAGACCGGCCCGTGGACGTGGCACGGCTGGCAAACATCGTTGCCAGCCAGCGTGAAGAAATCGCTGCAGACAACACTCAGCACACAACACGAGGTCACCGCCGAAGACGTCGAAGCGGTGATGGCCTATCTGACCAGCCTGAATCATCCGCGCAGCCCATACCGACTTCCCGGCGGGGTCCTGACGAAACAGGCAACGCGCGGCCAGATTCTCTTTGCAGGAAAGGCCGCCTGCGCCGACTGCCATCAGGGCAAGTCAAAGACATCGGCCGACACCTACACCGTCGGCCTGGAATCAAACCGCTATTTCTATCGCGAGTTCAACCCTCCGTCGCTAAGCGGCCTGCACACCCGACGCCGCTTCCTGCACGACGGCCGCGCCGACACCCTGCAGGAAGTCCTCACCCGGCATCACCAGCCAGAGAAACTGACGGGCGAAAAGTTGACGGCGGAGGAATTGGCCGATTTGATTGCGTATCTGAAGTCACTGTAGGACGAAATAAGATAACGAACTCGACGTCCACTGGTTTCCCGGCGGTCACAGACACCATTTCTTAATCGCGCGACCGAACATTTCGACGCCGAGGTCAACCTGCTCTAATGCGATCCACTCGTCGTGCGTGTGCGCTTGCGCGATGTCGCCGGGGCCGAAGACAATCAGTTGCTTCAACGCCGTAAACATCGTGCCGTCGGTTCCATACGAAACCGTGCGCGGTGTCGTACGGCCGGCGAGTTCCAACATTTCCTGCACAAAGGGGGAATCGGGCTGGACGTAGAGCGGATTCGCACGCGACTTGATTTCCAATTCGAGGCCGTGCTCTTCCGCTGCAGCGCGGACCCGATCGAGCAGTTCGTTGGGCTTCTGCCCCGGCATGGGGCGAAAGTAAACCGTGCAGACACTTTGCGGAGGTGTAATGTTGACCGCCTTGGTGTGGTCGTTGATTCCGATGTTCCAGGTGATCGTGGGCGGATCGAATTCGTCGTGTTGCCAGTCGGGATCGGCTTCGGTTTCATCATGAATCCGTTTCATTTCCGCGAGAAACGGAATCATCGCCAAATTGGCGTTCAGCCCTTCGCGCGTACTCGAATGGGCAGCCTTGCCGTGTGATGTCGCGCGGATCCCGTACGTCCCCTTGTGCGCGTAAACCACTTCGAGCATCGTCGGTTCGCCGATGATGCCGTGGCTGTCGCCGGCGACCATTTCTCGGAAGAATTCCGAACGTTTGGCCACTTCCTGCGCGCCGCCATACCCCACTTCTTCGTCGGCCGTGCAGGTGATGTAAATCGGTTGCTTCAACTCGGCTGCCGAGACTTGCCCCGCAGCGGCGATCATGCAGGCAATCGATCCTTTCATATCGCAACTACCGCGACCGTAGAGCTTGTCACCCTTCACCGTCGGCGTGAACGGCCCGTGGTCGTCGAACAGCCACGGATCGGCGGGGACAACGTCGGTGTGACCGAAATAGGCCAGCCCACCGCTGCCGCTGCCCTTTTTGCCAATAATGTTAACTTTCCGCACGCCGGCCGCGTCGTCGAATTCGACGCGTTCGGTCGCGAAGTCGAGCGACTTGAGTGTCGTCTCCACGTAGTCGCTCACCGGCGCGTTCGACAGAACGCTCGTCGATTCGAATGCCATCATTTCCTTCAGACAACTTAAAGCGTCCATCAGTGGTGCCTTCCCTGTAAGTTCGTTTTCAACAGCTGCGAGTCAACGACTCGCTGTTTCTGCGATGCGTTGCATCGCAGCGAAGTTTCCCAACACAGAATTCGATTTATTGCAGGTGCTTCGCGAATACGTCTTTCGTTCGCTTCCACATTTCATCCGAGAGAACATGTCCGGTGTCGTCTTCGATGAAGTACGTAAAATTCTTGTCCGCATGCATGGAAGCATACGCGTTCTCGATTACTTTTACGCCGGTGCGAACTTCATCGATCGGGCTACCACCATCGTTCTCGCCGAAATTCATATGCAACGCGCGCGGGGCGATCAGCGCGGCGATGTCGGGCGTGTCGCCGTGACCGAAAATGCCCGGAACGAAGTTCGGGAAGCAATGTAGCATGTGATTGCTGTGGATGGCCTTGTATGTGGGCAGGCAGCAATTACCGACCAGACACTTCAGCCGCTCTTCCCACGGACCGATCAACCACGTATGTGTCGATCCCATCGAATGTCCGTAGCAGCCGATTCTTTCCTTGGCGACTTCCGGTCTGCTGACGAGGAAATCGACCGCGCGTTTCATATCGAGAATGTTCTTCCAGGCCATGCACTTCCCAGCGACGACATACCGCAGGAACTCGAAACGTTCGTAATTGCCGCCCTTGAGTTTCTTTGTTGGATCCTGCCGTTCTTCAAAGCAGAGGGCATCGGGGCAGAGGACAACATACCCTTCGCGGGCGAGCGCAGCGCCGGTGTGATGCATCGGGTTGCCCGCTAGGCCAGCCGGTTCGGATTTCCCCAGATGCCATTGCCCGGCATGCTGATGCCAAATTGCGATGGCCGGTGCCGGTTTCTTAGCGGTCACATCATCGGGAACGAGCAGCATCGCGGGAATCGGGTCATCCGGTTCGGAATCGTAATACAGTGAGTGAATTGTGAACCCGTCCTGCTTGGTTGTCTCGCGGATGCGAACATTCAGCGGACACGGTTCGGGCCATGTTCCCCCGAGACCTTCAAGCAAGCGATCGCGAAAGTCGGCTTTGGCCATGCTGTTCTCCCATACGCGGACGTTGAAATCATATTGCGTCAAGGGTAACCAATTCCCGCAACCCCGTCACGGCAGGCCGTTTAACTTCCGAACAACCCACTCGCTCGTCAGCAGGGCGAAGAAGATCAGGATCACCAACCAATGGTCCCACAAGCGGGTCTCAAGACGTTCCTCCGAGGTAAAATTCGGATCGCGGAACAACTCAGCAATCCCGCCGACTTCGTCGGGATAAAACAACCTTCCGCCGGAGACGTCGGCCACCTGTGCCAACAGTTCGCGGTTGGCACTGAGATCACTTAGCTCGGGAGTCGTCTTTTCGTTGACGTAAAGCACGGCCGTGATTTCATCGGGACCAACGTCGGCGTTCTCAACAACCAATGTGACTCGGTATTCACCCGGTGGCAACGACACGGCACGCGCTTCGTGAATCAGCGGGCGGGTGTCGATTGGGTCCAGCTGGATTTCGGCAAAGGGCGGTTCACTTGCGTCATCGACGGCCCTGTGAATGAGCGCACGCGCTTTAATGTCGCGGTTCTTCTTTAAGAACGCCTGAGTCCACTGTGCGCGAATGACGGCGTCATCACCCACTTCGATATCGCTGCGGTCGGGACCGAAACGAACGAACTCATTGCCGGCGGCCGCCTTATTCTCCGCCGACCAGCGTGCGAGCTGTCCCCAGAAGCGGTGGTGATACTTATCGCCGACGCGATGCCTCCATCGCCACGTGCTGTCGATGCCGAGCCACACAACCTGCCCGGAACCAAAGTGTTGCCGAACGATGACGGCGTTCTTCCGCTCGTTTTCCACGTTATCTTCTTCGCCCGGCTGAATCGCATAGGCAAACACGTTCGCGCCCGGCTTGGCTTCACCCAGCAACCCCCAGGTGTGGCCGGCCAGTCCGGCCCAAATGTCCCGGTTCTGTTGGGGGTCGGGGTCGAACTGCATCACATCCATGTCTTCCCCTTCCGCCGTCAACTTCAGGTGAAATCCACGCTCCGACGGCGGAGCTTTCGCCGTCGCACCGTCGATGTTGATCGGCCTCAGTTCAGTCATCGGCAGTAACCGCTCGACAATTTTCGATTGATACGCAAGCGGAAAATGTTGTTTTCCGGCGATGAACACCAACGTCCCCCCCGATTCGCTGACAAACTTCTCGAGCATCTGCCAACCGACCTCAGGTATTTCGTCGGGGGACACATCACCCAGTATTACCAGATCCGGCTCGGCGAATGGCGAATCGGCGATATCGTCGGCGGCGTCCGGAAGATCGAGTGTTCGCGGGAAAAACGTGTCTTGAAGAATCCCCAGATACGGCTGCCGATAGACAACACCCTTCACATCGACGCGCGGATCACGTTCCAGCGCGTTGTTGATAAAGCGAAACTCCCAACGTGCCGCCCCTTCGAGAACCAGCGCACGAACGGTGTCGTCGGTCACCGTGGCGGCAAACGTTTTCGAGTTATTATCTTCGCGCGTTTCACCGGGCCGCGGCTCCATGCGAAGTGTGTACTTGTGGCGGCCGACATTGACCGTTTTCAAATCGAACTCGACAGAAGCGATTGTCGAATCGGGCGTGACCGTCTTCGTGACCGACTCCTCGCCTTCCTGCTCCAGAATGACTTCGATCTCCTCGCCTTCATATCCCGCGGTGTTCAACGTCGCTGTGAGCAGCGATTTGTCGTCTTTGAAAGTGGTGGGAGCATAGTCGAGATTCGCAATCGCGAGATCCTTGGGGCGATATTTTGAACCGAAAATGACCGGGAAGACGGGCGTCGAATTCTGTCCCAATCGCGCTGCTTCGACGACCGCATCGCGGTCGCTGTTATCACGACCGTCGGTCAATAGCACCATGCCAACGACGGGCGACGACGTACTGTCCGCCCCGCGCGTTGACATCGCTTGCGATAAGTCGGACACGCCGGTTAACAGAGTGACAGGCGGAAGCTTGACCGTTGTTTCGAGGGTGTCCTTGTCGGAAGAGTTTGCATTTCCAGCAAAGACGACCAGTTCAACATTCGCAACGTCTTCCAGTTGTGGAAGCAACGGCGACGATGTGCCGGTGAGTAATCGCCGGGCGATTTCCTTTCGGGGCAACTGGTCGATCTGCGAGAAGATTCCTTCAAGGTTTTCTCTTCGCGTCTTGGCAAGCGCTGGATCGGCAGTTTCATCATCATCGACCCACTTCGGGACACGTCCCTCATCAAACGCTTTGATCCATCGATCGATCCGATCGTTAGTTGCCGCGTTGCCAATCATTCCCATCGCCCGCGCCCAACGAAGTTTTTCCCCCTTGCCGGCATGTCCGTCGGCCGTTTCCATGCTTTCGGAAAGATCGACGGCAACCAACACGCGGCCGGTGTGTTCGTGATCGATTTTGCGGGCGATGATCGGTTGGAGCAAGGTCAGCAACAGGACAGTCAACACGACCAGCCGGAGAACGAGCAACGCGTTGCCGACCCGCTTGGGGATAAGCCGCCGCTCGTACTGCATCAGCAGGATGATCAGCCCGACAGCGGTCGCAATTGCCACCAGCCAGAAGGACAGCGACCACGACCATTCCAGGCCCTGCCAGAGAAATTGACTTGTATGCATTGGTGTTAACTTATGCTGCGGCGTTCATGCGACCGGTTGCGGCTGCGCGGTCGTCGTGTCTTCCTGCCCGGCGGCACCCTCAATCGGTAGTTCAATTTCAGAATGGCCACCCTTGACCAATCTCCGGGTCATCACCAGTTCAAACACGAGAATTCCGAGGAAAATAAACAGCAGAAACTTCCAGAATTCCATGCTGGAATTGTCGGAAAACATCTGCTCTTTCAACTCCTGCTGCGTCTTGACGAACGACATTCGCTGTTCCGGCGGCTTGGCCTTGGCCAAGACAATCTTGTCGCCCCGTTCGAGCGGTGCGAGGTCCGATTCGCCACGGTCGAAATTGACAACGAAACTCTCCTGCCGATTTTCATTTTCCTTCTTCGCCGCCGGTTCCCCCTTGCGACGCAACTCGTAGGTCCCCGGCAGCCGCGTGTCTGAGAGGCGGACCAGCGGTCGCAACTCGTCGCCGGCTTGCTCTGCCGCAAACTCTGTCTCGCCCGGGCCGACGAATTGATGTTGGCGATAGGAGAAATCAGCAGCGACCGGCAGAATCAACGGCATACCAACTTCGACATTCCGCGACGATTTTTGGGCGGCCAGAAAGAATATCAGTTCGTGTAAGAACGGCACGAAATCCCTCTGCGTGGGAAGCGTCCCCCAGTCGCGATCGATTGATGAGGTCATCAAAATGACCGCCCCGCGCCCATAATTGCGCGTCACCAACAGCGGTGCGCCACTCGTTAAATACGCGGGGACCAACGGCGTTGAGACATCAACCGCCTGCAATTCCGGATCCGCGCCGTCTTCCACATTTGCGTCATCCGGCGGATCGGCGGCATCTTCATCAGGTCGTCCGTCCGACGGTTTCACGATCCACCAACTCTCAAAACGCGTATTGAGAAAATCGACGCCGCTCTCCGCATCGAAGGAGCGCATCCAAGGCAGTTCAAGACTGGCCGGACTGACGCGTGTTCCCGTCCGCTCGCCGTCCGCGTTGTCCTCTGCGGTTTCGTCACTCTCGACCGATTCCAGTTGGGCCGGTAACAGACTGTTTCCGTCTCCGTAGAGCAACCGGTTGTAACTGTCGGCATTCACCTTGTCACCCAGGGAAACGATCAGCCCGCCGCCTCGTTCCACAAACTGTTTGACGGCGGTCGCCTGCGCGTCGGTCAATTCCGAAACATTGGCAAGCACCACAACATCGTAGTTGTCGAGCGTCGTCGCATCGAATTCTGCTTGATCTTGCACGTCGGCCCTGACCCACGGCGCGTCGTTCGATGTGGCGCTCAAGGCGGCTTTGGCAAAGAACGTTTCACTGCGGAACAATTCGGGATTGGGATCGCCGTCGATCAACAGCACGGGGAGCGCGGGGACGACCGACAATGCGGCATCGGCTCGGTTATCACCCGGCAGATTGTCGTCACCGAGTACGATGCTCAACAGTTGCGAGCCGGTCGATTTCGGACGGTACTCGAATTCAACGCTCGCTTCCCCCGCAGGCTGCAATTTGATGTTGAGTGTTTTCTCGGCTAGCCGCTGCCCATCGACTTCCAGAAACACCTTCCGATTCACCGCTTCTTTGCCGCCCGAATACATCACTTTGCTTTTAATGCGTACCGGCGACTCGGGTACCGTCAGGTCGCGCGATAGCTCCAGGTGTCCGACGGCGAAGTTCGGCAATTCCGGCGAATCGTGCCGGGCCACATCGATGACGAAAACGTTGGGACGGACCGCGGGTTGTTCCAACAAGTCGTCGAACCGCGCCCAACGGTTTTCGTCTGCCGGCGACCAGCCGCGTGCCTGTCCGTCGGTCAGCACAATCACGTCACGCGCCAAGTTGCTGGTCCGGCTAAGCATACTCACAGCCTGTGCCGTCGCTTCGGCCAGATTCGACGAACCCGATGGCGGCGGCAGCGCATCAAGCTGTTCTCGAACAAAACGGAAGTCCTGTGTCGGCGATTCGATCACCGGCCGCACGAGATCCCGGGCATCGAGCAGTGAAACGGTGTCACCGGGATTCAGGTCTTCCAGAAACTCGTGAATCCACTGTTGAGCGGCCGCGTGGGGAGTCGTCGCCTTTCCTTCCCAGCCCATGCTGTAAGAACCGTCGATGACGAACACGACGTCGCGACTTTGTGTCGAGACCAGGTTAGTAAACATTCCACCGGAGACCCACGGGCGAGCCAATGCCAACGCGATCAGCGCGATCAACGCCATGCGCAGCAGCATCAGCAGCAACTGCTCAAGCCGAATCTTCCGCCGTGCATTTCGGCCCAACTCCAGAAACTGCATCGCCCCCCAGTCGATGACGTCGTACTTTTTCTTACTCAGCAAGTGCGCCAACACCGGCAGCGCAAGCCCCACCGCGCCGATGGACAGATAGGCCGGATTGATCAGATCGAATGACATAATACGTTGGAACTTAAAACTGTTTCTCAAACTGTCATTGCAGCAAACCACGGAGACACGGAGATCATTTCAATCATCGGATGTCTTTTTTTGACACAAAGACGCGAAGTCGTCATCTTCTCCGTGCCTCAGTGTCTCCGTGGTTCCTCTTTTTTCACGAACTCTTAACAATATCGTCTTTCGTGCTTTCCACAATCGCGAACAACTCCGATTGCTCCTGTTCGGGGACGCTGAACTTGTCCAGGGTTTGCTTGAAGTCGTCGAGGAACGCCTGCCATTCGCCTTCGGTGATGCCTAATTCGTCGTGTGAAACGGCCATTGTTTTTCCCGTGTATCGTTGCGGTCCGCCGGTCGCTTCACAGACCTGTTCGGTCACAAGATACTTGAACCCCGCCGGGGCCACTTTGTGGTGCGCTTCGTCAACTTTCGCGTTGGCGTTCAGCCGGGCATCGGCCATCACGCGGTCGATGAAATCATCGACGACCGTCGCAATGGCGAATACGCCGCCCAGTCGTTCGTACAGCGATGTCGGATCCGTCATCCTTGCAAGTTCTCCTCTACAGAAATGGTCGTGGGTTCAATTGACTCGGCCGGTATCAGCAACTCCGGCAACGATGCCGAACGCGTGCCGGTCGTCGGTGGGTTGTCGCCCGGTCGAAACGTGAACACGACCGAGAATTTTGTCGTATCAGTCCGGTTTCGATCCGCCGCGTGCAGAGTACGGCAGTGAAAAAACAGCACGTCGCCGGGATCGAGTTCGGCAGTAATGGCGTTATCGATCAGCGTCTGATTTTCCGGAACATCGGATCGCAAGAACAGGTCTTCATCGAGACGAGTGTGATCGAAGACGATGGTGTGCGAGCCGGGGATCAGTTTCAGGCAACCATTTTCCGGTCGTTCCGGCGTCAACGCCGTCCACACGCTGACTAGTTCCGGCCGCGCATACGACCAGTAGCGAATGTCCTGATGCCAACCGGTGTCGCTGCTGAAGTCGGGTTGTTTCGTCATAATACAGTTGTGATGCGCCAACGGCGCGATGATCGGCGTCCCCAACAACTGCTGCAACCGGCCGGTGAGTTCGGGACGTTGAACCCAATCGGTGAATGCGAAATTCCGGGAGTGTGCTTGCTTGAGCCGTCGAATGGTGCGGCCTCCATCGGACTCGCGCGAAGTGGGCGAGCCGGGATAATGCATGTCCGCCTCGTATTCCAGCGGCTCAACCTCTTTGAGCAACCCGTCCTGCGTCGCTTCGAGCATTCGGTTGCGGAGTTCCGCATCGGCCAGCGCGCGGACGATCACATAGCCATCGCGCTGGAACTGCTCGACTTCTGCGGGAGTGAATCGCGGTCCGGGTGACTCCGTTCGGCGGGTCAAATCGACAGCCGGTGTCGACATACGGGAAACTCCGTCAGTTTCGGGCAGGGTGAATTCAAATCAAGGCAACGCTTCAGCCACAACCCACGGAATCATCAACCGGGATCGTGGCCATGACCCCTTATAGTCGCCCCGCGCGTCAATTTCTGCAAGCCGATCGCCCGTGAATTTGGTGACGGGGTGCAGTAACAATCGAAGCCACTACCTTGTCCTCGAGCTCAGTCGCGGCCGGGCAGACACGATTTACACGACAGATGGAGAACGGTAATTGCACCATCACATTGCCGCGCGACTTACTATGACTTGATGCCCGCATCGGATTTAGGGAACTCCCAAAAACTCGTGCTGGAACAATTCCTCTTGAAGGTGTACGCTAATCACCAGTCTACATTTTCTGTCAACGAAGTCCCACATTCATCGCACCAAATAGCAGGACGCGCGAAGCCAGTCGCCATACTATGCATATCCGTTGTCCACACTGCCAGAATCCGATTGAACTGGTTGAGCAGTCCGAGTTCTCAGATGTCGCTTGCCCCTCGTGCGGCAGCAACTTCAATTTGTTGGCCGACGCTGAGACCATTGCGCATGCCGGTTCAACTGAAAAGACCATCGGCCACTTTCACCTCATCGAGCAGGTGGGTGCCGGGGCGTTTGGCTCTGTCTGGAAGGCGCGGGACAAAGAACTCGACCGCACGGTGGCCGTCAAGATTCCCCGCAAAGGCCAACTGGACGAAACCGAGACCGAACAATTCCTGCGGGAAGCGCGGTCGGCAGCCCAATTGAAACACCCCGGCATTGTAGCGGTTCACGAAGTCGGCCGCGAAGACGGGCAAGTTTACATCGTCAGCGATTTCGTTGAAGGCGTGCCGTTGTCGAGTCAGTTGACTGCCGGACACTCGACGGTTCACGAGGCGGCTACGTTGTGCGCCAAGATTGCTGAGGCCCTGCATCATGCCCACGAGCAGGGCGTGATTCACCGCGACCTGAAGCCGCATAACATCATGCTCGACGCCCACGGCGAGCCACATGTGATGGACTTCGGCCTGGCCAAACGGGAGACGGGCGAAATCACAATGACCGTTGAGGGCAAGGTGCTCGGCACGCCCGCCTACATGTCACCGGAACAAGCACGCGGCGAAGCACACCATGCAGACCGCCGCAGCGACATTTACTCGCTGGGGGCGATATTGTTTGAGTTGCTCACCGGGGAAAGGCCGTTCCGGGGCGACGTGCGGATGCTGTTGCATCAGGTCATCAACGAAGACGCACCCAGTCCGCGGAAACTGAACGGCAACGTTCCCCGGGACCTGGAGACGATTTGCCTGAAGTGTTTGGAGAAGGACCCCGCGCTGCGTTACCGCACATCACAGGCGCTGGCGGAAGACCTCGGGCGCTATCTGAGGAAGGAACCAATCCTGGCTCGTCCGGTGACTCGTGTTGAACGGACGTGGCGGTGGTGCAGGCGGAATCCGGTGGTGTCGTCATCAATTGTGACCGTGCTGTTAGTCATGGTGATCGCAGGCGGCGTGCTTCTTGCCCAGCGCGCTGCCAATCAGGAGGCGATCGCAGCGGCTCAGGCTGAAAGCGAACGCAAGGAGATGCAGACTGCGGTTGCGGCGATGAGTACAGCACGGGAAATCCTCGTGCCGTATGCAATCAAGGATCTGGATGCTTTCCCACGTGAGATGATGCTGGTGGAGTTGCGCAAGCGATTCAAGACGGACGACGAAGCCCGAAAACTGCCGTTGGCCTACGCGCTCGCACACTTCGACAACGTTCGTGTTGACTTCCTGGTGTCACAGGGGGGAGGCGCCTCGCCAGATGAAGTTGACAATCTTGTTGTGGCCCTGAACAGGTCCCCGACGAAAGCCGTCGCTGCACTGCAGAAAGCAGCCGACACGACCGAACTCGAACAGGACTGGCGACACAAGGCGCGGCTGGCCATGCTGGCGATGTGGCTGAAATCTCCTTTGTTAGCGCAGGAAATGTGTAGTCAAAACGCCGACCCGATCCAGCGCACGCTGTTCATTGAAGAGTGTTCGAGGTGGCATGGGGATTTGTCGAAGCTGGCTCAGCTTGTGGCCGAAATTGGTGACGGCCCGCTTCGCTCCGGATTATCCCTGGGAGTCGGCAGCATTCCTGTGAACGAACTGACATATGCACAGAAGCAAGCCTGGCAGACAGTCCTTCTCGACTGGTTTCAAAACCAACCCGACACCGGCACGCACAGTGCGGCAGCCTGGGTACTGCGGAAATGGCAGGCAAAGTTACCCGAAATCGTGCCCTCGAATTCGCCCTCCGATACAATGAACTGGCACGTCAACGGCATCGGCATGAGCATGCTGAAGATTCCCGCCGGGAGTTTCGTTCGCAAAGACACCGGTGCTACTGACGCCATTGAGCAGACGGTGACACTGACCCAGCCGTTTCTGCTGGCCGACCGTGAAGTCACGCGGACACAGTTTCAGCAATTCATCGACGATCCCGATTATCCCGACACTGAGAAGCCAAAGTTCTGGAAAAGAGCATATACGGAATTCAGTCCCACCGAACAGCATCCGATTCGACGAGTCAACTGGTTCGACGCTGTGCTGTTCTGCAACTGGCTGAGCGGCAGGGAAGGATTGACGCCCTGTTATGAGCGGACTGAAAAACAGGTGTCGAACCGCGACCGAAGATACGGTGCCTGGCGACTCGTCTCGCAGGCCAACGGCTACCGCCTGCCGACCGAGGCGGAATGGGAATACGCCTGCCGCGCAGGCACAGCTTCCACGTTCAGTCACGGTGACGACGAATCGCTGTTGGCCCGCTACGCGGTCATTCTGTCGAGTCGCATGGAACACGCCGGTAGCAAACTCCCCAATGGCTGGGGCCTGTTCGACATGCACGGCAATGCCCGCGAATGGTGCCAAGACTGGTTTGGATCGTTCGGCAACGAAGCTACTGTCACCGATCCGTTGGGACCGAGTCGGGGAATCAGCCGCGTGTTGCGCGGCGGGTCGTTCAACTACCTCGCGCGGGATGTGGGGTCGGTCGGTCGCGACAAAATCGGCCCCGCCAGCCGTGAAGCCGCCGGTGGGTTCCGTCCGGCGAGGACTTACCGCTGAGCCACACCACTCACTCTCGCAACCAGCCATCGACGACGAGTGAGCAACAACAATTTCAAGCCCAATTCAGTCCGAGTGTCGTAGACATAGTCGCGGAAACTTTTACCCCTTCTGTCGGCTTGATCGACGGGGTATAATGCTTGGCGTTTATCTATTTCCCATCGAGTTACCTCCGGAAAGCCGGATTCAGAGCAATATGACCACTCCCGCGAACGATTCCAGCGGCTTCCCCTGGTTGAAGGTACTTCTGAGTGTTGTCCTCTGCTCGGCCTTTGTCGGTTTGGGAATCGGGGGGTTCATAGGACTGGCGGGGATGAAACCGCAGCCTCCGCGCCGGGAGAAGACGCAAAAGGTCTACACCATCTCAACCTTTCAGGTCGAGCAAGCGGACCTTGAGGAAATCATCACCGCATTCGGCACCACACGACCCAACCGTGAAGTGACGATTGATGCACAGGTGGCGGGCGAAATTGTGGTCGTTCGTGGCCATCAACAAAAAAGAGGAAACCAAGACAGTATCGAGCAGGGGCTGAAGGTGGGACGATTGGTTCAGGGTCCCGATCCGGTGACGGACGCGGGAGACCAGTCGCTCGATCCGGGGGCTGCAAAACCATTCGTCGGCGATCTCTTGCTGCAAATCGACGATGCCACGTACGCGAAACGCGTCGCGCAGGCACAGAACCGCCTCCAGGAAGACGCAGCCGATTTGGAACGCCTTGAACAAGAGCAGGCAAATAACGAAAACCTGCTGAACAAGGTGAAGAAGGACTACCAGATTTACCAGAAGCAGTTTGATCGAATCAAGAAACTACGCGATCGCAAGATTGCCACCGACAGCGAACTGGCGACCGCCGAGTTGGAATTGGCCCGCTACGAAGACGCGACGATTAAGCACAAGAACGAACAGGCGTTGTTTCCGATCCGTATTGATCTGCTGAAAAAGAAACAGCAGACACACCAGACCGACCTGGAGTTGGCAAAACTCGACGTCGCACGGACCAATGTCAGGCCGCCCTTCTCCGGTGTTGTCAGCGAAGTGATGGTCGAACTGGGGAAGTATGTGAATGTTGGCGAGCCGTTGTTCCGACTGACCGACACGTCCGAAATTGAGATCCCCCTGCCGTTAGCGTTGTACGATTACGCCAAGATCGAGCGCAAGTTGCTCGCTGGCGAGATGCCGCGGGTTGAATTGTCGGAAAATGAGACCTCCCCCAAACGTTGGGTCGGCTACGTTGTTCGCCGCGCGCCGGAAGCCGAAGTCACAACACGCACGGTCGATGTCTTCGTCCACGTAAGAAACGAAGGCGTTGAAAACATCGACCAGGATATCAAACTGCTGCCATCGGTGTTCGTGCACGCCCGCATCGAAGGACCAGTGATCGCTGAAGCCATCGTTGTGCCGCGCGATGTCATTCGCGACGGCAAATTGTTCGTAATTACGAACATCAAGAAAGTGGCACCGGCCATCAACAATTCGGGTTCAAACGGCAGTTCTACTGCGCCGGCCGATATTTTCGAGGGTGTGGTCGAGGAGCGGAAGGTCACGGTCGAGCGTTCGCTGCGGAATCTGGCGATTATCTCCGGCGGATTGAAGCCGGGCGATCAGGTGGCGATGACAAACCTCGACGTGATCCACACCGGCGCCAAAGTACGTATCGAGTCTCATTTCAGTCTCGACAACGCGCTCGAAGAACAGGGGGTCCCTGCCTTGCGGCGTTACGACGACAGCGGCGAATTAGCAGGTGGACCAAGCAACGACGACCAAAACAGTACCAAGAATCGGAACTGAGCAACTGCTAAAGCAGTGGTCGCCTCATTGATTCATTTTGGTCACAGTTTCGTTTTGGTCACAGTATCGCCGGGATGAATCTCCCCGGATTTCACCACGCGGGCGTTGATTCCGCGTAGATTCAACTCGATTCCGACCGGCGAATTAACGAATTTTAGCGCGGCATTGCCGAAGCGCTCATTGAATTTCGCACAGCCTCGGTGCGGCTGATCGGTGACTTCAATGATCGCCGACCCGATTGCGAGCCGAGTCCCCGGCGGCAGATTATCGCCGCTCAGGTCAAGATCGACGTAAAGTTGATCGCCCGCCAACTGCCACCGTTCGCGCTCCACTGCAATGAGAGAAATCGCGCGAACATTCGTCAGGTTGATCTGCATATCGGGATGTGCCAATCCATCCTCGCTGATGGTGCTGGGGCGAACTTTCCAATTGTCGCCGACTAGCCCGTCGTCGATGTCGAGAACGCCTCTCTCCAGCGTCTCCCGTTGATTCTCCGCCGACCGACACACAATCAATTCGAGCGGACCTTGATCTTTGGGTGACCGACGGATCTCGTCGATTCCGGCTTCCAATTCGACGAGACTTCTGTGAGTGACAGTAGACATTCAAGACCTCTCGTTGAATCGTTGACATCCGGCAGGCCGAAACGGCCATGCTGGGAAAGCGATTTGCAGAATTGCGGTGGTTGATTGTAATACGCTGCTTGGTTGAAATACAGCTTGGTTGAAATACAGCGCGATGGTTCATCCTGGCATCATAGTGTCTGCGACGATGGCGGTTGTGGACGGCGTCGCGCTGTCGCGATACGATGAGAACAGGCCGCCATCATTTCGGCCGGAATTCTGAGACAGCTCGCAATGGTTCTCATTATCGCGGGGGGGCAGTATATGAAACGCAGATTAGCAATTGGAGCCGTTTGTGCGGCGTGGGCCGTAGTTGGTGTGGGATGCGACGGAGTTGTTGACGAGAGTGATCTGTCGGGAGGCAACGGTGTCGGCACCGGCATCGACACCGCTTCCAGCGGCTCATACCTCGATACTGAACCCGAGCCGGAAGCGATCACAGAGATCCCGCCGGAAATTCGCGACTATTTCAATCGGTCGGTCGAAGAGCGGAAGCAAATCCGCCGCGCGTTGAATTCAGAAATCGCTCAGTTGAACGCGACGCGGCGAAGGGCGCGGACGGACGGCGAACGAATCGCCATCGACGCCGAGATTGATAGCCGCAAGCAGAAACTTGATCTACTGCCAACAACTTACCCGGTTCCGCAGTTGGATCTGGCTCACCTGCACGAGGGGCAAATCGGTGGCATCCGCCGCGTCCTGGTCCTTCAGGTTGAAGAGGGTTCGACCGCCCTGGTATGCCGTTCGACCGACCGAAACCAGAAGCACGTCGTGATGCTGAAGTTGCTGAACATGGCCAATCTGACGCCCAATCAGGAAGTCATTTTCGAGACGCCATTGCGAGTGAGTGGAACAACGACAATTTCGACGCCTCGCGGTGGCGAGCGGAAATTGTTTGTGTTGAAGACGTTTCGCAATGTGCAGCTCGATCCCTACAAGCCACTTTACGAGCAAGAGCATCCAGATCTGGCGGAATCCGATCCGAAATCTCCCAAGTCGTCACCCCCCGAGACACCCGCAGCGAACGCCGACAGCCCGGCGAACAAGAAATCGGCCGAAACCGATCCGCCACCGAGCAACAAGGAATCGGACGAAAACGCCGCCGCGAGCAAATTGAAACTCGCGAAGGTCTTCATCAAGAAGGGCAATACAACGGTCGCCCGAAAACGGCTGCAGTCGATCATCGACGATTACACCGCGACGAAGGCCGCCGAAGAAGCGAAGAAACTGTTGGAAGGTCTCGATTAAAGGGCTTGATCACCCTCCCAACAATCCCGGTCATCCGGGTCCGCACTGATCGACATCAAGTCGACCAAACTCCCACGACAACTGGAAACAACAACATGATTCTACGAATACTTGCAATTGCCGCTTGCCTGGTTTGTTCTGCCGTCGAGCGCACGGCCGAGGCAGCCGACAAACGGCCGAACTTCCTGTTCATTCTGACCGACGATCAGTCGCCTGAAACACTGAGCGCCTACGGCAACACGGTCTGTGAGACTCCCAACATCGATCGCCTGGCGGCAGAGGGCATGGTCTTTCACGACGCCCACCACATGGGGGCATGGGTTGGAGCAGTCTGCACGGCTTCGCGAACGATGATTATGACCGGTCGCACGTTATGGCACGCTCCGGGAGCCAGAGGGCCGGGCATTCAGCAGACCAAAATGTTTCGCAAGCGAGCGGCGCAGCAAAGCATGCCGGCCGTCTTCAACCGCGCCGGCTACGACACCTTCCGAACCTGCAAACGCGGCAACAGTTTCAACGAAGCCAATATGCTATTCACGGTGAGCAAAGTCGCCACCAAACGAGGCGGCACGGCGGAGAGCGGAAGCCAATGGCATGGCGATCAGGTCGTCGAATACCTGAATCAGCGGGCGGCAGACAACGATCGCGATCCGTTCCTGATTTATTTCGGATTCTCTCACCCGCACGATCCCCGCAACGCGACACCGGAATTGGCAAAGAAATACGGCGCATTCAACACCAACATTCCCACCAAACCCAATCCCAATGCGCCACCGCTGCAAATCAACTACTTGCCCAAACACCCGTTCCATCACGGACACCCCGGCTTGCGAGACGAGGTCAAAGTGCAGGGGGTGATGGAAAAGCGGGACGAAGCAACAATTCGCAACGAACTCGGACGCGAATACGCCTGCATCGAAAACATCGATCAACAAGTCGGCCGCGTTCTGAAGAAACTCGAAGCGATGGGAGAACTCGACAACACGTACATCTTTTACACGTCCGACCACGGAATCGCCGTCGGACGACACGGGCTAACGGGAAAACAAAACCTCTACGAACACACGTGGCGCGTCCCGTTCATTGTCCGCGGGCCGGGAATCAAACCGGGCAGCAACACATCGGGCTACAACTATCTGCTCGACGTGTTCCCCACCATGTGTGACCTGGCGGGCGTCGAAGTGCCGAAAGTTGTCGATGGCAAAAGCTTTCGTCCCGTGCTGGAAGGCAAGACCGAGCGAATTCGCGACACGCTGTATGGCTGCTATTGCGGCGGCACCAAGCCGGGCATGCGATCCATCAAAACCGACGGCTGGAAGCTGATTAAATATGATGTACTGGAGGGCACAGTCCGCGAGACACAACTCTTCAACCTACGAGACAACCCAAAAGAGTTTCTCGCCGAACATCACGCCGCCGAGGTCGCCGCCCTGCTGAAGCACAAGCCGGCTTCCAATCAAATCAACCTTGCTGACAAACCGGAGCATGCCACCAAACGCAAAGAACTCGAAGACTTACTACGGAAAGAAATGCAACGTCTCGGCGATCCGTATGAGTTGGCCGATTGACCTTTCAGGCTTGTGATTTCTCAGTCCAGATGGGTGCCACTGGCGACACGCCAGTGGCACCCCAATTGATTACGTTTTGATTATTCCGGAGAGTTTCCCCGTGCTACGAATTCTTGCAGTCCTGTTTCTCATTTCTGCCAGCATTCCTGTTGCGCAGGGCGACGACTTGCCGCGCGGAGTTGTCAATTCGCAAGACCCGAAAGACATTCCGCTCACGCCGGCGGAATCGCTGAATCGCATTACCGTGCCGAAGGGGTTTCACGTCACGCTGTTTGCGGGCGAGCCGGATTTGCGGCGGCCGATTGCGTTTGACTTTGACGACCGGGGCCGATTGTGGGTTGTTGAGAATTACTCGCATCCCGTGTGGAAGGCCGACGGCGGTTCGGATCGCATTCTGATTCTGGAAGACACAGACAACGACGGCCGCTTCGACAAACGCACGGTCTTCTGGGACAAGGGACGGTATCTGACGGGAATTGCCGTCGGGCATGGCGGCGTCTGGATTGCCAACACGCCCGAATTGGCATTCATTCCTGATCGCGACAGAAACGACATCCCGGATTCCAAACCGATTGCCATGCTCGATGGCTTTCAGATTTCGAAGAACAACGTACTAAACAATTTTCATTGGGGACCGGACGGCTGGCTATACGGAGCGCTCGGGCTATCGACCCCCTCGTTCGTCGGAGCGCCGGGAACTCCGAAAGACGAACGGACTCGCATTACGCGTGGAATCTGGCGATTCCATCCGATTCATCACAAATTCGAGTCGGTCGCCGAGGGGATGGTCAATCCGTGGGGAGCCGACTTCAACGAGTACGGCGACCTGTTCACGGCCAATACAGTCACTGCTCACCTGTGGCACATCGTGCCGGGCATGTATTGCCAGCGCCGTGCCGCCGAACGCGACAACCCGTATGCTTACGGTCGCATTCAATCGATTGCCAACCACCTTCACTGGGGCGGGGGCGTCTGGCAAAGTTCGCGAGAAACACACGATCATCACTCGGTCGCCGGCGGCGGTCACGCACACTGCGGCGGCATGGTCTACCTCGGTGACAATTGGCCGAAGAAATATCGCGGCACATTCTTCACCAACAACCTGCACGGTAATCGAGTCAACAACGATCGACTCGTGCCGAAGCATTCCAGCTATGTCGGCGTGCACGCCGACGATTTTCTGTTCGGCAACGACCTCTGGTTTCGCGGCATGTCGATCAAGTACGGACCCGACGGCGGCGTGTACGTTTCCGATTGGCACGACATCGGTGAATGCCACGACAGCGACGGCAGCCACCGCAGCAGCGGCCGCATCTTCAAGGTGGTCTACGGAAAGCCGAAGAGTCAAGCCGTTGATCTTCAACGCCTGAGCGCACTCGAACTCGCTGAACTTCATCAGCATGCGAATGATTGGTTCACACGCCATGCACGGCGGATTCTGCACGAACGCGCAATGTCGGGACAGGATATCTCCGCAGCGCGAAAACGACTACGTGCCATCTTCAAGAACGACAAAGATGAGTTGCAGAAATTGCGTGCGATGTGGACGTTGTTCGTCATGGATGAATTTGAGCAATCGGAACTTGTGGTTTTGCTCAAACACGACAACCAACATGTTCGCCGCTGGGCGGTTCGTTTTCTGGTGGATCAAGGATATCCCGGTGCCGCAGCGTTAACAGAAATGACGCGGTTGGCACGCGACGATGATTCACCCAAAGTGCGGTTGGCGTTGGCTTCCGCCCTCCAACGACTGAAACCCAAACACCGATGGAACATTGCCAAGGCATTGATGAGCCACGCGGAAGATGCGGAAGACCATTACCTGCCGTTGATGATCTGGTACGGCATCGAGCCGCTGGTCAACGCCGACAATGAGGCGGCGCTGAAACTTGCAACCTACACAAAGATTTCACTGTTAAGGCGACACATTGCTCGCCGGACCTTGGATGTCGATTCCCCCCCCACAGGACGGGTCGTCCAGGCGGCGTTGCGCAGCACGGATGGAAAGGTTCGCCTCGATTTCCTCGCCGGCATGTTCGATGCTCTCAATGACACCGGCGGCCAACCCGCCCCCGCATCGTGGGCGTTCCTGTATCGTCAGGTCGCTGCCAGTTCCAATCCGGCGCTGCGTTCCAGTGGCGTGCGGTTGGCGACGATCTTCGGCGACAAGAAGGCAATCGCTAAGTTGCGGCAAACGGCACTCAACAAACGGGCGGCGACCGACGATCGTCTTGATTCGTTCCGCGCGCTGTTGAAATTGGAGAGTGGCCTGCCGGTGCCGTTGCTGCACGAGTTGATCACCGAACCATCGCCTTTGCGGCGGGATGCGATTCAGGCACTGGTCATTCGCAACGAACCGACAACGGCCAAAGTCTTGTTGGGCCTGTACCCCAGGCTCAACACGTCCGAGCGACAGGATGCCATCGGCGTATTGGGAACGCGGCAGACGTTTGCCGTCGCGTTGCTCACCGCCATCGAGAAAGACGCCGTCAACCGTCGCGACGTCTCGGCCTTCGCCCTGCAACAACTGCGGTCGTTCAGCGATGCCGGACTGAGAAAACGCATCGATAAGTTGTGGGCCGACGATGCAAAACAGATCAAGAAGTCGGACGAGATCGCCCGTTACAAACAACAGATGACGCCGGACTACCTGAAAACCGGCAGCGCCGCCGCCGGCCGTCTCGTGTTCGAGAAGACTTGCGCAAAGTGTCATACATTATTCGGAGACGGCGCGACAATCGGCCCCGACCTGACCGGTTCGGGCCGTAAGAAAATCGATTACGTGCTGAGCAATCTGGTCGATCCCAATGCTGTGATCGATCCGAAGTACCGCCTGACAAAAGTTCTGACAACCGACGGCCGCCTCTTCAGCGGCTTCGTCATCCTGCACGACGACAAATTCATCGAACTGCGAACACAGGAAGCACGCGTCAAACTCTCGTTGAATGATGTCGAGGAACTGCGAACGTCGAAAACATCCATGATGCCCGAAGGCATGCTGCGAACCTACAGCGACGAGCAGGTGCGAGATTTGTTGCTGTACTTAGCCAGTGACGGGCAGGTCCCGCGCTTGGAGGGTGGAGTTGAATAGAGTAGCATAAGTCGATGCGTGGTGTTGCGATCACACGAATATATCCCAGCCGACTCAGTTGGATTCAATCATTGTGTTCCGCTACCAATGGGTGAGTTATGCAACCAGCTGACATCCAACCATCCGGGTGGTCGGTGGTCACGACCGTCGGTTTGGCATCCGGTGCTGGTATAGCGTTCGTCTTTTGTTTCTTACCAACATGTCGTGAAAACCGCGAAGTCTTTGAAGTGTGCCTGGCTGCTCTCACGATTGGCGTAATCGCCGTTCCCGCTGGACTCGTTGCCAAGAGGATGAACATCCGGCAGCCAGAGATGGCGGTGATCGCGCTGTTGTACTTGAGTTCCTTCGTCTTGCCGTCGTTCTGCAACGAGGAGTCGTTCGGCCGAGTCTCGCCGGCTTGGGACGGTACGATCGAGCACTACCTGAGAATTGTGGCACCGTCCTATGGCCTCGGCGTATCCGCGTTCTTGTGGAGTTTCTTTTTACTCGCGGATGGAAATCCTGCTTTTGTTGCAAACCCGCTGTGCTGGTTTGCGTTTTACCTGCTATCGAGGCAACGCTGTGCCATTGCTGCTTCGTTGGCATTGGTTGCTGTGTCGCTTGGATGCGTCGGCGGGGGTTTGTTGATTGGGGTGGAGCACTACGTGTCACTCGCCCCGGCACCCCTGAAATTCAAATTGAGTAGTGGCTACTATGTCTGGTTATCGAGCCTTTTCCTGGTCGGCGCGTCGGCAACAGTGCGATGGGCGATATCTGCTCGAAAGACAGTCACGCCAGAAGTCGAGCAATGTTAGCGAATGCTCCGCAGCTCCCCCCCAAATGTATCTCGCCGGCGCTTTTTGCTAAATTCAACAAACAATCAGCGGTGATTGGTTTGTCCCATCAGAGCAGCGGCCGGTGACTCTTCGGCCGCTGAACGATTCCCCCCAAGAATGGATTCATTTGTATGCAACAGGTTGAACACTTTCTCGATGCCAACGCCGACCGGTTTGTTGATGAGTTGACGGAGTTTCTGCGGATTCCCAGTGTGAGTGCCGACCCGGCTTATGCGGGCGATGTGCGCAAGGCGGCGGAGTTTACGCGGGACCGGCTGGTTGACGCCGGGCTGACTGCCGAGTTGATTGAGACGGACGGGCATCCGATTGTTTACGGCGAGTGGTTGCAGGCTGCCGACGCGCCGACGGCGATGGTTTACGGACATTACGATGTCCAGCCGGCCGATCCGATTGACCAGTGGATTTCACCCCCCTTTGAACCGACGGTTCGAGACGGGCGGATTTATGCACGCGGGGCAACCGATGACAAAGGGCAGATGTTTACGCATGTCAAATCGGTCGAGGCGTGGTTGAAATCCGTTGGCAAGTTGCCGGTGAATGTCAAATTCGTGATCGAGGGAGAGGAGGAAGTTGGCAGTGGCAATCTGGATGTCTTTCTGGCAAATAATAAGGAGAAGGTGGCCTGCGACATCGCGGTCGTCAGCGACACCAGCCAATATGCGCCCAGTATGCCGGCCATTACCTACGGTTTGCGGGGAATTCTGGCGTGCGAGGTCACGCTGAACGGCCCGTCGCAGGATTTGCACAGTGGAATGTTCGGCGGGTCGGTGGCGAATCCCGCCAATGCGCTCGCTCGACTGATGGCAACGCTGCACGATGAACAGGGCCGCGTGCAGATTCCGGGTTTCTACGACGGTGTGGTTCCACTTTCTGAGGAGGAACGCAAACGGCTAGCGAACCTGCCCTTCGATGAAGCGTCTTACCTGAAAGGATTGGGCGTCAGTGCAACTTTCGGCGAGGAAGGTTACACAACATTGGAACGGCGATGGGCGCGGCCGACCTGCGACATCAACGGCATTTTCGGCGGTTACACCGGGGCCGGTCCGAAGACAATTGTGCCTGCCTCGGCGACGGCGAAAATCAGTTGCCGACTGGTGCCGAACCAAGATCCGCATGCCCTAACGGAAGCGCTACGAAAACATCTCGAATCGAATTGTCCGACCGGCGTGACGATGGAATTTTCGGCCTATCATGGAGGCGATGCGTTGGTGTTTGCGACCGATAGCCCGTGGATGAACGCGGCGGCCGTGGCCATTGAGCGGTCATTTGGGACGGCTCCGGTGTTGATTCGCGAAGGGGGTTCGATTCCCGTCGTCACAACCTTCCGCGACCTGCTGGGAGTCGATACACTCCTGTTGGGTTGGGGGCAGGACACCGACAATTTGCACAGCCCGAACGAGCGATTCAGCCTTGACGACTTCGCAAAGGGAATTCGGGCCAGCGCTTATTTGTGGGACGAGTTGGGGCGTTGAGAGACGACTCGTTCGCTGCGAAACCGCAAGCGGTGTCGGTGCGCGATGGAATACATTCATAATCTGTTTCTGATTGAAATTTTCAAATGCTTGATTTGCAGTTTATTTGTGACAATCGGGATGCGGTGGCTGAGAACTGCCAGAATCGTGGGGTTGAAGTCGATATCGATAAGCTCGTGGAACTGCGTGAGCGACGCAGCGGGCTGATTCAAGAGGGCGATCGACTGCGGCACGATCAAAAGGCAACGTCGTCGCAGATTCCGAAGGCGGCCGCCGACGAAAAACAGTCGCTCATCGCGCGGGGCAAAGAACTCCGTGGTTTGGTCGGTGAGAATGAAGTCGAGCTAAAACAGCTTGAAGCCGACTTGCGCGTCGAGCAGGCGCGAATTCCCAACATGTCGCACCCCGATGCGCCGGTCAGTGCCTCGGAAGAAGATAGTGTTACGTTGCGAACGTGGGGCGATAAACCGCAGTTCGACTTCAAGGCACTCGATCACGTCGAGTTGGCCGAGAAGAATAATCTGCTGGATCTCGAAGCCGGTTCGCGCGTCGCCGGCCACGGATTTTATTTCTTGAAGAACGAGGCTGTTCTGCTCGAGCTGGCGTTGATTCAATATGCGGCTACCAAAGTGCGGGCGGCAGGGTTCGAGTTATGCACCACGCCCGACCTGGCCCGCGATGACGTGCTGGAAGGCATCGGCTTCAGCCCACGCGGACCGGAAGCACAGATTTATTCTGTCGAAAACAGCGACTTGAGCCTCGTGGCGACGGCGGAAATTACGCTCGGCGGCATGATGAAAGATCAGACCATCGATGCCGCCGACTTGCCGATCAAGCGGGCCGGCATCTCTCATTGCTTCCGCACCGAAGCAGGCGCACACGGCCGCGCGACACGCGGCATTTATCGCGTGCATCAATTCACAAAAGTCGAAATGTTCGGCTTCACCACGCCCGACGTTGAAACCTCGAACGCGTTTCAGGAAGAGGTCGTCGCCATTGAGGAAGACATTTTTCAGGGGCTGGGAATTCCCTATCGTGTGATCGACACCTGCACGGGAGACCTCGGCGGACCGGCGTACCGCAAGTTCGACCTCGAAGCATGGATGCCGGGACGCGGCGAGAATGGCGAATACGGCGAAGTGACGTCGGCATCGAACTGCACCGACTATCAGGCCCGCAGATTGAACACCCGCTGCAAGTCGCCCGAGAAAAAGGGAACGCAATTCGTCCACACGCTCAACGGCACGGCGGTGGCCGTCACGCGGGCCATTGTCGCCATTCTGGAGAACTATCAGCAGGCCGATGGCAGCGTTGTCGTTCCGGAAGCGTTGCGTGCCTGGGTGGGACAAGAGCAAATAGGGTAACTGGGCCGCCGGCTCGCTGGTACAGATTCCCCCAACGGTTCTTCATCGAGTCGCGTAAGTACTGACATCGACCGGTTTGCGCCGTTTCTGCTTGACCAATTCAGCCCTGCCGCAATAGCATGCACCCGATCTCTCGGCCTTGAGCGCAAACTCCCGGCCGATGGAATCGTGCCGTTCTCCCAATAACCGCGCAGCCAGGAAAACAGGTCATCTGTGAGCATTTCTCCCGAAGAATCGCCGACACCCGCCGAAAACGAAATCGATGCTACGACGGGCGCGAATGGTATCGACGCGACAGAGCAGCCGCAGGTCGAATCGACGCCAACCGACGGACTGCCGGAAGTTGAACCGCTGACGCCGGAGATTGTGGAAGATGAGGCGTTGCGGGGCGACTTCATGCTGAGGGCCTTCATACTGGTGCTCGCCGCACTAGTGGCTTGGACCGAAATCGCCGAGACGTCTACACTGGTGCATGTGAAAGCAGGGCAGTATCTGACTGCCAATGGAGGGCTGCCTCCGAAAGTGGACGTATTCTCCTCGACGGCTGTGGGACGACCGTGGGTCAATTTGAGCTGGCTGTTCGATCTGGCGCTTGCCGGCGCATTCGCCATTGCCGGTGCGAAGATGTTAACGGTTCTCAAAGTCCTCATTGTCGCGGCGACGTTTTTTCTTGTGACCCGATGTGTGAGGTCGGATGTTTCCACCTGGTGGGGATCAATTGCCGCTGCGCTGGCTCTGCTCGCCTGCCACCCATACTTCACTGCCCTACCGGAAGTTGTCACGCTGCTTGGATTGGCGGCCGTGTTGTGGATACTGCATCGATGGCGGGCTGCCGAATCGAACCGCAATGTGATTTGGTGGCTGGTTCCCACTTTCATATTGTGGGCCAACCTCGATGGCCGCATGTTTCTGGGGTTGAGCCTGTTGGCGCTTTACGCCATCGGCGATCTGGTTGGTACCCTCATCGGTGTTTCCGGGCTGGCTCAATCGGAACGACGTCGCCAACTGTGGATCGTTCTGGCCGCCTGTTTGGTTGCGGCGTGCCTGAACCCGTTCGGCTGGCAGGCATTGACCGAGCCGGCGCGATTGTACGGCATCGAGTATCCGGCGTTCCGCATCAACTTTGCAAATACCACGAACTTGGTGAATCTGCAGTACTTCCCACTGTTTCGCTGGCCGGTGATCGAGCGACCGCACATTGTTGCCGGTCTTGTGCTGATGGCGGCTGCGTTGGTGACGCTGGTGCTGAATCGCCGCCAATTCGATTTGGGCCACGCGTTTGTCCTGTTCGGATTTGCCGGATTTGCTGTGATCGCCAACCATGAGCTGGCCGCTGCGGCCGTGGTGGCGTGTGTGGTGGCAACGCTCAATGGACAAGATTGGTACCGCGACCGCTTTTCGCAGGTTTATTCGATCGAATTCAAGGAGCGACTGTTCTCCAGTGGCGGACGGGCGCTGACTGTGGTGGCAATGTTCGCCATTGCATTTCTTTCTGCCAGCGGACGATTCAACGACCCGGCAGGTCGGAGAATTGGCTGGGGCTTTCACCCCGAGTTGCTTTCCACGATTACCGGCCTGCAAGGCGACATCGAGGATTCGTTTGACGATCGCCCGTTCAACTTCAGAACCGACCAAGGTGATTTGCTGATCTGGGTGGGACAAAAGCCGTTCATAGACAGCCGACTGCCTCTTTACACTGGAACCGGTCCCGACGACCTGTTGTCGATTCACCGCAAGACGCGCCAGTCGCTGCGAAGTCGAGCGCCAGGCCAACCGTTTAGCGGCCGTAGCGAGATATGGAAACAGACATTCGATCGTTTTGAAGTGACACACGTGTTGCCGCGATTGTCGGGGCATGCACCCGACTATGCCACTTTTCTCAGCCTCCAGCCTCCCGATTGGACAATTACGCGACTTGGCAGCATGACGGCGTCGGTCTACAGGGCCGACATTCGCGAGAAGAATCAAGAACTTGATGACTACCTGAAAAAGCGGACGCTGAACCTGATTGAGGATGCGTTTCGGGGAAAGGTCGAAGAATTGAAGCCGAGAACAAGTTGGCCTCAAACAAGCACGACCTACCAACGGCTTCTCTCCAGTCCCCGCCACGTGCGGCCGGTGGCGGCTCAAGAATCGCTGCATTTTGATCGGTACATTCAACAATTCCAGAACCCGACAAGCGGGCAAATCCAAGCTCCGCAGGATCTGGCAGCTGCAACCGCGCACCTCGCGATCCGTTTTGCCAACCAGGCTTTGGCCGAGAACCCGGAGAGTCCGGAAGCGTTTCGAGTGTTGGGGAATGCGTATGCGTTCTTGTCTAAATTAGAAGCGTCAATTGTCGGAGGTGAGAACTACGATTCGTCAAGACGATATCGACAGACGATCGCCGCATACAATCAGGCAATTCAAATCGATCCGGACAGAGCGGCGGTGCAGATCGGCCTCTTCCTCGTTTACAGCAACAACAAGGTCTACGGCAACGACAGCAAGAAGCTTCAACTCGCACGGCGGGCACTTCAGCGATTTGAGGAGTCAACCGATTTTGAATCGAACAAATCGGAAGCCGCGCAAGCACAGCAGACGGGAATTCTGCAGACTCAGTTGCAACTGACGACTGAGGTGGAAACACAATTGAAGCAAATCGACGACGAAATAGCGAAGGCAAGTGCCGGAGCGGAAGGCGTCGATATGTTCCGGATCGCCCAATTTGCCTACGGCAAAGGATGTGTGTTGCGGGCGATTGAATTACTGGAGCAGGATCCCACGTCAATCTCCGAACGCCCCGATGTACGACTTTTTTACGCCATGTTGCTGCACGAAGCCGGTCGCGTGCAGGAAGCCGCCGACATTCTGCAAAGCATTGAGGGGATTGCCAGTCAGGTCGAATTGCCCCTAGGCTGGCAAAGTCTCGCCGCTTGGGCCAGCTTGGCCAACGGGAATTATGAAGGCGCCGTTTCCCTATGGTCAAGCGCGGATGAAATGGCCCGGCAACAAATCCAACCGTTGCTGGTACCGCTGGCAGCCAACGGACCGAGTATTTCCTGGACGGCTCTCCAATCTCAGGTCGTCGCCAATTCCATTGGCGGTGTCGGTGTCGCAGCGGCGCGAATTCAATTCGATATCGGGCTAACCCATCTGGAAGCCGGGCAGTTTAAGCAAGCGGCTAAATGCTTTCGGAATGTCGTCAAACTGGACCCCACTTCAGGAAATCGGCGGTTAGCCGAGTTCTATTATTTCCTGCTGACGGAAAAGCAGATCGAAGCGCCGCTGCCGCTCGACCGCATTCCGCTCGATCCCGGCGACATGTTCGCCCCCGAAGAAGCCACAGCACCGGCTGAGACAGACAAACCACAAAACAAATAGTGGGTGAACATGTCGGTGTTCACCCGCGACCGTGTCATTCAGCGCTGCAGCGGCCGATATTGAATTCGATGGGGCTGATCGGCTTCTTCTCCCAGTCGCGCTCTGCGTTGAATGTCGTACATCTCGTAGTTTCCCTCGAACCAGACCGTGCGGCTGTTTCCTTCGAAGGCCAGAATGTGCGTGGCAATTCGGTCCAGAAACCAACGATCGTGGCTGGTGACCATTGCGCAGCCGCCGAATTCCATCAACGCGTTTTCGAGCGATCGCAGCGTATCGACGTCGAGATCGTTCGACGGTTCATCGAGCAGAATGAGATTGCCCCCAGTCCTCAACAGCTTCGCCAAATGAACCCGATTGCGTTCGCCACCGGAGAGTTCTCTAACGAACTTCTGTTGATCGGAACCTTTGAAGTTGAATCGCCGCACATAAGCCCGCGCGTGAATCCGCGAAGAACCGATCTCAAGATGCTCGTGACCGCCGGAGATTTCCTCAAACACGGTCTTGTCCGGGTTGAGCGTGTCGCGTGATTGATCGACGTATGACAGCGAAACGGTCTCGCCAATTCGCAGCGTCCCGTTGTCCGGCTGCTCCTGTCCGGTAATCATCCGAAACAATGTGGTTTTACCCGCGCCGTTCGGGCCGATCACGCCGACAATGCCGCCGCGCGGAAGATCGAAGTTGAGATCCTCGACCAGCAGGTTGTCGCCATACCCTTTCACCAGATTCTCAGCCCGCACAACAAGATCACCCAGCGGAGGGCCGGCAGCAATCTGAATATCGGCTGCATCGTCGCGGGCATCGTACTGGCGATTCGCCATCTCTTCGTAGCGCTGCAGGCGTGCCTTGTTCTTGGTCGCGCGGGCCTGAGGCGACATTCGCACCCATTCCAACTCCTGCTTCAACGCTTTGCGGCGGTTCGACTCGTGCTTCTCTTCCACCGCCAACCGTGCCTGTTTTTGCTCCAGCCACGCTGAGTAATTTCCCTCGTAGGGATAGCCGTGTCCCCGGTCGAGTTCGAGAATCCAGCCGGCCACATTGTCGAGGAAATATCGATCGTGCGTGATCGCAACGACCGTGCCGGGAAAGTCGTCCAGGAACCGTTCCAACCAGCCAACCGACTCGGCATCCAGGTGGTTGGTCGGCTCATCGAGCAGCAGAAGATCGGGATTCGTCAATAACACCTGACAAAGGGCAACCCGGCGTTTTTCACCGCCGGAAAGATTTTCGACTTTGGCGTCTCCCGGCGGGAGACGCATCGCGTCCATCGCAATATCCAATGTGCGATCGAGTTCCCACAAGTTCGCAGCGTCTATCTGATCCTGCACTTTCGCCTGCTCATCGAGAACGTCTTCCATGTCCTCCGGCGAAAGATCCTCGCCCAATTTCATATTCAATTCATTGTAGCGCTCGAGAATCGCCCGCGGCTCTTCCACCGCCTCTTGAATGCATTCGTCAACCGTCATTTCGTCATCCAGCCGCGGCTCCTGCGGAAAGTAGCCAATCCGTGTTCCCTTCGCAGGCGTGGCCGTCCCAATGAAATCGGAATCTTCGCCGGCCATGATCCGCAGCAGCGTGCTCTTGCCGGAACCGTTGTCTCCCAACACACCGATTTTCGCACCCGGAAAGAAGGACAGCCATATTTCGTGCAGCACTTCCTTCTCGTCGTAAATTTTTGAGAGCTCTTCAATGGTGAAAATGTATTGTCGTGACATCGTCGGTCGCCGTGCGCTTTCGGTTGAATTAAAACTATCGGCTCGCTCACACCTGCTGTCGGCGAGTTGAAGCTCCACATTCTATAGACCGCACGCCGATAGACAAGAGGGCGGCGATGCCCCTTGTCTGTGTGATTCCCCAAAACCAGCCCGCAGCGCAAGCGAGGGTTTGAACGGCGCTCGCAAATTCCCCTCGCTTGCGCTGCGGGCCGGTTTCTGTCTGATTTTGACGATTGAGACGACTGCACGAATCAGCCGCACTGGGCTTACCGGCCATAGCTTGTATAAAATACACCTGAAGCGAACGAGCACGCGGCGATCACAATCAACCGGATGTTAAAACCGGGTACTTTATGTCCCTTATCAATCCCGCCATTCTCTTTGGTCTCGGTTTGGCCGCGATTCCGGTGCTGCTGCATTTTCTGCTGCGATCCAAACCCAAGAAGTTGCTGTTCCCGGCACTACAGCTCATCGTCATTCGCCGCAAGAACAACGTCCGCCGCATGCGGTTGCGGCACATTTGGCTGTTGTTGTTGCGAATCCTCGTTATTGCGCTGCTGGTTTTTGCCATCACGCGGCCCTCACTGCCGGCGGCAAATTACGGATTGAATCGCGGCGAGATGCTGACATTACTCGCCATTCTCGGGATCGCTGCTGCGGTCTATTTCGGAACTGTCCGATTCTGGCGGCGAAAACGCCTCACCAATCACGACTTCGCTTACCGCCGCACGTTACTCCGCGGCGGGACCGGAATTGGCCTGCTGTTGCTTTCCGCCCTGTTGGTTGCCTGGCCGTATAAGAACCGTGTGTTGGGTGAACTGACCGCACCGGTTTCCAACGCGGCGGAAAACGTGCCGGTCGCCGCAGTCTTCCTGTTCGATACCAGCCTCAGCATGGGCTATCAGCAGGAGAACAAGACGCGGCTGGAGCGCGCAGCCGAGGTCGCAGTCGATCATCTCAGCAACCTTCCCCCCGGTAGCCGAATCGCGGTGGCCGACACATCCAATGATGAGCAGATCCTCTTTCAGGCCGATCTGGTTGGTGCCAAATCGCGTATCGACGCTCTCGAAATCCACCCGGTTGCCGTCCCACTCAACGTTCGTGTCGACAACGCACTCGATGCTCAACTCACCGACCGCGAGTTTCAGTTCGTTGAGCAGGAGTCGATTCCTGAGAAATTGCGCCGCGACAGCCATCTGCGCGAAGTTTATCTTTTCACCGATTTGTCGGCTCACGGCTGGAAAATGAACGCCGCCAGAACACTGCAGGACACGCTGAAAGAATACGAATGGGCCAACGTCTACATCATCGATGTGGGAATCCTCGAGCCGACCAACTTTTCCGTGGCCGGCCTTCGCCTTTCCAAACGAGTCGTTCCAATTGGCGGCGAGCTGATCGTGACGGCCAATGTCGATGGCGTGGGCAAGGGAACCGACAGCGAAACGCGCATGCTCGAACTGTACCTGGAAGACATGGACGGAAAACGTGTGAAGAAGGGGCAGCAGTTGGCGCAGCGAGGCGACTCGATCGACTTCCCCATACGTGGACTCCGCGCCCCAATTAGCCGTGGCGAAGTCCGCTTGGTCTCCAGCGATCCGCTCGAAGGGGACGACGTTCGTTACTTCACCGTCGCCGTTCGCCCACCGCCACAAGTCCTCGTCGTCTACGAGAATTACAGCGAAGCCCTGTTCTGGATCGACGCCCTCGCACCGGGTGATTTGAATGAGTCACGGGCACGATTCCGCGTCACGCCCCTACACGTTTCCAAGTTCCAACCCGCCGACATCGCTGGCCCGTCCGTCGTCTGCCTGGTCAACCTGGCAAATCCGTCGGTCGTCATCTGGAATGCCTTGGGTGAATTTGTGGAGGACGGTGGCGGGCTGTTCATCACAGCCGGCAATCGCCGTGTTGATCCGGTCGCCTACAATCGCGACTCGGCCCAGAACATTCTCCCCGGCAAGCTGTTGGCCCGACTCTCCTTCACACCGGCCGAACGCCTTGATCTGGGAGTTCTCGAACACCCGGTGTTGAAGAAATTCGACACGGTTGGCGGTGCGGCCGAACTCTCGTCGGTCGATGTTCATCGGTATTGGCGCGTGAAACCTCACAAAGCCGCCTCAGTGGTCATCCCTTACTCCGATTGGAGAACCGATCCCGCTTTGCTGGAACGCGTCCACGGCAAAGGTCGCGTGCTGCTTTTCACCACCGCCATTGGTCGTGAGACCATTGGTCGTGAGAGTAGTGAGAAATGGGCCGACCTTCCAGCCGTCACCAGCGGCTGGCCCTACTTTGTTCTGGCTGATCAGATCACAAACTACCTCGCCCGACAACGAATCGGCACGTTGAATTACACCGCCGGCGAATCGGTTTCCGTTCCGCTCGACCCGGAGCGGCCGGTCAACCGTTACCTGATGCAGAAGCCGGGAACGTTTCAGCAACTTCCGGGTGAAGTAGCCGAAGGCAGTGAAAGCATCTCGATCAACGACGCCGATCGACTGGGCAATTACACGCTCGTCGGTGCCGAAAAGAAATCAACCTTTGCAACCGGCTTCAGTGTGAATCCCGATCCCAACGAAAGTGACTTCAGGCGGCTCGAAGAACGTGAACTGAACAGGCTGTTTGGTGAAGGCCGATTCGACGTTGCGCGTGACATCGATGAACTCACCCGCCGCGTCAGTCGAGGACGACTTGGGCAGGAGGTGTTCCCGCTCGTTCTGTTCCTTGTGCTGGTTGTCTTTTGCGGCGAGCATTTGGTGTCGAACCGCTTTTACAAGGCCGAACAGGAACCGGAACATCAATCGAAATGAGATGTTGATCCCACGGTCCCACGGGCCGCAGCCCGTGGGCTTTGCACTGATATCTGATCCAAAATCACATGCGACTTGTTTTTCAACCAATCTGGTCCTGGCCTACGGTCATCATTGCCATCGTGCTGTTGGTGGCGATGGTGCTGGTGACCTATCCGCCGCGCATCCGGCATCTGCCGCCGTTTTTTCGGCGGCTGTTGTTGGGGTTGCGGTTGTTGGCTGCGGTTGTCCTGACATTGGCGATGCTGCGGCCCGCGCTGCAGCATCGGCAGCCGGATACCGACAAGCCGGTGCTGTTTATCGTTGGCGACGCCAGTCGGAGCATGGGTACCAAAGACGGTCCCGGCAGTATCAGTCGACGGCAGCAGGTGCTGAAGCTACTCGCCGAAGTCGATTCACAGATCAAGGCGCTGTCAGAGACGATTGAAATTCGCTACTTCAACTTCGCCGACAAACTCACCGGCACCGAAAAGTTGACCGACATTGCAGATGGCGATCAGACGGCGATTGGAGCGGTTCTGGATGAACTGCTCACCGAAACCAGAAGCGAACGCGTCGTCGGCGTGGTGTTCATGTCCGACGGGGCGCAGCGTGCCCATTCGACAAACGATGCCGACCCCCGTGACCGCGCACGCCGATTGGGACAGAATCGCGTCCCCGTCTTCGCCGTCGGCTTCGGCGGCTCGGGACTTGCCGATACCGGCGTCGATATCGCCGTCGAAAGCCTGCTGGTCGCGCCGGTCGTCTTTGAAAACAAGTTGGTTCACGTCGATGCAACAATCCGCGCCCGCGGAGCCGACGGCCGACAGCTCCAGGTTCAATTAGTCGTCGAAGACCGCACGGGTAAGCTTCACACCCAACCGGGTGTGATGGTGACCCCCAACAAGGAAAGCAACACCACGCCACGGCTATCCCCAACCGTCAAATCAGATAGCCAACTCATTCCGGTCCAATTGTCCTTCGTGCCGCAGTTTGCCGGTGAATACAAAATCGGCGTCAAGGTGACGCCGGTCGATCGCGAGTTGCTGACGGCCAACAACGAGCAGGTCACCATCATCAAGGTGCGCACCGGCGGCATTCGAGTTGCGTATTTTGATCAACCGTTACGTGCGGAGCAGAAGTGGATCAGGGACGTCAATAACTCCGAGAACATTCAGCTCGATTTTCAGCCGATCCGTATCCGTCTGAAGAATCGACTGGAGCACATTGATGCGGATTTGTTTCAGCCGGGACGATATGACGCCTACATAATTGGTGACGTGCCGGCCCGCTTTTTTGAGAAGCAGGAGAAGAATTTGCTCGACGAGTTGGCGGCCCGTGTCAACGAAGGTGCCGGCCTGCTGATGACCGGCGGTCTGCACACCTTCAGCCCCGGCGGCTATGCCGAAAACGAAGCTTTCGTCGATCTACTTCCTGTTGTTCTTAGCAAATTCGACCGTCGCGGCGACAACGAACTCGACCTGACGCAGCAATACGACAAGCAGATGAAGATGATGCCCACCGCCGAAGGATTGCGGCACTTCGTCATGCTGCTCGATTCGCCTGAAGCCGCCAACCGCAAACTGTGGGAGTCGCTGCCGGCACTGCAGGGCGCTAACAAACTACAACACAAAGAGAACGATCTCAGCGACGTGCTGGCGAAAGCCGAAACCGGCGAGCCGTTGCTCATCGGCCGGTTCGAGGGACCGCGAGTGATGGCATTCGCTGCCGACACGACTTTCCTGTGGTATCTCGGCGGAAAGGAAGAGGCCCACCAGCGATTCTGGCGGCAGATGATTCTCTGGCTGACCGGAAACGAGCAGGGCGACAGCAATGTCTGGGTGAGAATTGATCCGCGGAACCTATCGCCCAAACAGCCGGTTGCTTTCACCTTTGGTGCAAAAGATGAAGACAATAAGCCAATTCCAAACGCCAAGTTCGAAGTCACCGTGTATGACCCTGAGGGCAAGGAATATAAAGTTCCCGCCCGCAAGAGCGGCAACCAAAACATCTCCGAATTCCGCGACACCGACAAACCGGGCGACTACTGGGTCCACGTGCAGGCGGAATACCGCGTTGTCGAAAACGGCAAAGAGAAGACCCTCAAGCCCGAAGGATGGTCGCGTTTCATCGTCGAAGACCGCGACCTGGAAATGGACAACCCGGCTGCTGACTTCGAACTGCTCAAGGACATTGCCTTATCAACCGGCGGCAGTTTCATTCAGCCCGAAGAGTTCAGCAGCTTTCTTAAAGACAAAGCCGATCAAAAGATTGACGACTCCGTCAGCAAACTGCGCCAGATTTCACTGTGGGATAACTGGACGTTTTTGCTGTCGTTTGTCGTGCTGATGTCGGCGGAGTGGTTTGTGCGAAAACGGCGTGGGTTGGTTTGACGAGCGACACGGTCCCAAGGGGCGCGGCCCGTGGAATTTGCTACAGCATATTGAAACGCGGTTATTGCATTTTTGCGCGGATTGCACGGCCGGGGTACGGCGTGGTCAGTGTATCGACCGGTGTGCTGTCCTGCACGATGACTGTGCCGCCGACAATTACCGTTTCCATTCCCACGCAGTGTTGATGGGGTTCGGTCATTGTTGCTCGGTCGGTAATCGTGTCCGGGTCGAACACCACTACGTCGGCGACTGCGTTTTCCTTCAAGACACCGCGATCGGTCAAACCAAATCGCGTGGCGGCGTTGCCGCTCAATTTGTAAACCGCCTGCTCCAGCGAGAACATTTTCTCGTCCCGCACGTACGGCCCCAACAATCGGCCCGCCGATCCATATTGCCGTGGGTGAATCGGACCATCGGGTTGATAAATGCCGTCGGTTCCCATCATGTACAAGTCGTGCTTCAAGAACGGATGCACCAATCGGTCGTCTCCTTCAAGGAACACGAGCAGCACGGCCATTCGCTCTTCGAGTAACAGGTTTGTCAGCGCTTCGGCATCATCCAAACCGGTTTGTTCGATGTACTCGCTGAGCAGCTTCCCCTGGTGAATGGCGTTCTCTTTTCCAGCAACCCAGGCAATGTGAATGCGATCCACCGGCATCCGATGAAGTTTCAGTCCCGCACGGAATTGGCTCGCGATGACCGGATCGAGCAACTTGGCGCCCGCTGCCAACGGACCGTCGGCCCACGTGTCATACGGCACCAGATAAGTCAACATCGTCGAGCCGGGCTGGTACGGATACGCATCGAACGAAAAATCAACTTCGTGCCGCGCGACGCCGTCAATGTACTCCAGAATCTCGTCGACGGCAGCAGCATCGGCCCCCTTGAAATGTGAGATGTGCACCTTCACGCCCGAGCGTCGCCCAATCTCGACAGCTTCCTTCAGCGCCGTCATCGTGCCGCTCTTGTATCGCATGTGCGTGGCGTACAGGCCACCGAACTCCGCCACCACTTTGCACACTTCGACCAACTCATCGGTGTCGGCAAAGCACTGCACAATGTAATCCAGACCAGTCGAAAGTCCGACTGCCCCCTGCTCCATTCCCTGGCGGACAGCATCTTTGATCTGCCGCATTTGGTAGTCATCGACCGATCCGCGGCCGAAACCGCAGGCGAGACTGCGCACGTTGGCATACGGCACATGCGTCGCCGCGTTCTGCACGTTGCGGCCTTCGAGGCACTGCATGAACTCGCCGAGGCTCTCCCAACCTTCGTAGTCGCTCAACTGCAATCCATCGAGTGCCTTCAGATAGAAAATCCATTCCTTGGCCGTCTGTGCGTTCACCGGCGCATAGGAAATGCCGTCCAGTCCGATGACTTCCGTCGTAAAACCCTGCAAGGTTTTTGACGGCACATGCGATTGCTTCAACAACCAGCCGTCCATGTGATTGTGTACATCGATAAAGCCGGGCGCGACCACACGACCGCTCGCATCGATCACCGTCGCGGCATCGCCAGACGGCAACTCCCCGATTGCAGTCACTCGATTACCGTTGATGCCCACTTCGGCCTTCGTGCGCGGCGCTCCAGTGCCATCGATTACCGTGCCGCCCTGAATCAATACATCGAAAGACAATTCCACTCTCCTGCTGGTTTATCGGGTGACTGCTTATCAGGCTTGCGAGCTTACCAACTGGGGGAGGAATTCGACAGCGGCTCACGCGGGATGCGGGTCGATGTCACCTTCACTCGCTTAATCTGCCACTGTGCTTCACTGCTCATCCGACTATCGTCGCGTCAGCTTTGGCCGCCAGTTACAATGGTGCCTGTTCCAGCTTGACATTCGATCCGAAACATGCGGCTTTGCCGTTCAACGAAGTGTAAATGACGATGAAAGCGATAGCAGTTAAGCCCGGTTCGCCGGGCAGTGTCCATTTGAGAGAGATCGCAAGCCCGTCGGTCGATGACGTCGCCGACGGGCGTGGCGTGCTGATCAAGGTGCTGAAGGTGGGCGTCGATGCGACCGACCGCGAAATCAACGACGCCCTATACGGCGCAGCCCCGCCCGGTGACGACTTCCTGGTGCTGGGACACGAAGTGTTTGGGCAGGTGGTCGCGGTGGGAGCCAGTGTGTCTCACGTGCAGAAGGACGATTACGTCACCTGCACAGTTCGGCGGCCCGGCCAGTCGATTTACGACCGCATCGGCCGGTCCGACATTACCAGCGAAGAAGTTTACTACGAACGAGGCATCAATCTGCGGCACGGGTACCTGACCGAATATTTTGTCGATGATGCCGAATTCGTCGTCCGTGTGCCGGTGGGGCTGAAACATCTGCACGTGCTTGTTGAACCGATGAGCTGCGCGGCCAAGGCGATTGATCAGGCGTTTGAAGCGCAAAAACGGCTGCAGGTGTGGGAACCGCGCCGCGCATTTGTCCTCGGTGCCGGCCAAATCGGACTGTTGGCGACCCTCGTGCTGCGTCTGCGGGGATTGGAAGTCTATACGCTGGCACGCAAAGCGAAACCCTGCCTGAAGGCGGAAATCGCCGAGGGTTTGCAAGCCACTTATGTGAGCACCCGGGAAACATCGCTCGAACAACTTGCCGAACAAGTCGGCAAGCCCGACATCATCGTCGAGGCGACCGGCAACAGCGGCGTGGCTTTCGAAGCAATGAACGTGCTGGGCCATAACGGCGTGCTGGTGTGGACCAGCATTACCGGCGGAAAAGAACTCGTTGAGGTTCCCTCAGACCACCTGAATCTGCATTGGGTGCTGGGGAATAAAATGCTGATCGGTTCGGTCAACGCCAACCGTCGGCATTTTGAAATGGGCATTGCCGACATGGCGTTGGGTGAAGCAACCTATCCCGGCGTCGTCGAACGCTTGCTGACGAATCCCGTCGAAGGACTCGACAATTACGCCGAGATGATGCGGTTGCTGGTCGAAGAGCCGGATGCGTTGAAGGTCTTTGTGAACGTGGCCGACGCGTGAGCCAAGCGAACCGCAATTCCGATCTATCGTTGGACGAAATACAGCCCGACATAGATCTTGGGATCGATTTGGAATCCGGATTGCGATTTCTCTTTCAACCAGTCGTCGATGGTTGCCAGCGGGACTTCGTGTACCACAATGTCTTCGCTGTCGTCACCGCCGCCCTGGCCAACGCGCAACAGTCCGGTCGCAAGAAACATCGTCACAATTTCGGTCGAGAGGCCGGCCGATGACGGCCCCGCAGTCAGGTGAGTCAACTCTTCTGCCTGAAAGCCGGTTTCCTCTATCAACTCGCGTTGGGCGGCGGTCGCAAATGCTTCGCTCGGGTCGCCTGACAAATCGCCGGCGAGTCCCGCCGGCAGGTCGATCACCCGCGAATCAACAGGCTTGCGATACTGTTCCGTCAAAACGAGACGATCTTCAAACACCGGCACAATGGCAACAGCCCCAGTCGCACCATGTCGCTCCACGTATTCCCAACCATCGTCCGAAATCAGCCGTATGTAACGGCCATCGAACAAAATCTGCTTTTCACTTCCATCTGTCATGCTATCCGAACTTTCTTGAGTTGGGACGATTCAATTGACGCGCTTGGAATCGGGGTGCATCGGCGCTTATGATAGTGGGGTTAGTGAACCGTCGAAATACCATCGCAATTCAACCTCTATTGCCCATTCTCAAAGGAACGCCCCGTGTACACGCGCCGTATGATAATCGTTTCGTTGGCCGCCCTTGGCCTCTGCCTGCCATCTCTTCGTGCCGAAGCCGGAAAACCGGACAAGAAGGCCCGCGTACTGTTTCTCACTCAGAGTAAGGGATTCCGGCACGGTTCGGTCAACCGTAACGGACGCGATCTCGCGCCGGCAGAAATTGCAATGAAGCAACTCGGCCAGCAGACCGGCCTGTTCGAAGTACACAGCACGCAGGACGCCGCCGCCGACTTCACCGTCGAGAACTTGAAGAAGTACGACATTGTGATGCTTTACACCACGGGCGTACTCCCCATTTCCGACGAAGCCCGCGAATACTTCGTTAACGGATGGTTGAAACAAAAAGGTCATGGCGTCATCGGCTTTCACTCGGCAACCGATACCTACCGTACGAAAGACCCGAAGCACAAGTGGTTTCAGGAAATCATCGGTGGCACGTTCAACGGTCACCCGTGGGGTTCGGGATCGAAAGTGACCGTCTCCGTTCACGACACCAAACACCCCGCCATGCAGCCGTTCGGCGCAGAATTTGAAATCCAGGACGAAATCTACCAATACGTTAACTGGGTTCCCCAAAACGTGCATGTGCTGATGAGCATCAACATGGCCAAAACAAAGATTAAGAAACCGTATCACGTGCCGATCGCCTGGGCTCGCGAATGGGGTGAAGGACGTATTTTCTACAACAATCTCGGTCACCGAAATGAGACCTGGACCAACAAGACATTCCTCAAATCGACCGAAGGTGCGGTACGTTGGGTGATGGGTTTGGAGAACGCCAACGTCGAGCCGAACCCGAAAGTCTCGCAGGCACAGGAAGAGAAAGCCAAGGCCGATGCAGGAAGCTGACAGCTTGACACTACGAAAGACATTACCCGACGACGAATGGCCGGTGAACGACGCGCACGCTCGTTATAAGAATTCTTGCGCACCGCTGGATCAAATGGCAAGGGGTTCTGTCCCCCTTGCCTGCGATCCATGTCGGTTCGTGTTGAGTCGGCTCGCCCGGAGTTCGCGATGAGCCAGACGCCTTCACCAGCGGTCAGCAGCGACATTGCCGCCTTACAGCGGCACGGCGCCACGGTCGAAGTTGGCCCGAACGGCAATGCGGTCGGTGCGGTCCTCCGCGAAGGCAACATCGGCGAAGCCGAGTTAGATCATATCAGTCGGTTGACCGGGCTGACCTGGCTGGATCTCTCACGGACGGGAATCGACGACGAAGGCATGCGTCATCTGGTATCGCTGCGCGAGTTGGAGGTTCTCTACCTCGCTTACACGGCGATCACCGACGTCGGTCTCGCACATTTGCGAGGCCTCTCAAAACTGGAACAGTTGGGCCTCGTCAATGCGGCGGTGACCGATGATGGAATCGACACCCTCTGCAGGCTCAGTCAACTTCAGGTACTCGATCTGACTGGCACCCCCATTACCGACAAGGGAATCGATCGACTTTCTTCGCTGCAGAAACTGGAGTGGCTCGACCTGACGGGAACATCAGTCGCCGACGGCAGCCTCAGCAGCTTAAAATCGCTGCCCTTTTTGGAATTTCTCGACCTGACGGGAGCCGGTATTACCGATGAAGGACTGAAACATCTCGGCGAGTTTCCCAGCTTGAAGGATGTCTACCTTTACGGAGCCGCAATTACCGACGTCGGCACTCAGTGTCTCACGGCACTCACCACGCTGGAAGTTCTCTACTTGACGGCTACCAAAATCAGCGACAGCGGTCTGAAAACAATCGGCCAGCTGGAACACCTCGAACAGCTTGGGCTGATTGGCGGCGAGATAACCGACGAAGGTCTTGGGCATCTTGAAAGTCTCAAGAGTCTCGTCCAACTGTATCTCCGCGACACCGGAGTGACGCAAGTAGGAATAGACCGCTTGCACGCAGCCCTGCCCGATTGCCAGATCATCACGTGATCGCGCAAAAAAACCCGGTTTCCTGAAGAAACCGGGTTTTCGATTGCTCACGGTGTTCGTGTCATTCGCTGCTCACCGGCGACGGTTTGTCGCTGCGGAAGGGTGATGCCGGCAACCCGTTCTTGTTCATCAGATTCGGATTGGCCAGCTTGTGCCAACCGAAGCGAACGGCCTTCGGCTCGGAAACATCCGGGCTGGAAACGACAATCGTGTTTTCGTCAATCGTCGCCGTCGCTTCGAAGAACTTCCCATCCTGGCCGGCAATTGTGAACGAATCTAGCGCTTTCCCGTCACGCGCGGCCAACCCGCTGCCGACGTGATCGAAGTAGACGCGAATCTTCTTGCCTTCGGTTTTCATCCCCTTGTACAACGGCCCGGAATAGACGAGTTCCTTCTGGCCGTAGTCCTTCGCCAAGGCCCACAACGCCAGACGCTTGCCGGCGTCCTGCTTGTTCGCCGGATGAATGTTCTTCAAATTGCCAACATCGGTGACGACAGCCATTCCGGTGTGCGGCAGCGACAGCACGTTAGTTTGTGCTTCCCACAACACGGGCAACTCGCCCGGTGCGTCGTTACCGTACTGGTACGGCGCAATCTGCACGAAGTAAAACGGCAATTCCGGCTTGTTCCAAATCGTTCGCCAGCCCTTAATCAGCGCCAACATCTTCTGCTCGTACAACAGTCCATCTTTGCGATTCGACTCGCCCTGATACCAGATCGCGCCACGAATCGCATACGGAACCAGTGGGCTGATCATGCCGTTGTAAAGCGCCAACGAACTCTGATGGTTGATGACGCCCTTGGCATTCTTGGTCGGAAAATCGTCGAGATTGTCGGCAATTTCCTTCAAGGCGGGAACCTGCTTGAAGCCTTCCGGCGGAGTCCACGGTTCAATCCGCGTTCCACCCCAGTTCGATCCAATCAGGCCGATGGGAACGTCGAGTTCCTGCTGTAGATGACGACCGAAGAAGTAGCCAACGCCCGTGAACTCGCCCACTGTTTGTGGGCTGCAAACTTGCCAGCCGTCCGAGGGAACATCGGTTTCTTCCTTGTCCGACGGTCGATGCGGAATTTTGATGTGCCGAATGTTCGGATGTTTGGCCGCCGCAATTTCTTCTTTCGCATTGGTCGATTGACGCACCCGCCATTCCATATTCGATTGCCCGGAGCACAGCCAGACTTCACCGAACAGAATGTTCTTCACATTGACGGTGCTGCTGCCGGCCACAGTCATTTTGTGCGGTCCGCCTGCCTTCATCGCGGGCAGTTTGACCATCCACTTGCCTGTTTTGTCTGCCTTGGCCGAGACTTTTGATTTGCCGAGCGTCACGGTCACTTCGGCCCCAGCATCGTCCCAGCCCCACACGGGGACCGCCTCGTTTCGCTGCAACACCATGTTGTCGCCAAAGACGACGGGCAACTTCACGTCGGCCCGTGTGATGGAAGACAGTGCCATCAAACAGAGCGCACACGCTCCGGCCAACAATTGAATTCGTCTCATTTCGTTGTTTCCTAATTGAGTGAATTACGTATACCTGAAATACTGCCACCGCTCCTAAGCAACCTACCCTGCCTGAAGAGTTGCTGCAAGCAGCCCGCCACACATCGCTGAGGGAACGCGATTTCCCGACGGCGAACCTCGACGCCGTCGATCGTGTCTGCTACACCAATATTCGCATCTACTTGAGACTCAGATAAATAATATCCCAGATGCCCCGTTCGATCCCACGGGGCGCAGCCCGTGGGCTTCCGATGCCAGACCGCCCGACAATCGATTCCACACAGCGATCCACGCCTCCGGCGGGAAGTTTCGCGGAATTCTGGCGTGTTGCCTTGCCGCTGATTCTCAGTTCAGGCTCTCTGTCGTTGATGCTGTTTATCGACCGCATGTTTCTGACATGGTCAGACCCTTCGGGGGCCGCATTGGCCGCCGCGACACCAGCCGGCTTATTGCATTGGACGGTCATCAGCGTCTTCATTGGCACGGCACTCTACGTCAATACGTTTGTGGCCCAGTATGAAGGAGCGCAACGAAAAGACCGTGCAGCGGCCGCAGTTTGGCAGGGACTTTATCTCTCTTTTGCCGCCGGCGCGGGGTTTGTGTTTGCACTCCCGTTCGCCGAGACCCTCTTCGGCTGGATCGGACATGAGCCGCGCGTGCAGCAACTGGAAGTATCGTACTTTTCCATCCTCTGTCTCGGCGCGATCCCGATCACCATGACTGCCGTCCTCTCGTCGTTTTACAGCGGACGGGGCAAGACGGTGACCGTGATGTGTGTGAACATGTTCGTCGTGCTGGTCAACGGCATACTCGATTATTGTCTCATCTTCGGCACTGGCCCATTTCCGGAAATGGGCATTCGCGGTGCCGGGCTGGCAACAGTCATCGCAAACGTTCTCTCCACAGTCGTCTTCTTCGCGCTGATGACGCGCCGTTGCGAGCGTGTCGAGTATCGGTTCTGGCAACGATGGCAGTTCGACCGCGAGTTGTTCGGCCGCTTGCTGCGATACGGCCTGCCAACCGGTTTTCAGTTCTTCGTCGATATTTCGTCGTTCTCCTCGTTCATCTTTCTGGTTGGCCGCCAAGGGATGCATCAGCTTGCCGCCACCAACCTCGCCTTCAATGTCAACACACTGGCGTTTATTCCGATGGCAGGCTGCGGGACTGCGGTGATGACGCTCGTCGCCAAGCGAATTGGCGAAGGCCGGCCCGAAATTGCCGTTCGCACTACATGGTTGGCAGCCGGAGTCGCCGCTGCCTATATGGGAACGTTTGCGTTGATTTACCTGTTTCTTCCCAACGTCATTCTGTATCCCTTCACCTGGAAAATGCCGCCGGAGGAATTTGCCGCCGTGCATACTCAGGCAATTGTGTTATTGCGATTTCTAGCGGCGTTCTCCGTTTTCGATGGAATGGCAATCGTCTTCGGCATGGCCGTCCGGGGAGCGGGCGACACGCGGTTCCCACTGATTTTCACGCTGTTAACGGGTTGGCTACTGATGGTCGTCCCCACGTGGATTTGCTGGAAGTGGTTTGATGGCAATCTGCTCGGAAGTTGGACCGCCTGCACCGTTTACATTTGCGTGCTTGGCATCGGCATGATGCTGAGATTTCGATCCGGCCAATGGAAGACGATGCGTGTGATTGAATTCAACTCAGCAACACAAACTGAAGTGATAGAAACCAACGAGACACACGAACGATCCGATCTGGCGATCGAGACAGTGTAGCGGCCACTCATAAGGGGCATCACTCAACTCATTTTACAACGAATCTCATTGTCGATGACTTCACATATGAGCAACACAGACACGCTGAACCCTGAAGGCAATAGTATGCGAGACGCGTGGTCCATTGCGGACGATGTCACATATCTCAATCACGGCTCATTTGGGCCGTCGCCATGTGTCGTTGAACAGGCGAGACAAGCGTGGACGGATCAACTCGAACGCCAGCCAATGAACTTCTTCCTGCGGCAGATGGAAGAGGCCCTCACCGAAGCACGTGAATCTCTCGCGACGTTTGTCGGGGCTGACGCTGACGATTTGATCTTCGTCGATAACGCGACATATGGCATGAACATTGTTGCGGCAAGCGTTGAATTGAAAGCGGGCGACGAAGTGCTCGTGACCGATCACGAATACGGAGCTGTGATGCGAATTTGGCGTCGCGTTTGCAAACAGACCGGCGCTCAATTGGTTGTTCGCAAATTGCCTCAACCGTTCGTTTCGGCAAATGAAACGGCCGCCGATTTCCTGGAGGGCGTGACCGACAAAACAAAACTGATCGTCGTCAGTCACGTCACATCACCGACGGCCCTCACTTTGCCGGTGAAACAAATCTGCCACGGTGCGCGACAACGCGGAGTGCAGGTCTGCGTTGATGGCCCGCATGCAATTGCAATGACGCCGCTCAATATCCGCCAACTCAATTGCGACTATTACGTCGCCAGTTGCCACAAGTGGTTGTCGGCACCGTTCGGAACCGGGTTCCTGTACGTTGCCGGCCGACGCCAGGCGACTGTGAAACCGCCCATTCTGAGTTGGGGCGGCAGCATCAGTGGGAATGCTCCCAATTGGAAAGACGAATTCAATTGGGTCGGCACGCGCGATCCGGCCGGCTTTCTCGCGGTTCCTGCGGCCATCAAATTCCTGGAAAGGACCGGGATCGATCAGTTTCGGGAATCGACTCACCAGTTGGCAGAATATGCGAGATTACAGATCGATGAGGCGTTCGGCATGGGCGACATTCCAGCGCCGGACAGTATCGACTGGTACTCTTCAATGATCGCGTTGCCGATCCCGACGGGCAACGAGGAGCAGCCCCGCGAGGGACACCGTGATCCGTTGCAGGATTCGCTATGGGAACAGTTTCGCATTGAGGTGCCGATTGTGCATTGGCAGCGACGACGATTTGTGCGCGTCTCCTGCCATTTGTACAATTGCCGCGCCGATGTCGATCGACTCACCGATGCTTTGCGCACGTTGATCCGATGACTTGAAGCATGGCGGTTCCATCTCGCTTGCGGTTTCGCGAATCAGGGAATATTCCGACGCCGACTTCAGTCATCCTGAATCAACTCCCGCGCGACCTCGAATACGTGATCCAGCATCTCCTCAGTCAATCGACCGGTGAATGTATTCTGTTGGCTGGGGTGATAGCTGCCCACTAGCCATTGCCCGCTGCTGAACTGCACTTTCGCGGCGTGGCCGAATTTCGGAATCGGGCCGCTGTACCAGCCCGCGGCGCGTGCTTTGTCAATCACCGCCCGCCAACCGATTTGCCCCAACGCCAGAAAGACTCGCACCGGCAGCAACGCCACGGTGCGTTCGAACCACTCCTCGCAGTTTTGAATCTCTTCGCGCGTCGGCTTGTTCTGTGGAGGCGCACAGTGTCCGGCAGCGGTGATTGCGCAGTCGATCAGTTCCAAACCGTCATCACGGTCGGTTGCCGTCGATTGATTGGCGAAGCCGGCCCGGTAGAGTGCGCCGAACAACCAGTCGCCGCTGCGATCGCCTGTAAACATGCGGCCGGTGCGGTTCGCTCCGTGTGCCGCCGGCGCAAGACCCACAATCAACATTCGCGCCTTGTGGTCGCCCATGTTGGGAACCGGCTTCCCCCAATACTCCCAATCGCGATAGGCGCGGCGCTTCTCTTTCGCGACCGTTCGGCAATGATCCAACAGCCGCGGACAGCGTTCACACGCGACAATTTCAGCATTCAGGCGATCCCACTTTCGCATGCAACTCTATCTCCAAGTAGTCCGAAAACCCTCTGACGGGTCACCCGGACACTTGCCTGGAAGTGTCAAGAACAACCGCAACCAGGTTTTCGGACGAATCATCCAAAATGTCACTTCGTTGCCGCTAACATACGACATTGAAGTCAAAATCGTAATCGCACGCGGTCGGTTTAACCGCTTCATTCGTCATTCGTTTTCTAACATTCATCACTCCTAAAGGTTTCCCGGTCTTGCCGTCGCCTGTCTCGGCGATTTAGTATGGAGTGAGGAGAATTCGAGGCAAGGAACGCCGGTCGCGACACTGCGGTCTGTCGGCACGCTTCAAACGCCGACTCACCCAGCACAGAATCGAGAGATCACGTGAGCAAACTTGGATTGGCATCGGTATCGCTAATTGCCGCGATTCCAGGCGGCATTTTGACCGCCCTGTTGGTGATGACGTTCCTCAAGAATTCCGAAAACCTCTCGGGCATGATGTGGGCGGTGTCGGTCCCAACTTTGTTGACCAGCGTGCTGGTGGCCGTGCTTCCGGTTGGCGTGTTGCTGTTCGGGCCAAAAACCGATGCCCCGGACAAGGCCAAAGAGGATGGCGACGATTTCGGTGACGATGACGAGTTACTCAATGATGGCGATGACCTTGATGAGTTCGGCGATGATGAAGATATGGTGGCCGACGAGGGTGACGAACTGACGATGGAGGACGACGACGAAATTGGCGACGAGTTCGATGACGACGCCAGTGAAACCATCGACGCCAACAGCGAAGATCTGTTCATGGAAGACGACGACGACTTCGGACTCGAACTGGAAGACGAGGACGAAGAAGACGACTAGCTGCTCGCGCTGCGGTACATTCTCAGTGACCAGTGGAAAACCCACCGCGACACGAACAGGCTCATCACCGCACCTGCGCCCGCATACAGGGTAAGCTGAAACAGCAGCCCGGGTTCACCCGCAAACGGCTTCTGCAGCAGAACACGCGAGGGAATCGTGACCACCAGCAGGATGGGGATCACGTAGGTAAAGGCGACCTGCAAGACATCTCCGGGGGTCCAGCCGTCACCGCTTCCGCCGTAAATGCTACGCGGATAACGCGCGAAGACGGTGATGTAAAACCAGAAATCGTACAACCCCTGATTGCGACCGAACCAGATACTGGTGCTCGCCAGCGCAATCATCAGGCTGTAGAAAAACGCCACGCCACACGCCAGCAGTGCCACATAGAGCGAGACCTGCGGCAGCCCAATCTGATACTGGCCCGGGAATTCCACGTTGAGCCGATACAACGAATACCCCAACAGTCCGCCGGCCAGCAACAGTTGGTTCAGCATCGCCACGTTCACTTTCTCGAATGAGACGAGGAACTGAGTGTCGATGGGTTTGAGCAGCGCGAAATCGAGATTGCCCGTGCGAATCAACTCGCTGAAGTTGGCGCAGTTGGGCATAAAAAACGTCTCGACGATGGCGTTGATCAACATGCCGGTCGCCATGAAGGCAAAATACTCCCACTTCGACCAGTCGTTGATGTGGCGAATATGTCCGTAGATAATTCCGAACAACGCCAACTGCGCAGCAAACCAGAACGCCCGCGTGAGCACGGTGATGATGAAGTTCCCGCGAAACGACATTTCCCGCACCAGTGAGTTGCGGAAAAACGTACTGAAAACGCGGCCGTATTTCGGATGCACGGACATTGGAGATCGCAGAAAGAAGCAGTGTACGTAACCGGCAAAGCCCACGGGCTGCGGCCCGTGGGATCAATCAACCTTCAACAATCTCACCAATGACATGTGTCCCCACGCCGCATTCGCCCAACTGCTTGACGATGGCGTCCAGTTGCAGCGGCCGGACGACCATCGCCATGCCAATGCCCATGTTGAAGACGCGGAACATCTCTTCGGTCTCGATGTTGCCGAGTTCCTGCAGCCAGGTGAACAACGGCGGGACGGTCCAGCGGTCGCGGTCGATTTTCGCTCGTCGTCCTTCCGGGAGAATGCGATCGATATTCTCCTGCAGTCCCCCGCCGGTAATGTGGGCGATGCCGTTCACGCCCACCACGCCGCGCGGATGCTGCATCACAGCCGTTATTGCTTCGGTGTAGATGCGGGTCGGCTCGAGCAAGACGTCACCAACCGTCTTGTCTATTTCTGGCACGATGTCGCCCAGCGACAATCCGCCGATGTCGAACACGGCCTGCCGAATCAGGCTGAAACCGTTGGAATGCAATCCGCTCGATTCTAACCCGAGAATCACATCGCCGGGCTGAATTTCGCTGCCGTCAATAATGCGATCGCGTTCGACGACGCCGACCGAAAAACCGGCCATGTCGAAATCATCATCGGCGTACAGTCCCGGCATGATGGCGGTCTCGCCCCCCAACAAGGCCGACTTCGACTGCGTGCAGCCTTCGGCAACCCCTTCGACAAGTTGGGCGATCAGATCGGGATTATCCCGCCCAAACGCCAGGTAATCGAGAAAGAAGAGTGGCTCGGCACCCAGGCAAAGACAGTCGTTGACGCACATCGCCACCAGATCGATGCCGATGGTGTTGTACACGCCGGCCATTTGGGCGACTTTGATTTTGGTGCCGACGCCATCGGTTCCGGAGACAAGTACGGGATCGTGATACGAATTCCCGCCACCATTCAGCCGAAACAGCCCGGCGAATCCGCCGGACAATTCCATCACACGCCCCGGTTGGGTCTCGTGCGTCTTTTGTAGAAACCCCGGGAGTTTCCGCATTGCCTGCTGATACTTTTCGAGATCAACGCCAGCGGACTTATAGGTTGCAGTGTTCATGGGCGTATCATAGACAGCGGACCGGTCGTTCGTCGATTGTGTGGCAACGAAAATCTAATCAGAAGAATCTCACGGGACGCAGCCGGTGGGCTTTGTGAGCAGAACAATTCAATTCTTTAATTCCCAGGTTCGCGATTCGGCTCGGTCGGCGGCATGGGTTTGGGGGCGTGAAGCGCAATGTTCCAGGCATGCGATCACTTCCTCGACCGAGTCGGTTAACACAAAGCGTTCCATGTCCTCCGGGGAAATGGTTTCCTCGCTGAGCATCCGCCGTTGCATGAAGTCGAACAGTTCGTCCCAGTAGTCGCGACCGACGAAAATAATGGGGAAGTTGAAGACTTTTCCGGTTTGGATCAACGTGGCCGCCTCGAATGCTTCGTCCATTGTGCCGAAGCCCCCCGGCATTATTATGAACGCCTGCGAATACTTGATCAGCATCACTTTCCGCACGAAGAAATATCGGAAGGCGACGATCTTGTCGAGAAAGGGATTCGGCACTTGCTCTTCGGGCAGCACGATGTTGCAGCCGATCGATCGACCGCCCGTTTCCTGCGCACCGCGATTGGCCGCTTCCATAATTCCCGGGCCACCACCCGTGATGGTGGTGAATCCCTGCTGCGCCAATTGGCTGCCGATTTCCCGGGCCTGTTGGTAGTAGCGGTGACTCTCGTCGAAGCGAGCTGAACCAAACACCGTCACGCATGGTCCCACAAAGTGCAATGCGCGAAATCCACGAATGAACTCACGCATGATTCGCAAGACACGGAAAAACTCCGCCGTCCGCGACCGCGGGCCTTCAAGCAGGTAACGGTCTTCGCGGTGCCAACCGTTTGTGGGCGGCTCTGCCCCGGAAGGCTGTTGATGGTCCTGATTCATGTGGTGAATCCAACTGACGTGGCGGTCGGGTGGGTGTTTGTCACGCGCTCGGCCGAGTATAATGCGGTTTCCAGTTTGACGCGATTCCGTTTCACAATGCCTGCAACCTCGTTCAGCCATTCACTGAAGCTGTTCTTGCTCTCGACTCTTGTCCCTCGACTCTCGACCATCCCTCCATGACAAATTCTATTGAAATTGACGGCGTCACTCTTCACATGGGTCGGCCCGACCCTTCTGAGGCACAGTGGATCGGCCAGCACGAGGTATTGAAGCAGACGCTCGCCTGCTGGGTTGTCGTCGATGCGAAAGACATGCCGTTATCGCCAAGGCTTGTTGGCACACCGGGCATCGGTAAGACCTCACTCGCCATCGCTGCCGCGCGAACGCGAAAACAGCCGCTTTACATTTACCAATGCACGGCCGACACGCGGCCGGAAGATCTACTGGTCACGCCGGTCTTGGCCGAAAGCGGGAAGATCAAATATCACACCTCACCGCTGGTGTCGGCGATGATTCGTGGCGGGATTTGCCTGTTGGATGAAGGTAACCGCATGAACGAGAAATCGTGGGCCAGTTTGGCGCCACTGCTCGATCATCGCCGGTACGTCGAGTCGATTGTCGCGGGGATCACGATACCGGCCCACCCCGATTTTCGCTGTGCGGTCACCATGAACGACGACGAGTCGACGTTTGAGATTCCCGATTACATCCTTAGCCGCCTACAACCGACGCTCACTTTGAGTCACCCGACGCGCGACGATGAATTGGCGATTCTGCAGTACCATCTCCCATTCGCTGATGTGGAAATGTTGAACCTCACGGTGGAATTCCTACAGGAGTCGCATGCCCTGAAGCTCGACTTCTCGACGCGTGACGGCATCAATGTCCTTAGATACGCACTGAAACGTATCGCCCAGGATTCCGATCACCCCTTGGGCAAAGATGCGGCGTGGCGGGAATCGCTGAAGAAATGTTTGGGCGACGATGCGCTCGATCTTAGGGCGCTAGCCGACCGTAAGAGTCAGACGTTGGGCGGCAATGCCGTCCCGATGGGACTGGGGGACTTTTTCTTCGCACCCGAAGACCCATTGCATCCGGATTACGAAGACGACGAGGATGACGACGACGTAGAATAGCCGGCAGCCGCACGTCCTGCCGAATCAAAGTTTCCACATGGAGCCAACTGCCATGCCCGCTCTCAAGCACGCCCGTCCCGAAGAGATTGGCCTCGATCCGGCCCGTCTCGATGATGCTTACAAATTGCTGGAGAAGTGGACGAGAGGTGCCGAGGCTCCAATTCCCGGCGGCTCAATTCTCGTCGGACGCAACGGCAAGATTGTCCCCCCGCGATTCTTCGGAAAGCAAGGCCCCGAATCGAAGGCCGAACCGATTCGCGACGACGGCATGTTTCTGTTGGCATCGATCAGCAAGCCGTTGACCTATTTCGGTGCAATGATGCTGGTTGAGCGCGGGCTGCTGAACCTGTCCGATCCGGTCACGCGTTACATTCCCGATTTCGCGGCGAATCACAAGGAAGAAACGCTGGTTCTGCACCTCTTCACCCATACATCGGGCATGCCCGACATGGTGCCAAACAACGCCGAACTCCGCCGCAAGCACGCCCCGCTGAAAACATTCATCAACGGGGCGATTGCAGCGCAGCCTCTGTTTCCGCCAGGAACTGATTTCAGCTACCAGAGCATGGGAACGCTGGTTGTCGCTGAAATCATCCAGCGAATTACCAAGATGTCCATTCGCGACTATCTCGACCAGGAAATCTTCCAACCGCTCGGAATGAAATCGACGGCGCTCGGTTCGCGTGGGTTGGAGCGGGAACGGCTGGTGCGAGTCCAGGTTCCGGATTATCAAATTGGTAGCGACTTCGGCTGGAACAGCAAGTACTGGCAGGAATTCGGCGCCCCCTGGGGCGGCGTCTTCAGCGCTCCGGAAGATTTCGCCCGCGTTTGCCAGTTGCTGTTGAATAAGGGGGAACTCGACGGCGTGCGTTTGTTATCGCCCGCATCGATCGACGCCATGACGACCAGTCGATTCGACGACCAACCCGATTTGCCGGAAGCCATCCGCAGAGCGCGCCCCTGGGGACTTGGTTGGCGGCTGAACCATGCGGGGACATCGGGCAGTTGGGGTGATGCGCTCGGACGAAATGCCTTCGGCCACACCGGGGCCACCGGAACGATGTGCTGGATCGATCCCGAACAGCAGGGTTTCTGCCAGTTGTTTACATCCGGTATTCGATCGCGCGCTCCCTGGCGGCTGGTTCATCTCTCGAATGCGGTTGCCGCAGCGTTTGTTTGATCGCGTTGCTGCACTTGTTCGGTCCCACGGGCCGCAGCCCGTGGGCTTTGCGGCCGGACTCAGCCCCCTCGCCACTGACAATACGTCGTGCGCCGACGTTCAGCGGCCATCGCATCCTCACTGCATTGACGGTGTTTTTCCGATAAGTCACTTGTGTCAGGTGAGTTACGCATTCCTTACTGATTCTGTCGCCCAACGCGAACAACGATTTTGCGCGAAATAATCAGAAAACTTTATCTAAACGGTCTTTTCCGACCGATCAATATAACCAACGAGTGGAAAGTTCCTTCCGCACAAGCCAAATCGCCGTTGAGTTTCCGGGTTCATTGATTGCCTGGCGTGAAATCATTAAGGAGAGCTCTTGATGAGCATGTGTCGCAAATGGGTTTTGACGCTGGGATTAATGGCTGTGACGCCCGGCATTACGATGGCAGCCCCGAAATTGCCATTTTTCAATTCGGGGAAGCAGGCCAAGTCGGCTCGTCCGACGCCGGGTGAGAGTAATCAGCAAATTGCTGATGATATCGCCGGGGCGTTACGAGCGGCAAAAATTGCCGGTTACGACTTTGCCATCGAGCAACGTAACGGCATCGCCACGCTTTCGGGCAAGGTGGCCGATAGCCGCTTGAAAGCAAAGGCGACCGAGATCGTCGGCCAGGTTCGGGGCGTCAAACGCGTCGATAATCAATTGCAGATCATTGGCTCCTCGGCTGGACGTCCGGAACGACCTTCTGATCGTGAAGCGTCGGCCCAACCAATCCGGAGAGTGAATTTCCAAGCTCCCGCACCGGGAAGACTGCCAGCCGAAACCATCTCTCAGCCGACGGAAACTCCAGAGAATCCGTTCGGTCAACAACCTGCGACGCAGGACAACCAAGCGGTTGCACAGAAGATTGCTGATGCCATGGCGCAAGCCGGACTGAACGGCTACGATGTTGAAGTCCGCTTCATGAACGGAACCGCATTATTGGCGGGAACGGTTCGCGATGCGGCACAGCGGGCCAAGGCCGAGCAGGCTGCTTCGTCTGTCGCTGGTGTCAACAATGTTGCCAACCGTCTGATGGTCCCCGGCCAGCAAGTCAGTCCGCAGCGTGGTTACCCCGGTGGTGGTCAGTTTACTCCTGCCCGTTACCAATCGGCTCCTGGACAACCGCCGATGCCCGGTGGTGCTCCGATGCAGCAGGGATACGGTGGTGGCGGCGGTGTTCCCATGCCACTGAGTTACGGACACCCCGGTGCCGGTGCCCAGCAAGCTGTGTTCAACTCGCCCAACCTTCCGGAACACGCGTGGCCGTCATACGCCTCGTATCCGAACTACTCCCAGGTGGCCTATCCGAAAGATTACAGTGCCAGTGCCTGGCCGTACATCGGACCGTTCTACCCCTATCCGCAAGTCCCGCTGGGATGGCGACAGGTTCAACTGGAATGGGATGACGGATCGTGGAACTTAAACTTCCGCCCGCGGACCGACAAATGGTGGTGGTTCCTGAATCCGAAAAACTGGTAAACCAGATCTTGCTGCCGCTCACTATTTGAGTGTGCTTCAAATACGACATCGACCTGTCCCCGGGGTGAATCTGTTCGCCCCGGGGACAACGTCATTTACAGACCGAATTATCCGTAAATCCGGCATAATCGGAATATTCTCACAAGTCCACGCGGCTTTCCGTTCGATATACAGAACATGGGCAGTCCTACGGCAACTCTGCACAAGGACTCGCTGCATTCTCAATGAACGAGATCATCCGAAAGGGACACGGGATGGCCAGGCTGAAGACATTTACCAAACGGATGGTATTGCTGCTCGGTATCTCATTGGTGACGATGACGAACAGCGGCTGCTGGTTCTGGAACCTGCATCTGCTGGACGGGTTCACCACGGTTGCCCTGAACTATTCACAGTTCTGGTCGACAACCCCACTGATCCCGGTCAGCCCCTATTACAGCGAATTGATTGAAGATACGTATCACGAAGAGGAACGGTACGAGAAGGTGCCGATTCTTGATCCAGTGGAAGGCGAGCACGCTCCGTTGTTCTGCCTCGATCCGCCGACACCGGATGAAGTCATTCGCGCACTGCCCGACAGTGCAGCCGGCGGAATGTCGTTCATCGCCGAGACGCAACGCAATAACGTCCGCATGGTCATCGAACTGATTGTGGACCGAGTTGACGAGTGCAAATTCTATCCGTTGGCTGGTCCGGCACGACTGCATCACTGTCACTACAAGTGTACGGTCTACTACACCAAGACGATTCGGTCAGAATGGCCAGTGCCGTTTGAACACAGCGACGAGACGCAGGATGTGGTCTACGTCGATCACGACCATCTCATCCGCTGTGCCGGTCCTGCATCTCCGCAGTAGGCTGCCGACAGACGATTGCCGTCACGCCCAATCCGAAATACAAATCAGCCCGCAGTGCAAGCAAAGCCCCAAGCCACAGTTGTGGACGACGGCGTTCGGCTTGCACTGCGGGCTGTTTCGGCTTTGCACGACAAGCCGACTTGCCGCAATTGCCTGCCGGTGAGTACCATACAGCACTCGCGGGCCGGTATTGTTGGACGGCTATCGATGTGGGCAGGCCACCGCATCGCGGTGGTTCGTTGGCCTTGTGTTGTGCCGCGTCTCTGAGAATTCGCTGAATGGGGTCGGTCTGATGTATTCTCTCACCGCCAACCATCCGCCTCAGCCCATCTGGCGTTCGGCGCGATGTCGAATTGGGCGATGGACAATTGGCTTGTTGTTCGTACTCATTCTCGCCCTGGTCGTTCCGCAGTCTGCGCGGGCCGATGAAGCGCTTGATGAATACAATCTGGCCACCGGCCAATACAAATTGAAGCGATGGGATCAGGCGGCCGAGAGATTTCGCGCCTTCATCAAGAACCATACGGGCAATGTCAAGATCCCGCTGGCACGGCTGTACCTCGGTCTCACGCTGGTACACCAGAAGAAATACGGCGATTCGCGGACGGTGCTGCGCGGGTTCGTCAAAGACTACCCCCAGAGCAAGCACCGGCCGGACGCCATGTACCGCATCGGCGAGTGCAGCTATTTTCTCGGCGATCTGAAGGCGGCCGCGCAAGAATTCTCGACATTCCTGAAAACCTATCCGAAAAACGAACTGGCTGAATGGGCCACTCCCTATTTGGCCGATGCCTACCGCCGCGCGAAACAACCGCAGGAAGCCGCAGACATCTATCTGCAGGCGCTCAAGAAATACCCCAATAGTCGGTTTACCGAAGAGTCAACCTTCGGGTTGGCACGCTGCTACGAATCGCTGAAGCAACCCGACGATGCCATCGCGATGTTCGGCAAGGTTGCTGCAATGAAAAACGGCACACGCGCAGCCGAAGCACAGATGGCGGTTGCGTCGGTTCAGTTCGATGCCGGCCGTTTCCGAGATGCAGCGGGAAGTTACGAACAGTTCATCGCGCGATATCCTGAAAGTGACCTGCTTCCACAAGCTGAAATCAACGCCGGCTATGCGCATTACCAGGCAGGAGATTTTCAGCGTGCCGTGTCACATTTTGATCGGGCGGCAAAAGACAAAGGGCAGCAGGCAACCGCCGGTTATTGGATGGGAGTCAGCCGCAAAGCCCTGCGGCAGTATGCCGAAGCGTCCCGAGACCTGGAAGCGGCATTCAAGGCCGACGAAAACGGTCCGTTGGCACAGAATGCACTATTCCAATGGGCCGACACGGAGTTTCACCGCGAACAATACAACACGGCTCGCACTCGGTTTCTCGACGTCGTGAAGCGCTGGCCAAAGGGCGATCTGGCGGATGACAGCCTGCATCTGGCGGCCGAGGCCGCATTGAATGAAGGAAAACTCGACGACGGAGATCGTTTGGTTTCCCAGTTTAGGAAAGAGTATTCCAACAGTGCGCTGCGGATGTACAACCGCATCCTCGGTGGGCGGTTGGCGTCGGCACGGGGTGGTGAGAAACACTTGAAGGTGGCTGCCGACCATTTTCGCGGAGTTGTCGAAGCAAGCAAGATACCGCGAACGCGTTCTTTGGCACGGTTTCATCTCGCCCGCACGTTGCAACAATTGGACGACGACGATGGCGTACTCGAAGTCGCCGCTCCATTGCTTGACGACATCGCAAAAGAGGGCGCGTCGCTGGAATTCATCGACGTGCTCATCATCGCATCCAGCAGCCAACTCACGCTGAAAAAGTACGGCGATGCCGTCACGTCAACTTCACGCTACCTCAAGTCCCGCCCCGAGGGATCGCAGGCGAACCAAGCCCTGGCAACACGCGCAATCGCAGCGGCCTACCTGGATGACAAAACCGATTCCCAAGCTGATCTGACGCGTCTAACGCGAGCAACAACAGCGAGCAAGCTCGCCCAACAAACCACCTACAAAATCGCCGAAATCGCCTACGACCTGAAGGATTGGGAATGGTCGGCCGATCTGTATGGCCGGCTGGTTGCCCGCGGACCAAAGTCGCCGAATCATGCGCACGCTCTGTCCGGACTCGGCTGGTGCCGTTTTGAGCAAAAGAAATTCCTCGATGCCGCCGACCATTTTACTCAATTGATCGAACAACATCCCGGTGAAACCGTACTGGCCCCGGAAGCGGCTTTCAAACGTGCTGAGTCGCTGGAGAACGCAGACCGATTTCCAGAGGCAGCCAAGGCGTATGGCGAATCATTCAGCAAGTTCGCCCCCAAAGAAACGCCACCAAACGGCGCCGAACAAAAACCACCGTTGCAATACGCATTCCTCTCGGGATTGAATCAGGCCCGAGTCTTACGGTCGTTGAAAAACGTGAAAGAAGCCGATGCCGCTTACGAACAATTACTTGAGCGCTTCCCTAACCCTGCGGCGTTGGACAAGCGGCTCGACGAGTGGGCCCTGCTCAATTACGACGCAGGCAACTACAAACGCTCGGACGAAATCTTTGCTCGCCTTGTGAAGGAATCGCCCGATAGCGATTTGGCCGACAACGCGCGGCTCAGTCTCGCCGAAAGCGACCTCTTGGCGGGCCGAATCGCCGATGCCCGCAAGTCGTTCGATCGTTTGCAGCAAGACGTTCGATCCGACAAACAGGTGCAGGAAGTGTCGCTGCATCACCTCATCGGAATCGCGGTCGAAGAGGAAAGGTGGAAGGATGTGAGTTCGCGCACCACCGCCTTTCTCGGTCGTTTTGCTGAGAGCAAGCAGGCGCCACACGCGCGGTTTCAATCGGCCAACGCGTTACTAAACCAGAAGCAACACAAGGCAGCGCAAGAGACGTTGCTGAAATTGAAAACGGATTTCGAGAAAACCTCGCCGGATGACCAGCCGTGGGTACCCCAAATCTGGATCATGCTGGCAGAGACTCACTTCCGGGGCAAGAAGTACGCAGAGGTCACGGCAGTCGTTTCGGAATTACGTGACCGCGATCCAAAGTGTCCGGTGCTTTACCAGGCCGATGAGATTCTTGGCCGGAGTTACAAGAATCTCGCCAAGTTCGATGAGGCACGAACCGCATTTCGCCGGGTTGTTGCCGATCCCAATGGCCGACGCACCGAAACAGCGGCCAAGGCGCAGTTGATTCTTGCCGAGACGTTTTTGCTTCAAAAAGACTACAAGAATGCCCAGGCCGAATACTTCAAGGTGTACCACCTCTACAAATTCCCAATCTGGCAATCGGCTGCATTGTATCAGGCTGCCCTCTGCGACGAGGCGCTGAAACAATGGAACGATGCAGCCAAGCTATACGAGGAATTGCTGCAGAAGTTTCCACGCAGCCAATACGCCAGGCAGGCAAAACAGCGGCTTCCGCTTGCCCGAAAAAACGCCGGCAGTTAAAGTGCGGGTTGCTGCGGGCCGCAGGGATGGCAACTGCTAACGCAACGGCAGTCGGCTGAAAGACAAAGGATGTCGCTGAGGTCCATCGCGACCGACGCAGTGTTCAAAAGGATGATTGGTATGAAGTTCTTCTCGTTGCTCACACGGTGCGCCGTAATTCGTTCCTCTGCCCGCTGCACAGTGCGGCCCATTATGGCGGTTGCGTTTGCACTTTGCATTCTTGCTCACTCGCAAATGCTCACCGCGCAGCAGCCACCTGACACAAACGAAGCCGGCCCCGTTCCGGTGACGGTCCAAGGCGGCCGGCCCGGCGCAAACAAAGCGGCCACCGAGGCCGAAAGCGCCAGTTCCTGGAAGCAATCGATGGAAGCCATCGTTTCGCTGCGAGACTACATCATGTGGGCCTTCGTTGGGGCGTTTCTCTCAGCGTCAATCATCGCCGTCTGGTTCGCGATCGAACGGCTTGTCGTTCTCCGCAAAGGACGGGTGATTCCGCGCCCATTCGTCGAGCGGTTCATACAGCATTTGGATCAGCGAAAACTCGAAGGCAAGCAGGCGCTGAAACTCTGTGAGGAAAACGGCAGCCCCATTGCCGTCGTTTTTGCGCATGGCGTTCGCAAATGGGGAAAACCCAGCGTCGAAGTCGAACAGGCCATTATTGATGGCGGAGAACGTCAGGTCAGCCAACTGCGAAAACACTTGCGAGTTCTCAACGGCGTCGCCACGGTTTCACCGTTAATCGGCCTACTGGGTACCGTCATTGGCATGATCATTTCGTTCAACGACATCGCCAAATCGAATGCAATGGGCAACCCGCAGCAATTGGCCAACGGAATTGCGATGGCGTTATTCACCACCGCCATCGGCCTGACGATCGCCATCCCCACTCTCATCACCTACACCTACCTCGCCGGGCGTATCGACTCGCTGGTGGTGGAAATGGACCGTCTGTCACAAGACGTCGTGAATCTCATTTCCGCCGAAGGGCTGGCGAATCAGCCGAGGGCATCCGCCCAATCACGCAGCCGACGGTCCCAAAAACCGCAGGCCACGGCCTCGAAGTAGCCGCTGGAAAACCTTCGTCAGAAACCGCCGCCGCCTCTACGAGATCCACCGCTCCGCTGTCTCTTAGGCGGCGTTGGCGTTCCTCCGCTTGCTCCTGACCCAGTAGGTGGCCCACCCGCAAGTTGCTCGCGGCGCGTTGCGTATCGAATTGGGAACGACGGCATGACGTCGTAGGGCGGGTCGGTATCTTTCTTCGCCGGGACATTCCACAGCCAGCCGTTTCGCCCGTCAAACATTCTGGTCATCACGAAGTTGTCCTGACCGGAATTCACCAGCAGCGTTTTTGCGAACGACTTTTCGGTCACATGTTGTGTGAAGCCGAGCCATTGATAATCCGGTCCGAATTGGCTCAGCGGCCCGCTACGGCGTTCGCGCTCCGCGTAAAAGAAGCCCCAATAATCCTTGGGGAGTGGAGCCGTGTGCAGCGCAGTCAACAGAAACGCCATTGTCACGTAGCCGGTCAGCACGCCACCGCCCCAACTACCAATTTGATGCAACAGCGGATGCACCTGGATGTAGGTCACAATCAACTGGTCGGTTGCCACACGAAACAGCGTGACGAACACGACAAACAAACCGATCAACGCAATCATGTCCCAACGACCGTCTGAACTTTGAGAAATATTGGACGCCAGAAAACCCGCCAACGGTTCAAAAAAGTTCATTGCCAACAAACCGGAAATGATCACATTGATCAGCGTCATGCAGGCAGCGTAGGCTCCCTCTCCCGAAAGACACCACGCGATAACCACGATGATTGCCAGCAGCAAAATGTCAATCATTCTCGTCTCTCACTCTGCCAACGCGATACGAAGTATTTGAAAACCGGAAGCCATCAACTGCACGACAAAACACTATTTGACCACGCGCTGTAATTCTTCAATCGATGTCATTCCGCGAATGACGAGTCGCAAGCCCTCTTCCTTCATACTGAGCATGCCGTTGCGGCGGGCCAGCTTCTTAATTTGTGTGGCCGATCCCTTGTCGCGAATCAGTTCACGAATTTCATCGTTGATGACCAGCAGCTCGTACACGCCCATTCGCCCCCGAAAACCAACACCCTCGCAGGTGGGACACTGTGACTCCGATTTCTTCGGCGTACGATAGAATTTTTCCACTTTGCCCGGCGGGAGGTGGAGTTTTTTCAGGAGTTCTTCCGACGGGCGATAGGCCGTGCGACAATCGGGACACAGACGGCGCACCAGACGTTGGCCCATGATCGCCGAGATGGAATTCGAGATCATGAACGGCTCGATCCCCAACTCCAGCAGACGATAAAGCGCCGTAATTGTGTCGTTGGCGTGAATCGTGGAAAACACCATGTGTCCGGTATTTGCCGCTTGGCAGGCGATTTCTCCGGTCTCGGCATCGCGAATTTCGCCGATCATCACCACGTCCGGATCTTGCCGCAAAATACTCCGTAACGATTTTGCAAACGACTGCCCGGCCTTGGTATTGATTTCAATCTGGTTCACGCCCTCCATCTTGTATTCGACCGGGTCTTCGATCGTGATGATGTTCTGCTGCATCGAATCCAAATCGCTCAGCGACGCATACAGTGTGGTCGATTTACCAGCACCGGTCGGGCCGCAGCTAAGAAACAGTCCGTGCGGCAAATGGACAACGTCGCGCAGAGATGCCAGCAACTGCTTGCGAAGACCGAGTTGGTCCAAACTGCTAACCGAATTCGATTGATCGAGAATACGCAGGCTCATCTTTTCGCCGTGACGCGTGCCTTGGGTCGCAGCGCGAAAGTCGATTGGCCGCCCGTCGGCGAGCGCCCGAAAGCTGCCGTCCTGCGGACGACGACGTTCGGTGATGTCCATCGCGGCCAGCACTTTGAAGATGTTAACCAGCGCGTTCCCAACCGCCCGGTCGAACGGTTCGGTGGGGTGCATCACACCGTCGATTCGCAGACGAATCGACAACTCATCCTCGTTTGGCTCGAGGTGAATGTCGGTGCCGCGTCGTTGAATGGCGTCGTAAACCAGTTCCTTGGCCGCGAGGAATCCTGGGGACTTTTCCACTTGCGCCGACCGATCCGGCTCGTTGCCACGGCCGGTCCCCGATTTGCCGATGAACTTGATATTCGGGCCAATTCCCGCTGCCTGAACTTCCTTCGAAACGGTACCCATTCCCAATTTCGCCAGCACTCGCAGTCCCACTTTTCGCAAATGCTCCGGCGTCATCACCTTGGACGAATCGGGGACTCGGGCATTCCGTTCAACAATGTAGAAACCCAATGGGGCTCCGTACGCCGCCAACAACACAACACTGCCCATCAGGAACATCGGCAAGCAAAACACGGCGAGAAATCCCACCGTTCCGCAGGCAAGCACGGCCGTATTCCAGAACTGGCTACGGACCTGCAACGAGCGGCTGTCTTCGTCCACCCAATGCGAACTCCACATCCAAAGCACAAACAACAGCACGACCGGCACGAAGCGCAGCAAGTTCAGATAAAACCCGACAATGCTTCGGTCGTTGCCACGAAAAAACGATCCACTGGGATCACGGGGAAAAGCCTCCTCCGAATCGACATCGGTGGACCGAGTAGCCGCCGGTCGTTCACCATCCTCACCTTCCCCATCGTCCGACTCATCTTGAGCGGAGACAGATTGAGCGGCGATTATGACCACGCAGACAAACGCAATAATTCGCAGAATGTCGCGAAAAAGGATTCGCATTGTCGATGGCTTCGTCAGGTGGGAATTCACAGGTTGGATCGATTCCGATGAAGGAATACTACCACGGGATTGTATAGTGATTTGCCACCAATGTCACACCCGGAAGCTGATGTTCCTGCGCGTTCGCTTGACCGTAAGGGCAATCAGAGCGACATTCGTTTTTTTGTCCCGCCTGCTGGAGGTCGCCGGTTACGGCGCGTACGGCATAAACTCCATGCCAAATGTTTCCGCCACCGCTTGGTTCGTCACCCGACCAGCCGCCATGTTGACGGCCTTCGCCAATCCGGCATCTTTGGCACAGGCCGCTTCCAGACCCTGCTGTGCAATGCGGAGCGCATACGGAAAGGTGACATTACACAGCGCGTAAGTACTCGTGCGGCCGACGGCTCCCGGCATGTTCGTCACGCAATAATGCACCACGTCGTCAACAATGTACGTCGGCTCAGAATGCGTTGTGGGACGCGAGGTCTCCGTCGCGCCACCTTGATCAATCGCAACGTCGATAATGACCGACCCCGGCTTCATATACTTCAAATCGTCGGCACTCACCAGACGTGGAGCGCGGGCACCGGGAATCAAAACGGCACCAATCACAAGGTCGGCCAGTTGCAACTGCTCGCGGACATTGTGCCGATCACTGTAAATCGTGTTCACATTCGCCGGCATGATGTCTTCCAGATACCGCAGCCGATCGACGTTGATGTCGAGAATGGAGACATTCGCCTGAAAGCCGGCGGCAATCTGCGCGGCGTTCTTGCCAACCACTCCGCCACCCAGGATAACAATGTGGGCCGGCGCAACACCCGGCACCCCTCCCAGCAAAATCCCACGCCCGTCCTGCGGTCGTTCCAGAAACTTTGCCCCTTCCTGAATGCTCATGCGGCCGGCGACTTCGCTCATCGGCGTCAGGCAGGGAAGCCGGCCTTGTGACCCCTCCAAAGTCTCATACGCCACGGCCGTCGCGCCCGTCTCCAATACGCCCCGCGTCAATTCCTCATCGGCGGCGAAATGAAAGTACGTAAAGACCAACTGCCCCGATCGCATCAACGGAAACTCGGCCCGCTGCGGCTCCTTCACCTTGATAATCAGTTCTGCTTCCGCCCAGATTTGCTCGGCCGTTTCGACGATTTCCGCGCCGTTTTCGACGTACATTTCATCGGGAATGCCGCTCCCCTGCCCTGCGTTTTTCTCGACCAACACGCGGTGGCCGGCTTTGGTCAATTCTTCCGCACCGACCGGAATCAACGCCACTCGGTATTCATCCTGCTTGATTTCCCGCGGCACGCCGACGATCATCGATTCGTTCTCCATCAGAAGTGACAGTCCAGACCGCCTCATTTCAGCAGAGGGGGTCGAAACATGCAACAATGAATAGCGTCCCCCAAGCCCGCAGGTCGCATCCTGCGGGATCTGTTACGGAGTTTCGACTTTGCGACCTACCTTCGACGAACCCGAACGCTCTGCCGCCACGCCGTTAATCGGCTTGGCGCTCAATGAGGATCTGCAGGACATCGGCGATTTAACCTGCCGTGCTCTTATCGACGATGCTGAGACAGGCGGTGTGTATGTCGTCGCGCGAACCGCGGGGGTATTGGCAGGCGAACCGGTCGCGCAGATGGTGTTTGAGCGGCTCGATCCGACGGTGACGTGGGAAAATCAAATTGCCGACGGTTCGCCGCTCGAAGCGGGCTCGGTCATTGCTGTCGTTTCCGGATCGCTGCGATCGTTGTTGACCGGTGAACGGACCGCACTCAATTTCCTGTCGCACTTGAGCGGCATCGCCACACTGACCCAAAGCTTCGTCGATGCGGCTGCCGGCACGAAAGCGAAGATTCTGGACACCCGCAAGACTCTGCCCGGCTACCGCGCACTTCAGAAGTATGCCGTCCGCGCCGGTGGTGGGACGAACCATCGGCTGGGACTTTATGACGGTGTCTTGATCAAGGATAACCATCTGGCATCCTGGTGCGGAACTGACGTCGGTCGATCGATTGCCGAAGCGGTGACACACGCCCGAAACGATGCACCGAATGGGCTGTCGATTGAAGTCGAAGTTGACACGCTGGAACAATTGGCCGATGCACTCAACGGGTCGCCCGACATTGTGTTGCTGGACAATATGGATTGCAGCACGTTGCGGGAAGCGGTGGCGTTACGCGATTCGGTGTCGCCCGCCGTTCTGCTGGAAGCATCGGGCGGTATCTCGCTGGAAACGGTTGCCGACATTGCCCGCACTGGCGTCGATCGAATCAGTATTGGCGGGTTGACACATTCGGCCCCGGCGCTCGACATCGCCTTCGATTGGCCCGACCGACAGGGAGCGTCGAGTGAGCGTTGAAGGAGAAACAGCAGCGGATGCGCCGCAAGCCGATCACCGTTTCGCCAAATGGCATTCGACGATTGCCATTGTTTGGTTGATCGGATTTCTGGCCTTCTTCTATTGCCAGACACCGCCGAACAATCCGACGTATCGCCGCTTCGAGTTCTGGCCGCAGGTGCCGTTTCGCCTGCTCGATCTGGTCGATCCACCGGCCGATGCCGCTGCGCCGCCGTCCGGTTGGTCGTTCTTCCCACAGCGGCTCGATTTGATGATGACGGCGGCGATCATTCTCGCCGGCGCTTGGGGAATCGGGCATCTCTGTTTGCGGCTACTCCGAATCCCCTTTCAATCACGGTGTGCCGAACGCACAGTTTTTGCATTCGCGTTGGGGCTGGCAACTTTATCGCTGCTGACTTTGTGTTGTGGATTGGCGGGAAGATTGAGCGCCGAGTTCTTTGCGACCTTCATTCTCGCTGCCGTTGCTGTGGAATCGTGGCTGCGGCTGCAAACATGGAGACGCACTCAACCGGCCGGGATTGAGAACGGCCCACCATCGGCGATTTCCAAACCGCTTGTCGGCCGCATGGTCACGCTCGGCCTGAGCATCATTCCCATCGCGCCGTTCTTGCTGGCGATGTTGCTGGGGGCAATGCTTCCGTCATCCGATTTCGATGTGCGGGAATACCACCTGCAAGGTCCGAAGGAGTATTACCAAGCTGGCCAGATCACCTTCCTGCCTCACAACGTTTATACAAGTTTCCCCTTTTTCACCGAAATGCTCAGCCTGCTGTCGATGACGCTACGCGGCGACTGGTTCCGCGGCGCGTTGGTGGGAAAGACGGTGTTGATGTGCTTCGGACCGCTGACTGGGTTGGCCGTTTATGCGGCAGGGCGACGGTGGTTCAGCCCGAAAGCTGGATGGCTGGCCGCGCTGGTTTACCTCACGATGCCGTGGACGTTCCGCATCTCAACCATTGCCTACGCTGAAGGCGGACTGACGTTTTTTCTGTTTGTCTCGCTACTGGCCTTTGCGATCGCCGTTGAAAAACTACGCGACGAACCATCGCTCGCCAGCCGACAATTCTTCTTGTGCGGATTGCTTTCAGGTTGCGCGATGGCGTGCAAGTACACTGGCGTGGTCTCGGTCGTCGTGCCGTTGTTTGCCGCGACCTATGCCGTCCCCTTCGCGCTGCAGTTGCCGGCGGAAAAGCGACGGCGAATTGCCGTGCGTATTACGGCTTTGTTCCTGCTAGGAACGACGGTGACCATCGGCCCGTGGCTCGTCAAGAATCTGGTGGAAACGCGAAACCCCGTCTATCCGCTGATGTACACGCTGTTCGGCGGCCACGACTGGGACGAAACACTCAACACCAAATGGCGTGCCGGTCATTCGCCGTCCAACTACACCGATCTGCCGCAGAGCATGCTCGAAGTGACTGCCGGAAACGACTGGTTGACGCCACTGTTGTTCGGGTTGGCTCCATTGTCGCTGTTGCTGTTTCGTCGCCGACAGATGGATCGCTATCTCTGGCTTTACCTGCTCTGGCTATTCGCCACCTGGTGGGTGTTGACGCATCGCATCGATCGTTTTTGGGTGCCAATGACGCCGGTCATCGCCGTGCTGGCAGGCATGGGGGCGGCATCGATTCGCGGCAAGTCGTGGCGAATCGTCTCAGGTTGCGGTATCGCGGCAGCGGTGCTGTTCAATCTCGCATTCATAATTTCCGGTGCGGCGGGCAACAACGCTTTCCTGGCCGACATCAAACACGCTCAACAGCCTCCCCCTGGCATCGCCTTCTTGAACAACGAGTTGCCCACCAATTCGCGAGTGTTGATGGTGGGCGAAGCGCAAGTCTTCGATGCCGAATTTCTGTTGGTGTATAACACGGTGTTCGACCATTCGATTTTTGAACTATGGTCGGCCAGCGACATTCGCCAACGTTTTCGTGACGGGAACATCACGCACTTGTTCGTCAACTGGCAGGAGATTCACCGGTATCGCACGACCTACGGGTACACGAAGTTCGTAACCCCCGAGCGTTTTTCCGCTCTCGTCGATCGTGGCATTCTCAATCCGCCGACGACGTTGGCTGTTGAATTGTCGATGACTGATACCCCTCAGCAACAGAGATTTCAGCCACGGCAGATCGCTTTACCCAGCGGCGAGCAGTTGATGATTTACAACGTCCGCCCTGACTTTTCCGAAAAGGAACGAAGGGAACTTGCAGAATGGGGTGCGAAGTTGCTGCCTGAAGTGAATGGCCGACGATTATTCATCGTCGGTCAGGTGTACGAGGTGGAACAGTAGAAGCCACGGCGATACCGTTTGCCGAAGCATTCATTCCACCGAAAGCTGACGCAGCATTTTTTCCCGCTCAACTGGTGAAAGCCGGGGGTGCTGGCCGGAATCAGTCAAACTGCTATCGAAGCGGAGTTTCTCAGCCGACTGTGAGGCAATCGCGTGACGCCCCAATTCATCGAGAACGGTCCCAACCAATTCAACGGCCTGTTCTTCGTTCCGATCTGCCATTTCGCTCTCCTCGTTGCAAAGGCGGGCGTTCCTATTCGCCCGGTACTTTCTGTCGATTCAGTTTAATCATTGGAAACACGTTTGGCAATTTTTTGGCTGATGGCGGATTGCAATTCGAGTATATTGGAAGACAAACGTAACCTCGGTGATTGAAACAAGCGCAATGAGAACAACAAGTAAGGACAAGTCTCCCATGATGCGAATGTGGATTGGAATTCTCGCCGCCGGGCTGTGGTTCATTGCCACATCGGGTACCGCCGCCGAGCAACTCAACGTGCTGTTCATTACGCTCGATGATATGAACTGGGATTCGGTGGGAGCATTCGGAGCGAAGGTTCCCGACACGACGCCGAACATCGATCGGCTGGCGAGCGAAGGCATGCGGTTTGAACATGCCCATGTGACCATTGCCATCTGCCAACCGACGCGTGCCGCCTGGATGACCGGCCGCTACCCACACAACAGCGGAGCCTTGGGATTCAACACCATCAACCGCAGTGTTCCCACACTGCCGGAAACGTTGAAGGCCAACGGCTATCTCACCGGCATCCTCGGCAAGACCGAGCATGTTGTTCCCTCTCGCAAGCAGGCATTCGACTACAAACGTGGCCGGAACGAAATGAAGAACGGCCGCAGCGCCGTTCTGTATCAGAAGTTTGCCGGCGAGTTCTTCGAGAAGGCGAAAGAGTCCAAGCAGCCGTTCTTCTTCATGGTCAACGCTCACGATCCCCACCGACCATTTGACAATCGAAAGCCGGCCGACAAACGGAAAGTTGCATCGCCACAGGCTGGCAAGAAGAAGGCCAATAACAAACGCCAGAGACAGCGCGGCCCTTACCCGGCGCCCTCCAGAATCTACCAACCCGACGAAATCGTCGTGCCGGCGTTCCTGCCCGATCTACCGCCGATTCGCGAGGAGATTGCGCAGTACTACAGCTCGGTTCGGCGCGCCGACGATGTTGTTGGTGTGATTCTTGCCAGTTTGAACTCCGCCGGCTTTGCCGACAACACGATCGTGATGTGCAAGTCGGATCACGGAATTGCCGTCCCCTTCGCCAAGACAAACGTGTGGCGAAATTCGACGCGAACGCCGTGGATTGTGCGTTGGCCCGGCGTTGTGAAAGCGGGGTCGCACGACACGAAGCATTTGATCGCCGGCGTCGATTTTGCGCCCACAATTTTTGATGCGCTACACATCGAACCAATGAAGGGAATGGACGGCAACAGTTTCCTGACGGTTCTCAAGGGACAGGCACAAGCGGATCGCGAATACGTCTACACGCATCTCAACACCATCGCATCCAAGCGATCCTACCCAATGCGTTCGGTGCAGACGGCACGTTACGGCTTGATCTGGAACGGCTGGTCGGACGGAAAGACGACGTTCAAGAATGAGTCTCAGGCTGGCCTGACGTGGCGGGCGATGGTGGCGGCGGCAAAATCCGATCCCAAGATCGCTGCCCGCGTGAAGCACTTCGCCTACCGCGTACCAATGGAGTTTTACGATTACCAGCAAGACCCCGATGCTCTGCACAACTTGATCGCAGATCCGAAAATGAAGCATCATGTCTACTCGTTAACCGCCGAACTATTGCAGCACATGCAGACGACCAACGATCCGCAGCTTGCCGCCTTTAAGAAAACGGTTGGGATCGAGTAACTCGGATGGCCACACCTGGAACTACCACCGACGACATGGAATCACAAGATGGCCGAGAAACTTCCGCCGAAGCAGCGTTTTGCGGCGGCGTATGAGACCGTACCTCCCTGGGAAATCTACAAACCACGCCAACAGTTTGTTGATGTCGCCGATTTGATCAGTGGTCGTGTGCTCGATGCGGGATGCGGCACCGGCGACAACGCCCTCTTCTTCGCCGAGCGCGGGCAGGAGGTTGTAGGCGTAGACTTCGTGGAAGTGGCTATCGAACGCGCCCGCGCCAAGGCGACTTCACGGAACCTTGATGTTTCCTTCCTCGTCAAAGATGCCCTGCAACTCTCTGAACTCGACGGGCAATTCGACAGCGTCATCGACTGCGGCCTGTTTCACGTCTTTGCGATTGAGCACCGGCCCGCGTATATCCGAGAGTTGTCGGCCGTAACCAAATCGGGTGGGCGCCTGTTTCTGCTTTGCTTCAGCGACAAAGAACCGGGGTCCGGTGGACCGAAGCGGCTGACACAAGATGAAATTCGTGCCACTTTCGCAACCGGCTGGGAGGTGGAGTCGATCACCGAAGCCCGCTTTGAAGATCGCCCTGATTTGACCGGATCCGAATTCACGAAGGGCGGTCCGCTGGCTTGGTTCTGCATCATCCGGCGTATCTGATGGAACACGATCAGATTCAACACCGAACGACATTCGACTTTGTCCGTTATGCGAACTGCTGGGAAGATGCCGACATTCTTGTGGCGGCGCTTCGGCCTCGACCCGGTTCGCGGGTGCTTTCAATTGCATCGGCTGGCGACAATTCGTTGGCGCTGTTGGCTCAGGGGGCGGAAGTTGTTGCGGCTGATTTAAGTACTGCCCAACTCGCCTGCCTGGAATTGCGCTGTGCCGCGTTTCGACAACTCGAATACGAGGAATTGTTGGCGTTTCTCGGCGTTCAAGCGGCCGATGATCGTCTGGCGACTTATGCGTCACTGGAAAGCGACTTGTCGCGTGAGTCACGTGGATTTTGGGCAGCCCATTCGCAGCATGTTGCCGTTGGGATCATCCACAAAGGAAAGTTCGAAGACTATTTCCGGATGTTCCGCACGCGGGTGCTGCCGTTGATTCATTCGCGTAAGCGAATTGCACAACTGTTGGAACCGAAGGACGCGGCGACACGTGAGGCGTTCTGGAACGACTCCTGGAACAACTGGCGATGGCGGCTGTTGTTTCGCGTTTTCTTCAGTCGGTTTCTGATGGGCCGTCTGGGACGTGATCCGGAATTCTTTCGCTATGTGGAAGGCTCAGTCTCTGATCGAATTATGCGGCGCGCCCGATACGCGCTGACCGTGTTGCCGACCGACTGCAATCCGTATCTGCAGTATATCGCCACCGGCAACTTTGGGACGGCGCTGCCTCGTTACCTGCGGCGAGAGCACTTCGAGGCAGTCCGCAGCGGACTCGAACGGCTAACATTATTTCACGGGCCGATAGAACAGGCGGCCGTCGCGCACGCCGTTGACGGCTTCGATGCCTTCAACCTATCCGATATTTTCGAGTACGTGAACGACGATGCATCGCGTGGACTCTACGGCGAACTGCTGAATGTCGCCAAACCGGGCGCACGCCTCGCATATTGGAATACACTCGTGCCGCGTTCTTGTCCGGCAGAGTTTGTCGATCGAGTTCAACCGCTACCGGAACTGTCGGCCGAACTGTTTTCGCGCGACAAAGCATTTTTCTATTGTCATTTCCAGGTCGATGAAGTTCGCTGAACCGCAAGCGACGTTCAAGACGGCTCAATCTTTGGTGAGGATTTCGATCGTGCCGGCGCGACCGTCCATCTTGATTTGTTGCCCGGTCCGCAGCTGATCGGTGAGGCCGGTGATACCGACGATGGTCGGGATGCCCATCTCCCTCGCAACGATGGCCGAATGCGACAGCACGCTGCCGCGTTCGATGAGAATACCGCTGAACGCGGGGAACAACGGCACCCAGCCAGGATCGGTGCGCTCGGCGACGAGAATGTCGCCACGAAAACCGTCGCCATTCGACAATTCGCGAACGACTTGTACGCTGCCGGTGATGACACCGGGACAACAGCCGATTCCCGATAGCGAACCATTGCTGCTCACATCTGTCGGTGCCGTCTCATTCCGGAATTGGTTGCGATGGTAGGCCATACCGAACGTTTCAAATCGGCTGTCGGGAGGCGGGACGGTTTCCTCGCGATAGGCGTCGTATTCACAACGGCGGAGGTTGGCTAATCCGCGCAGATCGGTGGACACGGCCGTGCCGCGCACGAAATCCCACACTTCGTCAATGGTGAGATAGAAGACGTCTTCGCGATCATCCAGCACACCTTCGTCGGCCAGCTGCTGACCGATGGACCGCAACATGCTCCGCAGAATGCCGTAGATTCGAGTCCGCGCAAACCGCATGTTTTCGCGATTGCGGACGCCCAGCCGTGCGTTGCGTAGCACCCGCTTGAAGAGCATCCGCCGCGGAAGCCAACTTCGCGATTGCGACAAGGCCTCGCGACAACGCTGCTCGGCATCGGCGCGGACTTCTTGTTCCCGTGCCTCGACCGCCGAAACGTCACACATTGTCGCATCATCGCACGACAGGTAGCTGCGGACAATCTGATACAGCCGATGCGGTTGTTCCCGGTAGGAAAACGCTTCCAGCTTGAGTTCGTTTTCGCAGCGGAGTCCATAGTCGTCGAGATAACGAGCCATCAACTCGTTGAACTCTCCGAACCGCGAATCGCCGGCAATCAATACGGGCAACGACTCCACCGATTCGTCGAGAATCAATGTGCGTAGTGCATTATCGTTCCGGGCGATGCCGGCCATGCGGATCAGTAGTTTCGCCGGCTCGTCGCTTTGCAGTCCGCCTTCGCCGCAAATCAGCCCGTTCTGTAGCGAGCCGGATTCATCACCGCACCAACTCGCGCACATTTTCCGGAGGACGCCGTAAAACACCATGACGTAGAAGTCGTTGATGATTGGGGCTTTCCAGTTCCAAAGCAGCGTCTCTTCCATCTTCGCGTGCAGCGACATCAGTTCGTGCGGTTGCATGCTATCGAAATCGATTTCCGACCACTCGTCGTAATGGAGGTGGAAGTGCTGCTGAAATCGTTCGACAATCGTGCGAATGCGGAAGAAGTTCCAACCCGAGCGGAGCAATAGCCGCAGCAGTGCGGGGAAATCGACGAACCAGCGGCGCATTCGGCTCGGCTGCTTCGTCTCTTCCTCGACAAACAGCGGCTCCTTCAGCCCCATCATCGATTCCATGAAGCGGCTGTTGTAATTGTAGCCGGGGAATAGGCGCACCAGCCGATACCAGTTTTTCAGGTTGTAGTACACCCGCCCGCGAAACAGGCCAAGCATGTTGTCGAACGCATCGCGATGCTCGTGCACCGCGCGGGGCGAGATGCCCATGACTTCAGAGAAGCAGTGATAAACGATGGAGTAGGCCCGCCGGATGAAGCTGAATGTCATCGGCGTGGTGACGCCGGAATAACTCTCGATGATGTTGCTGTTGTCCCAGATAACATGGTTGCTTGTCGAAGGGCGAGTGTCAGAAACCCGGTTTCTTGAAGAAACCGGGTTTCTCGCTGTGGGGTTTCTCTCATCGACTAATCCCGTCACCGGACGCGTTTGCAGAATGAACAGTTCCCCCTCGTGCGAAAAACAGAATTCAATATCTTGCGGTTTTCCGAAACTGTCCTCGATCTCCCGCGCTGCCCGTGCCACTTGCTGAACCTGCTGATCGGTGAGTGAGCTACAATGCCGATCGGCCTCGTTCACTTCCAGCTGTTGCAGTCCACCCTGCTCTTCAACAAGCAGTAGCTGCGTTTGCTTTTCGGCCAATTCGCGCGTGACTTTCATCGTCTGCTTCGCAACGGTGTAACTATCTGCAGCAAAGCCCCGACCAACCAAACCCTCGCCGACTCCGAAAAGGGAGTTGATGACGATCTCGTGCGGTGATCCGGTCGCTGGATCACACGTGAAGCAGACGCCCGATTGCCGTGCGTCGATCATCCGTTGCACGATGACGGCCATCCCGGTGTCGATGAGCGGCAAACCATGAAGCTTACGGTAGGCGATGACGCGCGGGCTGGAAGCCGACGCCCACACCTGTTTGATCGCGGAGAGTACATCTTCAATGTCGCCCACGCCGAGTACGCTGTCATACATGCCTGCGAACGAGTGCTTCGCGCCGTCTTCGGCGACCGCCGACGAACGCACGGCCACCGTCCCTCCACCTGCAAAACACCGCAAGTGGGCTGCGCGAATGGCCTGTTCCAATTCGTTCGTAATGGTGGCGCTGTCGATCGTGATGACATAAAACGGGGGGACAGGCTGGTCGAGTTCCTGCAGCCGCCGCAGATTTGCCGCCTTCCCACCCACCAGATGAGGCGGACTTTCAGCAGATATTTTACTGCCATCGATTACTAATGGCGTAGACATCACAACGCCCCGCTGAATTGAATGCCGTACGTTCGCCCCAGTTCAATCGCCAGTGCCAGATCGAAGGCAAAGATGTAAATGCCCGCATAGATTTCCATCCGATGCGCGGTGGTCGGTGAGGTTTGAAAACGAAATTGAAAGAAGCCGACCATGCAAACCATAAACAACAAAACCAACAGCACGTAGAACCACGCGCTCAAACCGAGATGCAGTCCGACCAGCGTGACCAACCCTGTGTCGATGACGCGAATGACGAGCACCAGATAAGCCGCTCCGTAGGTGCCGAACAAACGGGTATAGGAATCGACGCCGTCAATTTCTTCTTCCGGTGCCCGAATCTTCCGCGACACTTCCCAGTTGAAGGCGACAAAGAATCCGACGAACGAATACAGCCAGAACCATTGCGGCGCGTCCCACAGGAACTCCCCGGTCGCAAAGCTGTACACAATCATGGCCAACAGCGGCATGATCAACATGTGGACGGATGCGTAAACGAGAAACCGCCGTTTCAGCCAGTCGGCGACGAAGAACTCTTTCAGCATCAACAGACTGAAACAAAACGCCGCCAGCACCGCGATCAGCGCAGCCGGTCCGCAAATCGCGGCGAACGCAAACTCCAGCACTATCGCGATTCCCCCCAGCACTTTCAGTTCGCCCAGCGTCACCACGCCGCGCTGCAACACGCGTTGAGGAAAGTGGCGGCAATCGGCAGCGTAATCCTTGTGATCATCGAAGATCCGTAGATGCAAGAAAAAACAGAGAATGGTGAGGTAACCGCACAGCGAGCTGAAATCGTACTGCATCGCCTCGCCCGGGCGGCCAAGTGCATGGGCGAGAAACTGATTCGAGGAATAGAAGCTGAAGATCAGCACGCCATGTCCCAGCAGCGGAAATCGCTCGGACATGTAGGCGCGGAGTCGCGTTACCAACCGGGAGTTGGCGCCCGGCTGCGTGGCACTGGCGACGTCCTCTCCGCCGTCGGTGGATACGCTCATGGCTCCAGCAATCTGTATAAGGCGGGGTAGTCAATCTTTGAATTGTGTCGCCTATCCACTGGCAACCGTTTCAGAATGCGAATCGAGTCGACACTCGCAAATGACAGCGACTTGAGTAGCGAGGCAAGATCCGGCTGTTCGGTTTGATCGCTCAATGTGACCGCCAAGACACGTTGCCCGCGATGCGCGACCATCGCGGCCTGGCGGATATGCGGATGCCGTAATGCCGCCTGTTCCACGCCAAGCGGATACAGCGCGCCGCGGTCGTCATCGACGCGTGCTGCACTGCGCCCCAGCAACCAGAGGCGACCGCGACTGTCGAAGTAGCCCGCATCGCCGGTGCGATGCCAACGTGTTCCAGCGACGCAAAACTTGTTTTCGTCTTCTCCCTGCCCATGTAGGTAACCGGACAGAACATGATCACCGCTGACGACGATTTCCCCCGTCTCGCCAACCGGCTGGCAAACGGTGTCGAATTGTTCGGTGGTGTATGGTCCGACGGAACGCCCCCAGCGGTCGTTCATAATTCGGACATCGAGTGAAGGCACGGGTTGACCGGCCAGTAATCCGCGTCCGCCAGTCATCGCCGCACGGTCTTCACCTTCCATATCCCCAATCTTGATTGTGCTGATGGGTTCGGCTTCGGTTGAACCATAAACGACCATGATGTCGGCGTTCGGCGCGACTTGCTGGAGGCGGTCGAGCAATTGTGGCGAGACAGGGCCACCGCCGGTGAAAAGTTTCTGGAGAGTCGGTAACAGTATGTTTCGTTCTTCACAGAAATCAACAACGCGTTCAAAGAATGCTGGAGACGCAGCGGCGCGGTTGGCCGCGCTCTCACAGATCTGCGCGACGACCGGTTCTGGAGAGATTGCCGCCGGGTGACGCAAATCGGCATCGGCAATGATGCTCGTCACACGGGAAGCAAGATTTGCCAGCACAAAAATAGGCAGTGTTACGAGTTCGACTTCGCCCGGCGTGAGTCCCAGACTTTCTTCAATCGCCCGATGCTGCGCCAGCAGAAAACCGTGCGTGCGAAGGGCCGCCTTCGGTTCCCCGGTACTCCCGCTTGTGAAACTTGCCAACGCCGGCTGATCCGATTCGCACGAACAGATCATGTCGTCATAGTCGAGCCGTGCGGCCCGTTCAAATCGGTGGGCGAACGGTACGCGACCGCCGATGGAGAACTTCAGCGGAATGCGGCGTAAAGCGGGGGAAAGTAACCGCAGCAAGTGCGCCTTTGAGCTGGCAACCAGAGCTTGCGGCGGCAACAACTGGCAACAACGATCAATGTAACGCCGCCCGGCCGAGGGATCGATAAACATCGCCGTCAGTCCCATCCGCAGGATCGCTGCCAGCGCGATGTAAAGTTCGGCCGACATGGGATGAAACAGCAGCACTGTATCGTCTGTGTTTAAACCCGATTGCCGAAAGAGTGCCACCGTGCGACCGATGGACTGCTCCAATTCCCCGTATGTTGTCGTGCGACGACACCCACGGTACACGTCGACTAGAGCGATTTCATCGGGACAATCTTCCGCGTGGCTTCGCAATATCTCGGCAATATTCATCAACACAGCCCCTTTGCGAACAGCGAATAACGCCTGAAGGGTACGGCATATCGTCGGCTGATTTTTTGTAGATGGCCCGTTTCGCGAACCAGTGCATGGATGGCCCGGCGATATCCGAGCGCGAAGGCGCGGTGTTGAATCTGTTCGAGCAACTGTTGCCCCAACCCGGCAAATTCGCGGTCGGGCAGAACGCCAAGTGTCTTAATGACCACCGTATCAACGGTTTCCCCGCGTCTGGCCTGAAGCAGATCGGGTACCGCAAAACCGAATCCCACCGCCCTGCCCTTCTGCTCGGCAAGCAAAACAAGATCGAACGGCACAACACCCCGCAACGATTCGTATTGCCGCAGGAATTCGGACTCGCCCATTTCGTCGTAGAGAGTATGCTCACGAAAGGCAGTCTGCGCAACAGTGTAGATTTTCTGTAAATCGGATTGGAACGTGTCATTACGAATTGACCGAATGCGAATGCCGCGTTTTGCCATCCGTTTCTGTACGCGTTCCAAACGTGGCGACGTCAATTTGAGATCGGTTACCAGTGCCGAGAAATAATGCGCGAAGTCTCCGAATCCCTGGCGGACGAATTGCGCCGGCCCATCGGGCCGGTTGTGTGGTTCGAGAAAGAAACGCGGCTCACCCCCCGTTTCGGTCACAAACCGATAATCTCGCCACGTGTTTCCATCCATTGGGCCAACCGCCAGCGTGCAACCCGTTTCGGCCAGTTGTTGACAGACGAATTCCAGCAAAGCCGCAGCCGACTCATCAGTCGCCGCGGCATAATGACCAACCAGGCCAATCCGATGTTCCGGATGAGCCGGTGCATTTTTCCACCACAGCGAGCAGCGCGCCGTCACTCGGCCGGCATCAATAATGGCCCAATGTGCATCGACGGAATGATCCTGCAGCAGTTGCGCGTCGAACGAAGGAAGATCCGCCATCGGCCGAAACGCACAGTATTGTTCGGCGTTTCCAATCTGCACGAATTGTTCGGTCGCAGTTTTCATCATCGTTCCATTAGCTGACCGTCCGACGCGGAATCAGTGCGGCGGTGATTAGTGTGCTGAATCCAACGGTTCCGGCGCAGACGTACGACACATTCCGAAAAGCGGTGATGTAGGCACGCTTAATCTCCAGTTTGACTGCGGCAGCGGCTTCTACCGGCATTCCCGGTGGAGGCTGTGCTTCGGCCAACTTGATCGACTCGTTCGCCAGAATCGCGGTCTCCTCTGAACTCAAATGCAATTCAGACACCTGCGACATCAACGAATGTTCGAACGACAACAGCGCCACTAAACCGAGAACGGCAACCCCCAGCACGGCTGAGAGTCGGGATAGCGTGGAGTTGATTCCCGATCCAACCCCCGTCTGCTCGTGCTGCACGGAATTCATCACCGTGGTACTGAGAGGAGCGGCACTAATCCCCATCGCCAGTCCTAACAGAGTCAGCGCCGGGAGGAAGCTGCTCCAGTATTCACGCGGACCGGCAGTCAGCCCGGTTTGCGCCAACACCAGAAAGCCAAGACTTGCCAGCGTCCCCCCAATGACCAACGGAAGTCGTGGTCCGTAGCGATCAACCAAACGCCCCGCCATCGGCGACAGCAGCACCACCAGCAGCATCAACGGCAACTGCGCCAACCCTGCAAATGCCGGATCGTATTGCTGCACCTGAATCAGGTTCAGGGACAGAAAGAACATCATCCCGAACAGACCGGAATAGAAACAGAGCGTCTGAAAACAGGCGGCGACCAGAGTGTGATCGTGAAACAGATCAAGCGGAAGCAGCGGGGCAGCGGCGCGGCGTTCGACACGCGCGAACGCAGCCAGACAAATGATGCCTGTCACCGTTCCTGTGACGACGAATGGATCGTGCCAGCCCCGACTGGCCGCTTCGATGAGCCCGTAATTGAACGATGCCAGTCCGACGACACTCAACAACGCGCCACCGTAATCGAGCGGTCTGCTTGTCGTCTCGTCGATGTCTTCCGGAACCTTCACCTTTAAGATCACCAGAGATAACAAAGCCAATGGCAAATTGACAAAGAAGACGCCACGCCACAATCCGGCTTGCGCTAACAGCCCACCCAGGATTGGCCCCAGCGCAGTCATTACCACGCTGCAGGCCGACCACACGCCGATGGCACGGCCACGGCGCGATGGTTCAAACGTTGCGGAAATCAGCGACAGGCTACCGGGAATCATCAACGCGGCACCGAGCCCTTGAATCGCACGGGCTGCGATGAGTGATCTTGTTCCGGCTGCCAAACCGCAAGCGAGCGATGCGACCGCAAATATCGTAATGCCCGCCATGAAGATTCGCCGGCGACCGAAATGATCGCCCAACGCCCCGCCGAGTAGTAGCAGTGCGGCAACGACAAGCGCGTACGAATTCACAATCCACAGCAGTTCGACACCCGTTGCGGTGAACTGAGTCTGAATTGCCGGGAGGGCAACGTTGAGTGCGGTTGCATCGATAAAAGCCATGCTCGACGCGAGGACTGTCGCGAACAGCACCCACCGCTCGCTGGCGGCGTTGCTTCGCTTCAGTTGAGTTGATTGACACTGCACTGCCATCCGATTGTCTCTACTGATTGACATGGAGAGTCATGCGCAAGCCCCCAGCGTGCCGCAACGTGATTTGCGGTTCCGCCTTGATGGTTTGTCCGGGAACGAGACGAGGGCGGAATTGCCGATAGACCATACCCAGCACGTGCTTCGCGACAAGCGATGCCATGTTCTTCCCAATGCACTGGTGTGGCCCCACACCAAACGGAATGTAGGCGTTCCGAGGTCGCATGACACATTGATCGGGTGTAAACCGCTCCGGATCGAACTCATCCGGGTTGCCCCAGAATTCCGGATGGCGATGCAATAGATACGGTGAAACCAACACGGTTGAACCGGCCGGAATGTGATAACCGCCGATTTCATCGTCGGCGACTGCCCGCCGCTCGATAATCCACACCGACGGATAAAGTCGAATCGCTTCAGAAAACACCATGCCGGTGTAATGCAAATCAGCGGAACTCGTTTGGTCCGACTCGAAGCCGAGGGCGTCTCGGCGAAGCAATTCCTCAACATCCGGCGACTGTGACACCAGATAGAACGTCCAGGCGAGTGCATTCGCGGTGGTTTCGTGACCGGCCAGCAGCAGTGTGATGACGGCATCGCGAAGTTCCCGGTCACTCAAGCGGGTCGCGCTGTCTGCTTCGTGAGCATCGAGCAGCATCGACAACAGATCATCTGACGACGATCCGGACTGACGCCGGTTTTCGATGATGCGGTAGACAACCGAATCGATTTCCTGCAGAGCGCGACGGAACCGGCGTCGATGAAACGCCGGCGAAACCACCGACGTGTCGAACAGTGTCTCCAAACGCCTCCACGTATCCCGCAATATGATGGCCAACGAACGCTCGATCACCTCGGCTTCGTCTTGAATATCGGCTCCGAACAAGATCTGTGCTGCAATCTTCAGGGTCAATTGCATCATTTCCGAGACGATGTTGATCTCAGCGCGACCGCGGGCGACATTCTGCCAATTCTTCAACATGGCATTGGTCGTTTCAGTAATCACCGGCACGAATCGTTCGAGAGTTTCCTGCCGAAAGGCGGGTTGAATCAATTGGCGATGCCGCCGCCACATTTCTCCATCGGATGTCAACAGACTGTCGCCGCAGGTGGCGCGAATCTTCGAGACACTGCGGGTTTGTTTGTCGTAGTTCTCGGCCCCGTGCAGTAGAACGTGTTCGACGTGCTGCGGATGATTGACCAGATGCGCCACCACCGGGCCCATCCGGAAACGAACGACATCGCCGTACTCCTGGGCAGATCGCGACAACAGCCCGATGGCATCGCGCTGAAAATGCGACAGGCAACCGAGCAGGAAATCTCCCCGCGGGCCGGGTGCCTTGACTCTTGTCGCTTGTGCGTTCATTTCTGGTGCAGTCAAACGGGGTAATTCCATTTCTCAAAACTTCTCGCCCAAGCTTCCGCCACGCGGCGGCGACTTTCTTCATCGAGCGGCGGGTACTCGTTCTTGCGGTAGTCCGACAGCGAGTCAACATACGACTGCAGCTGCGGCTCGTTTTCCTTGAATCCTCTGAGAGACAACTTTTCGTAAATCGAGCGGACTTCGCCGACGGGATCTCGCTGCAGATCGTCGAAGCGGACCTCGCAGAAGCGCCCCTCAGGAATTAACGGTCGGTCGTCAAAAAAAGCGTCATACAATGCGGTGTAGCGTCGCAGAATTCCGTCGTCGGTTTTTGTGGGATCGGGCTTTTGCAGATAGGTGTACCACATGGCGGTGTCGAAATAATGCCGTTGTGACTGGAACACGCGGTACGGATTTCGGTGGACGTGAACAAACCGGGCATCGGGAAACATCTCCAGCAGTAAGCGAATGCGCGCCGTGTGAGGTGGTGACTTGAGCAGCAAAGCTCGGTCGTACTTGAGCGTCAGTTTCTTGCAAAACCGAATGAACTCCGCCTGCCATTCCTCAATTTCGGCACGGGGAACATCCCGAAACGTGAGGTACCGCGAATAATGCGCCGCACGTCGCGGAAAGCTGACCCCCAGATACAACGAGCGAAACGTGAGCAACAGCGGTGCGAATTCGTCTTCCTGTGGAGTTCGAAAACTGAGTTCCATGTTGTCCATTGGACGCATCGACGGAACCATGCGGGCAAACCGCCGTGTGTTCACATCCTCGGTGCTGAGAAACGTACAGGGGTTGACCACCTGGTACGTATTGGCAAATGCAAACTGCGACGTGTCCTGGGCGAGCAGATAATGCAGCAGTGTCGTCCCGCTGCGCCAATGGCCGAGAATAAACAGCGGCGGCCGCGTGATCTCAACGTCTTCAACTGCCTGACCGTAACGGCGTTCCTCACCGCGGCAGTAATAGGAATTGAGCAAACTGGCAGCGGTGATAAACGCCGCCCGATGCCAATAGGCCGGATCGACGGCGAACCGATTTTCGCGCAGCAACCGCCACCACGCCCCGGCGGTAATCCCGGCAAGGTAGTTGTGGCCGATGCTCCACCGGTGTTTGAGTTTGACGCCCATAATCACGCGTCCGATTTGGGTTTCTTTCGCAGCAGCCTGCCGCCGAATCCACCGACGAACAGCCCAACCAGCAACGAAATGCCACCAACCCAGTAAACGCCGTTCTTGGCTGCAGCCAGAAGCGGGTTGTCGGTAATGTCGCCGGAGACGTGGTACGCCGCGATTTTCCATTTCCCGTCATCTTTGATGACTGTCGCCGTCCAGCGGTTCTCCAGCTCAAAATCCATTCCCAGGTACTTGTAGTGGGGAGTCGATGTACCGAAGACGATCCCAGTGTCGCCGCCGTGCAGAATTGTCAGTTCGTCTGCCGTGGGAGGAACCGTATACCCCTGAAAGACTTTCTCATTGCCGGCGTTCATTTCGTTGAGAAACTTTCGCATCCCGTCGTGGCCACGAACCACCTGATTGTTCTGCCATGTAGCGACGATATTCTCATCCGCATGCACCAGTTGAGCCTCTGTATCGCCTTTGAGAACAGCCGCGGCCAGCGCTTCTCGGAGTGCAATCAACTCGGCGTGATCGGCTTCGTCGGCCGATTCCGCTCCAGCAGTTTCTGGTTCGTCTTGAGCCACCGCAGTGACCGGTGCAAAGCAACAACACAGCAGCAGGATGTATGCGCGATACTGTTTCATGTCCTGTTCTCCCTGTTTACTTGATCGATGTGAGTTCCACGCGGCCTTCGCCGCCCTGAATGACAAGCGTGCTTCCATGACGAATACGGTTGGTGGCATTCTCGACACCCAGAACTGCGGGAATGCCGTACTCGCGGCAGATGATGGCGGCATGCGAAAGCAGCCCACCGGTTTCAGTCACGACACCGGCAGCCCGGTCCAGCACCGGTGTCCAACCGGGATCGGTAAAGGGACAAACAAGAATCTGCCCCATCTGCATTTCGGCCGCCTGTTCGACATTTCGAGCAACGTGAGCCGTTCCCGCAATGCTCCCGGGACTCGCCGCGATGCCCTTGAGAATCTTGTCACCCCCCGGTTTAGGGGTGCCACTTGCGTGTCGCCAGTGTAACGCGGTAGGCACTGGCG
>JABISG010000122.1 GCA_018699955.1 Planctomycetaceae bacterium | reverse complement strand
TCTGCCCGCCGAACTGCCGCTGAGCTGGAATGATTACGCACAATTTATTGACCACCCCACCCCCGTCACAGGAGAAATTGCGCATGGCGAATCTACAGGGCTTTGATGCGAACACTGTCGAACCGGCAACCGAGTTCGACACGATTCCGGCCGGTAAATACCTGGCTGTCATCACCGAGAGTGAAATCAAGCCGACCAAATCCGGGAATGGCAGTTATCTGCAACTGATGTTCGAGATCCTGGATGGCCAGTACAAGGGCCGACACCTGTGGTCCCGGCTCAACCTGGACAATCCCAACGAAACAGCAGTGAAAATCGCACGTGCGGAACTTTCGGCGATCTGCCGCGCCGTCGGCGTGATGGCGCCCAACGACAGCGTCGATCTGCACAACCTGCCGCTGCTGATCACCGTTCGCTGCAAGAAGCGACCCGACACGGGCGACATCGGCAACGAAATCAAAGGTTACGCGAAGAGGGAAGCGGTCGGTGGGCAACCGCAGCAGGCCACCGGCACGGCCGCTCCCTGGAGACGGGCATGATCGAACTGAATCTTCCCTATCCACCGTCGGTCAACCGCTATTACCGCCACGTTGGCGCGAGAACGCTGATCAGTCGAGAGGGGCGATCGTATCGGCGGTGCGTGGTGGGACTGCTGGCACGCTGTGGGATTCGACCGACGGAGGGGCCGCTGGCTGTGGTCATTGATCTGTTTCCACCAGACCGCCGCAGGAGGGATGCTGATAACACAATGAAAGCATTACTTGATTCGTTGGAACACGGCGGAGCGTACCACGACGACTCGCAGATCGTTCATCTCGAGATCGAAAAATGCGAGGTTCAGCGTGGAGGATCAGCCGTCGTTCAAATCAGCCAGCTTGACGAGTTCCAGCGTGAACACGAACGAAGGGGCGGCACACATGTCGTCGTCTGCTGTGCGGGTTGTGGGCGCGACACATTTGTCCCCACCGGTTCCATCGGTGACGCATTCTGCGATCGCTGTATATCGCACAGCAGCACGCACGCGTTTCCCGAAGAGATGGATCGCGAACCGCTCGGCGACCCGGAATGGTTCGGCGGCCATTCGAAACATGACTTGGAATTCGGCCACGATGATCTGGGAGACGAGTGATCGAATTACGCCCCTATCAAACTGAGGCCGTGCAGGCGGTCTACCGACATCTGCGGGAACGTGACGACAATCCGGTCGTCGTGTTGCCCACAGGATCTGGAAAGACACCTGTGCTAGCCACAATCTGCCGTGATGCCGTTCAGCAGTGGAGCGGTCGCGTGTTGATTCTGGCTCATGTGAAGGAACTGCTCGAACAGGCCGCCGACAAACTACGGCTGGTCTGCCCAGATGTGAAATTCGGTATCTACTCGGCCGGGTTGAAGCGGAAAGAGACCAGCCATGCCGTCACGATCGCTGGAATTCAGTCAATCTACAAACGGGCCTGCGAGTTTGATGCATTCGATCTGGTGATTGTTGACGAATGTCATCTGATCCCGCCCGCCGGCGAGGGGATGTACCGGCAGTTCCTCGCCGATGCCAAGGTTGTCAATCCCCACCTGCGTGTCATCGGCCTGACGGCGACGCCGTTTCGCATGACGTCAGGGATGATCTGCGAACCGGAAAACTTTCTAAACACCGTCTGCTACGACGTCGGTGTCCGCGAACTGATTCGCGACGGCTTTCTCTCCCCACTGGTAACGAAGAACGGCAAGCGGCGGATCGACACTTCTGCATTGCACATCCGCGGCGGTGAGTTCGTTGCTGGCGAAGTGGAAGATCTGATGGACCAGGATGGTCTGGTCCAGGCCGCTTGTCGGGAAATCGTCGAACTCACACGCGACCGGCAATCCGTATTGATCTTCGCCGCCGGCATCAAGCATGGCTGGCATATCTGCGAAACGTTGGAAACACAGCACGAAGTCGAATGCGGTTTCGTCTGCGGCAGTACTCCGGCTGATCGACGTGACGAGCTGTTATCGCGATTTCGCGGAAATAGTGAAGGTGAACTGTTCAACCATCAGCCGCTCAAGTACCTCTGTAATGTCAATGTTTTGACGACGGGATTCGATGCGCCGAACATCGACTGCGTTGTCATGCTGCGACCGACATTATCGCCAGGCCTGTATTACCAGATGGTCGGACGCGGTTTTCGGTTGAGCCCCGGAAAGCAGGACTGCCTGGTGTTGGACTAAGGCGAAAACGTCTTAAGACATGGCCCGGTCGATCAGATCCGGATTGCCGACCGTCCGAGCAAAGGTGGCGGCGAGGCACCGGCAAAGGAATGTCCGAAATGCCGCTCGGTGATTTCCGCCGGCTACACCGTCTGCCCCGATTGCGGTTATGAATTTCCGCCACCCGATTCACCGAAACACGACGCCAACGCATCGAACGCAGGGATTCTGTCAGGACAGATAACCGACACTGCATTCGACGTGCTGGATGTCACCTACAGCGTGCATAAGAAACGAGGTGCGGACAATGACGCACCGAGAACCCTGCGCGTCGATTACCAACTCGGTCTGGATCACAGGGTGAGTGAGTGGGTCTGCTTTGAGCACACCGGCTACGCGCGGCGGAAAGCGGAACAGTGGTGGTTGCAGCGGTCTCTTGATCCGATTCCCGGTTCGGCCGAAGAAGCGGCGGCCATTGCCGAGGCCGGCGGTGTGGCACATGCCGAAACAGTGACCGTTCGCAGCATCGTCGGCGAGCAATTCGACC
>JABISG010000121.1 GCA_018699955.1 Planctomycetaceae bacterium | reverse complement strand
CGCCAGTGGCACCCGATCCGTGGGGCGAGGCGGAGTGTGCGACAGCTTGTCTCCCCCTCTCCCTCACTTCCCCTCTCACTCCTCCGGCACCTCGACAGTGATCGTCCGCGTCTTCAGGTCAACCCGAGTCACTTTGCCGATGGTGATTGCCTTGGCGAAAGCCGCGACGTCCTTCACCGGTGAGACGACGAACAGGGTTTTGCCGTCGGCAATGTCATCGGTCAGTTCGCGGTCTGCGCCGGAACCGCTCAGCAGAATATCGGCGATCTGATCGATTTCCGCCGCCGTCAATTCCCGCGTAATGATAATGCGGACGACATCACCGGGCTTGGCCGCCAGGTCAACCGGTGCCGTTTCACCGGCCGATGCACCGAGAAGCAGTGCCGGCTTGATAATGCGTTCGGTCATGACGGTGTGAAATGCCTCGTCGGTTTTCGCATTCTGGAGTGCGTCGAGTATCTGTTGCGCGTCGGCGAGATACGGCATCGCCAGTTTCTTTTTTTCTGCGAGCACGCCGGGCGCCAATTCCACGTCGAACCGCGCCTTCGCCTGGCGGACATCGTCCAGCAATCCTTCGGCCCACGACTTCGGCAACCATTTGCCTTCGACACGTGAAAACTCAAACGTGCGCGGCTCGCCGTTCTTTGGTTCGATTTCGACCGTTGCTGTGTCGCCGGTTTCTTCGATGACCCGGATCGATGCACCGTCGATCATGTCCCGCAACATGCTGAAAGGGTTGTCGTCGCTGAGAAGAATTGACAGGTCCTGCAACTGCGCCAGCGAATCGGCATCGAACCGTGCGAAGAATTCGCGGCCGTCGAACGTTTGCATCTGTTTGAGGTCGGCCAATTCGCCGTTGGCAACCGTCGCCAGCAGTGCTGCAAATCCGTCCCACTTTTTCGACAGTATCCCGTCGGCCGCCCACTCACTTTCGCTCAGCGCCGGGTGCGACAGAATGCTTTGCTTACGCGTTTTCAACAGACCGGTTGAATTGCGAATGACCTCGGCCGTCTGCTGCCACAATTCGGGGTCCATGCGAATCGCAAACTCGCGGGCCAACTCGTTGATTTCCCGTTGATGGCCGGCGGGCAGAAATTCCCAGATGGCATCCGGCCGGTTCTGTTGGAAACCTTCGACGACTGCCGACAACGCATCGGCCGCGTTCGCCGGCGCACTTCTGCCATCGCCAGGCTCGTTGGTGTTTGCGCCCGCTCCTGCTCCCGTTGCGGGTTGTCCGCTATCGGTCTTGGGCGATGCATCGTCGTTGCCACAACCGGGCAGTCCCATCAGAACAACTGCCAGAATCACCGGCAGGTCAACTCGTCGCCGTCGTGTCACGCTTCGCCCCTCCGTAGCCCGGAATTTTTGCAAGGCGAGCATCAGCCGCCGCAAATCACAAAAAGCAAATGCCACTCAAGAAATGCGGGACATTACTCAATCGCTGAAACCATGGGAAAACGGTCAGGCCACCCCTTTTCAAGTGTCCGCGGTCAGCCCGAAACCCCAAGATCACCAAAACCGTGTAGTCGGCATAACCAGAACCATGTTGTCCGGGCGTAGGGAATCGCCGTAAATGTCGACCCCGACTCTGGTGATTGCAGCAACAATGGCATTATGCTTGGTAGAAGTCGGAAACGCCACAGCGGTGTGGCGAATTCGTTCTTGACAAGGGTTTATCTCCATATAAACTTGAATGATACGTTCGTCTGGTTGCAGTTCGCGGCCATGCGCATTGGTCGAAACCATTCTTCGGCAAGTTTTCCAGTCCAACAGCGTCAAGTCTAACAGCAGGTGCGGGCCGTTTTTTGTCTGTGTCTCGTCGTCATCAGGCGGCGAACACCACAAACGGTTTACGGTTCCGCACAGTGAGGGTCGCACACTACGGCCCTCCCCACTCTCACATCAGGGGAAGAGCGATGGCCAGTTCATCCGGCAAACCAACCGCAGTGCATTTCAGTTTGATCTTCTTCGTGATGACAACCATCATCGCGAGCGTGATCGCCTACCTGATGTTTAAGGAGTACGACGAAACAAGCGCTCGCTTTGAGAAGGCGAGTGAAGAGTTGAAAACACAGAAGAAGGTGGCGCTCGATCGCGACGATTCTATTCAAGCGATCAAGAAACGACTCGGCATCGAGTTTGCCGACGTTGGAAATGAAGAGACCCCGAATACCGTGCTGGGGCAAGTTGCCAAGGACACGCGAGATTTTGGGGGATATCCGCAAGCCACAGCGGCCGCTCAACTGCCCACAGTTCACGACACACTGATTGAACTTCGCCGACAGTTGGATCAACTGCAGGGCGATTACAACAAGGCCATTGCCGACCTGAAAACCCGCGATGCGGGATACCTTGCCCTCGATCAAACCTACACGCAGGTGGCAAATGTCGCCAAGCAATCTCAGGCCGATGCTGAGAAGCTGCGTGACACCGTGCAAAATACCCAGAAAGAACGGCTGGATGCGGCCGACGCGTTGTACCGGGAGATTGTGGCTGAACTTGCAGCCGAGAGAGCCGATCACCAACAAGACAATGATCGCGGCGAAAAACAAATCGCAGCACTGAAACAAGAGTCCAAGGATCTCATCGTCATCAACCAGCGGTTCCAGGAAAAGCTGGACAATTTGCAGAAGGTCAGTTTTGAAGTTTCCGATGGCCAGATTCGCTGGGTCGATCACGTCAGTCGGCTGGTGTGGATCAACGTGGGATCGGATGACCGCTTAACCAAACGAACAACTTTCAGCGTCTACAAGAAGGGACACCATGGCATCGGTCGTGGCGCCGAGGACATCAAAGGTTCCATCGAAGTCATTCGAATCATCGGCCCGCATCTGGCGGAAGCCCGTTTGCTCGACACCAACATTTACGAGCCGATGGCTCCCGGCGATCCAATTTACACGCCACTGTGGAGTCCGGGCCGATCGGAAGTCTTTTCGATCATCGGATTCATCGACGTCGATGGCGACGGTCGAAGTGACCGAGAGTTGCTCACCGAACATATCAAAGCAGCAGGTGCTCGGTTCGATAACGAAGTCCTCGATGATGGAACGTATATTGGTGATGGCATCACCGTGCAGACCAAGTTCTTTGTTGTTGGCGAGTTGCCCGACCCTGCTACCACGGCAGACGCTGACGAAAAGAAACTCTACGGCACGATTCTGAAGCATTTCTCCAAGATGGAAAAACAGGCCCGGCAGCAAGCCGTGCGGAAAATGAACCTGGGCGACTTCTTATCGTACATCGGTTATAAGCCGCAGCGACGACTGTACCGACCGGGCGACGGAACGCCGTTCAAGCTGAAGTCTGGCTCGCACAGCACGGCCACCGACGAGAGCATCGGCAACCGCGAGTCGTCCGGCCAGACGTCCGGGGCTTACTCCCGCAGCAAACGGCTCAAGCAGCCCAAGTCCAGCGGCCAGACAAGCAAGGTCTTCCGCGGCAGTGGACGATAAGCCAACGCTGAGAGTGGAAGAACAGCGGTGGTGGAAGGGCAACACAGATGCCCTTCCACCACGTGTTCACTGCGGACCTACCGCTCGCGCCGTACGCCGACCGGTTCTCCACTTGGGGACAACGTGGCGCCCAGTTGCGACGATGTGGCGACATGGCTGCGTAACTCGACGGCATCGTCGGCCAGCGCCTCAAGTTGATTTCGCGACAGCGTAATTTTCCGGCACACATTCTCCAGATCGGGAAAGAGTCCGCGCGACATGCGTCGCTGTGCCAGTTGTTGCGCCAACTCGTCAACTTCGCGCCGCAAACCACGCCGCAATCGCGCCGAGAATGCCATCACCAGCAGCCCAGACCACAAGAGAAAAAACAGGCCGGCCGACACGTAGAAATCGATCGACAACATTGGCTCGCTGATGGTCGGTGCGTCTGCAAGAAACGTCCTGAGAAATGTGTCGTAAAAGAAATTCTTCCCGACGCGAAATACGACGAAACCAACGTACGCGAAAAACAGCAACTCGTACCAGGCACGAACGTAAACCTTTGAATTTCTGGTGGCGACGCGATTGATCACGTCATCGATGCGACGGCCGGCATCGTCGAGAAACTGGCCCTCCACCTGCGCCGCTTCTGTGCGCATGGCATCAAGCGATGAGCGGTCGGCCAACGCCGGATCGAGCCGGGCCGAAGAGGCGTAACCGGCTACCACAAACTGCGATTCGCGTAGCACGTCGTCGCCGAGGCCGCATGTCGAAAGCTGCTGCAACTGTGATTCGGTGTTCTGCTCGCTTTGTCGCGTTTTGATCCATCGCGCCCCCTGCACCGCGCCAAGCAAGGCAACCTGCAGAGAATTGCGCGCACGAAACAGCGACATCGAAGCAATCAAACTGCCCATGCCGTTGTATAAACGAAGCATCGATGAAAACGGGCTGAAACCCCAATTCTCGGTCACGGCCGACAGGAGTCGTCGTTCCCACAAATGGCGACCGGTCAGCAGTTGTTCGCTGAGGCGGTCGGTCATCGCGGTGGTTAACTTCTGCCGTTCCTCTTCAAGGGCGGCTTCCAATTGCTCGACTGCAGGCCACTGGCCGGCCAGTTGGTTGCGACAGTGTTTCAACGCGGCATCGATCAGATCGATGAGATTGGCGCGACGAATTTGCACTCGCTGTGACTGCGACAACTCGCGCGTCAACACATCGTGCAGGCGGGAAAATTCTCCCGTCGGACGCCGACCTTCCTGTTGCGCAGTTCTCGCGCCGACCGAATCGACAAGAAACATATCGGGAACGTTGTAATGTTCGGCCAACTGCTCCTGCCAGTCGTCGCGAATGTCCTGATCCAAATCGGCATGGGTCTGCACGAACAGCAATCGGCAACCGGTCGCAGCCTGTCCCAATTCATCGACAACGCGAGCCGAGCGGTATTTCTGCTGGGTCGATGTGTAAATCAGCACATCGCAATGCGGAAGCAATTCGTGCAATCGTTCGAGATTGCTGCCGGGCGACTCGGTTTCGTTCGTGTCGGGGTCGGGGCAATCGATGAGTACGATATCGCGGAGTAGCGGCGCATCAACACGGACGACATGAAAATCGTCGGCGGTTAGTCCCAACGCTTCCGGTTCGGTTTGTGAGTGCAGAATGAGAACCGGCTGGGTGGTTGTCGGGCGCTGCCGACCCACGGTGGTGCAATCGCGGCCAACCAGCGCATTAACCAGCGCGCTCTTGCCGGTACCGGTTCCCCCAAACGTTGCCACAACCAACGGTGCTTCCAGCCTCAGTCGCAGACTTTCGACGCGGGAGAGTAGACGTCGCACGAGGGCCGAGGCACGGTTCATCGGCCGCCACGGGGACTCGCAGGCCCCCCATTGAGTCAGCCGCGCGACAAGTTCATCAACCTGTGCCAAGAGTTCGAGTTGTGCGACATCAGGCTGCGACATGGTTTCCCGCCGGACGGTATCTCGATGACCAACTCCCTGTAGGCTCGATCGGCATTCTGCTTGACGAAAACCCACACGGCATTCAGTCTAACATATCGCGGACGCGTCAACCGGCTCTTGAGGAAAAGCCGGCGTCACTTTCGGTCGTCACCGTCGGCTCGGAGCGTTCGGCGTCCACTGTTTCGATTTTTCCAGCGCCGAGGAACCGCCCCAGGAAACCGAACCGGCCGCGGTACAGCAGAATCAGATAGGCGGGAACGAGGATCGGGCGAACGACAAACGTGTCGAGCAGCACACCGGCTGCCAGGGCAAATCCAAGCTGACGCATGGCGGCCAGCGATCCGCCAATTGCCAGCGACGCAAACGTCCCTGCCATAATCAATCCACAACTGGATATGATTTTTCCCGTCTTCGATAACGCGACAGTAACACCTTCCACCTGGCCGTGCTGCAGTTGCTCTTCGTCAATCCGCGTCATCAGATAAATGTTGTAGTCTTCGCCGACGGCGATCAGAATCGTGAAGAGAAACATGGGGACCTTCCAGTCCAGCCCCGCAAAGCCGGCAGGATCGATCGCCCAGAAGACGGCAAACGTAAATCCTAGCGTTACCAGGTAGCTGAAAAAGACGCTGGCGATCAGATATCCGGAAATTGCCACCTTCCTGAGCAGCAACACCAGGATGAAAAAGACGACGGCAATCACCAAAACGTCGATCCGTATCTGGTCGGTGCCGGTGACGGTTTTCAAATCGCGAATGCTGGGCGTGGCGCCAATAAAGTACACAGCCGTGTCGTTGTTCGCCGTCAACTCAACGGGAAGCAGACTCTGTGTTTTGCTTTCGCCGGCCGCTTCGTCTGCAGAAGTTGGCGGCTTAAACGCACTCTCCAGCCGTTCGAATTGATCGATGCTCTCGCGCGAAAAAGGGTCGCTCTTAACAATGATATCGATCCGCGTGACGTGGCCGGCGAGGTCTCCCTTGTCGCTGACGTAATGTTTCAGTCCGCGTTCACGCATCGACCGTTTTTGTATAGCGCGTGGTATCGGTTTGAGTTTGGCCAGGTCCTTGTCGGCCTGCAGTCCCAGCGGGTGGGCGATGCTGCGGATGTCTGAAATCTGCAGTTCATCCTTGCGGGCTTCGAGCCGATCTGTCAGTTCTTTGATGGCGTCGCGGCCATCGCTCTCAAGAAAATCGACGCGTTGATTCTCAATAAGAACCGTGATTGGTCCGGTTTGGCCGGCCGGAAAATGGTCCTTGACCACGTCGGCGCCCACAACGCTCGCCTCGCCTGACGGCAGTTCCGATAACAGACCGTAGCTGAGATTGCCGAAAAACATAATGGCGATGGCGACAAACGGCAGCATGGCGGCAACTGTTGCCAGCCAGACGGTTCCCGGTTTGGCCAGTAGCAATCGACCGACTCGATCCCACACGCCGGCGAACCATTGACGTCGCAGCATGCGGGCGATCAGCGACGTCGGCGAAATCCAGCCGCTGGCAACGGATATTCTTTCTGTGCGGATGTGAGGCCAAAATGCCCAGCGACCGAACAGCCGTAACATAGCCGGCGCAAAAGTAAGCGAAGCCAACAGAACAAAGATGAGGCCGAACGACATTGCCACTCCGGCTTCCCGAAACTTTCCGAAGTCGGCAAACACCATCATGCCGATACCGCACATTGTGGTGCCGGCGCTGGCCGCGAGTGCAGCGCCGACTTTTGTGATCGACTGGCTTGTCGCCTCGTCGAAGGTTGCGCCGGCGTCGAGTTCCTCTTTGTAGCGGGCGATGAGAAACATGCAGTAGTCGATACCGGCACCGTACATGACGACAACCGAATAGGTTTCGATGCCGGAAAACAGGCCGACGTATCCGGCTTCGGCCAGCATCGACAGCAGGAGCAAAGACAGCCTCACAGAAACGGCGACCGTTGCCAACGGAATGATTACGAGCACCGGTGCGCGATAGATAACCAGCAGCAGGGCGATGAGAAGTATCAGCGTCCAGGTGTGGGTGTCACTCGCGCTCTTTTCGGCGTTGACCTTCATGTCGCGGCCAACTGTTGCCGACCCACTCAAGGCGAGATCGAGGCCGGGCGGTCTTAGCAGTTCGCTATGTAGCGCTCCCAATTCACCGGCCTCGTTGCCACCGACGAGAGTCTCAATCTTGCGAATGAATTCGCGGTTGTCCTTAATCAGGAACTCCGTTGACAGCTCGACACGAACCAGCGACGCTTTGTGGTCTTTGCTTTCCAGCAAACGGCCGATTGACTTGTCGCTGAAACAGCGGACGCGCTGGATGATGGAATCCGCCTTTTCGAGTGGCCCGCTTGGTGCAATCCACTGATTCTCTGCGGCGGGGCTCAATTGTTGTTGAAATGTTTCTTTCCAACTCTCGACGGGAACTTCCAGATGGTTCAGTTGATTCGCAATTCGCTGCGTTAGGCCCGTTGATCGTCCGGTTTCGGGATCGGGATCGGTTTCGGATTCATCAGCTGGTGGAAATAGATCGAAGTGCCAGTCGCGCACCGCGTTGGCAACAGCGCCTGTCACTTCGGTGATCGACTTCAGCCGTTGCTGCTCCTTCTTCAACCGTTGCCGCTCTTCCTCAATCGCCTCCGCGTCCGGCGGGGCCTTCTCAACCGATTCCGCAGGCGACAGTTCATCCTCTCCGAGTTTTTTCGGTTTCGCCGGCCACGGATCTTCAGTCTGCTGCCACACGGTGTTCAGAAGCTGGTTGATCTCGGCGTAGGTTTGTTCCGCATCTCTGTCGTCTGGTGTGACGGCTCGGGAAATGTCGGTAAGCGGCTGGATGAGTTCGATTCTCGGGCGGAGAACCGTGTCGATGAAGGTCTGGTCGGTCTCGTACAGACCGTCTTTCCGATGGACGACGAGCACAACGCTGCTACCGAGCATGTCGTTGCTAAATGCGTCGCGGAAAACCGTTTCGGCTTCACGGCTGGGCAGATCGTCGGGCAAGTAAGAAAACTCACCGTCCTGGACGACGTCATCCCAAGTGGGAGCGACATACCGGACTCCCGCCAGCACGAGAATCCAGAACACCAGCATTAGCGGCCAAAAGCGGGCGACCGCGCGTCCCAGGAAATGGAACATCTATAATCTCAGTGCCGTTTTCCGGAGAAAAAGAGGAGCCGTCTTCGGCGCGCTGGCTCTACAGAACCGTAACAATTATCACAACCAGCTGTTGGCATTCAACCTAGCTGGCCGCGCGCAATGCGTCAATGTTGCGGCCGTGCGGTCATTGTTGAAGGCGGGGATTCCCCCCGCGAAGCCATGCCGAATCCCCGGAGATTCTCCAGATTGAACCTGTTGGAGATCCAATGGCACCAGTCGAATGGACATGCGTTGATGGGCGTCGGCCTTGAATTGCAGTTGCGCTCTCGCCGAGGCTTTCAATTTCGCATGGCAGTTTGCGCCGGCTGCAAGACGCCCAGTTCCAGCATCGCTTCAACCAATTGACGCGCCACCGGCCCGGCAACACGGCCACCCGATCCGGCGTGTTCCAGCACGACGACAAATGCGACTCGTGGTTTTTGTGCGGGAACGTAGCCGGCGAACCAGGCGTGATCGCCTTTGCTGCCTCCCGCTTCCGCCGTCCCCGTTTTTCCGGCAATCGCAATCTGCTGCATTCGCACTCGTTTGTAACCGGTACCCCGCGGATCGGCGACGACCTTTTCCAACCCTTCACGAACACGCGCCAACGATGCCTCGGTCAGTCCCTTGATGCGCTGGGGCTGAGGGGCGGACGGAAACTGGGAGCGTTCACCATCGCCAAACGACGGGCCGAAATCGCGCGCGACGTGCGGCGTGACCAGATACCCGCCGTTGGCAATCGCCGCCATCATCCGCGCAACTTGCATCGGAGTGACCGTCAATCGCGTTTGACCGATTGCCAACCCCAACGTGTCGCCGGGATACCACGGGTGTTGTTTCTTGCTGGCATCGGCGTGTGTTGAACCAACTCTCATATCGGGCGGAGCCGGCAGGTTACCACTTTTTTCGCCCGGAACATCGATGCCAGTTGGCTGGCCAAACCCAAATCGTCGCGCCCAGTCGACAATTGGCTCGGGACCGACTTTTCTGGCGGCGTTGAAAAAGTAGACGTTGCACGACCGAGTGATCGCATCGGTGAGATCCGTATCGCCGTGGCCGTTTCCGCCGTTCCGATAAATGTAACAGCGAAACCGATTCGGATTGTCCAGGAACCCCTGGCAGAACATCTTCTCATCGGGATCGAAGCGACCACTTTCCATCAGCGCGATCGAGGTGAGCGCCTTAAAGATTGATCCGGGCGGGAGCGTCATCTGTGTCGAGCGCGCGAAGAACGGGCGGCGCGGATCGGATATGGCCTCACGCCAGCGATCGGGGTTGGTGGAGACCAACAGATTCAAATCGAATCGCGGTGCCGAGACCGCTGCCAGAACTTCGCCGGTATGCACGTCGATCGCAACAATTGCCCCACCACGACCGGCCGCTGCACGACCGGCAGGAGTCGCGGCGACGGTTTCTGCATCTGTCGTTTCTGTTTCCGCAGAAGCTGATGGCGGCCGAATTGCTTCGTCCAATATGTATTCGAGGCGTTCCTGGAGCGGCAGGTGAAGAGTCAGCACGACATCGCGACCAACGTGTGGGCGGCGAACGAACTGTGTATCGATCACCTCGCCACGGCGATTCGTGATAATTTTTCGTTCGCCGCGCAGTCCACGCAGGTAAGGGTTGTACTCCCGTTCGACACCCGTTTTTCCCGTGCGGTCTCCCGGCCGATAATCGAGTGGATCGCCGTCTGAAAACTGTTCCTGCCGCGACTTGAGTTCGGCATCGCCAATGGGCAATCGGCTGCCGATCAAGTGAGCCGCAACATCGTGCGCCGGGTAAACGCGGCGCGTGGATACGCGAATTCGCAACCCGGGATAGAGTTCCGGGTGGGCTGCAACTTCGGCTGCGACATCGCGGTGAACATCTTCAAGTAGCGGGTGGTATTGCAACTCTTCCTTAATGATGACCGGTTCCGTCGCACCACGGCGTGGTGGTGTTGTCAAAGTGCTGGTGATCGCACTCCCGACACTCTGCCACCAGCCATCGCCAGCGTCCGGTTCGGCCGTTGTGGTTGTGTCAGTTTCTTCGGTGCGCAGCCGCGAGCGCCGCTGTTCCACGCGGTCGATGATCCGTTCGATACGTTCTTGTATTTGTCGGCGACTGGCCTGCAGTTCGTCGGTGGGAATGTCGGCGAGTTGTGCGAGACGCGTCCACACGGCATCTCGCTGGCCTTGCACGTTTTTTTCTTCGCGCACAACTCGTGGGCGATCACGGCGGTCGGATCGGCTCAGCTGTGACAACGCGCGATGCCGCAGCCAATCTTTGTCGGCCGGCTGTTCCACCCAGCGGTAGTGCGCATGAATGTCGTAGCGCTCGACGTCATATGCCAGCACGCGGCCATCGGAGGATAGAATTCGGCCATCTCTGCTGGGAATGGCTTCGGTGGTTTCCGTCGTCTGTTCGTATCGGTCGAGAATGGATGCCTGCAGCGCGTCTTGCACTTGCATTAAACGTGGCACAACGGCAAGCAAAGGCAGGATAAATGCCGCCCCCAGCCAGACGAGTCGAATGTTCGGATTGCCGTCAACCTGCCACGGCCGAGCCGCCGACACGGAGGCCCGGTCGGTGTCGGCGAAGTCGTTGGAAGCACGATTGAGCATGGCGAATCGTTGTGAATAGGCTGTTAGATGTTCTTGAATTGAGGGAGCTAAGAATAGCGTCCACCCATCGCGCCACGTTGGATGGGGTCGGCTCCGACAAAACGCAGCAGCACGCCCGAGACTCCGCCGTAGGTCACTCGCAACCCGGTAAACAACACCGCCGTGTAGCCCGCTCCACCGGCGGCAAGTGTGAGCAGACTCCGCCAGTCAACCGCTTGACCCACGATGAGACATCGCGCGGCAGACGACGAGACCAACACTGCAAATGCCAACACGGCACAAATCCCAACCGACACTGGCGGGTAATACGCCTTCCGTCGCGGCAACATTTTTCGCATGGCGAAGACCGCGACTATCGAACAGAACATCGTGACACCCAATGGCCCGGACGAAATGCAATCGACCAGAAATCCCATCACGGCAGCCCAGATGATGGCCGAATTGTCTCGCTGGCAGGTAGCAGCCACCGAGAGCGCCAACAACAGGAATTCCGGCGAGACGCCGTTTAGCGACAACTCGCTGCGCGCGCCCAGGTCCAACACAAAGCCGACATACGCCAGCAGGATCAATGCGAAATGTTTCATGCCGGTAAACCGCTTTCTTGCCACATCAGTTGGCCAGTTGCCGCGCCGGGTTTAGCGATCGTGTCAGAATCTGAACCGTTTGTGAATCAATCTGTTTGACCGCCGGCTCCACGCGGATTTCCCAATGTGAAGCTCCCGGTTTGAGGTCGGCCTGAATCACCTTGCCGTAATAAAACGGGAAAGGCAGCGTGGCGTCATTGTGGTCGGTGTAGACTTCGTCGCCCACGCTCACCGCCTCGGCAGCCGGTACCAGTGTCAGCCGGCAGAAGTCTTCGCCCGTTCCTTCGAGAATTGCGGTGGATGCGAACGTGATACCGTTCGGTGTCTTGCGGGCAAGTTGTGCCATACCACGAAATTTCGGATCGGTCAGCGGTTGAATGGTGCTCGTCCAACGGCCGACCACGCCAATCTTGCCGACAACGTTGCGTCCCGCGTAGATTGGCTGCCCGGCGGTGAGGCCGGCGGAGACTCCTTGATCGATGAGTTCCGCAGCCTCTTCCAGCACCAGCGTCGATTCGCGAAGACCGTCGGCCGATCCCCGATCGATCAACGTTCCCGACCGCCACATCGCCGCCGACTCATCACCCAGCACGGATGCCTGCAACAGTTCGGGGACGACCAACGGTTCTGCGGGTGAACCGCGATAGGGTGAAACCCCGTCGCGAACGGTCGCTGTCAATTGCTCGTTCAGCAGACCATTTTGTGCTTGCAGTTGTTGGAACCGCTGTTGCCATCCACGGGCCTGAAGTTCAAGGTCGCGCATTCTTCGGTCGTGTTCAGCGTCAGGGGAATGCTGCTTGCGCGCGGCGATGATTTTCTTGCGGGCGACTGCAAGCAGCCGATGTCCCGGTAACGAGGCATCGAAGACAGTCGCGCGGGCCTTGTTGGCAATCGACTGCGGCACCCCCGTTAGCGCTAATGCCAGCAGGCAAAAGGCGGCGGTGAGCGGGAACAGGATTCGAGATGGCTTGTGGGACATGTTCCGGTTCGGCCGGGCCAACGAAAAACGACAGAAGAAGCGGATAGGAATTAGATATCGGTGTCGCCGGCATCGAGGCTGTCGCGCCACTGCGCCAAGTGCTCCAAACAAATGGCCGTACCACGGACGACCGTCGTCAGGGGGTCTTCCGTCACGCGTACGGGAATTCCAAGCTGCTCGTTCATCAGCAGGTCCAGTCCCCGCAAGAGTGCGCCGCCTCCGGCGAGTACCAAGCCGTTGTCGGCCAGGTCGGCGACCAGTTCCGGTTTGCACTGCTCGATGACACTCTTAATGCAGTTGAGTACCGCCTCGATCGGTTCACGCAGCGCTTCGCGAATCTCCTCGCTCGTCACAACTGCCTTGCGCGGCACGCCGCTAATGGTGTCCAGCCCACTGATATCGCTCGTCAATTCCTGGTCGAGCGGGAACGCACTGCCGATGTGGAGCTTCAACTGCTCGGCCGACTGCACTCCAATTCGTAGCGAGAAATGTTGTTTCATGTATTCGACGATGGCTTCGTCCATCTCGTCGCCGCCGATGCGAATGGAGCGGCTGACGACGGTGTCGCCGAGACTGAGGATGGCGACTTCGGTTGTGCCGCCACCAATATCGCAGACCATGCTTGCCATCGGTTCGGAAATTGGTAACCCCGCTCCGATGCCGGCAGCCGTCGATTCGGTGATCAGATACACCTGACCCGCACCGGCACGTTCGGCACTGTTGAAGACGGCCCGTTTCTCAACCGGCGTGATGCCTCCGGGGACCGCGATGACGACGCGCGGTCGCAATCCCATCGATTGCCGACTGGCCTTGCGAATGAAGTAGCGGAGCATGGCTTCGCAGAGTTCAAAGTCGGTAATGACGCCATCTTTGAGCGGACGCAGCGCGATCATGGAATCGGGCGTGCGGCCGAGCATTTGCCGCGCGAGTTTTCCGACAGCCGTCCCTTTGCCCAACACCCGACGCGTTCCCTTTTGCAGGGCAACGACCGAAGGTTCTTCGAGCGTAATCCCCTCGCCCTGAATGGCGACCAGTGTGTTCGCCGTCCCCAGGTCGATGGCCAGGTCGGGGCAGAGCCATTGCCGCAGCCGATTCAGCATCCGTGCCGTCGTCGGTTCTTAGAAATAAGGGCATCAGAGTGGGCAACGGGCCGTAACCGTACGGCCCACTCGATGTTACGGCCCGAATTGCCGTGCAGAGAGCGGGAATTTGTATCGCGGATCGCGTTTTCGTGCAAGATGCAGTTGCGGATGGCGAAACTTTCGTAGTGGTGGCTTCCAGCCGCCGTATATGTTGACGCAACTATGGCGGCTGGAAGCCACCGCGACACAAGCTGAACTGCCACGAATAACTGACCAGACCCGAATTTTAGGCGGCTGTCTGTTGAATCGCAGCCGCAAAGTCGCTAATCTTCTACGTTTCGGTCCATATTGGCGTCGGAGATCGTCCGTAAGGGATGGCAACCGCACCGATTAGCTGGATGTGTGAATTGGCTTGGTTTCTCGCCAATTCTGCATCGGGCCAGAAACGCAAACTATTTGGTGCCGCAAGGTTATGGCTTGGGTACTGCAATTTCTGATTAGGGTTTCAACGATGGCGGTAGTGCAAAAAACTTTTATGGCGAAGAAAGAGGCGGTCGAGCCGGGTTGGCTTGTCGTCGATGCTGATCGCTGGATTGTCGGCCGGTTGGCGACACAAATTGCGACCGTTCTGATGGGCAAACACAAGGCGTGTTACACTCCGCACGTTGATTGTGGCGACAATGTGATCGTCCTTAATGTGGAGAAGGTTCGCTTCAGTGGCAGGGATTTGGCCCACCCGCGGCATCCCTACTTCACCCAGAAGATGCTCGATAAGACTTACCAACGATATTCGGGATATCCCAGCGGTCAGACGAATACGTCAGCGGCCGATGTCTGGGAGGCGAAGCCCGAGATGATTCTGCACGAAGCTGTCCGCCGCATGCTCCCCAAAAGCAAGTTGGGACGGGCGATGCTGAAGAAGCTGAAACTGTATACTGGCGGAGAACACCCGCATCAGGCACAACAGCCGCAGGATTTTCCAGACTATTTGCTTAGCTAATTTAGACATTCCTTTCAAATTCGGCCTGTTTTTCAGGCGACGTTGAACAACGTCGTTATTTTAGGCTGGCCAAAACACGCTTCCGGATGGATTTCCATGGCAGACGAAACTCCCGAAACAACTCCCGCCGACGAGCCAGCTCCTCCGGTTTCGGAAACAGAGCCGACACCGGTCGATGCTGTGGCCGAAACAGATGCAGCAGCCGAGGAACCGGCGGCAGCCGCTGACGAAGCGGCTCCTGCTGCTGACGAAGCGGAAACCGCTGACGATGCGGCATCTGAGTTGACGCTTGGCAGTGGCGAGCCGGCAGCGGAAGGCGAAGAGGAAGCGGAAAAAGTCGCACCGGTCATTCGCGGTCGCGTCGATAAATTCGGCGTCGCCATGGGAACCGGTCGCCGAAAAACGTCGGTCGCCCGCGTGCGGATCAAAGCCGGCGACGGCAAGATGACCATCAACGGTCGAACATTGGAAGATTTCTTCTGTGTCGAACGTGATCGCCAGATGGTCAATGCTCCATTGCGAGCAACCGAACAGCTGGGCAAGGTGGATGTCTGGGTCCGCGTCAATGGTGGTGGCACCACCGGCCAAACCGGCGCAATTGTTCTAGGCATCGCCCGTGCATTGCAAGTGATGGATCCCGACCTGCACCACGTGCTCGCCGACGGCGGATTCCTGACGCGCGACGGTCGAATGGTCGAACGCAAGAAGTACGGATACAAGAAAGCCCGCAAAAGCTTCCAGTTCTCGAAACGCTAGGTCGCAATTCCTGGCAAGAATCATGCTTTTCGGTCACCCCGAAATCTCGATTCTGACAGTAGTGATTCTTTCACTCGCCCTGCTAGCGGCGATGGGTCACTCGAAAGGCGCTCGTGCCATCCGCAGTGCGGTGCGCATTCTGGGCAGCATGGTTGTCGGCGCCTTCTGTATGGGCTATTCTTTCGTTCGAACGCGCGAATCACTTTTGGTGGTGGTTCGAGAGCGGTTTACTCATCGGCAGCGTCGGCGCATTGATGATTCATGCAACTCGCTTCGCCTTTTTCCGAAGACGCGGCAGTTGAACGCTCAGTATTTCCCATTGGAAGACTGGGTATTGCGTGTCAGCGCCGGTCAAACGCGAAATCCGGCCGCCCAATTTCAATCGCGCGCTGCAGCTTGAAAACCACGCGGCTCACTCGTCCGGGTCGGCAATCTTTTTCAAGTAGACGGCCAGATCCATTTCGAGATTGAGCAGCCGTTGCCAGGCCGGCCATGCGACACGCATGACTTTCATCGCGTCGCGTTCGTTGGTCAGTTCTTCCGAAGCCGATTGCAAGACCGTGCGAATCTGCTCGTGAACGAACGCGAGCATGTCGGAAACTTCGGCCCGCTGTATCGGACGCAGATCGCGCGGCGGGCTTGGCGGCCCGTCCGGGAATAGCTCGGCCAGCAAGTTGGCGTCGGTGTCGCACGACTCGTCGTCGTTAGAGTTGCTCGGTTCTTCCAATGCGATCGGCTCTTCGAGATGATCGCCGCTCTCCCAGGCCTCGGCACTCACTTCGACAGTGACATTCGAGCCGGCATCGGAACCGCCGACGTTGCGCGAAGGCTGTCCTTCGAGGCGTGCCGCAATTTCATCACGGCTACCGAAGATCAACAGGCAACGGCCGACCGAAACCTGATCGCCGATTTGCATGACCCGCATTTGCACGGGATGGCCGTTGACGCGGGTTCCGTTGGTGCTGTCGAGGTCGGTCAGGATGATTCGGTCGCCATCTTCCTGCAACTTGGCATGAAACCGGCTGACGCGTTCGTCATTCAGCCGAACGAGGTTGTCATCTTCACGGCCGATAGAAACGGGCGGAACCAGGCCGGAGTAAACGTGGCCCCGTTCGAGACCTTCGATAACCTGAATCGTGACACTGGCCATTGGATTCCCAATCTACCTGCCGCCGGACGACAAATCCCGGCAGACCGCATCTCGCCACCCCCTGGGTGACACGTTCTACAGCGTACCCGTAGTTGTAACACGCCTACTGCGCAAGCGTCAAGCAGCGAATTGGCCGCGTGACTCGGGACGGTGATTCAATTCACGACATCGGCAATCCGATCACTTCAACTCAAGCCGAAGCTGGACCTGGTTCGTCGCGACATTGTGGGGAAATTGACACGGGTCTGCCGGCTGCGTTAAGTTGAATTGTCGGACTCATTCGGTCCGCCGCACCGGCTGCGATGACGTATTTCGCCAATTGAGCCACTTGCGCTGCCGGGCATTTAGCAAGCATCGCGATTTTCACGAATACCGGTCTAACGAGGTCTGCACCAATGACATTTCACAAAGCATCGGCCCTCGGCCGAATCGTAACGGTGTGCCTGATGTCGGGCATGACTCTGACTGCGGCGGCAGACGCTGCCGATCGGTCGACTGCACCAGTCGTTTATGGAACCGACGCCGCGACGGGCATTGTGATCACGCCACGAAGCACGCCGGCAGTTAAGTTGCAGGTGGCGGTCCAGGAAGAATCCAATAACGACATTGAACAGGCCGAAGAGGCTGCCAAAGATGGTATGCCGATCATCAAACCGCATCCGAAACATACGTCAGAATACCGCCAAATTCTTCGTTCGATTCCTTTCAGCCGGGTCGAGTTCAACGCGAATCCGTCGTATCGTCACGATGCAGCAATGGAGATTCTAACTGGCAATGCTCGGCCGCAGAAAGTTGTGGTGAGGGCACCCGCTCCGAGACCGCCTGCTGCTCCCTACCTGCTCAACTTGCCGGTAATGCGACATTACTTCGACACCACCCGCGGCCCCTACAGCCGGTACCAGAGCCTGTTTGGCTATCGGGGGGGATACCGGCCGAAGTATTATCGCTACTAATATCAGGCAAGCAGAGTTTTGGAGCATATGAGATCAAGGATGAGTGATGTCTGAATCGGTGAAGCGCGCGGTCGTACTGGTTAGCGGTGGTTTGGACTCGGCGACAACTCTGGCAGTTGCCCGCAGCCAGGGTTTCGAGTGCTTTGCGCTTTCGTTCGACTATGGACAACGACATCGATTTGAGTTGGAAGCCGCGGGGCGGGTTTGCGCAGCTGGCGAGGTAAGCCGCCACGTTGTCTTTGATTTGAACCTGCGAGCGTTCGGCGGTTCGGCGTTAACTGACGACATTGATGTGCCGAAAGACCGCGACGAAGCCGAAATGCAGCAGTCGATTCCGATCACATACGTGCCGGCGCGGAATACGATTTTCCTTTCGATCGCAATGGGTTGGGCCGAGACGCTGCAGTCCACGGATTTATTCATCGGCGTCAACGCGATCGATTACAGTGGCTATCCCGACTGCCGTCCCGAGTTCATCGACTCATTCACACAACTGGCAAACCTCGCCACCAAGGTGGGCGTCGAAGGCGACGGTGGCTGGAAGATTCATACGCCGCTGCTGTCGCTGACAAAAGCAGAGATTATCCGGCGCGGGATCGAACTGGGCGTTGATTACGGATTGACGGTCAGTTGCTACGATCCGGATCGGCAGGGGCGTTCGTGCGGCCGTTGCGATTCATGCCAATTGCGGCTGCAAGGGTTTGAATCCGCAGGGCTTTCGGATCCGCTGGAGTATGTGTGACGGGGTTTTGTCCCACGGGACGCGGCCCTTGGGCTTTGGAGGTGCGACGCCCGTCATTCGAAGCCGATTGTGCCGCTGGCGCGGTTGGTCTTCAGCTGGTTCAGCGCGGGAATGAACTCTATCCGCTTCGCATCGTGGGAGCTGTATTCGTCGCCGCGCTGTTTCTGCCGCCAGACGGTTGCCGTTCGGTTTCCACGAGATCGCAAGATATAAAGTCCCTTCGACTCGTCGAAGCTGATGGTGTCGGCGCGGGCACGAAAACTTTCGCCTCGCGTTTCGGAACGGCTCCGGCCCGGCATTCGGCCTTCCAGTTCTGCGTTGCCGCTTCCCAGCATTTTGATGTAGGCGGGCGTCGTTTCAGTTTTTTCAAACTGTGTCAGCTGCATTTGGTCACACCGCATCCAGCCACCGTTCTCGGGGATGTTATCGGGATCGATGATGCTGAGCGGCTGTTCGACCGGACCGTGAACAACCTCAACGCGGTCGCTGAAAGTGGTGAATCGGTCCTTCATGTTTCCGTCCGACTTGCCGGAAAAATCGATGCGGGAATACTCCCACTCTGCCGTGTCGGCTTGCAGTGGTTTGTTGGCACGAACGGTTGCAATTGAAGAGAGACCGGCGCGGTTGCCTTCCGCTTTTCGCCAAACGGTAATCCAACCTGGGCCGTTTGCCAGTTGCTTTCCGGTGGCCTTATTCAAGGTCAGATTGCGAAAATGGGAGCGGCGGATTTGAACCGGTTGCTGTTCGACGTATTCGCGACTTTCGATATCAACGCCGCCTTTACAGATCATGAAGTTGACATCGACCTTGGGATTGTCGTCGGCATCTCGGTCATCGCGATCAACGTCGGCAAAGGAAATGCGTTCAGTCAGCAACACTTCCATTTCCGGGCAGCGCATGCGGCTGTGTTCGAGACTCGTCAGGACGTCGCCGAGGAACTTTGCCGATTTGCCGTCAAAGGTCATCTTGTCCTTCCACCAAATATCCAGGATTTGCGGCGTCTTTAACGGCTTGCCATCAAGGTCTTTGTCCACCGGCAGCTGCAGCAATCCTGCGCCATTGACCCATGCGTGATTCCGATTGCGGTCGAGATGCACATTGCTGCCCTGAATGTGCATTTGCCGATCGCGAATGTGGGCCGGTGCGCCAAACACGTGGACGAGTTGGTCGGCCTCCGATTGATTCTGCATGTGCAGCCGGTCGCCGGAGATCCGCAGCGGCGGCTCACCCAGCTTGCCCGGTTGTGTGACCTCGACGTTGCCGATGGTCCAGATTTCGGCAACCTGCGACTGTTGCCGAACTCTGTCGTGCAAAATCCGTGCGCGAATCAGGTCGCTGACGATGACCGCCGGCTCCTTTTTCTTTTTCGCGACAGGGGCCGCTGTCATTTGTTTGTTGCGAGACTTCTCCTGCTGGTCGGGCAGGAATGGGTTCTCTTGTGGACTGCTACCATTCGCGTTCTTCGCCGTGCCACTGGAACTCGTCTGAGTAGAAGCGATGCGATCGCCGACATTGGGTGGGGCTGTGTTCTCTTGGTGTTTGCGGTCTTGTGCAGACGTTGTTTCTGGCTGAGGCGGAAGGTCGGCCTCCTCGAACCAGACTTCCAAACGATCGGTGTCGGCATGCATTTCCGGGCTGATCATCACGACGTTTTTCAGGGCATGCATATGGTCGATACGGAATTGCTGTGGTTCTTCGCCCGTCTCTTTCGACCGATTTGCTACGGCTGGCGACTCTTTCGAATCTTCCTCTTGTGGCTCAACCCAAAGCTTGATGAAGTCGGCCGCGAGTCCCGATTGTTGAAGCGGCTGCCGCACAATGGCATCTCGGTCCAATTCGATCACATCCAGATCTGAATAGGGATCGGGATACTTCCGCAACTGCTTTGCCCATTTCGCGTGGAGTTGAATCTGGCCCGATTTCTTATCGTAGAATGTCAGCTGGCCCGCGCCGCGGCACCACACCGACTTCGCCGCACCCTCTTCGTCTTGTAGCAAGCTGACTTCCGGAGCGTTCAGTTCGCTATCACCCTGAAACACACGCACGCGTTTCTTGTCGGTGAGAACGACAAGACGGTCGGTGGCATTGTATTCTAACTGGTCCATGTACGAACGCATATCGTTGGTCTTGGAGACGAGAATGACCTTCTTTCCGACCGCAAATAATCGTTGGAAAGTGAGATTCCCGGAAATGCCTTCAAACCGCACGGAATCAGGGTCCGGCTGAGTTTCCGCGTCGTCGTCATCTGGCTTAAAGGTCAGCGTTAGTTTGTCGCACTCCAATTCGTCGTATTCCCCTGCAGCGACCGGCTTGCGAACCCGCACAGTGTCTTCAAACGTTGCGACATTGGTCTCGGTTACAAAAGAGAAGCTTCCGTTACAGCGAATATGGACCGGTGCCGATGGCATTGCATCAGCCTGCGATCCAGTTGCAGATTTCTTCGCCGCTGGGAGTTCCTCGTCAAGTTGCATGTCCATGACCACGTTCTTGCGCAGCTGCACACTCTTGATTCCCGAAACCGCAACGGAGTCATTCGGGTCGGCCGTCTCATCGGGAATTAGTTCCATCTGAAATTGTTGCGCGCGTCCGCGATGGGGACCGTGGGAAAATTCAACGGGGTTGTCGCTCCAGATTCGCATCGCCGACTCAGAGAACACGAAGTTCTTGCCGACAATGTCCAAGCCGTCTTTGCCTTGGATGCGAACGTTGCCTTCCAATTTGCCTCCGATCACACGCCCCGGATTGGCGCTGGGCATTTTGAATTCGGAAGGAAACTGTAGATAGGCCGAGTCACAGGAAATTCGGATTGGTTCGGCCCCGTCATCGCCTTCGGTCATCCAGACCAACGCGAACGGCGTCAGACGAACCGCCTTGTCGGAATCGGTCGGCTCCCATTCGTTGAAATAAACGAATGCTTCCCCCGTCCGCAACTGGTAATCCGCCCGCGCGGCCCAGGGTTGCGACGACAGCCAACGGTCGGCAATTTGTCGGCTATCTGCGGGGGGCTGAATCGGACCCAAGTCGCGTCCTACAGCGGACACGCTCAGTGTCGGCGTGACCAGCGGATTGACAAACTGCGCGTACGCTCCGTACAGACCCGATAGACTGACGGCCGTTGAAACAGTTAAGAATCCGCGCCGAGAAAGTTCCATTCCGCTCACTAGTTGTGATGTACAATGCCGAAACTGTGCCACGCCGAAACTAACGGGGCAGCAAACGATTCGCCGTTCGCTGTGACTGCCTGATTGAATTTGCCTGTCATGCCGATTGCTCGTCACTCTGTTCGGACGGCATCAAGCTGATGACGTCGGTAATGTCGATCAAGCCGACCGGTTTCCCGGTTGAATTGACGACGGGAAGCTCACTCACCCTCTTGGTTGAAAGTACCTCGACGGCATCGCTTAGAAGCGCCGTCGGGCTGATGGTAATGGGGTCGCTTGTCATCACTTCCGAGATGGGCCGATCGAGTTGAGATTCACGCCGCTGTTCCACCAGCCGTGCGAAGTCACTGTCGGTGAAAAAACCCGAAAGCCGTCCGTCGGTGCCAGTGAGCATGACGGCTCCCGTTCGCCGACCGGAGTGCCGCCGATTCCGAAAGACTTCGCGAATCGTCATTTGTTCGGATTCGATGCGCAGACCGTCGGCCGTCCGCATGACTTCGCTGACTTGCTTCAGACGGTACCCCAGCGATCCACCGGGGTGAAACTTCGCAAACTGCTGCGGCGAAAACTGTTTCCGTTGACTGACGACCAACGCGAGTGCATCGCCGACTGCCAGCATGGCTGTGGTGCTGGTTGTTGGCGCTAAGCCGTGGACTCCCGCTTCGCGCAATTGGCCCAGTTCGACGACGACATCGACGCTGCTGCCCAGCGTACTTGAATCATGGGCAGTCACCGCGATGACGGGAATCTGCAGTTGCCGAATCACCGGAATGAGCTGGCATAGCTCGTCGGTTTCGCCGCTGTTGGAAAGCGCGAGGAAAACATCGTTGCGATGCAGGCAACCAAGGTCGCCATGAACGGCTTCAGCCGGATGCAGAAAAATCGACCGCGTTCCCGTCGATGACAACGTCGCGGTAATTTTCTGGCCAATCAAACCGGCCTTGCCCATTCCGCAAACGACGACGTGGCCACCGCACTCAAAGAGCAAGTCGGCCGCTGCGCAGAATCTTGAGTCGAGCTTCCCGGCAATCTCTTCGAGCGCGCCGGCTTCGGACCGCAAGACCGCGCGCGCCTGTCGCAACTGTTCGACGTGCGTATGGGGAATGACGCGTGTAGCTGCCGCGTTGCTCATGAAACGTCGTCCTTGACGTAGAGGTGAGCCCAGTGGGAAGGGGCGGAAGTATAACTCCGACCTGGTTTTTGGTCAATCCGCAGCCAATGCCGCACGGTTCTCTTAACCTGTGGTTGTAACATAGGTTACGAGTACACTCGGTCACTCCGCCGTGATTCTGTTTTTCGATCAACTGTTGCAGGCGGATTCGGCGATGAAATGCGACCGAAACGAATTTTCGACGGGTGGCTGGGATCGAAGCGGAGTTTTCAGAGCGTAGCCCCCAGACTTTGCGTTGGCTGGGGGTTCCCGTTTGGTCGATCCCAGCCACCCCGATTGTTGAATCGGAAACTTATTTTCCCGGCAATACTAAGCCGTCTTGCCAGATTTCGCGTTTTCCAGTATTTTTCGCGACCATCACCTCCGCGCAGACCGAACCGGCGTCCACAACGTTGGTCCTGCCGATTCCGATTCGCTCGTCTCTCCATCAATTCACAATCACTCGTTCCCACCAAGGACGACAATCATGGGTCGCTCCCACATCATGTGCTGGGGACTGATTGCCTCGTTATTTGTTGCCACCGGCTGCAACGCGGTAAACCGCGCGAATTCCAATTCGTTGTTCGGTGGTACAGGTAACAATGCAAGGCAGGCGGATAAAAATCTGGCCACGCGAAATCCATTTCGCCGGGCCAGTTCCAAAAGCGACGACGACGGCAACACCTCACCGCGCAATGCTACCATAGAGGAACTCATTCGCGAAGAATTAGCCGATGCGACTCCCGATGAGCGCAAGCGATTGCTCTCCGACTTCAAGTCGTTAGATACGCCGTTGATTGTGGATATTCTCAAGTTGCGGCGAATGCGGATTGAGAAGCAGCCGGAGAATCAGCAATTGGCCGATGTCCGTAGCGATCAGACGTACGAACGGTATCAAGGACTCGGTGCGAACTATCCCGGCAACCGTAAAAGATTCGATGGGCGGGCGTCAGATGAATGGCCGGCGGGCGGACGCGAGCGATTCGCCGATTCGCAGCGACCAGAATCCGGTGGTGTGCGTCCCGTGGCCGACAGTCGTGACGAATTTGCGCCGCGCTCCCGTGGGCAAGATTTCGGTCATTCGCAATCATTCGCTGACAACTCACGCATTCCCATCATCGACAATCGGGGATACGACTCACAGCGCGGTCCGCAATCATTTGGAGCCCGTCGATCTGCTGAAATGATGCGAGAACAGGAGATGCGCGAACAGGCCACGCGAAGGACGTATGCCGAAGAGACACGGCAACGCACGGATGCCGGCAACACGGATTTTCTCCGGTCTCAGAGGGAACGTCCGGTGATTTCGGCCAACCGGCAGATGACGGATTCGCCCGATCAACAGGACTTTCGCGACGAGGCGGCAACACGTCAGCAGTATCCGGCCGTGACGGAATCACGCTTCAATGCCCAAGGCAATCCGCTTCAGTTTGCCGGCATCGACACTTCGACGGTTCATCGACAGGACGGCAACGGCATGTTGTCCGCGTATCAGCAGTCCGATGCGATGACCGCGCAGTGGCTCGATTCGCTACAGAGGCTGATCGTCGCGGCAGAGGAACAAGCCTATGCCGCTCAGACGGCTTGGGAGCAGGCCGATGAACTGTCGGTCGGCAACAACTTCGATGAAAACAGCCGTCGGGAACTCATTGTCGCTCGTCGGCAGGACTTTGTCGAAAAGCAAGTCCACCTGCGCATGCTCTACTTGATGTCGGGCCAACAGGCGCGGGCATTGGAACGTGTGCGCGGACTCGAGCCGGCCGACCAGGAATTCTGGACGCAAGTGATGTGGTCGCTTGCGAATTACTTCGACGTCGAAGGAATTCCGAATCAGGACGATCGCGCAACTCAGACAATTACCCAGTTGCGTTCTGCGATTCAGCGATTGCAGGAGACTGCGAAACTCGAAATCCGCAACGTTGATTTCTGCACGAAGATTTCCAGCTTTGGAAATTACGAAGCGTTCGAAAGCAACGTATTCAATCCAGGTCAGCCCGTCATGGTGTACGGTGAAATCCAAAACTTCACCAGCGATCGTGGTAGCGATGGCATCTACCGAACGCAGTTGCAATCAACAATTGAAATCCATAAGGTCACGCCGCAAGGTTCGGAAGTCATTGAGACAATCCCGTTTGACGCGACGACCGATCTCTGCCGCAATCATCGCCGCGATTACTATCACAGCTATGAGTTGCAGATTCCGGCGAAGGCAACCAGCGGGTCGTATGCGCTGGTACTCATTGTCGAGGATCAATTCAGCAAGCGCGTGGCAACGTTTTCGCGAAACTTCACTGTCAAATAGGCAGTTTCTGTGGCGCGAATTGCCTGGCTGAAATTCGCCGGCAGACAGTGATCGGCGGACTCCTCGTGTCACTCAGCTGAGGATGCCGGCCAGATCAATTGCCGGTTCGGGCTTCATGGAAAGGAAGCCGCTGCTCTTCAGTTTCTTGTGAACGGCCGGCGCGATGGATCGCCGATCGACGGGCGTGTTGTTTGGAACCGGCGCGACTTTCGACAACATAGTCGGTGAGACGTCGATCATCCGCTTTTCGATCTGCTTCTTGTTTTCGATCAGCCCGCTGCGTAGGCCCGTTACCACTTTCGAGCGTGACATCCCAAAGCCGGAGACTCTGACCCATGACGGGCTGCCGACCGACCAGTTATCGGCCGGAAGTGCGAACCGCGTTTTCAAAAGTTTTAGCGCCGGTTGCCTGGCATCGCTGGATTTCTTGAAATCGTATGCGATCCACAAGTCGCGGCGGTGACCGAGTTGAATGTTGACCGGACCGCAGTTTGCCCGGCCGGGCCGACCGGAAATCGACGTGCTGTTAATTGTGATGACGATGTCACGCAGCGCGAGCCAGATCGTCAGTTTTTCGGAGTCCTTTTGATCTAACAAAGCGCGATCGACTCGGCCCTGGTAACTCAAACCGCTCAGTCCGACTCGGAACTGGTAGCCGGACGCCGTGGTCATTTGCGTCATGTCGGCGATGCGGCCGGAGACACGGATCTTCGAGCCAACCAGTTTCAGCGCGGCATTCGCGGGCGAGCAGGAGAGGGCAGCTAGTGCGACCGCAATACAAAATGGCGTTGAACATCGAAACATGGTGCGATTCCTCGTTGATGGTGAAAGCTCCGCTTATCGGAGTAGTCACCCTGAAATGCAATCGCGATGCCAAAACGTCGGGGTTCTTGAGGTGTTCTCCCTAAGCTATTTTCTATTAAGGGGTTGTGGAATTACACAGATTCTTGCCGCTGAGGCAAATCGGCATCAATTTTACAACACGCGTGGTCATTTCGACCGCGTTTCAGCATCGAGCGGGGCGTTGGCCCGCCGCTAAACTGCTTATTTCGGCAATTCACCGCTGCGAATGACCGGCATCCAAAGGAATTGCCGTTGTTCGTCGGTGGCTTTGGTTTGGAGCACGATGGCCAATGTGTGAGCGGTGACGATGGTCACCAACCAGGAGCCCGCGATGACGAGGTGCGTGGAGAAGTTGAAGTCGAACAAGTCTTTGCTGTAGCTGCTGCAGACGCCGAAAACTTCACCCAGCAGAAACGCCGGGACGACAGATTTCGCTGTGACCCGCTTTGAAAACATTCCCAGCACGAACAATGCACCGAGCGGTCCCAGGAAGCAGTTGAAGCCCTTTTGACACAGGCTGATGATGTCGGTCCCTTTCGAGAGATGGTATAGACCGATCGTGTAGACGACGACGATTATGCCCATCGTTGCCGTTAGCATGCGTGCACGTCTCAATTCGCTGTCCGCACCTGCCGCCGGATCGAAACGCCGGAAGAAATCGACGGTGATGATAGTTGAGGCAGAGTTGGCTCCCGAATCGATGGTCGACATCGCCGCGGCAAACAACGCCGCCACAACCATGCCTCGCATTCCGCTGGGAAGGTAGAGCCGGATGAACTCCGGAAAGAGTCCGTCTTGTGCCGTGTTGCGAACCGAATCGACCACCGATGTGATTCCCGACGATGACGGCAAATCGTACTGCGTAATAAAGTGCATCAGCGAAATGCCAACGCCTGCCAGAATCACACCAATGCCAACACTCGCCACGGCGCTGACCAGATAACTTTTGCGCGCGGATCGCACATCTTTGACCGTAAAGTACCGCTGCAACGCCACCTGATTGGAACCGTGCGTGCAGATGAACCAGAAGAACATTCCCAACGAAATGAACGCGACGCTTGAACGATCACCGATATCGGGCGTGAACCACTCGACCGCTTCGTGCCTGTGGGCCTTTGAAGTTTCCAGCCAATCGCTGAGTCCCGAGCTGGTAATCCAGGCGATAAAGCCCATCGTGAAGAACGCGCCCGCCATCAGGATGAAGAACTGAATGACATCGGTCCAAACGACGGCCCGGATTCCCCCCAGCGTTGTATACAACACCGAGAACATTCCAATGCAGAGAATGATCATGTGCATGTCGGCATCACGGAATGCCGGTCGGCGCGGCTCGATCTCATCGGGAAACGCAGAGACAAGCAGCGACCGGTTGAGATGCGAAACATCGACGTCGCTCAAATTGTCGATCCCCGCTTTCAGGTACGTTTTCGCCGCGCCCTTCAGTTGCACTGACTGCCAAACGGATTCGTCATACAGATCACGTCGCTTGAGAATTGTTGACAACGACTCGGCGACGAACTCCTTTGACTCGCTGGATATCGGATTTCCCATTTCAGCGCTCGGCCAGCGCTGTTGCACCTGCTCGCCAAGCATATCCCAAACCTGTTTCTGCGGAGTTGGCTGATCGGTTATTGCCGCAGCGCGGATGCGCGCTGCCAAAGTCGTTCCGTCGTGCAGGAAATCTTCTGCGCCGATCCGCGCCGATCCGTCGGCGTGCAACTGCGTGGCCAGCGTGTTGTGGCCAAAGAACCAGCTCAGATTGATGTCTGCAATTTCCGCCATCGCCCGCGATGCGGTGAGGACGACAACGGAGATCCAGCCGAACAACAACAGCAGGCAAAACACTGCCGCCAACGCCCGCACTGTGTAATTGAATCGGCGTTCGAGATATTCGTAGGCACTGGTCAGATTCAGCCGCATGAAGAAGGGAATCCACAGGAACCAGACGACCGCCAACACCAACGGCAACGCCAATTGCCGTGTGAGAAAGGCAACGCCGGTACGGAACATCTCGCCGGGCATACCGAGGAAAGTAATAGTCGAGAGCAGCGAGGCAAAGAGGCTGATGCCGACCGCCCAGGCAGGCAGGTTGCGACCACCGACGAAGAAATCGTCGGTCGATTGCTGTTTGCGTGCGATCCACAGTCCCATGCAGAGCATCGACAGCAGGTAGATGCCGATGATCAGGTAATCGAGAAACGAAAGTCCGCCGCCGGCGGTTGTCGTTGCAAACGTCATGCATGCTCCGGTTATGATCTCACCGCGGCTGCCGATTTGTTATTCGTTGACACTTCAGGAAGGGCGAAGCGATCAGCGATTGTAACAGTGCTCTGTCACGATGTCAGTCAAGCAGTTGCAGTCGGCAACTGGGCAATCCACGGCATGTTGCGTTAACATGGTGAGTGAGACGTTGCACTTTGCGTTGCAGGAACAATCTGGAGAAACCGAATGCGATTCATCGTTCGCCTTTGTGCGCTCTGTTTTCTTTTCTCACCGGCTTTGCTGGTCGCCGACGAACCGGGACTTTCAGAACGCCCCGTCGCAGCCCCCGCCCCAATGACGTCGGCAAAGACGGTCGAGCAACTTGCCGCCGATGCGCGGATGTCGGTGGTGGTCGTCTCGTACAAAGATCGCGATGGTCGGCAAGCGGGTGTCGGGTCGGGATTCGTCATTTCGGCCGATGGGCTGATTGCAACCAATCTGCACGTCATTGGCGATGCGCGTCCCATCTCGGTGCAAACGGCCGATGGCAAGTCGTTCGACGTCGTTTCCGTTCACGCCACTGATCGCGTTGCCGACCTGGCGATTCTGCGCATCGACAACAAGAGTCTGCCGCCGCTGGCATTGGGCGACTCTGGCGCGATCAAACAGGGCGAGCCGATTGTCGCGCTCGGAAATCCGCGTGGTTTGAAGCACAGCGTGGTTGCCGGCGTCCTCAGTGGCACGCAAGAGATCGACGAGAAGACGATGCTACAGTTGGCCATTCCCATTGAACCGGGCAACAGTGGCGGACCGGTGCTCGATGCGCAGGGGCGCGTGGTCGGAATTGTTACGTTGAAGTCGCTGGTGACCGACAACCTGGGCTTCGCTGTCCCCATCAATGCGTTGAAGCCGTTGATCGAAAAACCGAATCCGGTGCCCATGTCGCGGTGGTTGACGATTGGTACTCTCAGCGCAAAGGAGTGGACACCGCTGTTCGGTGCGCAATGGAAACAACGGGCGGGCCGAATCCGGGTTGAAGGGCGAGGTAAGGGAATCGGAGCGCGGTCGATCGCTCTTTCGACGACGAAGACGCCCAAGTTGCCGTTTGAAGTTGCGGTGACCGTCCGCATGGATCAAGAAGATGGAGCGGCTGGACTCGTCTTTCATTCCAATGGAGATCAGAAACACTACGGTTTCTATCCCAGCAACGGCGGCCTGCGGCTCAGTCGCTTCGACGGTGCTGATGTTTTTCAGTGGAAGGTACTCGAAGATATTCGCAGCCGCCATTACCGCGCCGGCGAGTGGAACACGCTGAAGGTGCGTTTGGAAAAAGATAAAATCCAGTGCTTCATCAACGATGAATTGGTCATCGAATCGAAGGACTCGCAATTCCTCGAAGGACGCGTCGGGTTGGCCAAGTTTCGTCACACCACCGCTGAATTCAAACGCTTTGAAGTTGCCAAGCAGATCCGTCCCTCGCGCCCCGATGCGGCTGCGGTGAAGCAAATTACGGCCATCGTCGAAGGGATTCCGGCAGCCCGACCACCCAAACACGATCTGGTCACGAAGATTCTGCCCCATGCCGAAAACAGCGGCGACGTTCTGCGGCGGCGCGCCAAGCAGTTGGAGCAACAGGCCCAACGGTTACGGCAACTGGCCGACGCCGTCCATCGGGAATCTGTCAGGAATCAATTGGCTGTGGAGTTGAAGAAGGACGAAGACAAAATCGACTTGCTTCGCGGCGCATTGTTGATTGCCGCCATCGACAATGAGGAAGTGGACGTTGATGCCTACCTTCGGCAAATCGAGCGGATGGCGGGCGAGTTGAAAGAGGGGTTCGACAAACAGGCAGACGAAGCAACTCGCCTGTCCGCTTTGAACAAATTCCTGTTCGAGGAATTGGGATTTCATGGCAGTCGCACCAACTATTATCACCAGTCCAATAGCTACCTGAATGAAGTCATCGACGATCGTGAGGGGTTGCCGATTATGTTGTCGGTGTTGTACATGGACATGGCGCGGCGGATTGACTTGAACGTCGTCGGTGTTGGATTGCCCGGACATTTTGTGGTTCGGCACGAGCCAAAGAAGGGAAAGCCGCAATTGATCGACCCGTTCGACCGCGGTCGCGTGTGGACGGACGAAGAGGCGACGCGGCAGGTGAAGTCGCGGATTCCAGGACCGCTCGACAAGACGTTCCTCGAATCGCAGCCCAAGCGTGCGATTCTCATCCGGATGTTACGAAACCTGATGGGCGTGGCCGGTGCGAAGGAAGACGCCGAATCGCTGCTCTCGTACATCGAAACCGTGCTGGTGATCGATCCGGATTCAGCCGAGGATCGTTGGTTCCGCGCGGTACTCAGGTTTCAGACCGGTCGCATTGATGAAGCAATCGATGACACCACCTGGCTGTTGAAGGAACGCCCCGACGGTGTCGATCTACAGCGCGTGCGGCAATTGCTGGGCGTATTACAGCGGACGAGAGATGAAAAATGATGCGTTTTCCCGGTGACCGGATGTGACACGCCGCCAGCCCAAGTT
>JABISG010000119.1 GCA_018699955.1 Planctomycetaceae bacterium | reverse complement strand
TACCGGGGCGATTGCCCGAGCCACAATTTCGCGCTCTGCCCGATTGGCTCGATCTGGACAAACTCGCCGTCGCAACGAAGTCCAACCCCGACGCAGAACTCTTTTCAGGTTCTTTCAACCGGCAGCAGGAATTTGCCGAAGCCATCATACCACTGCGAGCTTCGACCGACGAACGCGCCGTGGCGTTGGCCGTCGAATGTCAGGCAATGCTCGGCCAAAGGGCGGCGTTGATCGACGCTTTGGCCAACACAAAGCATGCCGAAGTGCGGAAGGCGGCCATCGACGGTCTGCGCGACCAAATGCCGACATCGAATGACGAACGGACAAAACTGAAGGCCGAACTCGCCGAAGCATTCGACAAGGGTGGGAACGCGATTTACTCGCTGCTGTGGGGTTACGCCGACGAGGACGTGCGGAAGAACCAGTTCATCTGCAATCAACTGGTTTTCTGGCTGATGCACGAGGAACTCGTCATCCGCGAGTTGGCCTGGACCCAAATCACCGCACACGCCACCGCCCGTTACGCCTACAAACCCGAAGCCCCCGTCCGCTCCCGCCGCCTGACCACCAAACAATGGCAACAACACGTGTTGAAAACGGGTTCGATTCTGGGCGAGGAATTGTGATGAATCGCGGAACCTGAGGAAGGTCGAGCACATCCACTACAGGCGAAAACATCGCATGCTAGGGTACGTCTTTCGCCACAAGCGCCACTCGATAGCCAATAGCGGGGGCGTTGAAATTGTGACTCGTCACGCCGTTCTTTTCCGTGCCGTTGAAGGTCGTGCTGGAACTCGATTCGACAATGGTCACTTTGACAATGCCGGACTCGTCTGGAGCGAGGATTCCAGCGTGGACGACCGCAACCGACAGCAGTGAGTCTGTCGTATAATTCAAACTGCCGTAAATCAAACCCGTCGTACTCCCTGTGACGCGGAAATAAAATGTCTCACCAGGTTCGTCCTCATACTTGATCAATGTGACGGGATCGCGTGCTGCTGTTTTCGCATTTCGCGCCTGATCAGGATCGACTCCGTAGAGCTGGAAGATTGCCATCACAATGGCCAAGGTAAGCACCGCTCCGCCGATGTACATCCACAGGAATTTATGATTCCCTGCCTCACCTGATTTTTGCTTGGCCTTCGCCTTTCCTTTCGCGTCGCCGATTGACCAGCCGAGCAGTCCCGTCGATTCAAGTTCCTTGTGGAGCTTGCGTGCCTTGCGGTGCTGAGGCTGAAGTTGCAAAAGCCGCTCCACTGCAGGGGCAAGTCGGTCCGTATCCTGCTTACGAACGGCCCGGTCAATTTCGACCGTCAGCAGCTGGACTTCATCGGACAGATCGATCGATTCGGCCAGCAGCAAACTTATCTCGCTGTCGCGTTGCTGTTCGGGAATGTGCTGCAACAGTTGCGACGCCCGCTCATACTCTCGTTGCTCAAACATCCTCTTTGCCGCAGTCAGCATCGTTTTGGCCTGTTCCTGCCCTGTCGTTTCCTCAGATCGAACGGCCGATTCTGCTTTCGGTTCGGCCGACGCTTTCGACGATTCGCTGTCCACAGATCCCTCGAGATAGTCGCCGAGAGCGTCTGCGGCGAGTTTCATCGATGGGAATCTGTCTTCGGTCTGCTTGGCCATCATCTTGAGGCAGATGGATTCGATCCGCGCATCGATTGCTGGGACGCGGAGTGACGGAGATTCAGGGGTGGCTGCCAGCACCTGTCCCAATACCGCCATCAACGGCCCGTCAAACGGCACATCGCCGGTCAACAGTTCGTACAGGATCACCCCAAGGCTATAGACGTCGCTCTGCGGTCCAATGTGTTCCTTATCACCCCGAACCTGCTCAGGCGCCATGTAGTGGGGCGTTCCAATTGTCATCCCGTCCTGAGTCACCCGCGGGGCAACCGTGTCTTCTCGGAGTGCCAGTCCAAAATCCATGATGAGCAGTTTCTGGTTCACATCGATCATTACGTTCGATGGCTTCAAATCCCGGTGCACGACGCCCTGGCGATGTGCGGCGGCGAGAGACACGGCCAACCGCCGAACAACCTGGGCGGCCTTCTTTGGGGAAAACGGCCTCTTCAACTCTGAAAGGAGTTTCCCATCGATGTATTGCATCGAGATGTAATGGCGGCCGTCGATTTCACCGACGTCAAAAACGCTGCAGATTCCAGGAACATCTCGCAGTGCAAACGCCGCCTTCGCCTCCCGCGAGAATCGTTCGAGTGCCGTTTCACTGTTGCTCAAACTGGGAATCTTCAACGCGACACGCGCATCCAGTGCGGTGTCGTGAGCAAGATACACCGTCCCCATTCCACCCTTACCGAGACAGCCGATAATCTGATATCGCCCAAACCTCCCGGTCAAAACCACTTCGTCGGAAGACTTGCTCGATCTGTCGTGGGAATTCGTGTCACGCAGACCTGCCATCGTCTCGGGGGGAATCACTTCCTTTGCTGGCTTTGCGGGAGTTTTGTCTGTTCCATCGGGCTTCATCGGCACTCAGTTCGCCTGCGTAAACGTTTTCACTTGCTTAGCTGAAAGAGAGCATCACCGCAATTCATACTGACGACCGCACAGTCCAACACGGGACAATCTCACCCCGATGAGTACATCAGAAGGATCAACCCATTTCGACTGCATTATATGTTCTGCTGCGTGCTCAAATCCAGTTCCGCACGACACTCATGCGAATGCCGCCTACGTCTTGAACTCAATCAGAACTTCCCGAAACGTTGTCGTCCCCACGTTGCGGGCGTTGTGGGTTGCGGGGACGACGGGATAGCCGGGGCGGTCGGCGGTGATTTGATCGCCGTCGATTCGGAAACTCACCGCGCCGCCGGCCTCGAAGTCCACCGTGCCAAGCGATTCGCCTTCGGGACCGAACACTTCCAGTGTTGCCCCCGCGACAATACGGACAACGTAGTCCCGCTTGTGCGTGTGCTGGCCAACTTCCTCGCCCGGCTCAAGATCCATATGCCAGACAGAAATCAGGTCGTCTTCAAAAACCTTCTTCGTACCGACTCCGGCCATCAATCTCACTCCCGTTTGTCGCTGTTGGATGCAGTTTTGAGTCTCTACTTTGTTCTTCCGACGGCCACCGAAGTGACGCCCGGTTGAGCGAGGAGCCGCTTCGATTCGTCGAGGACAAACTGCGGGTCCATAAACGGCTCGTAACTGATGTCTTGCCAGCGGACACGGCCGGAACCGTCGATCAAGTATGTTCCGTGTAACGGGACATCTTCAAAATCGTCGAATGCGCGGTACGCTTTGAAAATGTCCAGCTTGGCATCGGATACCAGCGGGAAGGGCATCTTCCCCTTGTAGTTTTCGATCGATTGTTTCAGGTCATCGATGGGGTCGGTGCTGATGGCGATCATTTCGATGCCGGCCTGCTTGAACTTCTTCGCCATCGGCGCGAATGCGGCAAGCTGCTCGGCACAGTGCAAGCAGCCGTGACCGAGATAGAAGATCACGATCACCGGTTTCCCTCGGAACTGTTTGAGGGTATGTGATTTGTTCTTGTGATCTTTCAGCGACCACGCGGGTGCCGACATGGGCTGCCAGCGAAACGGTCCCAACACGTCGAGGTCGGGGCGTTTGCCGATGTCGCCAGCCGTCTCTGCTGCAACGGTCCAGTCGGCCGGGAGTTTCAATTCCTGCGCAATCGGTGTCAGCCGGTCGTACACAGGCGCACCAAGTTGGACTTGCGAAGAGGATTTCTGGAGCGCTTTGAATGCCTTTGCCGCTTCGTCTTTCTTGTCGGCCAGCCACAAGATCTCAACTTTGGCGGCCAGTGCTCGCGTGCGATTGGGACGGCTCTTCATGAACGTTTCGGTCGCTTTGATCGCGCCGGCATGATCGCCGGACAATGCTTGCACGCGTGCCAGCGGCACGGCGTCTTCGCTCGCCTTTCTCAGCAGACGCAGTGCCGCCGCGTAGTCCCGTTCGGCCAACGCCTGGTGTCCGTCGATGGCGGCAATGGCTTTTTCGATATTCTGCCGCAGAACGGTTGCGGCACTCGGGCGCGGCTTTGGCTTCGGTTTTTTGGCCGCTGCAGCTTTCTTCTTCTCAGCCGCCTTCTTTGCAGCCTCTGCCTTCAGCTTTTCATCGGCCTGCTTTTTCGCCTCGGCGTCGTCTTTCCCCTCAACCTTATCTGGAGCTGCAGGTTCTTCCTGCTCCTGCTTTTTCAGTTCATCCGCTTTCTTTTGTTCTGCTGCCTTCTTTACTTCCTCAGCTTTTTTCTTTGCTGCGGCTTTCTTCTCTTCCGCTTCTTTTTTCCGTTTGTCTGCAGCCTTCTTTTGCTCGGCGCTCTTTTTTTCCGCAACCCGCGCCTTTTTCAGTCGGTCGTCCAAATCGGCGAGCACCTCGGTCACCTGCTCGGTGTCTCCCGTCTCGGCATAGGCGACACCGAGGTAGCGCAAACGCTTCACGTCGGCGGTGTCTTTGTTGGTTGCTTCCAGGTGCGGTCCCTGCGCGGCAGCGACGAGTTCGTCCCATAGCTCGAATTTGTAAAGCGTATCGAACAATCGCAAGCGACCATAATAGGCACTACCGCGGCGCCTCAGCGTGTTGTATTTGGGATGCCTTGGAAGTTCGATCATGTTCTTCGAGAGATCGACGGCGTCTTGCCAGCGGCCCACATACGCCAGATTGCGAATCAGCCATTCGTTGTTGTGCGCGAAATTGCTGATCTGATCCGGCATGACCCAGTCGCGCATCATCTGGGCATGATCGACGCGAGCCGAGGCTTCCTGCTGCCAGACGGCATCTTGATATCGCTTCAACCGGGAATAAATATGGCCGGGCATGTGCCACATGTGCGCGATCGAGGGCGATGCCTGTCCGCAGAGCGCTGAGGAGTCGAGCGCTTTGGACGGGTCTTTGTAGTCCCAAAGATGCACGCGGTAATGATGAACCGGGTGCATGGGGTTGACCGCCAACACGTCGCGCAGAGCCTTATCCACTTCCTCGTAACTCTTGCCCAATGAAGAACGACCGCGGTACATGGTGTATGCCAAGCGGGCCTTCGCTTCCAGATCTTCGGGGAACTTCTCGATGATTTGTTGGTAGGCTTTATAGATGGCTTGCGTTCGCTTCTTTCCGTTCTTCTCTTTCAGGTAGGCAGCGAGCGCGTCGATGTAGAGCACTTCGCGGGGGCTGGCGTTCGCTTTGCGTTCGACGGCTTTTGCCATGAAGCCGCCCGATCGTTTCTTGTTGTTGCGATTGGCCATCGCCATGCCCCAGTACGCAATCGCACAATCCGGATCGAGCTTTGCCGCCTGTCGAAACGATCGCTCGGCCTCGAAATACCAATAGCCATGTAGTTGGCCAATCCCCTGCTCGACAAACTTCTGCACATCGGGGTGTTTGGACGTCACCGGGAACTGGATGTTTCCCGTCCCCTGCATGAGATAGGCCTTCTGCCGCGGCCCCGCGTTGAATGCCTCACCGTGATTGGAATGCCCGGCAAGAACCTCGGCATCGGTCTTCTCGGCGTCGGTCGGTTCGGCGTTCGCGTCTTTCTCTTTGACCGGATCTTTCGCCTCGACAGCCGCCTCGACTGTCTTCGACGGAGCTTTTTCCTGGGCATAACCGGCAGGGGGACTCCAGCCAGAGACTGCAAGAACAAGAAGCGAAAAGCTGAGTCGAACTGCCATAAGAACTGCTCCAAACGTGCGATGCGATGAGCGACCCCATTCAACAGAGTGTTTATTATTGACGCGAATGATCGCAAAATCCAACGGAAGAGCGGTTTCAAGCCATCCTCGGCGACATTTCCATCAAGAAGCAGTCAGAACGAAGTTCCTTCTGCGGGGGCGAGACGGGGTTTGTTTTTTTGACGCAAAGGCGCAAAGCGGCAAAGATTCGCAAAGAAGATTGAAAATAAGAATCAAATCCTGTGAAAACGATTCAACACGCTTCAGCGAAATGACTGTACAGACCAGACAGGAATGTCGAGTTGCTGCGAAACCATCGAATCCCGCGGAAAATAGCGGCCGATTCGTTTTGCCCCGTTGTTTGTTTCTTGCCTGCTGCTTCTTTGCGGTGCTTTGCGTCTTGGCGACTTTGCGTCAAAAAGATGCGAGCAAGCTGCGTCTCGCCCCCCTTTTAACATCCCCGTTAGTGCTGTCTTGCGTTGGTCGATTCATTTGCTAGTCTTGGGAACGCCTTCGGTGAGCGAAGGTGTGTGGGACCGCTTTGCCCGAACCGCATCCACAGGAACAGCATGCCGGCCGACATTCCGTGGTTTTCCATTTGCGGGGCGGTGTTCTTCGCTGCACTGATTCAATCGGCGACAGGGATTGGCTTTGGGCTGATCGCCATGCCGTTCTTATTGATCGCCTTGGCCGGCACGCAGGCTGTGCAGATTACGGTCATTCTGAGCCTGGGTATGTCCGTCATGCTGTGCATTCGCACGTATCGGGATTGCGACGTGAAAGCGCTGCGGACGTTGATGATTGGCGGAGCAGTTGGATTGCCGTTCGGTCTGACGGGATTTCTTTTCCTTGATCCGATCTACCTGAAACTACTGGCCGGTGCCGTCGTATTGTTGTTCGCGATCTCCATTGTCTGGCAACCCGTTGTGAGAGCCACCGAAACGAAACCGTCCTCGCCGATTTTTTTTGGAGCCTCGATCCTCAGCGGGGCCATGGCGGTTTGTCTGGCGATGCCGGGGCCTGCTGTGATTGGCCCGCTGCGAGAACACTGCGATTCCAACCGGTCGGTTCGGTCAACAATTTTTGCATACTTCGTGCTGGCCTATGTGGCGGCGTTTGGGCTGCAAATGGGATTCGCCGACATTTCGACTGAGACGATGTGGATCAGCCTGATTCTGGTGCCGGCCATGGTGATCGGCATTTCTGCCGGCCATTTGCTGGCGCCGCGACTTTCGCCACGGCAGATTAAGGTGAGTATTGTGCTCGTCTTGCTCGGGACCAGTGCGTCGTTGATTGTGAGCACTGTGCGCGAGGTGATGTTTTGAGCGATCCCGATGCCAAGCTTCGAAATCTCACCGAACGGCTGGCGGCGTTTCCGCGTTGTCGCCTGGCCCACTTGCCGACGCCGCTGGAAGCGATGGAGAGATTGTCCCGGCAGTTTGATGGAGCAAAGCTGTTCGTCAAACGCGATGACTGCACGGGGTTGGCGTTCGGCGGGAACAAGGTTCGCCAACTGGAGTTTTACCTCGGACAGGCGTTGAAGGAAGAGGCAGATACCGTCCTGATTACCGGCGCGGTTCAATCGAACTTCGTTCGCACGACTGCTGCCGCTGCAGCACGACTGGGAATGACATGCCACATCCAATTGGAAGAGCGCGTTCCCGATGTCGATGCGTTGCACCGAACTTCGGGCAACGTCCTCTTGAACCAGATTCTCGGCGCAACGCTGCATTCGTATCCGGTTGGTGAAGACGAAGCCGGTGCCGACGCGAACCTCGGCAAGATCGCCGAGGAACTTCGGCGGAGCGGATCAAAACCCTACATTATCCCGCTGGGTGCGGGACACGATCCGTTGGGTGCATTGGGGTATATCGATGCCGCCGCCGAACTGTTGGCTCAGCTCGATCAACAGTCACTTCAACTGGACCACCTGATTGTCTCTTCCGGCAGCGGTTCCACACATGCCGGATTGTTATTTGGGTTGCGTGCGTTGGGCAGTCGGATTGGTGTGACCGGAGTTTGCCCGCGCCGCGACGCGAAATCTCAGCAACTGCGTATTGCCGGCCATGTGAAGAAACTGACCGCCATGTTGGACATCGATCCCGTGATCGTGTCGGAAGACATCTGCCTGACGGATGTTTCTTTGGCTCCCGGTTACGGCCAACTCAATGAGATGACCCTCAGAGCTTTACAGTTGACCGCCCAATGCGAAGGGCTGTTTCTCGACCCGGTGTATACCGCCAAAGCAATGGCCGGCCTGTTTCATCTCGTCGAGCAACGCGCAATCTCAGGCAACGTACTCTTCTGGCACACAGGTGGTCAACCGGCGATCTTCGGTTACGGCGAGGCGTTGATTGGTGAGGTGTGATTCAAACATTGCCGACGTGTTCGCCGCATGAGAAGCAACAACACCGAAAGGCGTCAGGCTTCAGCCTGACCTACGTCCTCAGCCACCCCGCCGCCGGAGCGATTGGCAGCTAATATCTTTACAGAAATCACCCGTAAGCACTCCACCGCCTGCAAGTAAGCAGCGAAGACAGGATACTTCGCTGACTCATGTATCATCCAATGGGTTAGAGTTTTTGAGTCGTACACTGAATATTCCGCCAACCAATTCCAGTGTTTCTCAAACTCCTCACGGGTTATTCTCCTTCGCAAACGTGAGTAATGCAAACATGAGGAAGCAGTTCCCGAGACCATGGTTGAACTCAACTCCGCGTCCATAAGAACTGATGGGGCATCTTCTCCGGCATTCCACTCAATCTTGTGCAACTTCCCGCGTTCCTGCGAACAGTCTTTATAAAGTCTCACAACTTCAGCGCACATGAAGTTGAGAGCAATTCTGTCTTCGTCGTGTAGTACAAACATTTTCACTCATTGAACCCATAAGTAACAATTTTCCCGTTTCGTTCGATTAGCAATGTAGGTCGGGCTGAAGCCTGACGGCTTACGTGTTCCATATTGCTGTCACACCCGAACGCTCCCTGCTCCAAACATCGCCGACGTGTTCGCTGCAGCAGGACAGACGTCAGCCTAGCAGAGTTGATTGTAACTCACCAACACGTCATTCCCGCGCAGGCGGGAATCCAGCGAACCGGCAAACAACGCAGAATAACCGTAAACCAGCCGGCGTCACCCGAACATGTGCCGAACGGTTTACGGCGCACCGAGTGGATTCCCGCCTGCGCGGGAATGACGCAAGTTACGATAGGTCAGTAACGGTAGCTCAGTCTTCGACAACCCAGTTCTTTGTCGATGGCAGATTGGTTTCCTGCGGCGGCGGTGACTTGTCTTCATTTTCACCGTCGGGCAGCTGCATTTCGTCGATCCAGAGTCGGATTTCGTTTTCGTACTCATCGGCCAGATCGCCTTTGACGAGTTCGCGGTGAAAGCTTGCCGCCCCGCCATCTGCCAGGTCGGCAGCCTCGGCAGAAGGGAAACGTTGGCTCGGGTCGGGGTGAACCAGGCGTCGAATGAGAACCATCATCGATTCGGAGTAAGCAAATTCTTCGGGCGGCAACAGGCGCGGCAACTCCTGAAGCACGTTACGTTTCGCCTTGACCATCTCGGTGTAGTTCATTCCGGCAAACGGTTGCGATCCGCACACCATTTCCAGCAGAACGTAGCCGAGACTTGCCAAGTCGGACTGCGGCGAACCGGTAACGCCTTGCAGGACTTCGGGGGCCGCGTACACCGGTGTGCAGGGTTGCCCCGGTGGTCGGTTCCGCAATTCGAATGCCGACCCGATGTCGATAATCTTTACGGCCCCGGTGCGTTTCAGCATGATGTTCGACGGTTTGACGTCGCTGTGAATTATCCCATCCCGATGCAACGCAGCCAGCCCCGCCAGACACTCGCGGACGACCGCAATTGCCAAGCCAGGTTTGAGCCGTGGTTGATCAACTCCCGCGGTAAACACAACGTTGTTAATCGTCTTCCAGCGGCCGTCGGTCACCTGGTCGCGAACTTGATGGAGTGTGTCGGGGGTGAGTAGCCGCCGCATGTCGTAGCCGTCCACCCATTCCATTTCCATCAGGTGGATGCCGTCCTGTTTGATCACGTTCTGCACATCGATCAGGTTGTCGTGCTGAATCCGGGCGACACGCGATGCCACCTGCGCGATGCGACACATCTCTTGCTCGTAGTTGTCTGCGTCGTCGTAACACTTGGGCGAAAAAATCTTCAGGGCCACCGGAAGTGAAAAATTATCCGCGCCTTGTCGGACACTCAGATAGACGACACCTTGCCCGCCCACACCCAACTGCCGCATAAACGGACGGGTGGCGGCCCAGCCAATTTGCTGTTGATCCAGAATGGACTGGTATTGATTCAGTATCTCGTCGGCTTGGGAATCCGACGAGACATCGTGACTGGTCAAGTGAAGACTTTCTAATGGGGCGGCTTGGCGAGACGACCATTCAACCATATGGTCAATGCGTACGCTTTACAGTATAGCGACAGCGTCAAGCCCACCGAGTCGGCGCACACGGCGGGGCGTTCCTTCCCGGAACCGCAACGTGCGCCGTGCCACGTGAAAACAACACCGAACGGTAGAACAGAATGCCGCCCGGGGATATCATCGGGTCACTCCGCGAAACCACACTCGTCGCCTCGCGGTTAAAATCGGAAACGTCACGTCCATCACAACAGAAGTCCAGATCATGGTGCGATTGCTCCCGCTGATTTATGCCGTGTTGGTGCTCAGTCTGTTGTACGACTGCTACCAATATCGTCGCGAACCCTTCTGGTACCTGGTGCTGCTGATTCCGGTTTGGGGCGTCGGCCTCTACATCTGGCGATTCAAATGGCACGATTCGTGGTAAGGCCGGGCCGTCGGCCATCCTCAGAACCGCTTAGCGAATCGTCGGACCTTTGATGCCTAACAGTTGCGAGTTGGGCGCCGAGTTGCCGAAGAGGTCGAAGCGGTCGAATGTCCAGACGACCTTCTTCGACTTCGGTTCGATCTCGATCAACAGTGGATTCTTCGGGCCGGCGTGGCAGTTGCCGATGACGTAGTTTCCGTTCGGCAGAACTTCCAGCGTTGTGACCCAGGCCAGCGTGATGTTGGGCAGATCGTTCTGATGGATTTGCCAGACGATTTTCTTCTTCGGCGTGACTTCCAACACGCTATGTCCGTTGCCGGTCGCGATGAGGGTGTTACCGTTGTCCAGGCGAACTGCGGCGAAGAGTTGATTGCCGAACGCTTCGGGCCCGTGTCCCCCTTTGCGCGGCTTGCCGAACAGCGGGACGTTGAACTCCCAGACGACATCGCCGGTTTTTCCGTTGTACTCTTTGAGTATGCCTTCGCCCTCGTGGCATACCAGATAGTTGCCGGATTTCAGTTTGCGAACCAGACGCGTGTCACGATGTGCGTCGGACCGCTTGACCTTCAGCTTGACTTCGTGGTGAATCTTGCCGGCGCGATCGATTTCGATGATGCGCGACACTCCCGATTCGGCAATCATAATCCGGCCGTTGCCGAGCGGCTGGAAGGCGTGGACCTCAATCCGTTTTCCTTTGTTCCCGTTCGCCGTTGAGGAATCGTAGGACCAGACGATCTTTTTCGTTTCGAGTTCAATCTCGACAATCTTCCGCATCCGCTGCTGCACCATGATATGGCCGTTCGGCAGCACGTGGATGTCATGAATCCCACCCCACTTCATTTCCCAATCGACCTGCCCGTTGGCGGAAACGACGGCCAGCTTTCCATTGCCCTGCATAACCACGCGATGAGCCGCTTCACAGGTCTGCGACATGGCAGTGAACAGAACCAATATCGGAATCAGCCGCAGCGAAAACATTGTGGACTCCTGTTGTGGATGGGCAAATGGGAGCCGGGACACGGATCGTATCCAGACCACGCTCATCATCGCATGCCCAACCACCGCAAGCAACAAGCTCTTACATCGAATCGGGACCTGAATCCCGGCTTTGTTGCGCAATCGATGGGTGACGGTTGGACGGAATGAATGTGCCGCTGCTGTCAAGATGTTTTGTCGCCGTGAACTCCGTCAAAGACGATTTCACGGATTCGTTTCGGTTGGCACAAAGGATGCGTTAACTTGTTCATCGAGTCGCACCGGTCGCATTTGACGTGGTAATGGATTACCCGTCGCACCGGATTTTGAAAGAAATGCCATCCCATTTGGCATTTTTACAATTTTGGGCAAGGAGGCCTGAATTGTGAGTGCATTGCTGCACCACTTCATTAAGTCGTGGCGGAAACGCCCGGCGCCTCTCTTCCCGATGCTCTCGGCAGGCGAGTCCCAGCTCGCCGCCAAAGCGACTCACCGGCCCAATCCACACGCGGACCACGGTCAACCGTTCCGTCGTGTCATGTCATGGAGCCTAGCCATGCACTCACTTCTGCTCGTCGCCGCGTTTTCTGCCCCCGCTGCTGCCGACACGCCATATCAGGGCGTGCTACTTAATTTCTCGGCCAAATGGTGCGGCCCCTGCCAACAAATGAGTCCGCTGGTCAGCCGGCTAGAACGGCAGGGATACCCGATTCGAAAAGTGGACGTCGATCGCGAAAAGGCGTTGACTCGCAGGCACGGCATCGGCCCCATTCCCGCCTTCGTGCTTGTGATCAACGGCAAGGAAGTCTCGCGCAGCGTCGGAGTGCAATCTGAAAGTGCGCTCAAGCGGATGATGGCCAAGATCCCCAAAGAGAAGCCCCGGCGCGAAGCGTTCGTTCCGGCCTTCAATTCCAAAATGGATGATCGACCGCCAGCATCTTCCAATCGTTCGACAGCCGCCGTTGCCGGTGATCGTACCAAACCGGGATTCCTGTCCCGAATCAAGCTTCCGCTGTTCGGTGCGAAATCGGAACCGGCCCGACTCGGTTCAGCGGCCGAGACTCCGGCAGTCATTCGCGGCAAGTACGAAACTCCCCGCGGAAGTGGCCAACAAGTCGCCCGCGTCGATCCCATGGCATCGAGTACGCGCATTCGTATCAAGGACAAACAGGGAATTGTTTACGGCTCGGGTACCATTATCGACAGTCGTCCCGGCAGAACGGTCGTGCTGACCTGCGGCCACATCTTCCGTCATCTCACCGACGAATCGTCGGTCGAGGTCGATGTCTTCAAGGGCGATCAAGCCGAGACCTATGTTGGAAAAGTCCTGCGATTCGACCTGGAGTCGGATGTCGGTTTGCTGACGATTGCCTCCGATATCGCGTTGTCGAAATCGCTCGTCGCGGCCGTCGATGTTCGCCAGCTGCCCAATGATCGCGTCTTCAGCATTGGCTGCGGCGGTGGAGAAAAGCCAACGCGACAAGACATCCGCGTCACCCGGCTGAATCCCTATCTCGGCCCTCACAATCTGGAATGTAGCCGAGCGCCGATTCAAGGGCGTTCCGGCGGTGGATTGTTTAACGAAAAGGGAGAAGTCATCGGTGTCTGTTTTGCGGCCGATCCCGATCCCAATCGGAAGTGCGGCCTTTACGCCGGCCTGAAGGCCATTCATGCCTTGTTGAACAAAGAAGACTCGGCAGCGCCGGATGACGCTCCGCCCAAGGTTGCACAGCAAGCGACTTCCAACGAAAAAGCCAGCGAGTCTCGGATCATTGACATCGCCGCATTGGCTGCTGCCGAGAGTGAAGCAGAGAGAAAAGGGAATGAGGCAGAAACTGTCGCAGCAACAGAGTCTCTGGCGACCGCCGTAAATGCACCGCGATCGGCCGAGGTGATTTGCATTATCCGCTCGCACGACGATCCCCGCGCGACGAGCCGGGTAGTGATTATTAATCGTGCCAGCCCGGAGTTCCTGGCGTATCTCAAGGGGGAATTGGATCAACAGCCCCAACCGACAACGGCCCGCAAAGCACTGCCCGGCAACGAACTGGAAACCACGACCGATCCGGATGAGAAAGCAGCATCGAGTTGGCGGACTGCCTCACGCCGGTCATCGACATCGCCAGCGATCTCTCGCACCGGATCACCGCAGCGATACCGCCGCTCCGCCGAATCGCGACGGTAGGCAGCGCTCGCATGTTTTCAAACCTTCGTTGACGGGTGCCACTGGCG
>JABISG010000118.1 GCA_018699955.1 Planctomycetaceae bacterium | reverse complement strand
TCCCCTATCCTCCACTTTCCAAAGCCTTGCGATTTGTCGCAAGCCTTTTCTTGTTAGGCAGTTGCGCGGAACGATCTGTTGGGATTCCCTATTCGCCGCGGCTGCGGGCGATTTGCGATTCTCGCCATGCACGGAGGTAGGCTGCGAAGCCGGCGCGAATCTGAGGCGGTGCGGTCTTGAGCGACTGCTGCACTTCTTTCTGCTGTGGCGATATGCCGCGACGATCGAGCAGGCCGGCGGCTTGGGCGGCGACTGCTTCGTCGTAATTGGCCAATGCTTTGAGTACGCCGGAGAGTTGTGTTTTTTCCCGTTTGACGATTCGGTCGGCGTAGTCGTAGGCGCAGTTGCGTTGGCCGTTGTCATCGCCGTCGATCCAGACGGCACCGCTGGAACCAACACAACGCGGTTCCCAGTTGGGCGAGGTGGGTTGATACGGTTTGGCGATGGGCCAATAGAGTTCGCGGACTCCGGGACCGCTGGCAACGGCGACTAGATGGATGTCGTGTTTGGGGCGAGGCAACTTCCAGTGAGCGTCCCATTGAAGGCCCGTTTTTATTCCCGCAGGAATTTGTTCTTCGCGAATCTTTCGACCGTTGGCGTACAGCGTCACCCGGTCGGCCCGTGACCACGACGGGCCGAGTACGCGAATGCCGACGTCAATCGTCTGTTGGCCATCACCTGACTTCGGCACAAGTTCTCCCGGTCCGTATTTCTCATCGACGGTGATTTCTGCGAGTAGACCCAGACTGACCATCACCCTACCGGCAACGAATGCGGCGACCGCCTGATCGACGTCGATGTTTCCGACGTCATCGTCGTTCGAGCGGATGTAGGTTCGGGCTTGCCCCACGAAATGCCTCGCAACATCGTGTGAATCGCTGGAGCCGACCGGCGTGAGATAACGGCCGCGGTTCAGCATGCCGAACCAGTCGCGGTAAAGCTGCATCACGTCGGTCTGTTGCGCGCCGGAGTTAATTAGCTCCATTGCATTGAGACCGGTTGGCCAGTCGCTGAGGTTTTCGCCGACGATGGCGTTGTGAAGTTTTGGCCCGAACGGTGTCACGCCGCTGTGGACGTCACGGGCATGATTGAGAATGGCAACTTTGACTCCGGGTGTTGCGTAGATTCCTTTGAGAGTCTCCTTCCAGTCGGTCGATTTGAAATTGGGAATGGCCGCCCCGGCCTGCACGGGGAAGACATTGAAGTGCCCGGTTTTGGTTGTCACCTCGTTGCCGATGACCGGCGTGAAATACTTTCGCACGCCCATCTTCTTTGCGAGCGGGTTGTAATCGATGTGGATGTTGTGGTCGGTGGCGATCGGCAATTCGATGCCTTCGGCTGCCAGCACGATGAGCCGTTCGGCTATCGATGCGTCGCCGTGACCGGAATGCGTCAACGTGTGGACGTGGGTGTCGCAACTGACCCAGCCTGCGGTGGGGACTTCCCGCGCGATGGACAGTTTGACGTTAGCTGTTTGCCCGGCTTTGAGCGAAATCTTTCGTGAATCGATGCCGTATTCAAAACCGCGACCAGCGAAGATGGTGTACCGCCCGGCCGGCAGACCGAAAGTTGCCCGGCCGTTGGAGGTGTAGACGGCGCCCGGTCGAACGGCCAGTGTTTCGTTCGATTCCGCACCAACTGTGTGCTGCGCGCCGTCGGAATCGAGAACGGTAATTCGGCCGGGAATTGGTTTGCCGGATGTTTTGTCGAGAATGGTTGCCGAGACGGTACACACACCCAACACGTCTTGCATGGGACGACTGTCGAGTGTGATTTCTCCAATACGAACGTCGTCTGGCCGCGTTCCCGATTGCTCGATTTTTAACTCATTTTCGCCATCGACCAATGCGAGCGGTGGAACGGTGAAATAAATCACCATGTCGTTTTCATCACGAAGAAAACGCCCCAGCCGTTTGCCATTGAGTACCGCTTGCCAGGTTTGCTTGACGTCCTGTTGTCGCAGCCGTAACGTTTGCGCGGCGGCGTTTTGCTTCGCGGCAAACTTGATCGTCAACCCGTCCGCTTCCGCCTTTTGGGGGAACTCGCTCCACTCCCGGACATCGCCGGCGCGCAAATGGTGTAGCTTGCCATCAAGCGTGCGTTCTTCGGCCTGCGCGGATGACAGACAGAGCGAACAAAGCATGATGCACATCGAAATGAAATTGCAGCGCACGGGATGGTGCCTCGCGGTTGAGAAAATGAAATGAGCATTCCTGTGGGAACAGGATACCACACCGCGTAGTGGCTTCTCAAACCGAGGGGAATGTTCAACTAGGCGCACTTGGCAGTGACATCGACACTACGAGCATGGAAAAGTTTCGCAAGATTCTCGTTGTCGGAGCCGTAGTGGGGTATGATGCGGGCCGGAATGTGGCGTTGTTCATGCTTTCGAACCCCATTGACTCTGAGTCGTATTCGATGAATAGCAAGCAATGTCCACATTGCCGTCACCGGGTAACGTTGCGGTCATTCCGGCTTCATTGGGGGAATTGTCCGGAGTGCGGAAAATCATTGGATTGGGCCCCGAACAAGCAATATGACGGGGGATTTCGAATAACGTTTTTTATGATCGCGATGGCGCTGGGGCTGGTATCCACGGCGATCTACAAGTGGTTCACTCAGCTTTGACAGAACGCTGGTTGTGTAACCGGCTGCTGTTCTCGCAGCCACTTTCACTACACAAACGGGTGTCGCCCCGTTGGGGCTCAAGAGTTGTGTATGGCCTCGCAATCCCCGCCCTGACGGACGGGGCTATTACCTGCCGTCCCTTCGGGACTCAAAGACGCATTTCAGCAACTTGAAGTGTAGCCGAGACTTCTTTGTGCCGCCCGGAAAACTCAGCGATCAGCTTGGCGCGGGAAGAGTCAGTTCCGAGCGTGCTTCGGTGAGGACCTCGAAACCGAGGTCGGCGATCATTTGCAGATCGGCGGATGCCGGCTGGCCGGGGGTTGTGAGGTAGTCGCTGACGAATAGCGAGTTGGCGGCGTACAACCCCATCGCCTGCAGCGAACGCAGATTAACTTCGCGGCCGCCGGCGATGCGGATTTCGGTTGCCGGGTTCGTCAGTCGCAATAGACAGAGAGCCTTCAGGCAATACTGCGGGCTGAGCGCATCGACGCTTTCGAGCGAGGTGCCTTCGATCGAGTTCAGGAAATTGACCGGGATCGATTCGACGTCGAGAGTTTGAAGTTCCATCGCCACATCGACGACATCGTCGTCCTGCTCACCCATGCCGACGATGACGCCACAGCACAATTCCATTCCCGCGTCGCGCGAAATTCGCAGTGTCTGCATGCGGTCTTCATACGAATGCGTGGTGCAGATTTCGTCGTAGAATTTACGACTGGTATTCAAATTGTGGTTGATGCGATCGACGCCCGCTTCCTTCAAACGTGCTGCCTGTTCCGGTTCGAGTAATCCCAGACAACAGCAAACATGCAGGCCGTATTCGCGTTTGATCGATTCGACGGCCGAGGCGACGTGTTCGACCTCGCGATCCGACGGACCGCGTCCGCTGGCAACTATGCAATAGGTGCGCGATTGCGACTCGGCCGCTTGCCGCGCTCCTTCCAGCAGCTTTGCCTCATTGAGCATGGAGTACTTGCTGATGTCGGCCTTCGACTGGGCCGACTGCGAGCAGTATCCGCAGTCTTCGGCACAGAGTCCGCTTTTGGCATTCTTGAGAAAGTAAAGCTGCACCTGTTTGCCAAAATGTTCCCGCCGCACGCGAAACGTGGCATCGAGCAACGCCAGCAATTCGTCATCCGGACAAGCCAGCACGGCCAGCCCGTCATCGCGAGAAATTGATTTGCCGGCAAGCACGTCGTCAGCCAGTCGGTCCCAGTTCATAATCGTCCATTCAGTTGCAAAATTGACTGCCGTTTCAGGCATGATTTCGCCAGTGTATCGGCTCTATCGATCATGCCACAAGTCAGCACAGGATTGCAAATCACCGCAGATTCGGGCCGGCCGTCATCCGTATTGGCCACCTGATGCCATTCTGCTACTGTGACCGGCGCGCCCCTGGTCAATCGGCGAGGTATTCGATAGGAAAACTCTCATGGGCAACGGATTTCTTGGAAACGACGCCTCTTTCATGCTCGATGTCGTCGTCTGCGCATTGGTGGCCGTCGTTCCCGCACTGCTGTTCAGCATCTACCTGGTGAAGTTCAAACGGAACTACCTGTTGCATCGCAATTTGCAGGTCACGCTTGGCGTGGTGCTGTTGCTGACCGTCGCCGCGTTTGAAGTCGATCTACAGGTTGTTCACGGCGGTTGGGAAAACATTGTGAAGAACGCCCGCGGCGAGGACTGGGTGAACACGCCGGCATTCGCACAGGTGCGAAACGTGCTGTGGATTCACTTGGTATTCGCCATTTCGACTCCGCTGATGTGGGCCTTCACAATCATTCTGGCGCTGAAGCGATTTCCTTCGCCGCCAACTCCGGGCGAACATAGCGGACTGCACAAGAAGCTGGGCTGGATTTCAGCGATCGACATCACGCTGACATCGGTCACCGGCCTGCTCTTCTACTATCTGGCATTCATCGCCGCCGGCTGACCGGTCGCATGCAGAATGTCGTGCTTCGACCGCTCGAATTCATCCAGCGTGATCTCACGGCGATCAAGCGATGAATTCAACTCGGACATGCGATGTCCCAGTGGTGATTCACTTGGCCCCACCTTGAACTTCAGTGGATGGCAGCCAACGATCGCCGTGCAGATGAGTGCCAGAAACAGGACAATGCGGCGAGTGTTCATGGGCAGTTTGCTTTCAGCGGTCAGAACCCCGGTTTCTTCAAGAAATCGGGTTTCTGAACAACTCCCGATTGCTACATGGTATGCGTTTCGCGGTTTTTCGATGTCGGCGACGGCGACGGCGTTGGCGATTGCTTGTCGGCGAACTGTTGCACCGGCGTGTGCGGCGGGCGAATGTTTTGCATGGCGGTGGCGTGTTCGATTCGTATTAGCCGCGTGCCGAGGCGATCGATTCGCTGTGCAACTTCTTCGGTGGTTTGCTCCAACCCACCGGAAACCAGGGTGACAACGCCCAGGAATAAAAGCATTTGGCCCACGGTGACAACCAGCCAACCGGTCGGCGCATAGTCGGCGGGGCCGCCGTAATATCCCCACAAAACCATCGACGTGCCGACGGTCAAACCGCCGACACCAAGGTAAGCGAGAATCTGTCCCCAGAACGACGACCAGTTGGAACTGCGAGCATGGTCTTCCTGAACCGCCGCGCGAACATCTTCGCTGGCTGCATCGGGGACTGCCGCAAAATGTGGAGCTTGCGAAGCCGAGACATGCGGACCGTGCACGTGGCGAACCGCCGCAGCGACGGGTTCCGGTTCGCTTTTTTCTTCAGGACTTTCTGAATCTGTGTCTGCGGACTTAACGGCAAGCGGTTCATCCCGCTCGGAGTGTGCGGTCTCGAATCGATAAATCGGCCGCGAACCGGCCGGATCGGGATTCGCTTCCGACTCTGGCTGATCGACGTGCGGCCCCTTCACGATTGGTGCGCCTGAATTCTCTATTGTTGCCTCGGCCGACCTAGTTGCAACACCGGGAAGTGGACCGAAGGGATCGAAGAGATCGTCGTTGGCCCATCGCCGCAGGAGTTCGCGTGCTGCCTCGGTCTTCGCGCCGGTACGAACCGGTGTTCCCGACTGAATCTCGGTGCTGCACGTCGCGCAGAGCACGCGTTGGCTTTCGGCCGAAACTTCAGCGGCAACGTCCGCCTGACAATTAGGACACCACATGCGGCGGTTCCAAATCTGAGACTTGTGAAAAACGAATTGTGTGTGGGGAAGTAGCCGGTCGGCGATGAGAGCGTGACCGGAGATTGGGATCGGAAGATTACGACAAGAGCGGCAATCGACGCAATAGCGGTTTTGGGCAGCAGTGCGGGTCACCGTAGAGCGAGAAACCCGGTTTTTTCAAAAAACCGGGTTTCTAACCAGCGGAAATCGCGTTTCACTTGCCAACGCGCTGCATTGCAACACAGGTACCAGCAGGGTAATCTCGTGTGTTCGCCTGCCAAATCCAGTGTGCAGGGTGTTTCGTCCTGTCGCAAAATGGGTTTTCAAATTCTCAATCATGCCGGATCGTCCGCCTGACCGAGAGCGTATCGTCATTACCGGCATCGGTTTGACGTCGCCGAACGGCAATTGTCTGCAAGACTTCCGAGCCAGCCTTCTCGCCGGTCAATCGGGGGTTGTGCCGTTCAATACACGGTATATGGGCGAAGTTCTCGCCGGCGTCTGCAATTTCGATGAACTGAAGTACCAGAAGCGAAAAGAGGTCCGTCGCGGAACTCGGGCCGGCTCGATCTCCGTTTATTGTGCGAACGAGGCCGTCGCCGATTCAGGTATCGACTGGGAGCAGACCGACCGCTCGCGGGTGGGTGTCTACATTGGCACCACAGAACACGGCAATGTCGAGACCGAGAACGAAATCTACGAGATCTCGCAATTCGATTACGACACGTCCGTCTGGTCGCACCACCACAATCCGCGCACCGTCGCCAACAACCCGCCCGGTGAAGTCACGCTGAACATGGGCATTACCGGCCCACATTTGGCGTTGGGAGCTGCCTGTGCCGCCGGAAACGCCGGATTGATCCAAGCCGTGCAAATGCTGCGGCTGAATGAAGTCGATTTGGCGATTGCCGGCGGTGTCTCGGAGAGTATTCATACGTTTGGCATTTTCGCCAGCTTTCAGAGTCAGGGCGCACTGGCGCGTCATGAAGACCCGACGAAAGCCTGCCGTCCGTTCGATCTCGACCGCAGTGGGATCGTCGTCGCCGAAGGGGGCGGCCTATGCACGCTGGAACGCCTTCCCGACGCAATTGCTCGCAATGCAACGATTTACGGAGAAATCGTCGGCTACGCGATGAACTCCGATGCCAGCGATTTCGTTCTTCCCAACAGCAACCGACAGGCGGAATGTGTTGGATTGGCCCTGAAACGGGCCGGTCTTGCTCCCTCCGACATCGACATCGTGAGCAGTCACGCGACCGCCACGGGGCAGGGCGACATCGAAGAGGCTGCCGCATTGCGGAAGGCATTTGGCGATGAATCGCGGCCGGTAATTAACAACACCAAGAGTTTTATCGGCCACGCAATGGGTGCTGCCGGTGCGTTGGAACTGCTTGGAAACCTGCCTGCGTTTGACGACGGCATCGCACACGCTACAATCAATCTTGATCGTCCCGATCCCGAATGTGCGTTATCGCAGGTTGTCGCGAATGAACCGCGCGACCTGGGGAACGTCAACTGCATCCTGAACAATTCGTTCGGCATGCTGGGGATCAATTCGGTCGTCATCGTTAAGAAGTATGTCTAAGAGTGGACCGCTGGAGTGGTGTGAATGAACCCGGACGAAATCAGGCTGGTAATCCTCGATATTCTCGCAAGTATCGCCCCCGACGAAGACCTGTCGAATCTCGATGATGACGTCGCGTTCCGCGAGCAGATGGAACTCGACAGCATGGACTTCCTCGATATTGTGATGGAATTGCGCAAACGGTATCGCGTGCAGATTCCCGAGGACGAATACATCCAGCTGGGAACGATGAGCAGCACCGTCGAATACTTGGTCCCCATGCTCCGCGACGTGCAAAGTCTCGCCTGATTGGAATTGAAGCCCTCTCCCCCCGGGAGAGGGACAGCTTCAAAGGCGCAGCCGCTGAAGCAGGGTGAGGGCTGTCGCCGTGAGCTACGACACGATTATTATCGGTGCGGGACTCTCCGGACTGGCCGCCGGTATCCGCCTGGCCCACTTCGAGAAACGCGTCTGCGTTCTCGAACGGCACACCACCATCGGCGGACTCAATTCGTTCTACCGATTGCGAAAACACAATCACGACGTCGGCCTGCACGCGGTCACCAACTATGCACCGCCTGGAACCCGCACCGGTCCGTTGAGCAAACTGCTCCGACAACTGCGGCTGCGATGGGACGACTTCGATCTCGTCCCCCAAGTCGAATCGTCGGTCGTCTTTCCTGATCGCACGCTGCGATTCACCAACGACTTTGAATACCTGAAGCAACAAGTCGCCGAACAATTTCCACAGCAGGCCGACAATTTTCAAAAATTGCTCGGCCACATCGACGCACACGACGAACTCGATCTCTTCCAACGTGAGACGTCGGCCCGTGAAGTCTTGAACGGCTGCATTTCCGATCCACTGCTGATCGACATGCTGCTTTGTCCGCTGATGTTCTACGGCAGCCCCACGCCGCACGACATGGACTTCACGCAGTTCGTGATCATGTTCAAAAGCATTTTCTACGAAGGGTTCGGGCGACCCTTTCACGGCGTGCGGCAGATCATGAAACAGATCGTCCGCAAGTTCAAATCGCTGGGCGGCGAACTGAAACTCCGCGCGGGTGTCCGCGAGATTGTGACCGACAACGGCCGCGCCGTCGGTGTCATTCTCGATGATGGCCAGGAACTTTCCGGCAAAAACATTGTCTCGTCCGCCGGTTCCGCCGAAACATTACAACTCTGCCCCGGTGATGTTCCCGACAACAAAGCCGACTACGCGCCGGGAGAGATTTCATTCGTCGAAACGATTTCCGTCCTCGATCGGCATCCGTCGGAATTACCGCACCACGAAACCATCGTCTTCTACAACCACGCCGATTCGTTCCATTACGAATGCCCGAACGAGCCGGTCGATCTGCGCAGCGGCATCATCTGCTCGCCGAACAATTTTCAGTACGACGAACCACTGGACGACGGCCGCATTCGCATCACGGCGCTGGCCAACCCCGCCTGCTGGATGGACCTGCCCGAAGAAGAATACGTCGCACAAAAGGCCCGCTGCTTTGATGAGATTGCCGACTCGGCCGTGAAGGTGATGCCCGAGTTTCGCGAGTTTACGGTCGATACCGATGTCTTCACGCCGCGCACCATCCGCAAATTCACCGGCCACCTCAACGGCTGCGTCTACGGCGCCCCCCACAAACTCCGCGACGGCTGCACGCATTTAGAAAACCTCTACCTCTGCGGCACCGACCAAGGCTTCCTCGGCATCGTCGGCTCCATGCTCTCGGGCATCACCATCGCGAATCGTTATTTGCTGAAGTGACCCCGCAACGCCTTCAAAACAGCCCACAGCGCAACAGTTTTTTGCATGAGTCGCAGGAAGTGGCTTGGTTGCCAGCAGTCAGGCAATTCCCTGCGGAGCTTGGGAACGAGTAAACAAGTCAAATTCTACTCGGAAGACGTCATTCCCGCGCAGGCGGGAATCCAGTCGGTTCGCGGACAACCGTGCGGCGCGTGTTGGCGTAAAGTGGGGGTGTTGATGGTAGTTTTACGTTATTTGCAAGCTCGCTGGATTCCCGCCTGCGCGGGAATGACCTTACTGTTGTATTCCACCCTGCCGCGGATCGCGTTGACACCAGCCCGCAGCGCAAGCAAGGGTTTCGGCCTAGGAAAGTTCGAGCTTCTCACACTTTCTCCCAGCGACTCGGATCGCAGTGGAGTAAGTTGTCGGGGAGGGCAATATGCAAGTTCGAGTTTGGCCGATTATTTGTGCGGGTGCCGTGAGCGCTGTGATTCTTGCCTGTTCGGCAGCAGTCTCAGTCGATTCTGAGACCACCCTGCCCCCGCCGATGGCGAGTCCATTCGACGTGCAAAGCACGGTTGCACCCTTGCGCGGCGGTAAGATCGAAAGCGCACTTCGCCCGATCCCACCCATTCACAACGCCCTCTGGCCGCCAATTCCAGTATTCCTGTGACCCTCAACCCCACCCACGACCGGGTCCGGTCGCAGCGACATCGAGTAAGCCGAGCTGTACCAATCGCGAATCACTGCCGACCACGAAAGAACTGCCCCAGCAACCAGAATGGAAAGAACAGTATCGGAAGGCAGCCGGTCGGATCGAGCAATAACCATGTCATCGGATCACGTTTGGCTTCATCGGTCGCGTGTTGTTGCAGGCAGTCTGCAACGGTGGCAACGTCGGATGGTGCCGACGGACACGGAACTCCGCGAGTGTTGACGAATTGAGCAAGTGCCGCCAGCGAATCGACTTTGCGAAGTTCCCGATACGTTGCATAGTCGAAGTACATCCCCCGCTGGCCACGGCGACCAAGTTCAGAAATTATTTGTGAGCCAACGGTACTCATTGTGGACACCAACAATGACGTAGGATGCGTCAGTGCAAATCGCCGACGCATCATGCACTGACTACTTGGACCATTCTTCCCACTCTTTCATCCCATCTGCCGACATTCTCACTGTCAAGTCGTCCCAATATCTCGGGCGAACAAAACTCTTGTCGATCCAGTGAAGTGGCAGAAACACCCTTTGGCAGCCGTCGTTGCAAGCTCGATACTCCACTTCGGCGTACCACGTGGCCGTGCCACCTCGCACCGCTGCGTACCCGGAACTCTTCCGTTGAACGAGGCAGAAATAACTGCCGCAATACAACGCGACCGCAAACACAAATACGAATCCATACCTTGCACGATCAATTCTCTGTGACATAGCGGACCTCCCCGGCTCTGACACCCCCCTACACTGACTGACTCAATCTGTGTTCCGGACAATTGGACCTACATCACTTTGTTGGTTGGCTCCGCATTTGCTTGAGTGCCCATGTCGCGTTTTGACGAACCCACTCATTCGAGTGGCTCTCCAATTCTTTCAGGCGTGGAATTGCATCATGTACTCCTAGCTGGCCGAGGCTTCTCGCAAGATCTCCGAGAATATTGCCACCGCTGGACTGCGAAAAGAGCTTGAGCAAAGGAGAATCTGCACGGCTATCTCGGATGTTGCCAAGGGCGCGTATTATGTGACGCTTGTTCTCGTGAGTCTCGTCACTTTCGAGTCGCACCAGCAGTTGGGGTACGTAGCGAACGTCGCCCGAACGCGATATGTCGATAATCGCGCCCAGTCGTTGGGCCTCGTCACCTTTATGAAGCAGTTTGAGTGCCATCTGAAAAACCGTCACCGAGTCTAATCAACATGGTGTGAGGCGACACGATATCGCAATGTGAGGAATCTGCACCACTATCTATCGAACTTGGCGTTTGAGCATGCAAAACACGGCCTTCGTTCCTGCGGTGTGCGCGGTATCGACGGCCGCGACCAGTTCCCATCCATCCTCACCCAGTTCGTTGAGAATCTGATCGACTTCGGCGGTATCCATGCCTCCCTTGGATCCACCCCACCCCTGCTTCACGGCAAGCTGAATTGTCTTGTATCCCCACTTCATCGGGCTTCTCGATTTGGCAAAATGGTTTCTTGGCGACACCGCGTCGCGAAGAGGAAAGTCAAAAACATTATTGCACAGTCCGACCAGATATCGAGCGAAAAACTGAACAAATTTGAACGCGACAGTTGCAGCCCGAAACCCTCACTTGCGCTGCGGGCGGGTTGGTTGTGTGAATCTGTGCATAGACTCGTTTTTCCGGCGGGGCAGGGCTACACTGGGGTGCTTGTCGGTTTCCGAGTTGCGTGCGACGTGTCCCCGTTTCCCCGAATTTGATTATGCCCAAAGACTTTCTCAAAGGTACGCGCGATCGCTACGATGTGGTCGTGATTGGTAGCGGATTGGCCGGGTTGACGTCGGCCAATGTTCTCGCGCGGGCCGGCTATTCGGTGCTGCTGTTGGAGCATCATTACCAGTTGGGCGGCATGGCCACCTGGTTCAAGCGGAAAAACGGACACATTTTCGATATCTCGCTGCACGGCTTCCCGTTCGGGATGAAAAAGAGTTGCCGCAAGTATTGGACGCAGGAAATTGCCGACTCGATTGTGCAACTGAAGGGCATTCGTTTCGAGAACCCACAGTTTTCGCTGCGGACGACGTTTGACCGGGAAGATTTCACGCGGATTGTCGTCGAGAAGTTCGGCATCGAACACGACGTGGTGAAGCGTTTTTTCGACACGGCTCGCGGGATGAACTTCTTCGACGATCAGGCGAAGACGACCGGCGAATTGTTCGAGGAATTCTTCCCCGGCCGCGATGATGTGGTGCGGCTGCTGATGGAACCGATTACTTACGCGAACGGCTCGACGCTGCAGGACCCGGCGATTACCTACGGCATCGTCTTCTCGAATTTCATGAGCAAAGGCGTGTATACGTTTGAAGGGGGCACCGACAAACTCGTTACGCAGATGAAGGACGAACTGGAAAACAACGGCGTCGATATCCGCATTCGCAGTCTGGTCGAAAAGATTGAGGTCGCACCCGATCGACGCGTGACGGGCGTGGTGGTCAACGGCAAGCGGATTGGCGCGGGAGCCGTCGTTTCCAACGCGAACTTGAAATCAACAGTTCTGCGGCTGGTGGGCGAAGAGAATCTCGACAAGGACTACGTCGAAGAAGCCAAAGCGGTGCGGCTGAACAACAGCAGTTGCCAGGTCTACATGGCATTGAAGCCGGGACTTGGTTTCGACGACATGGGCGACCTGCTGTTTCATTCGGAGCACAGCGGCTTCGACATCGATGCGATGTTGAGTCGTGATGTGAGCAGCCGCACGTTCTCGTTTTATTATCCGCGGACGCGGCCCGGCAGCGATCGGCATTTGATCGTCTCTTCGACCAACGCCAACTTCTCCGACTGGGCCGATCTGCCGGAGGAAGAGTACCAGCGGGCGAAGCAGGAACTTTGCGAGACGACGCTCGACTGCCTGGAGCAGTACATTCCCGATGTTCGCGAGAAACTCGATCACGTGGAAGCCTCGACGCCACGGACCTTCGAACATTACACGCGGCATCAACAGGGAGCCTCGTTCGGCACGAAGTTCGAGGGGCTGAAAGTCAGCAAAGAATTGCCCGAGCAAGTTGCCGGCCTGTATCACGCCGGTTCGGTCGGCATCATCATGTCGGGCTGGTTGGGAGCGCTCAATTACGGGGTGATCGTTTCCAACGACGTGGATAAATATCTTGCCCTATCGCCAACACGCGTTTGAGATGGGGAAGAAACAGTGATGAACCGCGACGAGATTCAGCAGGTGATCCCCCATCGTCCGCCGTTTTTGTGGCTGGATGAAGTGGTTGAATTGACCGACGATCGCATCAAGGCGCGATTGTATATCGATCCGAAGTTGGATGTATTTGCCGGGCATTACCCGCATTTTCCGGTGTTGCCGGGTGTGCTGCAGTGTGAAGCGGCGTTTCAGGCGGGGGCCGTGTTGATCGCAAAAACGCAGACGATTGATGAGGGAACGGTGCCGGTGGTCACGCGGCAGAACAACACCAAGTTCCGCCGACTGGTCCGCCCCGGTGACACGCTCGACATTGAAGTTCAGTTGACCGAGCGAATGCAGAACGCGTTTTTTCTCACCGGGAAAGTGTCGGTCGAGGGCAAGGTCACCGTGCGGCTCGAATTCGCCTGTGCCGCTACCAAGCCGGAATAAAATTGTAAAGCCGCGACCAGTGGTCGCGCCGATTCGCGGTACGGCCTAGAAAAACGGATAGATGAACGGTGCGGCAGCGGGACTGATCATCACAATTGCGGCCAGCGCCAACAGCACCAGAATGATGGGCGTCAGCCACCACTTCTTTTCGTGCTTCAGGAAGTCCCAGAACTCGGCCACTAATCCCATCGGCGCTTCTTCCGCCTGACGCGCAAAGTCGTCGGCAGCCGGCTGCGGAGTTTGTTCGTCGGTCGAACCGCTTTCGGATTTCTCGGCTTGATCGGACATTGCGAAGCCTGTCTTTTCCGGGATGAATCAAAACTGCCGGAAATACCGGTCTGTCGTTTTCGATTTGGTACGAGGTTGCCAATAGGTGTTTGCTTGCGGATCGAACTTTCGCTGCATCGGGTCGCGACCGCAGATTCGCATGATCAAGCCGATGGGTGTTACGACGAGATAAAACACGCTGCCCAACAGCACGTACGACATGACCCAGCCGATGGGAAAGACGGCCGCCGTCCAAACGACGTAAATCCAACGGATTACCGCCGGCCACATTGTACCAACAGCACCGGCCGCCAACGAACAGCCGATGATCCACCATGCGGTATCTGGATCGATTCTATCGTTTCGCGACAACAGAAACGAGACGAGCGCGAAGAACGGGACCTGCAGAGCGGCGAAGATCCGCAGGTCTTTTCGTGATGGGTTGAGGTTGAGTTCGATCATTGGGGTTGGTCCCACGGGATGTAACCCGTGGGCTTTAGCAAGTTAATCCAGTTGGAATTGGGCGAGGTATTCGTCGGCTTCGTGTTGCTGGGCGTTCGGTTGCTTGTCCTTCAATAACACGAAATCCTCGATAACCAGCACGTCCATGTTGGTCGCCATGAAGCAACGATAGGCGTGCTCCGGCGTGCAGACGATGGGTTCTCCGCGAACGTTGAAGCTGGTGTTGATAACCACCGGCGATCCGGTTTTCTCTTCAAATTTCTTCAGCAGTTTGTAGTACCGTCCGTGCCGCTGGGGATCGACGGTTTGCACGCGGGCGGAATAATCGACGTGAGTAATCGCGGGCACGTCCGACCGCGTCTCCTTCAGCTTGTCGAGTCCTTCCAACCGCTGTTCCTCGTTGTTGTGCGATGTGCGTTTTTCCTGTTTCACCGGCGCGACCAGCAGCATGTAAGGGCTTGGTTCGTTCGGCCGCATCTCGAAATATTCATCGACCCGCTCCTGCAGAATCGACGGCGCGAACGGACGAAACGATTCGCGGAACTTGATCTTCAAATTCATCACCGACTGCATTTTGGTGCTGCGGGCATCACCCAGAATACTGCGACCGCCAAGTGCTCGCGGGCCGAATTCCATTCGCCCCTGCATCCACCCGATCACTTTTTCGTTTTCGATGTGTCCGGCAATCGACTCGCACAATTCGTCTTCGTCGGCGAAATGTTGATAGGTTGCGCCGACTGATGTGAGAAACGTCTCGATCTCCTTGTCGGTGGCGGCCGGTCCCAGCGCGGTGCCGTGTTGTGAGTCGAGAGGTTGCGGCGTGCGGGAATTACCGAGCAGTTGATGCCAGATAAAGGTGGCGACACCCAGCGCGCCGCCGGCATCGCCGGCCGCCGGTTGAATCCAGATGTTCTCAAACGGCCCTTCGCGTAATACCCGTCCGTTGGCAACGCAGTTCAATGCGACGCCGCCGGCAAGGCAGAGCTGTTTCATGCCGGTTTCGGCATGAATGTGCCGAGCCATCCGTAGCATGATCTCTTCGGTGACCACCTGAATCGAGGCGGCAATGTCCATTTCGCGTTGGGTTAACGGAGACTCCGGTTGACGTGCCGGCCCGCCAAACAATTGTGCCATCTTTGGACCGGTCATCTTCAGCGTTTGGCAATAGTCGAAGTAGGCCATGTCCATGCGAAACGACCCGTCCTCTTTCAGGTCAATCAGCTTGTCGAGAATGAGATCGACGTACTTCGGTTCGCCATAGGGGGCGAGGCCCATCAGTTTGTACTCGCCCGAATTGACGCGGAACCCGCAGAAGTAGGTGAAGGCGGAATACAACAGCCCCGGCGAGTGTGGGAAATGCAACTCGTGCGTCAATTCAATGCGATTGCCGCGACCCGTGCCATAGCTGGCGGTCGCCCATTCGCCGACGCCATCGACGGTGAGAATGGCAGCTTCCTCAAACGGCGACGGAAAAAACGCGCTGGCGGCGTGCGATTCGTGATGTTCGGTGAAGACGAATTGCTTCGTGTATTGGCCGCCGAATTGCTGTCGCATTTCACGAGGCAGATGCAGTTTTTCTTTCAGCCAGACCGGCATTGCCGTCACAAACGACCGAATGCCCATCGGCGCAAACGACAGGTACGTTTCCAACAGCCGCTCGAACTTCAACAACGGCTTATCGTAAAAGCCGACATAATCCAGTTGCTCCACCGTCAGACCGGCTGCTTCGAGACAATACTCGACGGCATTCTTTGGGAAACCAGCGTCGTGCTTCTTGCGGGTGAACCGTTCTTCCTGCGCAGCGGCGACGATTTCTCCATCGACAACGAGCGCCGCCGCCGAGTCGTGGTAGTATGCCGAAATTCCGAGAATGGAGGTCATGGAGTACTGCCGCGGGTAATCGAACCGTCAGCCATTTCCCTCGATTGTAACACGACGGCAAGGCGCAGACCTATGCCTATTCCCACTCGATGGTACTCGGCGGTTTGCTGCTGATGTCGTAGACGACGCGGTTGACACCGCGGACTTCGTTAATAATTCGCGTCGAGATTCGCGCCAGAACTTTGTGGGGAAACTGATACCAGTCGGCCGTCATGAAGTCATCCGTCTGCACCGCACGAATGGCGATGGCATCCTCGTAGGTGCGGGCGTCGCCCATCACGCCGACCGACTGCACGGGCAACAGAACCACAAACGCTTGCTGAATATCCCGATACAAACCGGCAGAACGAAGTTCTTCGATGAGAATTGCGTCGGCTTCGCGGAGCGTCGCCAGTTTGGGTTCGCTCACCGCTCCCAAACAACGCACCGCCAACCCCGGTCCGGGAAACGGATGCCGCCAGATGAGATGTTCCGGCAATCCGAGTTCCAGCCCCATGCGGCGGACTTCATCCTTGAACAGGTCGCGGAGCGGTTCGATCAACTCGAAACCGAGTTCTTCGGGCAATCCGCCCACGTTGTGATGCGCCTTGATAGTTGCCGCCGGCCCATCGGGATTCGCGCCCGACTCGATGACATCGGGGTACAGTGTCCCTTGTGCGAGGAACCGGGCATCAGTGATAGACTCCGCCTCTTTGCGGAACACATCGATGAACACGCGGCCGATGATTTTTCGTTTCTTCTGCGGATCGGTCACATCCCGCAGTTCATCCAAGAACTGCTGGCGAGCGTCGGAAACGTGCAGGTCGGTGCGGAAGTGTTGGGTGAATTCCTGTTCGACGGCCTCAGATTCTCCTTTGCGGAGTAGACCGTTATCGACGAAAATGCACGACAGCTGAGGGCCAATGGCTTTGTAAAGCAATGCCGCCGTCACTGCCGAATCGACACCACCCGACAAACCGCAAATAACACGTGACGATCCAACGCGTTCGCGGAGCAGTTTGACTTCGCGGTCGATCAGCGAACTGATTCGCCAACTGCCACGGCAACCACAAATTCCGCGAACGAAGTTCGCCAACAATCGGTCGCCATGTTCGGTGTGCGTGACTTCGGGGTGAAACTGCAGGCCGTAAATTGGCTGCGTGCGATGTTTGACTGCGGCATAGGTGCAGCTGTCGGTGGCTGCCAGCGACTCAAATTCGTCGCTGAGTTCCTGTACCTGGTCGCCGTGACTCATCCAGACAGTCAGCTTTTCAGGAATCTCGCCGAACAGGTCGGCAGCGCTGACAATGCGGCACGATGAGCGGCCGAACTCGCGGGTTTCGACCGGTTTGATTTCGCTGTTCTGAGAGCGGCAGGCCAGTTGCATGCCGTAACAAATGCCCAGAATTGGGATTCCCAGATTGAATATTTCCGGGTCGGGCTGCGGTGCACCTTCGGCGTACACGCTGGACGGCCCGCCGGAGAGAATCAGCCCCTTCGGCTTCATCTCGCGAATGCGTTCGGCCGACAGATCGTGCCGCACCAATTGGCAAAACACGTGCTGATCGCGGACTCGCCGTGTGATCAACTGTGCAGTTTGCGAGCCGAAGTCGAGAACGAGAATGAGATCTTCGTCTTTCGAATCGATGAATCCGTGATCGCTGTTTTCGGCGGCGGGCGTTGCCGTCGCTCTGTTGTCCGTCATGTGAAATCCGGCCTGCAATTGTGTGCCACGCGGGCAAAAGCAAACCGTAGATGCTACTGTGCGTGAACCGGAATTGGAAGCGGCCACCTCTGCGAACGCGATGGCAGCACTTTCGCCAGCCAATGTCCGTCAGAACGCCCCCTTCGCTTTCACGCCCTTGATCGTATTGTCCAGCAGATTCTTGTAGTTCAGACGTTGTTCCTGTTGGATAGAACCGTTCGAATTGAAGATGTTCTTCAGAAGTCCGTTTCCATTGGCGTCGGTTGGTTTTGGTTGCGATTGGGGTGCAGCCGGCAGGCCGTTCTTCTTCTTCTCATCCTGTGGCCGCAGGCTCTTTTTGCCGCGATAGAAGGCGTAGCGGTCGTCACCGGCGCGGGCGATGACCGTACTTTGACCGCCGATCGCATCGGCCACGAAAATGCCGCGCAGGTCCGTTTCACCCGACGTGAAATCGCTGTTCCGCGTGCCGATGACCTTCACGTGAACGTCGCGCGTGTACTGATCCTTCACGTCGTCCTTAACCGTCACCCGCACGCGGCCGCTGACGACGTCTTCCTGAATCTCCAGCACCAACGGACTGACAAGCACCAAGCCGCTGGCGTAAAGGTTCTCGCCACGGCAAACAACCAGATACGCGCCTTCTTCTTTCAGTGGCAGTTTCATTTCCTGCTTGCGGTCCTGGTAGTCTTTGCCGTCACCCAATTTCAAATCCAATTCGTGATACGGGCGGATGCCCGCCAGATTGATGGCGGTGATGCGATTGAGGTTGCGCTGCATCAGTCCGAACTTCAACAGGTCGATCCGATACACTTTCACATTCGCCTTCGCCACATTCCGGAAAGAAAGTTTCACGCCGGCCATGTCGCCCGGCTTAACCGTCGTCACTTCGGGTAGCTCGATTGCTTTGCGATTGAAAAAACGGATCGCTTCGGCGGCGTCGGCAAAGCGTTCACCAACGCGCTCGTATTCGGTAATCGCTTCGGCCGGTTTGCCCAAGCTGTGATACACCTGACCCATAATGTAAATCGCCTGCCATTTGTTGAGTGCTGCCGCATCGACTCCCGCCTGTTGATCCTTGCGTTTCCATTCGGCCACTTTGCGACACATTTTCAGTGCCTCATCGTGATGGCTTAATGCGAACTGGCTGTAGCCGATGACGTACCAGAAACTGTCAAGCAGTTTGCTGTCGGGATACCGCTTGGCGAAGTCTTCGCAGCGCGCAATCGTCGCTTCGTATCGTTCCAAATCGAGATACGCGCTGGCCATGCTGAACGAGACTTGATCGGCAGCGGGATCGGTCGGCCACGTCGAGAGGAAATGATCGAACATTTCAATCGATGCGGCAATCAGATCAACCCGCGTGATCTTCGCATCGCGGAGCTTCGTATTCGCCGCAGCCTCGGCCGCCTTGCCGTAGACTTCGCCGGCCAGCGAATACGTCGCCGTGGCAATGTACGACTCGGCCGGATATTGCCGCAGCACGTCTTCCAGAACCTGCACCGCGCGAACGAATTCGCCACGGGCATCGAGGAAACCGGCAATCTGGCTTTCGCGTTGAAAACTGCCTTCGACAGTCGCGCGGAACACCAGATAGCTGCGTTCGTATTCGCCCAGTTCGCGATAAGCGGCGGCCACGCGGAGAATCGAATCGAAATCGATTTCGACTTCCGGGAAGCGTTCCTTGATAATCTCGAAATACTCGACAATCGCATCGTCTTTGCCGATGGCGAGCGATGCCGTGAACAGCAAGCGGACAACTTCCTGATAGACCTTGGCATTGAGTTGCCAACCGGTGAATAACGCGGTCAGATGTTCCGACGCGGCGGCGTGCTCGCCCTTCGCAAGCAGACGCTTGCCAAATTCGTAGCGTTCGACCGGCGTGAGTTTGTACGTGTCGGCCGACTTCTCGCCCCGCGCTATCAGCGTGAGCGACTTCGACTTGGCAATCGCGATGCGTTCCGGCCGATAGAAACTGCGCACGACGGTCGGCGCGGCCCGGTAACTTCCCGGCAGATAACCCACCAGCGTGTAACCAATGTCACCCGGATGCGGCAAATCGCCGACATAAAACGTGATTGTTCCTGGCGTGATTTCAAATCGCTCGAAGCTGCCGCGAATCGTTTCACGCAGCACCATCGTGCCGGCGGGAATCGGTTCGACAACCACGAGATAATCGAACTGCTCATCACGAACGCCACGGACATTGTTCCGCCTCACCTGCAGCGTCACTTCGCCGCGTTCGCCCATCGGCAGCTGCGTCAGCGGGTTGCGGAACGACTGGTATCGCGTCGCGATGCCGAATCCGCGGGGGATCAACTTGCCGTCAAGCATGCGTTGCGCCGGCTCGTAGCTGCGGGTGATCCGCCAGTCGTTGGTGGTTGACGCCAGTTTGTCGGCCGGCACGAAACCGCTGAGTACCGCACTGTAATTGAAGCGACCACGGCCTTCGATGTCGAAGTTGATCCGCTGTTGCGGCTTGTCGGCGGCGAGAAAGTCGTCGGGAACCTTCAAGCGGCGGCTGCCATCGGTCGAGGGATCGACGGCAATCTTCTCCACCAACCTGTCGTTGACGAACACCGACAGCGTGTATTTCTCGCCGGTTTGTTTGGTTCGCGAGAACCAGTCGGCCAGCGCGGCGATGGCCGGCCCGTTCGCTTTTTCCGGTGTCCATCGTGTTCCACGACGTGCGGCCAGTAACCAGTCGGCGAGCTTCGCCGCTTTGGCATCGGTCGGTGCGACATCTTCCAACGCCAGCAAATACAGAGCGCGTAACTCGACGCCGGTTTGCATCCAGGGAATGCAGCCACGCATCGCTGAATCGACTTTGCTGCCGTTGGCCATGTCGGCGTCGATGGGAATCTTCACCAACTGTAACAGTTCGCCCGCCATCTGTTTGCGGTCGAGCTTCGCCAACACCAACGCCACGTGTAGCAGTCCCGACGGGCTGAGGTTGTTGCGTTCGCGATACAGCCGATTGGCAAACGCGAAGTCGGCCGCACCGGCTTCGGCCAGCCCGTGCAGAATGATGGCCTGCGCTTCGCGGTCGGCCGGATTGGTGGCGGTGAATGCTGTCCGTAGAAACTGCACTGCTTTGTCGAACGTGTTCGTGGGAACGGCATAACCGGCTCCACGGGCACTCGACAGCGCCCACACCATCCGGCTCGACAAATAGCGATCAGACTTCGATGCGGCAGGCCGACCACCCCAACTCCAACCACCGTCGTCGCGCTGCGCAGAAACCAATTGTCCAATGGCCGTCTGAATGCGGCCGGAAAGCGCCTGGGCTTCGGGCGTGTCGGCGGTGCGGGAACCGCCCGTCATTTTCAATAAGCCGATACCGCCGATGACATCGGAGACTGTCCGTTCCAAACCGCTGCGCGGCAGGTAGGCCGACGAATCGAACGCGGTCAGTCCGCTGCCCAGCACGGCATCGAGTAGTGTGCGGTTGACGCTGGGGCCGATCACGATTTCCAAGTGACGATCTTCAACCGCCAGTTTCTCGTCGTGTCCAACGAAGGCGATGGTGTTCTGGGCAGCCGATCCACCGCTCGTTGCATACACGGGCAATCCGAACGGGCGAATGGGAATGACCGTGCGGGAAACGTCGCTTTGCTCGCCGCTGGTTACCGTCAACTCAAAGTCGACCTGCGAACCGTCGGCGATGTCGATCGGGAAGGTGACTTCAGCAATTCCTGGACCTTTCGAGATGACCGTTCGTTTTTGCTCAGTCGATTTGTCGCCGTTGGTTGCTTTGAGTTTGACGAGAATCTTCTCACCCTGTTTGATGACGGCGTTATGCACTTCGGCCAGCAGTTGAGCCTTGTCTCCCTGTGCGAAGGCGAGCGGGGTCTTGAGCGAACCGAACAGGTCTTTGCGGGCGATGATCTCGACTTCGGCTTGCCCGGAAAGAGTTTCGGCGTTGATGCCGCGCGACTGCAGTGTCCACGCGGTCGATCGGTCGGGCAAACGGAAACTGACGGTTGTCTTGCCATCATCACCGGTGACGACCACAGGGTTCCAGTACCCGGTTTCAGCCGTCCCCATCTGCGGCAACACCCGCATGCCGTCCTTACCAAACGCTTTCAATTGACCTTCATTCAGACCGTTGATCACCTGAAAGTTGCCCGCATTATTAACGGCAACAATGGTACTCTTGATGTTGGCCAGATCGTCGAAGAATTGCGCCGTCACCTGCGGATCGATTGACTGGTCCTCTCGGATAACGAGCGACAGCGTCGCCTCGTACTCCGCGATGGTCCCTCCAGTTCCGTTGGAGGTTTCTTGCTGAATCAGACCGATCAGAGAGTCAAAATCGACGTCGCCGCGTGTACCATCTCCATTTCTCGAGTTTGCATCAAATTGCCCGGGAGCCGACAGTCCGACGATTGTTCCGCCCATCGGGTAGTTGTCATTGCCGCTGTTCGATCTGCCAGAGCGAACGGGTCCGGCGATTCGAATGCCATCGAGCGTGTTCTGACGACCATCTGCTGTGAAGGCTCTGGAATTCGGCAGGCCGTCGGTTATTACCACTATGCCCCATTCGTCATCGAGATCGTGATTGACATTGACGCGCGCATCCTCCGCAGCGTCGAGTGAATCGTTGATTCTCTGGTTACGCCGCGCAAAGCGTGCCTTCCATCTCATCGTGACAACGGCCTGATTGTCGGGGTCAAGTTCTTCGGCTTGTTTCGCGAGCACTTCGGCTTCGGCGTAGCGGCGTTTTGCGAACGCCTGATTATATTGGCTGACGAGTTCTGCTAGGCGGCTTTCCTGATCGAGTCGCAAACTCCCTACTGGTATCGGCAAGTCTGATCTCGTGCGATTCCGAATGGTGTGACTGTTGAGCGCGGCGAGTACTTGATCTGGCCGATCCTCGAACAATCCCCAAGAAACGCCGAAGGCTTTGGCGCGTTCAGCCAACTCCGAGGCTCGCTTGACATCCCCCGCTTGCAGAGCGCGTCGAGCATCCTCAAGCATAGCGGCCGCGATCACCTTTGCGCCGCCACGGTTCACCGCAACTGCATTGGCGTTACCGGGACGGATATCAACAGCAGCGCGAGCAAGGTTTTCGGTGGCTGCCGTTTCCGCTGCTTCAATGCTTTCGCGTTCGGCTTCGGCTAACAGGAATTCATTCACGCCGCGCGTCTTCGGCAGATAACGGAATGTGCAACTTGTGGTGGCGCGGACTGAGGGGCGGCGGTAGCCGCTGCCGAAGTATTCGTCGATGAGACCGGCACGGTCGCCGAAGTAATCGAGCAGGTTTTTCTGGATCAGACCGAGCGAGAGTTCGGCCGAGACCGGTTTGCCCTGTGGGTCGGTGACGGTGATATCGACCTTGAGTTCCTCGCCCGGGCCAAGCGTTGTTTTGTTGGGTTTGAGCGCAATGTTCAACTGCCGCTCGATGCGGAACTCGCTGTTGGCCTGATGGAAGCGGTCGCCCTGCATGACGGCGACCGACAGCCGGAAGTTGGGCGCGAGCTGTGATTCGAGCGGGATTTCCAGCGGGTTGGCCCCGGTTTTGAGTTGGACAAGCCGGTAACCGAGAATCTTTGCCCCTTCAAAAGTCACCAGCGCCAATGCCGGGTCTTCCCGCCAGTGGAGTTGAACTTTTGCAGTGTCGCCCAACTGGTAATGGTGTTTCTCGGCGAGAATTCGCAGACGGATGGTGTCGTCTTCGCCGGAGATGATGACTGTCTTCTGACCGCTGACGCGGTTACCGAAACGGTCGGTGGCCGTGGCGCGAACGATGTAGCGGCCCGACTTGTCGATCCGTAGCGTCTGCCGCGCTTCGCCGGTTTTGTCGTCCGACTTGATCTCGAATGCCTGGATGGATCGTTCGCCCCGTTTGCCGTCAACACGCGTCTGTTCCAACACGTCGAGTGTCAAATCACTTCCGGCCGGTTTCCCAGCGGCGTCGGCGACGTTGAACGTGGCGTCGAACGTTTCACCGGCAATGTAAACATTCCGCAGTGTGGAGACGCCGATGTCCAACCCGCGCGTCGCAAGTTGGATCGTCTCGGCAGTTCGCAGGTTGCGTTCTGGAAATGTCACATTCAACCCAAGCGATTGCGATTCGCTGAAGCGGCGGGTCTCGAACTCGAAGGTGACCTCACCCTTGTTATCGGTGGTGGCCGTGTGCAGGCGGTCATCGGCCAACTGGTATTGAATGGTGCGGTCCGCCAGCGGCGTGCCGTAATAATACTTGAGCGAGATCGTGCCGGTAATGTTCTCGCCGCGATAAAAGACCTTGCGCGGCAACTCGACGGCAAGTTGGATCGGTTCGAGTTTGTAATCGTGGATCTGAAACGACGTTTCGTACGACGGTTTGTCGGCCGCCTGATGCAGGTGGACGCGGTAATCACCCTGCGGTGCGGTGTCGGGCAGCGCGAAGTTTTCGGCGAAGGTACCCCATTTGCTGAGTTTGGTTTTCTGCGTGTGAATCACGCGGCCGCGCGAATCGTAGACGTCGAGGCTGTACTGTTCGCCTTCCTTGAAGACGAACCGATCGCCATCGACCCAGCGAATCACGCCCTTCAGATGCACCAGTTGGCCGGCGCGATAGGCGGGACGATCTGAATAGAGGTAGCCTTTGGGTGCCAATCCGACGGCGAAGTCGAGTCCGCTGAGACTGGTCACGCTGGAAGCGGCATGTCCTTCGTGGATCGCAAACACGCGCAGGTCGCTGACGGTTTTCAATTCGTCGCCAACATGCTGCACGATGCCGTCTTTGTTGGTCAGTTCTTCGGCGAAGACTTTGCTGCCGTCGCTGACGAGCAGGCTGACGCCCTGGACCGGCTTGCCGGTGAGCATGTTTTCGGCGAAGACGAAGAGTTCGTTTCTCGAACTCTTGACGATGACGTCGATGTCACTGACGATGACCATTGTCGTCGCTTCGAGATTGTCACCAGTGACGGTGACGGCCGAAACGCCCGGGCCTTCCAACGGGATTTCGATCTCGTTGGTCAGTTGCCGATATTTCTCGTAGCCATCGACTGTGTACTCCCACGATTTGTCCGGATCGATGAGCGCGATGTCGAGCGATTCGATTCCGTCGGCCAGATGCATCTTGCGGAAGTAGTCGATCATGTCGATGCGGTAGACGGCAACCGTGACCTTTTCGAGGTTGCGGGTGCGGAGTGTGATCTTTGCGCGTTCGTTGGTGCGGTACTTGCGGTCGGTGACGACTTCCAGCCGATGCGAGGTGAGGCCGGCGATGCGTTTCTGGGCAGCCGGCTGCGATGCCCCGGCGACTTTTCTGTATGCTTCCAGCGCGTCCGGCAGTCGGCCAAGCCGATCTTCGAGTGTGACGCCGATGAGATAGGCGGCGCGTGACGCTTCGTTACTGCCGGGATATTTGCTGACGAGCCGCGTCCAGTCGGCGATGGCGAGGTCGAACAGTTTTTGGGCGGCGGGCGTGACGCGGCGCGAATCGGGCGTGTCGTCATCCGGTTGTTTGCCTTCGAGTTCCTTACGCTGTTCCGCAGCGGCGGCGGCGTAATTCATTTCGCCGAAGCGCAGCAGTAAGTGTGCGGCGCGGGAGTCGAGTGGATACTTATTGAGAAACGTTTCCCACTGCTTGCGGGCGGCGGCGTAGTTCTTCTGCCGTCGTTGCTCCTCGCCCATTTGGAATTCACTGTTGATGACGAGCCGCTGGACGTTGGCCCAACCGGCATTGGTGGGATGTTTGTCGAGGAACTCGCGCCAGGCGGCAATGGCTTCGGTGAAGTTCTTCTGTGCGAAATAGGAATCGCCGAGCAACTTGCGGGCGTCGGCGACCTGCTTCGTTTCCGCATGCGTTTTGTTGCCGATGAGCGTTTGCAATTGCGCGATGGCCTGATCGTATCGACCGTGGTGCGCGTATCCTTGGGCGATGTCGAACTCGGCCTGCGGCGCGAGTTTGTGTTTGGGATACGCTTTCAGGAAACTTTCCAGCGCAGTGACGCCGAGTTCCAAGTCGCCGATGGTTCCGGGGGCGGGCATACCGAAGGTGCGAGCGATTTGATAGGTTGCAACGGCGATTCGTTCCGCGGCGGCGAAACCCGGTTTCTTTAAGAATTCGGGTTTCTGCTGAACGAGATCCTGCCAGGTCTTTCGTGCTTCGGCGTTTTGTCCGGCGGTCAGTTGCGAGCGGCCCAGCTGGAATCGCACTTCGACTTCGGTATTGGCCGGTGTGCGGTCGTCGGCTTTCGTTTTCTCGTCGGCGTAGCGGGCGAGATAACTGCGGTAGGCGGCAATTGCCTCGCCGTGTTTTCCCAGTTCGTGAAAACATCGGCCGATGCGCGGCTCAACATCGTGTCGGACTGCGAGGCTCGGTTCGAGTTTCAGCGCTTCCTGATAGTAGGCCAACGCTTGGGTGTAATCGGGCTTGGCCGAGGGGTCTTTGGCGGGAATTCCTTTGAAGTAGCGGTGGGCGAATTCGAGATAGATTGCGGCCAGTTTGTCTTTGCGGCCGCGCGAGAGCAGCCGTTCGGCTTCGGCACGGTAGATTTCACCCGCTTTACGATAGTTTCGCTGGCGGGCGAAGACGTCGGCTTGGCCGAACCGCGCACGGGAGATCCAGACGCTGTTGGGATACCGTTTTTTCAACGTCTCGAAAGTGAGCAGTGCGTCGTCGAATGTTCGCAATTCCGTTTGAGCGCGGCCCCGCAGATAGAGCAGATAATCGGGCGCGACGACATCGTCTTTTTTCAGTTGGGCGTCGATCAGTTCGATGGCTTTGGCGAATTCACTCCCGGCCAATGCATTCTGAACGGCAGGAGAAACGCGGGGTAACGAGGTGACCGCGGGCCGCTTCGCCACCTTGGCATCGACATCCGCTGCTTGAGAGAACTGCGCGGTCGCCATCGCCGTGGCCAAAACAATGGGCAGGCTCAGGAACAGGCGGCGATGTTTCATGGCTGTGTTCTCTCGAATGGGTTTGGTGGCTCGATCCCACGGGGCGCGGCCCGTGGGCTTTTGTGGGCGCAAGACACAATAGCTAGACGGATTAGACGCCATTTTCTGGTGAGATTCTCCAGGAAAATTCAACAACGGGCGAAATAATCGCAGGCTGGCAGTTCATGGGGTCATTCTGTTCGGCCCACGTAATGTGACAGTGCGAGCGGTTGTCAAACGGTTGCATCAACGACAATAATGCCCCCGTCTGAACGGTGGCAATATCAGATGCCACATTCCGTTACACGTCCGTTACATTTGTCTGTTTCGGACGTCATTCCTATGTGTTGAAATCTACAGACGCGAAACCGCCCCAGCACGTGGTGCGAATTCGTGAAAGGGCAATATGTCAGTCTCGGAAACGGACTTCCTGGAAACGGCCGAAGAGGCCGCTCGGCTTGGCGGGCGCATTCTCGATGAGTGGTCATCCAAGTTCACGGTGAGTGAGAAGGGCCGTTCGGATTATGTGACCGAGGCCGATCTGGCATCGCAGGAAGCGATTTACAATTTGATTCACGGCCGATTTCCGGAACACAATTTTCTCGGTGAAGAGGGGCTGTCGGAAACCAACAGCGACTCTCCGTATCGTTGGGTGATAGACCCGTTGGACGGCACATCGAATTACGTGCATCGATTTCCGTTCTATGCGGTTTCCATCGGGTTGGAATGCGACGGCGAGTTGATTGCAGGTGTTGTGTTCGATCCGAATCGTGACGAGATGTTCTCGGCGCTGCGAGGAAACGGTGCTACGCTTAATGGGCAGCCGATTCAGCCGACGAGTGTCGATTCGCTGGATCAGGCAATGGCGGTTGCCAGTTTGCCGGTGGTGGCCGACCGGGATCATCCGGCGATTGAACGGTTTCTGCGGGCTTTGGCGGTCGCACAGACTGTGCAGCGCACCGGTTCGGCTGCGCTCAATTTGGTGTACGTCGCGGCGGGCCGTATGGACATCTATTTTTCCACAACCTTGAAACCGTGGGACATGGCCGGCGGGGCGGCTATCATTCAAGAAGCGGGGGGCCGGGTGACAAAAACCGACGGTTCGGACCTCGACATTGGTGAACCCGATATTCTGGCCAGTAACGGGGCCGCAATTCACGAACAATTGCAACAATTGTTCGCGTAAGCAATTTCTCAGCGACAATTGAAGAAAGGTGCTGTTTCGCGGTTTGGCTGACGTATATGATGGAGGGGAGCTGTCTGTTCGCCACGGCAACATCCAACCTCCGTCTTGTTCGGCAGCGCACGTCTCTCGAAGGTCACATCTCGCCGTCAGACGGCAATTCTGTTTGGTGATGGTCGCGTTGATGCAAGTCGCACAAAAAACTTGTTGCGTCACTTCTTTAATCCGCCGCCGCGTAGTCGGCGCGCTGATCGTCTGTCTGTTCGGAATGGTGTCTGTCTTCCTCGGTGTTGCCGGCGCACAGCAGGTCGATGGAAAACCGCCGACAGCCGCAGCAGAGAAACAGGCCGAGACGAGTCCGGAGGTTGAGACAGGCGACGGCGGGAAGGAGACCGAACCGGGACTGCTGCTGGTTGGTGAGGAAAAGAAGCGGTTTCTCAAGTGGCTCGACAGCCAGAACAGCCCCGATTACAGCATCACGTCGATCGCAATTGAGGGTTTGGCGAAAGACGATGAAAGCGCGGTTGTGACGGCGACCGTTGCAATCCAGATTAACCGCGACGACGTTCCGCTGCGAATTCCACTGAATCTGAATGAGGCCACGCTGACCGACCACGAGTATGAGGGAGAAGGCACGGCGACGCCCGACGACGATTTCAAACGGGAAGCCGGCTACCACTGGTGGCTGCGCGGAAAGGGCGATCACATTCTGACGCTGTCGATGATCGTTCCGATTAAGAAGCAGTTGCCCGCACGACGGCTGCAGTTGACGGTTCCCGCCACTGCGGTCAGTCGGTTGAAGTTGCAGGTCCCCATCGAAAAGTTGTCAACAAAGGTGTCGCCCAAAGATGCGTGGGTGAAAACGACATCGATTGCGAAGCTGGGAACGACTTTGGAAGTCCAAGGGCTGGGCCGCCGGCTGGATGTTTCGTGGGAGCCGCTTGCCGAGCAAGGCCCTGTGGAAACGGTCCTTCAATCGCGAACGGTCATCAACGTGAAGTTAACAGGCGAGTCGGTCGTGCTGGAAGCAACGCAGCAGATTCAGGCTCTGCAGGGAACGTTTTCAAAAGTTAACGTGCGTTTGCCGGCCGGCTTCGAGTTGCTGGATGTCGAAAGCAAAGCGTACAGCGATCATCAACTCGTCGCGGGAACGCACGCAACGGTCACTCTCTTGGAGCAGACAAAAGGCCCCGTCGAATTGAAGTGGACGCTCGAAGCCCCCCTTCCCGGTGATGGTGGGAAGTTGACCCTGGAAGGGTTCGAGATCGACCTCGCTCGGCGGCAAAAGGGCGAACTGGCAATCAGCGGCCTCGATGGGTTTCGCATTACCCGACGGGAACAGGAAGACCGGTTTGTGCATCGTATCAACGTTGGCGACTTAGCCGACGGGGAGCGTGCAACGACGGCATACCAGTTCCTGAAGCAGCCATTCCGGCTGGTGCTCGATCTGCACGAAATTGAGCCGGGATTCACGGTGAAGCCAAAGTTGCAACTTCATATGTCGCCCGAGAGCGTGCAGCTCGACGCGTCTTTCACTTTTCAGGTCTATCGGGGCGCGGTTCCAGAGATTGCCGTTCTTTGGCCGAACGCAGCCAAACAGGGTTGGAATATTGAGGCTGTCGGCCCTGTCGATTTGCTGAATCGAGATCAAGCGAACGAGCGGCTGGATGAAGGTCTCTTGCGAATTCCGCTGTTACGCCGAAAGACGGGTTCATTTGAATTGAAGCTGAAAGCGAGCCGTCCGATAACCGCCGACAAGAGCGTTCCATTGAGCCTGCCCTATGTGGAAGCATTGACGCCTCAGCCGACAATTCTCGACTTGCTTGCCACTGAGAACGTCGAGGTCGAGCTTTCGCAGGCCGGCACGAACGGGGGGCAATTGCCGGCGACAAACGGCACAAGTGTGGAGTCTCTTCCGGAAGACCTCCGCCCGCTCTTGAGGGCCAGCTATCGAATCGACGAGCCGGAAAACGAATTGACATCAAAGGTCATCGTTCACGACCGCGAAATCGCAACGCGATCAACGGCCCAAATGCAATTGGATGGAAAGAAACTGCTGGTGACGCAGCGGACGACTTACAACGTCGCCTTTGAACGGCTGACACAGGTGTTGTTGCTCGTTCCCAATGAGCTGGGGAAACGTGTGCAGTTTACGCTGGGCGAAGACGTTGTCCTGTCGCCGAATTCCACGCCCCTGGATGAAGGAACGTTCTATGAAGTTCGGTTGATTCTACCCGAGCCACGGATTGGGAAATTCGACATCGTGGCACGATTTACAATTGACGTCGCTGAAGTTCCCGCCCACGGAAATTCCACTTCCCTCACACTGCCGTTGGTGCAATCGTCAGACAATCCGTTGGCCTCGACTCAGTTGGAGTGGGATAACGACAGTGGCCTCGACGTTGCCCCCGTGGACGAGCAGGCGTGGGAAGCACAGCCGGATTCTGGAAATTCGTCGGTTTGGATGGCGAAGGGTTCGCCGCATAGCGCGGCGTTGACGCTGAGTGATTCGATTCGCAAGTGGACGCAGGACTTCAAGGTCCGCAAGGTTTTGATTCGAACCGTCGTGGACTCGAATGGGGTCGCCCAATCGCGCGCTCGATTCCGCATCGACGGTACCGTCTCAGCCGTTTCGCTCACATTACCCCCCCGCGCAATTGCGTTGGACGCGGCCTGGTGGGGGAAGCGTCAATTGACCCCGGACGAGATTGTCGTACTCGATGCCGACCGCGGATTCTTTCGGCTCGAAGATTCCGATGCCACACCAGTCGGCTCACGACTGTTGACGATTAAGTTCCATTCGGTAACGGCCGTTCCCCTGCAGTGGAGCAGGCCGCACAAACTTGTGGCGCCCGAGTTCACATCCGGTGTGTGGGTTGAGAAGTCGATCTGGCAGGTGTCTTTGCCAGGCAATCAGTTGTTGTTCACGCAACCGGCCGAATACACGGCTGGATACCGCTGGCAGCGACGCGGTTTGCTCTGGAGTCGGCAACCGCTCCCGTCACACACCGCGCCCCAGTTGGATGACTGGATCAACACGGCTGACGGTCCGGCGGATCAAATTGAAACCGTGCCGGGAAACTCGTATCAGTTTAGCCGTTTCGGTCCGGCTGCTTCGTTGAACTGCCGAACGATGAGGTTACCGTTTGTGGTGTTCCTCGGTGCGGGACTGTCGCTCGCTGCCGGTTTTGTGCTGCTTTACGTTCCATTGACGCGGAACGTTTTGACTTTCCTGTTCATTGCATTTGCAGTGTCGGCCGTCGCGCTGTGGTTTCCGGCCCCGGTGGAGTTGCTGCTGCAACCGGCAGTGCTGGGGCTGTTACTGGCGGTGGTGGCCGCGTCGATCAATAGTGGGCTGCGGCGAGAGAAGCAAGTGCCGGTTCTGACGCTGTCATCGCCTGGCGATTTCAACGCGCGGCTCTCTTCGTTGTCGTCCGTCGAATCGGTGCCGGTTCGGGGGCCTGGCTCAGAGGACCCAACGGTTGTTCGACCCACGGCGTCGCCCGACCGAGAAACGATGACGGCTCCGGAATCGGGAAGTCATGTATGATCACCGCCGGATTTCAGGCATCGATTGCCAACCTGCGCCACTTCATTTGCTCTTGGAGCGCGCTGTTTGTCGTGGCGGCAGCGTTCATCCTGCCAAGTGAAGCAACATCTGCCGAACAGAAATCGCCGACACCTTCGATAACGCCGATCAACGTTAAGGCCGACCGACCCGACAGCTGGCCCGAGGGTGATTGGGTGCCGCTCCGCGGACGGACGCTGAAAGATCTGGTGGAACGCTCGCAAGCCAAACTGCAACGGCCTCGCAAGGCCTGGATCGAGCGGGCAACGTATTCGGCGACCTTTGACGGTAGCAACCTCCGTGGCGGCCGCCTGAGCGCCGACATTCGACACGACAGTAAACAGCCGGAACTGTTGTCGCTGGAACCATTGAATCTGGCCGTCTCAGAAATCAGCTGGTCCGACGCGCCGGCGATTTGGGGAACTCTTGGGGATGGACGAACGGCACTGCTGGTCGATGGCAAGAACACGGCGTTAGTCGGCCGATGGAATCTGACCGGTCGAAAACTGCCGCGCAGTGTTGAGTTCGACGTTCAAATTCCCAGCGCTGCGGTCAGTCGCATCCATCTGACATTGCCCGAAGGATTCCTCGTCAACACGTCGATTGGTGAATGCCGGAAAATTGATGACAAGCAAAAACGCGATTTCGATGAATGGGAAGTGGAGTTGGGAAGCCAAACGCGCTGCCGAATCACGATTCGTCGTCGGCCGGATCAGGCAGCAGCGCGGCCATTGGTCCTGGTGGAGTCAAATCCCTCGTACATCATTCGTGATGACGGAATACAGCTGCAAGCGGAATTCCACCTGGAGACTGTTAACGCTCCGGTCAATCTTCTCGTCTTCAGGGTTCCGGCCGGCGTCAACGTTTACTCAGTGAGTTACGGCAGCAACAATTCGCTCACGTGGCGGCTGATTCCCGATGGTGACGATCACAAACTGGCCGTGCAGCTTTCCGATCCACTGTTAGGGAGCAGCAGGCCACTTCGAATTGCCGGCACGTCGTTGTCAACGTTGGACAAAACGTCGCAGCTTCCGCAGCCGCGTTTGAAGGCAGCGTTGAGTACGACGGAAAACCTGCGCGATATAAAGGATGAATTCTTCATCGGCGACGAGTCGAAAGGGCTTGGCAACGTAGTGTTTATGAGTGGAAGCCTCCACTTGAAAGTCGATTCGCCATTGGAGTTACAGTCGGTCGATTTGCGCGGCTTTCGACAGACGGCAACGGTTTCGACACCAGACGTCTCGAGTTCATTATCCTTCCAGCAGTTTCTTCCCGATGCGGACTTGAGGCTGGATGTTGCCTACCCAGAGCTGCGACGCGACGTCACCTTGCTAACGCACGTTGAAACGTCGGGTGAGAACTGGTCAATGACGGCACACGTCAATTTATCGACACATGCCGGTAACACGTTCGAAGCAGAATTCCGGCTGGCACCGCAGTGGGAAGTGATTGAAGTTCGGTCGCCGAATGATGAGTCAACATTCACCAATTGGGAGGTGCGGCGGCAGAAGGGGGGCGGCCGAACGTTGTCGATCGAGTTTCGTGAGTCGATCGCACCCGGATCGCCAAAAACTGTGGAGATTGTGGCGCGACGACTTCCACTTCCGCAGAGCCGGCCACTTCGGTTGCCGTTGCTTCGCCCACTGAAACACGGTTCGGTGGAGCAATTGGTTGCTGTGTCGCGATCAGCTGTCGCGGCCCCGAGTTTAGAAACTGGATCGGGATTCCACATTGTTCAACCAGCTGAAGCTCCCAAGTTTGCAACCGATTCGGATCTCTGGCAGAAAATCGAGTCGTCAAGCGACGGCAGCGCGTTGCTCTTGCATTCAAGCGACGTGTCCGGTGAAGGCCGACTAAGACTGGAACAACTCGGGCCGGCAATCGACGCGCACATCTGGATTACACACAAATTGGATTCCGCTGGTCTTACCGAAAAGGTGCAGGCGCGCATTCGTCCCAAAGGTGCTGCAGTTAACCGTCTGAAAGTCTATCTCACGGTTTCAGGTGGCGACGTCCAATGGAAACTAAACACGAATGGACAAGCACCTCTCGATGCAACTCGCATCTTGATCGATCAACACGACGACTGGGACTTGCCGCCTGGCGGAGAGTTATGGGATGTCCATTTTCCGCGGCCGTTGAGACGGGAATTCACGATCGTTGGCACACGCACACGAAACGCGACAGCCAGCATGATGCCGACACTTGCGGTCATCCCGGGGCTGGACCCATTCCAGGGAATCGTTGAACTGCAGAGTGGCGGCGAATTGAACGTCGATGCGAAAGTTGAGGGCCTGAATGCGATAGAGGCCGGTTTGATCGATCGGCAAGAGTTTTCGGAAGCTGCAGGCCGCAAGTCATTCGGACGATTGTGGTCATTTCAATCTGCTCGTGAATCGCTGCTACTTCGCGTGCGTGAAGGTGTCGGCGGGGCGATGCGCCGGCCAACGGCGACGATGGATCTGCAATCAATTCTGTCTGATGAGTTTCCAGGATTCGACCGCCACCGCGCCACTCTGACACTCTTGGGCGGCGGACCAGGCGAGGCATTCCGTTTTGAATTACCTCGCCCGGCCGTGCTGTTGTCGGCATCGTTAAATGGTGCGTTGGTCGCGCCGCAGCAGCGCGGCAGCGAATGGAGTTTCCCGTACACCGGCGACGGCGTCCGAAGCGTCGTTCGACTTGAGTACCAAACTCCGTCGGCCGAAGGACGTTTGGGGCAAACGCGAACGATACCCGTTCCACATTGTGAGTACACGATTCTCGAATTCAATTGGGAGTTCGCCACGGGGCCGGATGTGTGGATCGTGCGCGAACCGAACGACATGATGCTGCTGGACCGTCTTCCTCAATTATCGTGGACCGAACGATTTTTCGGACCACTGGGCCGTCCAATCAATCTCGCAATGTTTAACCCGTTTTCCGCAAAGTCGTGGGCAACATTTCGTACTGCGCAGTCGGATGCACAAGGTGACAAGCGGCAGACAGCACCGCAGAGGTTTTCACCCGTCGGCTGGACGGTTAATCGGGCCACGGCACCGTATCTTCCCGGCGCATTGGTCATTTCGACACGACGGCATTCGCAGGCATGGCTGCTTGCGTGGTTGGGGACGCTTGGTTGTCTGTTGTGCGGGTTGCTGATGCGAGTTCGACACTCGAAGTTTCGCATGGGAGCCTTCGGCTACTGGTTAAGCATCAGTCTGTTTGCCGCGTGGTTAAGTCCCCCGTTTTATGCGCTCGTTGCTGGAGGGTGCGTGGTCGGAACCGCGGTCGCCCTGCTGTTTCCTCGCCGGCTGTTGGAGAAGCTGCGATTTCGAAAACCACCGGAAGACCTTGTTCCAACGGGAAGTACCGCCAGTTATCGTGCAGCGCCAGCGACCGCGTTGCTGCTGGCAGTGGCTTTGACGGTCGCTCAATCATTCGCTCAGGAAGAAACAGCGGGGAACGCAGTTCGTTCCAGCGGCGAACCGCTTGCCCAGCGCGATCCGCTGCCGATGCAATCAATTCGCGTGCTGGTCCCAAATACCAACGGCGATCTGCGAATTCGCGACGATTCGATTGTTTACATCGAACGCAGTGCGCTCACCCGGTTACGGCTTCAGGTCGATCGTTCAGATGAAGCAGGAAGTTTTCTTGTCTCGGCTGCCAACTACATCGCACGCGTCGATGAAAATAACTCGGTTGTTGTCGAGGCGAAATACAAGGTCTATCTGCTTCCCACAATGCGGACGGCGCGCGTTGTGTTTCCCAATGCGCGTGCCAATCCCGATCATTGCATGGTCAACGATCGCCCGCAGCCCATCATTCTGGGAAAAGAAGGAAAGCAGTTTTTCGTCGAACTAAAATCGACGACCGAAGACTCGCTATCGGGCGCGGTGTCTGAATTCGATGTCAGCGTTGAATTTCGGCCAGCCACCGACGTCGCCCCCCGTGGCGACGGCTTCCAATTGAACATCATTCCGGTGGCTTCGGCACATCTTCAACAGGAGTTTTCACTGGCACCCGGAACGATTGAATTGAACGGCGCGCGCGGCGAACAGGTTGTCGCAGGTGATCGCCGATCGCTGTCGGTTCTGCTTGGAAAGACGAGCCATTTTCAAGTTCTGTGGTCGAAGAACACGGAACCGGTGCAAGCGCCGGCACGGCTCGAGGCCGCGGTCACAACGCACGTGACGGTGCGTCCCACTTGGTTGGAATTGATTTACCACGTCGATTACCGCGTTCTCAGCGGTGAGGTTGATTTCGTCGCATGGAAGCTTCCACACGCATTCGACAACATGGTTGTTCGGAAAGTGACTCTCGGTGGCGAGCCGATCGATGATTATTCAGCGGCTGCATCGACGAAGCGTACGTCGAAGCTTCTCGTTCAGTTTACGGATTCTCAGCGGCGAGACTTTGCGGTCGATGCTTTAGTGATCGTCCCCATTTCCATGAATGGCAATGGAGAAGTTCACGTCCCTACGGCGTCGCTCATAGTACAGTCGGCACAGCCCTACCTGATTTCTGAGATAGACAATCTACTGGGAATTGTTGCGCCACCCGAGTTCGACATCACCCCGTTGGAAAACGATGAAGGTGCGCAGGAAATTGCCACCGAGACATTTAAGACTCTAGCCGGCAACTCCGACTCGGTTCGTCCGATCCAGTATGCGTACGACACCCTTCCAGCGGAACGTCGTCTACCCTTCCTGTTGAAGTCGGCAGTTGCCCTTCGCAGGGTTCGCATGATTCAGACCGGCATCGTTCGCGGCGACGTGTTGAAATGGACGTTGACGGCAGACCTCGAAACTAGCCGCGCTCCCGTGTTTCGCCATCGGCTGCGCGTGCCTCCACAGTTGGCGATCGCAGATATCTCCGTTCGTGAAGACGACGCCGAGCGACTCGTGCATTGGTCGCGGCGCGGAAACGCCATCGAACTCTTTCTTAGCGACAAATCGACGGGCATTCAGAGCATTTCTCTGACAGGCGAACGCCGGATGTCTTCGGCGGCCTCGGTCGCCCTGCCGCTTGTCAAAATCGATCAGGCGGAAATCATCGATTCGCGGTTACGGATATTTTACGAACCGCCATCGGCTGTCCAATTGAGTGAGTCGGACGCACTCGATGAAATCGAAACGAGCGTCGCGCCCAGCATTGGTGAGGGAGAACTTGAACTTTTGGGGCAGTACCGGTTGAATTCCGATGAGCGAGTCCCTCGCATTCAGGTCGATTCGCATAGCGGCCAGATGCGAACGGAGGCAATTGTCAGCATCTCCCAACGATCATCAGCGGAGTGGCAGGTCGTCTACGACTTCCAGTTTCACAGAACCAACAACGGCATGCCGATCACTCAGGTTCACTTGCGAATTCCCAAGCGGTTCGTCAATCGTTACCGGGTCGAGTCGCCGTCAGTCAATTTGAGCAGCGACCTGCAGACGGATGGATCGATCCGACTCACTTGCGTCACCAAATCCAAGCCAGCCAAGTCGCTGGGCGTACGTATTGTTGCAACTCTCGACACACCGCCGCCGGGTGACTGGTCTTTGCCACAAGTCGATGTCGAGGACGTCAATCCGTTCGACGGATATCTTCTGATCTCAAGAGAGTTGGAACTGCAGCCGGTTGGTCTCGGCACTGATCGCGTTCTGCCGCGCGCTTTGCCGATTACGGTACGACGTCGTGCTGAAATCGGCAGTGCCGATGACAAATGGCGTGCGTACATTGTCGAGTCGCCGGGTGGTTCATTCTTTACCGGTTTGGCTAAAGCAAACTCAGACGTATCCCGGATTCCGTTGGTTGAAACTCGTATTGTTCCAAATGTTGGTCGCGACTCATTTGGGCGGACAACAATCTGGATAACGAATTTAACAGACGACAAACTCGAATTAGCATGGCCTCGCGACTTGATGATGCGGGCTTTGTTTATTGACGGTCAGCCGGCTGTCTCCATCCAGCTGGATGAGACCTCGCACAGCTTGTCGATTCCAATCGCTAAAGGCGCAGGACCTCACCGTATCGACCTGCATTGGTCGCAACCGGCGGTCAAATCGCCGTCTCGTTGGTCGCCCCGATTACAACCGATTCCGGTACCCCGGATGATCTATGTGGAACGATCGATCATCAGGATGCTGCCGCCGGAAGGCTCCTTCTACGCCGCCGGCGATCAGTTGGAAGAGATTGACGAATTCGATTACGCGCTCGACAAGTTGGAAGCCCTGTTTCAACTGAACGAGCCACAAAGTGACGGACAACAGCGCCCACCGCTGTGGAACAGGCTGCTAAGGCAGCATCGAATGATTAAGAGTCGACTCTCGAACAGCCGGCAAGCATCATCTACGAATCCACAATGGATAGCACGCCGCGAACGGTTTGGTCGGATCGACCAGGGAATCGCCGACATCGCGGCACATATTGCACAGGACGCACCGGACGCGGAAACACAGGCGAATGACTGGCCGGATGTGGTTGGCGATTCGACTTTTGCAACTATCACACCCACACCGAACCGAACTGCGATGCTGGGAAGGATTGTGCAATCTTCGTCTCAGTCGCTGCCATCCATTTCGTTCTGGATTGTCAAGAACTGGATGGTCGCTGCAGTCTTGTTGTTGATCGGCCTGCCCCTGATCCCAGTGGTGCGCCGGTTGGTCAAACTGGAAATCGGTAGCTGGTTGTCTCGCAATCAGCCTGCGGCGTGGGCTCTGCTGGGAATTCTGTGGTGGACCTGTCTGCGTCCGAGTGAATTAGGAATCGTCCTGCTGTTGGTTGCACTCGTTGTGGCAGTTTGGGATCGCCGCCGTTCAAAGAGTGAATCCGATCTTGTGGTCAACGTCACCGCGGATGAGTCGACTGGAACGGCTACGAACTCACCGTAATTTGCCGCCATAGCTGCCAGAGGATCGTCGCAGTTCCGACAACCGCACAATACCACGCAAACCAGTGCAGACGTTGTTGCGACACGAGGCGAATCAGCCATCGCAATGCAAATAGTCCGACGACGAACGAGACGCTTGCCCCCACCAGCAGCACGCCAACCGAACTGCCACCCCCATTTCCCTCCCATATCTCTTTGGCTGCCAGCACGCCGCCACCTGCAATGGCAGGAATGGCAATGAAGAATGAAAACGTTGTAGCCGCTTCGCGGCGCAGCCCGCCAACGAGTCCGCCGGCGATTGTGCTGCCTGACCGCGAAACGCCCGGAACGAGAGCCATCGCCTGAAACAGCCCCACGATAATTGCATGCCATGTCGTTATTTCATCGAGTGTCCGCCTGTTTCGTTCCAATCGTTGACCGACAACAAGCACGACCGCCGTAACCAGTAGACCGCAGCCGGCTAGTAAAACATTGGAAAACAGCGCATCGAGCATTGATTTGATTGGTTTACTCATCGACAAGCAAAGGCCGATGGCAACCAACGGCACAGTCGCCAAGACAATCGCCTGACAAAGCGGCCGCTTGGTCAGCAATATCTTCAATTCATTGCGATAGACCACGAGAATAGAAAACAAGGTACCAACATGCAGGGCGACCGTCATTTGAAAGTTCTCGGTCTGGCCCAACAACTTACCAAAAATGACCAGGTGGCCGCTCGAACTGATCGGCAGGAATTCGGCGACCCCCTGAAGAGCACCCAGAATGATCGCGTTGATGTATTCCGAAACAGGCATGTCCGGTTGGGCATTACAGGGGCGAGGGGCGAAGCGAATGATCGGCCGACAAGACGACGGCTTCGCATTAGACCGTCCGCCGGGCGTTTTTGTCGGGCGGGGTGGAACGGGCCGCAGTCTAACAGCCGTGCCGCAACACGTCGAGCCGCGAATTCTTGAGCAACGTCGGCAAGTTGGACATTTCAGCACAGGTCATTCGGGCTGATTCACGACCGCCCGGCAGTTTCAAATGCGATCAAGACAGTCGGCCCAACGGCCGATTTCCTCGGTTTCCTCTTCCGCAGGATACTTGTGGGCGCGGCCCTTCATCGTTGTGAAGTTGACCGGGTACTTCAACCGCTTCAGACCACCAACCGTCTGCTGCATGTTGCGGAACAGGCTGTCCTTGTCTCCGCAGAGAAGATGAAACTGCATGCGATAGTCGGGATCGTTTTCCGGTGGACGCGTTCGCAGTGGAGCCGCCGCCGCTGCCACGCCGTGAAACTGCTCGCGGTATTTGAAGGCAAGCTGGTATGCGAATTTCCCGCCGTTGGAATACGTGTGCAGGAACACTCGATTCGTGTCGATTGAGTACTTCTCGGTCATTTGCTCCAACGCGTCTTTAACAAACTCCGCCTCGTTCGGTGTAAAGCCACTGACCTGTTGGGCCTTGGGACCGAGGATGATGATTCCTCGACGGTCGCAGATGGCCTGCCATTGCTTGAACACCGTGGCTTCCATCGTGTCGCCGCCCGGGTGAATCCAAACCATGACCGCGTATTCGTACTGCGGGTTGTAGTCTGCCGGCACATAGGCCCAGCAGCTGTGTTCGCCATTGGGCATTTTGACATTGAAGCGACCGGTCTTGGGGCCTTCTTCCTCGTCGGCATCCGTATTGTCGTCCTTGTCTGCCGGCTTTTTGTCATCCTTTGCATCATCTTCTTTGGCCACCGGGATAAACGATGACGTCAGTTCGGCCGGAACATCGTCCGGGATCGATGCCAATTCAAGCTGCACCGTTTGTTCTTTGTCGTCGCGCACAAACACGAGTGACGTTTTTTCTTCGGGACGCAAACGGCTGACGAGACTCAGCAGCGACTGAGCGTCGGTGATGTCCGTTTCGCCGAAACGCATAATGCGGTCACGTGTTTTCAGTCCCGCCATTGCCGCCGGGCTGCCTGGAAAGATGTGGCGAACTTCAACACCGGCTGTCGCCGGACCAACTGGACCTCTGCCGGGAAGAATTCCCAGAAAACCCGATTCGTACGCCACCAACTCGGCGACGAGCGTCAGTTCCTTCTCAATCGTTTTGTCATCGCGCTTGATTGCAATTGTGACTGTGTCGTCGGAGTAGAGGCTACCGAGGACTTGCTTGACCTCTGCCTGGCGATGGACCGGTTTTCCATTAACGGTTACGATCAGGTCGCCCGACTTGAACCCGACCTTGTCGGCGGGAGACTCGGTTCGCACGCGGTCGAGAATCGGTTTGCCACCGAGCAAATCGCGACCACGAAAGTTGATTCCCATCAGTCCGGGCTGCAGATCCTTGCCAGCCTTCAGGCGATCGAGAGTTGTGTAAACGTCCTGCATGGGGATGGCAAATCCGATGCCCGAGTCGTACCATTCGACGCCTGCGGTCTCGCCGCTGCCGCGCGTTGAAAGCGGTACCAGAATGCCAAGCGTCTTGCCTTCAATATTGACGAGCGGTCCGCCATAGTTGACCGGCGAGATTTTTGCATCTGTCTGAACGGCCTTGCCCCAGATGCGGTTGAGCGCACTGACAATTCCAACCGAAATACTGGGGTACTCCAGACTAAAGGTGCGGCCCATCGCCACAGCCCATTGACCAACTTTGACGGAATCTTTTTTGGCGGCGACGGCGGGAATGAGACCCTTGGCGTCGATCTTCAAAAGCGTCAGCATTTTCAGGCGATCAGTGGCGACCGTTTCGGCGCTGAATCGGCGACCATCCGGCAATTGCACCAGGACCGAAGCCGGCTTTGACGCAAAGTTGAACGCACTGGAAATGATGTAGCCATCCGCTGAAACGATAACACCTGTCGTTGGACCGGTTCCGGTCAAGACCTGGCCAACGCGGTCGATGCCGCCAATGGTCTGCACGCGCACAACCGACTCGGCCGCCAATGCCGCCGCCTGTTTGAACGCCTGCTCTTCCAGGGCTTCGGTCTTGGCGTCGGCTGCGATGGCGTTCCCAGTCGCCAGCACCGCGCAGACGGTAAGCGTGAAACCGAAAAGCGATCGGCGGTATTTGATGGGGAATTGCATGGCGATTCGCCTTGGTATTTCAGGTGGCTTTAGGAGCCGGGTTTCTTTTGCACGGGAAATTCGAGAGTCACCAATGTGGCGCCGCGTTTGACGATGATCCGTAGCGTATCGCCACCTTCGAGGCGTCCCAACTCTCGCTTCAACATGCGGTTGGATTGAATCAATTCATCATTGGCGAAGACGATCAGATCGTCCGGTTGGATCCCGGCTTCGTCAGCAGCCGTATTGGGCACAACCGACGTGATATACGCGGGCGTTCGGTAAAGGACATCGGGAATCATCACCAGACCAAAATCGAACGGGTTGTACCGCTCGGGGTTGTCTTCTTCGTCCGACTTTTCTTCGCGAACATACTGACCGCTAATAATTTCGCCGACGACTTTACGAATCTCGGGGATGGGGACGGCATAGTTGATCCAGGTGTTGCTCTCGGCGTTTCGCAGCTCCTTGCCAATCATTCCCAGCAGTTTGCCATCGACGGACGTGATAATGCCTCCGCCGGCACCGGGGTTGTTGGTGATGGCATCGACGACGTAGACGTCGCCGTCATAAGGAACCTGGTACGCGCCGCGGCGGGCGGTTAGTCTTGTCCGGGCGGAAATCACGCCGTGCAACACAGAGACCGGCTCGTCGCCGGTTGCCACTTTGAACATGTTGCTGAAACCGAGAATCCGCGTACCGGGGCTGGCCGACGTTGCATTTGCCAAATCGAAGAATGGCAGGTCGAGGTCGTCTTCCTGAAGTTTGATCACCGCCAGATCGAGCTGCGGTTCGGCTCCCAGCACTTTGGCCTCCAGACGTCGGCCGTTGGCCAAAACGACGGTAACTTCATCAGTGTCGAGCACGTGGCTCCAGACGGTGATGATGTGTCCTTCGGCGGAAACGAGCGTTCCCGTGCCGTAAGCATGCAGCTGTCGAATTCCACCGGCACCAAAAATCTTCACCATGCGCGGCATAACCGACTTGATGGTTTCGCCCGCCGATTGCGCCGCCAGCATGCGCGGCGCGGCTGTCAACATTGCCACCGCCAGCAGCATGCGCGCTACGAATATGATTTTCATAATTCATCTCCAGCCAAGCAGATTATGGCTTCGTCTTCGTGTCACTTCTTGTCGTTCTTCTTCGGTGATTCCGTGAGGGTGGCTTGTTCTATCTTAAGGGTCACGTATGCTTCTCCACCGCGGCTGACTTTGAGTTCGCTGGGCAGTTTGCGCCCTTCAAACTCGACTAACTTACCGAAGCGAATTTCGCATTCATCTGCATCGTCAGCCAGACGAGTATCGAATCCCAGGAGCGCCCCGTTCTTCGGATTGAAATACCACCGCGATTCAGCACCGGTGAGAACTGCCACAATGACATCGACCTGTTCCGATCCACCGTCGAACGGCTCCGTACCAAGATAGTAGAATTCAGTGAAGTTCTTTCCGCCGCTTGTCAGCAGCAGTTTCAAGTGGTGCATGGCGAACAACAGCCCGCCGCTTCCCGGGGGTTCGTCAATCGGGTCGGCCCCGTCGAGTTCCTGTAAGAATGAACGCGGTCCGAGGTTCATGCCGATTCCCGCATCCGCGATTGCCAACTCGTAATCGAGTCCGCGGTCGGTTTTGCCACTGAGAACCCAAGGGCCGGTTGCTGACGAAAAATCGCCCAGCTGCTTCAATCCTTTCAGCGTTCGTTCTTGCTCCAACTGATTGAAGTAGTAGTTGGCGAACCCTTCCTTCGGGATGTGCATATGCTTGTACTTTTCGGGAACGGCCGGCTTTTTCACCATCGGGTGACCCGGAATCGGAACGGGCTTCTTGCCGTCCGGTTTCTTGTCACCGGGCTTTTTGTCGCCAGGTTTCTTGCCCGGCGGCTGGGGCCTGGGGCCGCCTTTTTTCTTTGGCGTGATTTCCGATTTGCGGTGCAACGCTCGCAGACGGACGAGAACTCTTTGCGCTTCGCCTTCGTGCCGATACACCAACGGCAGTTTCCATCCCTTGGGGTAGATTCCAAGAATGTTCTTGAACTGGTTGACGCTGCGAACGGGCCGGCCGGCGAAGGCGACGATTTCGTCGTCGATTCGTAATCCGCGCCGATAGGCTTCCGATTCTTCCAGGATGCTGCCAACGACAACCGAACCGTCGGCCTCGGTTGCGACTGTTGCCCCCAGCGTCGCGTGATCGACCACGCGACCGCTACGAAGGTGTCCCATGAAGTATTTGATCTGGTTGATCGAAATGGCGTAACCCGCGCCGGAATTCACGCGGCCGCGTTTTTCGAAGGAGCCGCGACCGTTGATGCCGACGAGTTCGCCATCGTCGTTGAACAACGGTCCGCCGGAGTTGCCGGGGTTGATCGACGTATCGACTTGAATGCAGTCGGTGTATTCAAGAAAGGTGCCGGCCGGATACTGATACCGATGGACGCCGCTGATAATTCCGTAGGTGACGGTCGGCTGGAAATCGGTTGCCAGCAGGAAGGGATTGCCCATCGCATAGGACCAATCGCCTACTTTGAGTTTGTCGCTGTCTCCCATTGGGGCAGAGGGAAAGTCGTTGCGGCCGAGCAGCTTGATCAGCGCGACGTCGCCGGTGGGATCGATACCGACGATAACTGCGTCGTACATTATCCCATCATTCAGGCCGCACTTCATGAAGATGCCGGCTCCACGGGTGACGTGAAAGTTGGTGAGGGCATACCCGTCGGGCGAAATAATAACTCCCGACCCGCCGCCTCCGCCGCCTGGCGGAAAGATGGCACAGACTGAGGGTGCGACCTTCGCGACGACGTCGATCCGTTTTTGCTGCGCTGCGAGGACGGCCGGATCGACGGCGTGTGCCGATTCGACGGTCAACAGCGCAGCCAATACTGTCAGCAGTCCGGCCATTTGAATTCGGTAATTCATGGGGAATTCCTTGTCGTGCCTCGCAAATACTCAGTTAAGGGGTGCCACTGGTGTCTCGCCAGTGCAGGGCGACGAACACTGGCGAGACGCCAGTGGCACTCAATCCCAAAGGTCACTTCGTCACACGGGCGTCGGCGAGGTCGAGCCAATCGGAGATATCGAGATCGCCGCCGAAATCGACAAGGATTTCGAGGTCTCGCACCTGTGAGACGTCCAGATCGATTGTGCGGGGTTCGTCGGTTCCTCGAACGTCGCCCTCAAACAGTATCTTCTTATTGTCACGGTTGGAGATCACCAGATGAACGTCTCCCAGTCCTTTTTGGGCGCGGTGGTGATCGATGCCGACAACTGCCTTGAAGCGGCGATAGTCGGTGTTGATGCGGTAAACGAGGCTGGTTTTGGAATGAATGCACAGTCCACGTGCATAGGTTTTTGCGCCGAGCCGCAAGGGGCCGCCGGCCAGATTCTTGTCGCGTTGGTATTTGAAATCGGTGTCGAAGAAGGGCGTATACTTGACCTCGCGGGGTTCGATTTGCGAGAGATAGCGGACCTTGCCCAGGCTGAAATCGAGTTCACGGATCGCCTCGGCCGGAATCTCGACTTCGCCATCGGCCGACAGCGTTGCTTTCATTGCCTCGCCGGTCCATTGTAATTTCGCGGCAAGCAGCCGTCCCGAATTGTGCAGTAACACTTCACAGACCGGTTTGGGGGGTGTGATCTTGCGGTCGGCATAGATGACGCCAAACACCTTGCTACGCGGGACTGGAATTTCATCCTCACCCAGCAGGAACTTGACTTCCTTTTCGCCGACCGACAAGACGCTCCCCTCCAGAAAGTCGAGGACGGATTTTTTCTTGATGACCAACAGGTCTCGCTTCCGCGTTCTATCGAGCAATTTCGCCCACGCAGCGTCAACCGATCGTTCGGAGTCGAAGCGAATACCGAGGACGGCCGTGCGTGGTACGCTGAAACTTCCCAACTGCCCGCCGGTGAAATCGCCCCGTCGACCGGACACGTTGGCTGTGGCAGAACGAATGCGGCTGCCGTCCCGAAAGAGGACATGCGATAACCCACGATCAACTCGCTTGGGTGGAGCAGAGGCGGTGAAACGAACTCCCAGTAGACCTGCCAGCGGAAGTTTGACTTCTTTGTCATCCTTCTTCAAAGTCAGCGATGCATCATCGAGAGCGACCAACTCCCCTCGATGTTCGTCACCGGCCAACGTCGAAAGCTCCACCTGCGGCGGCGCTGCGACGGCGACTGCGAATAAGGCCAACTGTAAAACTGCCATACCAATACTCGTTTTTAATGCGTTGTCAAATCGGCCGCGCGCGGCGGGAAGATTGACCGGCGACCGGCCAACCTTCCCCGTGAGCGCGACGGAATTCTTCGTTATTCCTATGCTTGCGACCGATCAACGCCGCGGGCGTGTTTTCAGGCGATACTTGGCGATCTTCTTGAAATACTGTTCCGTCGCCTGTTTGTAGTGCGGCGGCAGTTTGCGGTTCAGTTCATTTTTGGCGCGGGCTTCTTCCTTGGCGGGAAGGTCACCCCAACCACCCTGTTTGCGGAGGTTCTTTTTGTCGATATTGCCGGGACCCTTTGTCCCCTTAATGGAGCTGTCTTGTGCGGCGCTCGATGGTTGATTCGTTTTACCTTGCCCATTTCCGCCGCCACCTCCACCGCCGCCTTGCTGTTGCTCCAGTTTTTCGATGATCTTGTCGAGGGCTTCGACGATTTCGTCTTCTTCTTTCTGCACTCTGGGTCCGCCACGGGCGAGATCGAGACGCCGCTCGACGTCGCGCATCAGCCGGGCAACTTCATCGAGGGAATCTTCCCGCAGGTTCTGCAGTTCGTACTGCATCAGCGTCGCCACCGAATTGTAACTGACCGGCACATCTTCGGTGCTGGTGAGCAACTGCTTGATCGTTGCCAACCCTTCAGTCTTTTTCAACAACTGGTGTTGGCAAACGGCCTTGAAGAACAGGCAGCCGGCCGGGTCAATCACTGTTTTTGGGTCGATCTCGGCAAAGACTTCCAGCGCTTCGTCGTACATTTTGCGCTCTGTGAGATAGCGGGCGAAGAACAGCCGCAAGTTGGAGCGGTAGAACGCCGCACTATTCTTGTCGTTCAGCACCTTTGCTTTCGGCGGATTCAGCGGGGCATCGACAAACCGGCAGGCGGCGACGAAGTCGCGCGTATCGGCATCGACGAGGGCGAATGTCTGCACCACCTTGTCGAGCAGGACACGCGCGGGAACTTTGCCTTCCGGCAGCACCCAGAGCTTGCCGACCTGCTCGCGCAACTGCTCGTCTTTGGCGTTCTTGCCAGCGACCCATTGCAGCGCTTGCGTTTTGACATCCGCTGCCGCCGGGGCGGCGAGGATGACATCGTCGGCAGCCGACGCCGGCGCGGCGATCGTGACGACCGACAGAGCCAGCAGACCTGCTGCCACGCGGAATTGTTTCATCGGACACATGTCGAAATCCTCCATCTGAATTTGGCCGACAATTACCTCCCAGTGTATTTTACTACAAACGGGCGATCATTTGTTTTTGCCAGCTGCCAGATCGCGGGTTGCTTCCTGAATTTTCTGTTGCCGTTTCGAGAGTATCTTCAACTGCTGAATGACGTCCTCTTCGGTTGCTTGATCGCCGTCGATCAACCGTCCGAGCCGCCGCGTGCGGCGATTGATTCTCAACTGAAGTGACCGCAACATTTTCAGTTCGGCCAGTTTATCAACAAGCGGCGGATCCTGTGGTTCTCCCGGCGGCGGTGGCTCTCCCGGCGGCGGTTTGTCTTCGCTCTTTTCCATTTCCTTCTGCAGCGCTTCGATCAGTTCTTCAAGTGCTTCGATGATGTCCTTCTCGATGCCCTGGGTCAGTTCGCTGACCTGGAACTCACGCAGGCGGCGGGAGACGATCAACATGTCATCGCGGAGTTGATCGACCGCTTCGGGGAAGGCGACTGAAGAGCCTTCTTCTTTTAGCAGCGTGAGTGCTTTGGCGGCTTCCAAGGCGATGTCGTCCTCCTGCACGGCCATTTCGCGCGAGCGGCCTTCGTGTCGGGGCTGCCATTCCTTTTGAGGAGTTTTCCCCAGTCCGATGGTTCCGGCCAAAACGATTTTCTGCATGATCAGCATCTTCTGGAAGCGGGCTTCCAACGCGGCCAACAGCAGTTCGCGTTCTTCTTCACGCAACTGACGAAGAATCTCCTCCAACTTCGCCTTAGCTTTTTCAAGTTCGGCAATCGCCTCATCTTCTTCCGCAGAGGCATTCTTGAGGTTCTTCTTCTTCAGTTCTTCAATCGCCCGTTCCATCTTCTCAATGGCTCTTTCAATTTCGTCACGACCGGCCGTCTTCTGCTGGTCTTCGCTATTAGATTCGCCGGGCTTACCTTCACCCGGCTTACCTTCTCCAGGCTTGCCCTCGCCCGGCTTTCCTTCCCCGGGTTTTCCTTCTCCGGGTTTTCCTTCTCCAGGCTTGCCCTCACCCGGTTTTCCTTCGCCGGGCTTACCTTCTCCAGGCTTGCCCTCGCCCGGTTTTCCTTCACCCGGCTTACCCTCACCCGGTTTCTCTTCCCCCGGTTTCTCTTCCCCAGGTTTGGCCTCGCCGGGCTTTTCTTCTCCAGGTTTCTCTTCGCGCGGCTTACCTTCACCGGGCTTCTCTTCGCCCGGTTTTCCTTCTCCGGGCTTACCTTCACCGGGTTTCCCCTCGCCCGGTTTGCCTTCTCCCGGCTTTCCCTCGCCGGGTTTTCCTTCGCCGGGTTTCCCCTCTCCCGGTTTTCCTTCACCGGGTTTTCCTTCACCGGGTTCGCCGTTGCGGGCGTCGTCTTGGCCGTCGATTTTGTTGGCGAGTCGTCTGGCGGCTTCGGCGGCTTTTTTCTGTTTGCGCTCCAGATCGCCTGCATCATCGCGGCGTTCGGTTCCGGCGCGGATGTCTTTTTCCTTGCCAATGACCTTGCTGAGATCTTTGATGAGATCCTTAATACGTTCCTGCTCTTTGAGATTTTTCTCGCGGGCGTTCTCGCTTTGCAGCAACTTGAGCAGCGACTGCAGATGGCCGACCACTTCCTGCTGGCGGCCGATGGCTTCGCCGTACTGTGCCGACTGTTCATCGAGCAGTTTGGAGATTTGCTCCATCTGCTGGGTGATCCGAGTACTCTTACTTTTTGCGATTGCGCGAATGAGCAGGTCGGCCCGTTCGGGGTCGGTCTTGCGCATGTACTCAGCCATTTGCAGCAGCGTCTTTTCAAAACGCTGATACCGGGCAGCCAGCGCGCCCTGCTTATCATTCAACTTCAGCGCGTCTTCGGCGACCGGCTTTTCGCCTGCCGGTTTATCGGTCGCGGCCTTTTCGGTTGCAGTCTTATCCGCGGCCGCTGGCTTGGCGGCGTTGTCAGCCTGCGCCCAGAGCGTCAACGTGGTGAGGCAAACGAAGGCTGTCGCCAGCAGGGACGATGTGAGTTGGCGAAGATGCATGGGAATACCTCCTTCGGTTTCTCAGAGGGCTTCGGTATTTCGGGGAACCGTGCCGTGCGGCTATGGTGATCAGTCGAGTCCAAGCCTTTTCAGGTTTTTCAGTTTCTCGATTGCTTCCTTCTTCTGCTTTTCCAACGTCGCTTTCTCAAGATCGGTCTGTTGCTGAATGATTGTTTCCAGGTCTTTCAGCGCTTCGTGAAATTCGACGAGATCCTCCATTTCGTCCAGCACTTTCTGCATGTGCAGCAGCAGGGCGTCGAGGGTTTCTACGCTATCGCCGATTTGCCGACGTGAGTCGGCCCCTTTTTCGTGCGCCTGCTTGAACAGGTTAACAGTTGTCAGCACGGCCGGGAAGTCGATTCTGGTGATCTCATCGAGCGGGGCGACGATCAAAGCTTCGATGCGGCGCACCTGTTCATCGGTGTGAACACCGTTGTTGGACAGCTCTTCGAGCAGTTCTCGAAACGATTGCGCGACGTCGCGGGTCTCGCTGTGGTTTTTGCTTACCTGATGAAAACTGCGCCCAGCCGAATTGCCGACGGCGTTGTCGATTTCCTTCAGTTTGTCCTGCTGGTTGCCGGCAGCCCGCAGTTTGTCGGCCTCTGCGAGACGTTCGCGGTGCAGAGTCAAATCCTGTTTGGTTTCTTGCACCTCTTCGATAATCTGCTCGAAGCGGCGGCGGATGCCAAGTTCGCGACCGTAAAGAATCGATAGCAATTCCTCGTTGCTGACCACACGGAAACGATACTTTTCGCCCTGCGTGGAATGCGGGCCGTTCACGTCGTCGCCATCTTCGGCGTAGACGGTTAGTGTCAACTCCTGCCCAATTTGCAAATCGAGCGGCAGGACTTCAAACCGGGCTGCGGGGTACCTGTCGTCGGCGGAGCGTTCGAGTGTGAATTCCAGCGGGTTGTCTTCCGGACGAATTCGGAACTGGCGGATACGCCACTTCTGTTCTTCGACGACGGGCGGCTTCCCTGCTGGATTGTCTGCTTCGGCTTCGGCGGCTTCTGCCGGGCGATTGGCATCGATCTTGAATTCAAATCTCGCTTTGATAATTCCGTAATCGTCGCGGATGATTCCGGTGACGGGAATTGATGCCCGGCGAGTGATGGCCGAGCTGATGCCGCGCAGGCGCGCTTCGACGATTGGCGGTTGATCGACCGTTCCGTTGATGGTCAATCGGGTTGGGCTGGTGCCAATGATGTCATCGGAATCTTCTAGGTAGATGCGGAGTTCGCGGTCGGGCGGCAGCGGCAGGGGGGTGGCCAGTTCATCGATATTATCGGCGAGCCGAGCGACTGCACCGCTGCTGATATGGAGCGGCACATCGAAGCGCGTGCCGTCGGACATTTCATCCAAAACGTTGTTCATCGCCAGCAGCATCACTTCAACTCCCTTGCGGGCCGCAACGGTACGGTCGAGCGTGCCGACATCGTTTGGGTCAGTCGAGGCCAATGCCTCCAATAGCCGCCCGACTGCCGGAAATTGCTGCGCGTTCACGCCGGCGAGCGGAGTGAGAATTGCATTTCGCATGCGCTCTATCAACAGACGCGGATAGACCGGATTTCTATCCATTTCTTTGAGCAGTCTTCGATATGACTCCTCAATGTCGCGTGATTCTTTGGCCAGATTGCCCAATCGTTCCACACCGTCGGCAGCGGTTGCCGGTACTAGCCGGTGGACCTTTCCATCGGCGTCGCGGGTCTCACGGATTTCTTTAACGGTTTCCACGAGACGGCCAAATCGCTCCGCCAATTCCACTTCTGCAGGAATGAGACGGAACCGCCAAGCCGTCTCCACAGGCAGGTAGACCGATCGCCGAGTGCCGTCCATCGAGGAGACAATCAACCGGGCAGATCCCGCCCGATCTTCCCGAAACGGTTTGAATTGCACTTCGATGTCTTTGACATCCTGCTCTTTGATGTCGGCTTGTAGTCGAACGCCGACGAGCGACTTGTTGGCGAAGGCGTGCAGCAGGAAGTCGGTTTCCATCGGCACCGCTGTCTGGGCGCCTTGAATCTTCTGGCGGTCGCGAACCGGCCGTCCTTCGTCGTCGTAGTTGGCGCGTCCGGTGTATGCGGGGTAGTTGGATTCCAGAACGATGCGGTCGATGCGGGGCGACTCGACGACGATGACCCGGTAGGGCCGGCGATTGGCGAAGTCACCACCTTTAATGTAAAGCGCGTCGATTGTGTCGCTCAGGCCACCGATGGAATGCAGAAACTTCCGGTCGCCTTTCTCCTTCTTCCGCAGCGTGATACTCATGTCGCCGCGACCATCGGCGAGCCGATAGTCGAGATCAATCGTGTCGGGGACTTTCCAGTCGTTGGCATGTAAATCGGCTGCGTATTCGTCGAGCGAATTGGCCGCTTGTTTGAGCACTGTGGCAGCCTGTCCGACGTCGGCGGCTGTGCCATCTTCTTTGACCTTTTCAATGGATTTCAGCGCGCTGTTCAGTGCGGTCAACTGCGAGGTGTTCAAGCGAGATTCCGCGGGGAACGCGTCGGCGTCCGAGATCAATTTCGTTTGTTCGGTTTCAATCGCATCGAGTTCCGCCTTGCGAGCATCGCTGTCTTTCTGAGGTCGCAGATTCATAATGCGATCGAGCAGTGCGCCTTGCCGCGCGGCGAGTGTTTCGACCGGTTCGGCCCGGCGGGGGATTTCGATGACCAGCGCCAATTCTTCATCGCGGGGATGCCGGTATTCGCCCGGGTTTCCGCCGGTTGGATTGCCGTCCTCGTCGAGAAAGTCTTTCTCTCGGTCGTTCGGCTGCGCGATCACCTTGATGATGATGGTCGTCTGCCGATCCCAGTAGACGTCTTCGTAGCCGATGTAGGCATCGGCCCAGAGTTTCATGGCGTCGAAATTGACCACCGCCATCCCGCCAATGGTGATGGCCAACGCCGAGGCGAGCATCAATGCCCGCTTGCGAGGACGATTGTCGAAAACTTCAGCGATGTGCAGTTGATCGACGGTTTGGCTGACGTCGTCGATGGTTTTCTTGAGCATGTGGGCGGTGAGTTCGGTATCGTGTCCGCTGCGGCTGGCGGCGACTTCAACGGCGGTGATCAGCCTGTCGTCCAGTTCCGGGAAGCGGCGTTCCAACACGAGAGCCAACGGCTTCGGACGCATCATTCGCAGCAGCGGAACAATCAACCAGCCTGCAATGAGAGCGGAGCCGACAATCGACAGCCAGCCAAACGCCATGCGGAGACCGACCGGCAATTCCAGGTTGGTCATGAAGAAGTAGACGTAGTTCATGCCGAAACTGAGCCAGAACAGAACGCCCAGTAACGCCAGAACGCGCGCGATGGCATCGACCAGGACATACTGGCGGATTCGCCCGCGCAGCCGCCGCAGCATCGAGCGGATTTCCGGCCGAACTTCTGTGTCGATGTTAACAGACATGGCGTGAAGCCTTGATTACGATTGTTGAAACGGGAGTTTCGGTTGTCGTTTGTTTTGTTGGGTTTCGTTAGGCCAGTTTCAATAGTTTTCTGGTGAGCCACTCGACGGACAACAGGCCGACGAGCAGGTACAGCACCCAGTTCTTATCCCACAGGGGATCGGGCCGGTCTTCGATCACAAACAGTTTGCTGCGGTCTGGAAGCAGCGCGGGCAATTCAGCGACGGCGGTTTCCAACGTTAGGTATTTGCCGCCGGTGTCACGTGCCAGTGACTCCAGTAAGTCGGCATGTTGCTGCGGGTTTTGTGATTCGAGATCGGGAACGGTGACGTTGACCGTTTTGGATTCAACCTGCTTGGAGTCGGGAACCGGAATTTCCAACGTGTACTTGCCTTCGAGGCTGGCGCGAAAATCGCCGATGTATTGTCCCTCGCGTTTGTCGGTGCCGTCGGCCACGAGTTTTACCGGCGGAATGAAGCGGCGGCCGTTGGGAGCCACCACTTCCAAATCGACAGACGGTTGCACCAGCGGTTGGAATTGCTGGTTGAGCAGCCGCACGCGAATCTTGACGGTGTCGCCGATGCCGTACTCCACCCGTTCGGGCATCAACAGCGCCCGCGAATTGCCCCGCTTCAGCCGCCCCATGCCCGCTTCGCGGACGAGCTTTGTCCAAAAGCGATCGTAGTACTCGTCGGACAGCGATCGCAGCCGCCAGACTTCGGGACTGCCGACGTAGAACGAACGGCCTGCTCCGTAGAACTGCGATGCCAGCAGAATCGGCGAGCCGTTTTCGTTGATGGCCCGTGGATCGCTGAAGTGGGCGTAAATTGTTGTACCCGCCTTGGGGCCGTCGGTGGGATAACAACGGTAGACGCCTTCAAACTCATCCCAGACTTCGTTGGCGGTGACCGGGTCTTCGGTCAACCTGAGGAAATCGATGTTGTTTCCCTCGCGAGTAAAATCGACTTTCCAGGGCTGATCGGAATCCCGATCATCGGCGAAGTCGAGCAGGTACGATGTCAGAAATACCGGATACAGGTCGCGGACCGACTGCAAGCTGTCGTCGGCACCCGCCAACTCCGGCGTGTAAACATCGCCGGCAACCAGGACGAGTCCGCCGGCAAGCTCATCGACCCAGTCGTGCAGTTGCTTCAGTTGCTCTGCCGGAATCAACGACCAGTCGGGATCGAAGGCCATCACGACGTCGTAGCGTTTGGGCTTCTTCGATTCACTGGGAATTTCGGCAGCCAGCGGACGGGTGGGGAAATTCAGCGGGAATTCGATCAACAGATCGTCTGAATCCTGGCTGACCTGGCCGATCCGATCAGGATCGACCGATTGCAGCCAGACATCAACATCGATGGCGGGATGCCGATCGAGCATGTTGCGGACGAAACGATAATCGCGCATCGGCCCGCCGGCGATGATTAACACCGACGTATTGCGTTCGATAATGTTGACTTCGTGCGTCGCGATGTTGTCCTGTTCGCGCAGCTCGCGAATTGTCTCTTTGGGGGTGGCCCGCACAATGAATTCGACACTGCCGGAGACCGTGGGGTTTTGTTGAAACTTCAATTCGACCGGGATGCCGTTTTCTCGAACCGTGACTTCACGTTGCTCGATCAAGGTGGGTTCCGCATCCTTGTCGGCGACGGGGCGGGCCAATAGATCGACGTCGAGTTGCAGCGATTCGCTCTCTTTCATCCCCTCGGCCTGCACGAACGCGGACAGCTCGTAGGCGTCGCCCAAATGCACGTCGGTCGGCCCCTGGATGTTGGCGACACGTAAGTTGACCTGCTGCTTGCTGCTACCCACCCCGACGGAAATCAACCGGATTCGCGGGCGCGCATTCTGGGCAACAGAATTGGCGGCCTTAACATCGACACCGGCGTTCGAGCCGCCATCTCCGACGATCACAATTCCGGATAACGTTTCGCCGCTGACTTTGCCAGTGAGTTCGAGCACCGATTGTCCCATGCGCGTCTCGGTTCCGCTGGATGTGAGAAGGTCCTTCCAGTTGACCGGACCGTCGGCGGCTTTGGGCGAGTCGGCACCGGAATCTTCCGGAGTGGTCGCCCTTGTGTCTTTGGAAGGGAAAATATTCAGCGGACCTTCAAGCTTCGAACCGAACTTGTAGACGGTGACTTCGTGATTTTTTCGCAACTCGTCGATCAACGGAGTGTTCGCCAACAAATCGACGACGGCTGCGGTCCGGCTACGATTGTTTCCCGCAGTTTCGGCCGACGGTTCTTTCTCCTCGAAACTCATCGATGAGGAGTCGTCGATCAGCACGGCGACGCGTGAGGGCCGAACGGAATTCGTCTGCGAACGCAGATGCGGGTTAAACAAAATGACGAACAATCCCGCGACGACCGAAAGCCTGAGTACGGTCAACCAGAACTTCCAGAAGCCGTGCAGCAGGAATGTGTCTTTGATGTAAATGACCAGCACCATCACGATCGCGATGGTCATCAGCCCGATATACAACCCCCACTTCCACCCGGACTCGGGCAGGTCCCACGCGAGTCGTGTGGTGCGCTCACCGACCACTTCGGCCTGCGCGAGGAGTGAAATATTCATTAACGTCTGAAAACTCATGCGGTGGCACCCACCGTTTTGGGGTGATAGCTAAAGATGTATGCGAGAAACTGCTCCAACAGGAGCGCGATCAGCAAAATGAACAGCAGCGCCTGACGCACTTCCTGCCCCGCTTCCTCGCCTTCAATCCATTCGGTGTTTCCGGCATCCTGAATCGTCACGTTGACATCCGGGCCGAGCCGCTTGTCGATTTCGCTACTGGCGGCGAGAGTAAGGCTGCTTTCATCGGGCGTCACATTGTAGGCGAGGAACACGTTTTCTTCGCCGGTGACCTGGTGGATGCGTTTGATCTTATAGATGCCGGGCAATCCAGTATCGCGAAAGGTTGCCGTCAACTGGGGTTCATCGTCTTCAGTGTCGGCCTTGCCTTGCTGGCGGGAGGCGGTCAACCGCATCTCGGTGCCGCCGGCAGGTGTGATATCCAATTCCCGCAAGTAGTCGGCTTCGCTGTAGGACAGCTGAATCACCTCACCAACGTTTCGCTGCCTGAGATCGGAGTCGCGACGCGAAATATACTTAACGAGATCGAGGATAATTGGCGGGTAACTGCCGTTCTTTGCCCAGTTGTTCCAGATGGGACCGGCGGTCGTCAGAAACGTCATCACGCGGCCGGCACCGAAGCGATGCTCGAAAATCAGCGGATCGCCATTGCGAAGCGAGACCGACGTGGTGACGCCGTCCTTCCGCTTGTTGTCGCTGCGTTCCCAGTCATCGTGTACCGGCAGATATTCGTAGACGCTGACCGCGCCCAAATACGAATTGACCTGCCCGCTAATCAGCTTGTCGAAAATGGGGTGGTACGGCGGCTTCAGCGCCAGATCGGGTCCGGGCAATGTGAAGTCGTCGCGTACCAGTTCGCTACGACCACCTCCCAATGGCACGGGAAAGAAGCGGTTGCCATCTTCGTCTTCGGGGTACAGCGAGTCGTTGTAGAAAGCCGGATTCACCGTGTCGCCGACAAACCACGCCAGTCCGCCTCCATCGAGCAGATAGTCTCGAAGGGGCTGAATAGCGTCGGCCGGTAGCTGAGGCACGTTCAACAGGAAGATACATTTGAACTCGTCGAGCGGACGTCGTCCAAGGTAATCAATGTTCTCCACCAGAGGACTCATTCCCGATTCCTGATAGGCGGCCATCGTCATTGAAACGAAAAAGGAATCGTCGCCGGCGGGGTCGCCGTCAATAACCAGCACGCGTGAAGCCGGCTTGACATCGATGGCGAGAAAACGCGAGTTGTCGGGATCGAGGGCATCGGGATCGAGCTTGAGTTCGATGCTGTGCGCGCCGGCCGTCTCGAAGCCTTCGACAATCTCAGTCTTCTCAACTTCGACGCCCGGTTTGATTTGCTTGAAGACAACATTCAGTGGGAGTTTTTTTCCGTCGGCAAAGATAGCCACCCGCACGTCTTCGGCCGGCGTTTGTTCATCGAAGTTCTTGACGCGAACCGTCAACTCCAACGGCACGCCGGCAGCCGCCATGTGGATATCGCCGCTGATCGACGTGATGCCAACATTCTGGTGCCGTTCGTTGACTGTTTTGACGAGATTGACCGCGATACCTGCCTTATCGAGATCCTTAACCCCTTTGACAATGGCCGGCTGATCGAGCCAGTTGGAGGAGCGAAAATCGGAGATGACATGCAGATGCTTATTGCCTGACTTCTCTTCCTCAAACAGCGTGCGTGCTCCTTCGAGACCGTCGTTGAGGTCGAAAGATTGCCGCGTACATTTGAGGTTTTCGAGCTTCGTTTCGACTTCGTGGACAAAGTCGAGATTGACTTTTCGCTGATTCAGGCCGGCCACCGGATGTTCCGGGTCCGACAGCAAAATCAGAGTGAACTCCTGCGTATTCGGCCGCGTCGCACCTTCCTGCACCAACTGCCTGACGACATCCAATCCTTCGTCGAAGGCGGTTGTTTCGCCCCATTGGTCGCGCATCGAACCGCTGTCGTCGAGCAGCACAATATGATGCGATCGCGCGCCGCCCAACAGCGCCATCTGGCTCGGATCGAGAATCAATCGAGCGATGAGCGCAGCCAGCGCAAGGACGATCAGGATTCGCAGCAACAGCAGAATCAACTGCTCGATGAGCAGCCGACGTCGGTTGCGCTGCTGGCTGGCCAGCAGAAACTCCATCGCCGCAAACCGCACGCGACGAAACCGCATGCGGTTGATGAAGTGAATAATGATCGGCGAAGCGATCAAGATACCGCCAGCGACGGCGAGCCCAGGGCTGACGAAGAAGTTGCTTAGGAAAGGAAACATGGCTGCCAGTAGTCAGGAGACAGAGGCCAGGAGTCACGACAATTACAAAATCAAACTCAATTCCTCACCGATTGCCGCATGCCGATGCGGTGGTTCATGTAGTGTGCCAACGCGGCGTCGAGGTGTTCGCTGGTGCGTATGGTCTGGTAATCGACGACGTTCTTGGCGCAATGGCGTCTGACATCGTCGAGGAATTGGCCGACCGCTTTCATGTATCCTTCGCGAAGCGAACGCGGATCGCAGACCAGGTCGCCCGCCTCTTCCATGCCCTCAAATTTCGTTGTGCCGGCGTAGCTGAAGTCGAGTTCTTCGTCGTCCATCACATGCAGAATCAGCACATCGTGTCCGCGATGGCGGAGTAGTTTCAAGCCGCGAAACAGGCTGTCGCGATCGGCGAACAAATCGGAAATGAGAACGACCATTCCTTTACGCGACTTATTCTCGGCCGTGCGACGGAGAATATCGTACATGTCGGTCTTCTTCTTCGGATCTTCCGCCGCGAGTGCCGCAAGCAGGGCGTGCAGGTGGAGCTGCTTGCTGCTGGTTTGCACCCGCTTACGAATGGTGTCGTCGAAGACCACCATGCCGACCGAATCCTGCTGCCTGAGCAACAGGTACGACAACGCCGCCGCGATGGTGCAGGCGTATTCGTACTTGGTTATCGCCCCGCTGCCGAACAGCATCGACTCGCTGGCATCGACCAGAATCGTCGTCCGCAGGTTGGTGTCTTCCTCGTACTGCTTGATGTAGTACTTGTCGGTCTTCGACCAGACCTTCCAGTCGATGCGGCGGACGTCGTCTCCGGGCGTATATTCCCGGTGCTGCACGAACTCCACCGACTGCCCGAAATACGGGCTGCGATGCAATCCGGACAGAAACCCCTCGACGATGTGCCGTGCCTTAATCTCCAATCGCGAGATGCGGGAGATTTCCTCAGGCCGCAAAAATCTTCTGTAGTCTTGGGTCACTCGTCAGTTCGCCTTCTTTGGAGGGAGTTTCTTCCACCAGACGCTGAATCACGCGATCGGGCGTTACGCCTTCGCTCTCGGCCGAGAAGTTGGTGACAATGCGATGCCTGAGTACCGGTTGCGCCAACGCATCGATATCGTCGGTCGAGACGTGGCTGCGACCGTTGAGCAGTGCCCGCGACTTGCCGCCCAACAACAGATTCTGAACGGCACGCGGACCAGCTCCCCAACTCAGCCATTCGTTGATGAAGTCCGGCGCACCCGGTTCGCTGACGCGAGTCTGTCGGACCAACGCGAGCGCATACTCAACAATATGGTCGGTCACCGGAACCTGCCGCACGATTTTCTGCAGCTCGACGATTTCTTCGCCTGTCAGCACAGGTTTGATCTGATCGCTTTCGAGCATAGTCGTCTGTTTGGCGATCTGTTTTTCTTCCGCGAAGCTGGGGTATTTCACAAACACCTTGAACATGAACCGATCCTGCTGCGCTTCGGGCAGCGGATAGGTTCCTTCCTGCTCGATTGGGTTTTGCGTCGCGAGAACGAAAAACGGATCGGAAAGCTGATGGCGTTCCTGACCGACTGTCACCTGTCGTTCCTGCATCGCTTCGAGCATGGCCGCCTGCGTTTTGGGGGGCGTCCGGTTGATTTCGTCGGCCAGAATGACGTTGTGAAACAGCGGACCCTTAATGAAGCGAAACTCCCGTTGGCCGGTGTCGCGGTTTTCCTGCAACACATCGGTGCCGGTAATGTCGGCTGGCATCAGGTCGGGGGTGAACTGAATGCGGGCGAAGTCCATCGACAGACACCGCGCCAGCGTGCTGATCATCAGCGTTTTGGCCAATCCCGGCACACCTTCAAGCAGGCAGTGTCCGCGGCTGAACAGGGCGATGAGCAACTGCTCGATCACCTCGTCCTGGCCGACGATGACCTGCGACATCTGCTCGCGAACATCGCTGTACGCGCGGCTCAACTTTTGGATTGATTCCTGGGTCGTCCCATCGCCGATTGAATCTGCCATCTGTTTCGATCTCTCTTTCTGACGTGACTGATATGGACCGCACAAAAGGCGGCCCCTACAGGATTGATTCCGAAGTGGCCCCTCCATCGTACCTGAGCAGAAACCCTCACGCGACTGTGGACGCTGAAAACTTGTCCCAAGTTACCCATCTGCGCACTTCCACTGCGCAGACGGAGCGGCTCCGCCACGAGGCTAGACGCGATTGGCCGCAGAATCTCACCAAAATTGAGTGGGCTGAAACGAGATTCTTGCAGACTCTCACAAGTTGTGCTTGCCACCGGACAGATGGCTGTTTGAAGTGGATACAGTTGATACGTGTCTGTTGTGATGGGTGGTGATACAATGCTGACTCCGCTGCCGTAGATGATCGCGTTTGCTCCCTGCAGGTCGGCTGCTTCCCATTCTGACCCGGCTGTGCGATGGCAGTTTCAAGGTACGTCTATCCGCTGATTCTTTGAGAAAGAACGATGATGAGTCGTCAAATATTTCGTCCGCTGATTCTGTCGATTTCTATTGCCTGCTGTATGTTCGGTCGGGCAGGCGCTGAGGACGCGCAGCAACCGAACGTGATCTTTTTCCTCTCCGACGATCATCGGGCTGATTTTCTTGGGTGCGCGGGGCATCCGATTTTGAAAACGCCGGTCATCGACAGGTTGGCTGCCGGCGGAGTGCGGTTCGAAAATGCGTTTGTTACCACGTCGATCTGTGCAGCCAGCCGGGCGACGTTTCTGACCGGTCAGTGGGAACGCTCGCACAAGTACACCTTCGGCACACCACCGTTGGCTGGGCAATTGATCGATAACAGCTATCCCGCGTTGCTACGCAAAGCAGGTTATCGCACCGGGTTTGTCGGCAAGTTTGGTGTTGGTGTCACGCGCGGAGCGACGGCGGAGATGTTCGACTCGTTTGTACCGCTCAATCGCAATCCATACTTCAAGAAGCAGCCCGATGGAACGAAGCGGCATCTGACCGAAATTGCCGGCGACCGGGCAATTGAGTTTCTGCAAGGCTGTTCAAAAGAGACACCGTTTTGCCTATCGGTCAGCTTCAACGCGTCACACGCTGAAGACAGCGATAAGAAAGACCATTACCCCTGGCCGAAGGCCGAGGACGGACTGTACGACGACACCACGATTCCGCCGCCGTTGGTGTCGATCGATCACTGGAAGACGTTGCCGGAGTTTCTTCGCGACTCGATGGTCCGTGATCGCTGGTTCTGGCGGTGGGACACGCCAGATAAATATCAGAAAAACGTGCGGGCTTATTACCGCATGATTACCGGGCTGGACCGAGTGATGGGCCGCGTACTCGCCGAATCAAAGAAACTCGGGCTTGACGACAACACGGTCGTCATCTTCATGGGCGATAACGGTTACTACAAAGGCTCGCGCGGCATGGCGGGCAAGTGGAGCCACTTTGAAGAATCGCTGCGGGTGCCGTTGGTGATTTACGATCCGCGCATGCCGAAAGAGAAACGTGGCCGAGTGATTGCCGACATGGCGCTCAACGTCGATGTGCCGGCAACCATCGCATCGCTGACTGTTGGCAAGTCGCCGAAGAGTTATCAGGGGCGCGACCTCTCGCCGCTGGTTCAAGGTGAATCGCAGACCGATTGGCGAACGGACTTCTTCTGCGAACATCTGTTCGACAATGCCCGCATTCCCAAATGGGAGGGCGTGCGAGACGAGCGATACGTCTATGCCCGCTACTTCGAGCATCTGCCTGAAGGAGAGTTCCTGCACGATTTGAAGAGGGACCCGAAGCAGTTGAAGAACTTCGCGACCGATCCGGCATATTCCGAAACGCTAACGCGAATGCGGAAACGATGCGACGCGCTGCGAGAACCACTCGGCGGTGCCTATAGCCCGGAGAAATTCCCGACGATTCGCCGACTACGGAACAAGAAGAAGTAGCGTCCGCTTGCGGTTTCGCCGTTCGATCCCTCGGGCCTCAGCCCGAGGGCTTTACTTCGATGCGGGGGCAGTTACCTGGGCCAGCTGACTGGCAGCAGCGATTTCGTTTTGCAGACGGGCGACTTCCTTTTCGGCGGCTGCGACCTTTTGAGTGGCGACTGCGGCTGCGGCTTTGGCTGCCGCCGACTTGTCTTGGGCCGGTTTGAGCGTCGGGGTCAGCACGGCGGTCCGTTTGTTGCCGGCATCGACGGCCGCTTTGGAGACGGCCGCCTGCTTCTGTGAGGTCGCGAGTAGCCCCTTGGTTTTGTTGAGTTCGGCCGTCTTGTCGGTGACCGTTTTCTGGGCTGCGACCATTTCTGCTTTCCGTTTGTCGAGCAGGGTTTTCAGTTGGTTAACGGCTGCCGCCAATTCCTTGTCGGCAGTTGCTTTCGCAGCGGCCTGTTGGCCTTTGGTGAGCGACTCCTGCAGCAGCGGGACGGCGGGAGCAACTGCCGCAACCACCTTGCCGGCCGCAGTAGCCTCAGCGGTAACTTTGGCGATTGCTGCTTCGTATTGCTTGGCCGCGGCGAGCGCGGCTGCGTTCTGCGTTTGCGCGTCCGTCGTTGCCTTCTTGGCGGCAGCGAGATCGGCGTTGATTTTCGCCACGGCGGCGTTGGCTTCATCAGCTGCAGCGACCAATTCATCGCCGGCCGATCGTTCGGCATAGTGTACAGCAGTGGCTTTCTTGAGTTCGACGATCTTGCGGGTGAAGGCGATTTCATCTTGCCAACGGGCAACTTCCTTTTCAGAAGCAGCGAACTTCTGTGTGGTTGCGGCCGATGCGGTTCTTGCAGCTGCCAGTTTGTCCTGGGCCGGCTTGAGCGTCGGGGTCAACGCGGCGGTCCGTTTGTTGCCAGCGTCAACGGCGGCCTTGGAGTCGGTCGCCTGTTTCTGAGTGGTCGCCAACTGCGTCTTGGTCTTGTTGAGTTCGGCGGTCTTGTCGGTCGCCACTTTCTGAGCGGCGGCCAATGTCGCTTTTCGTTTGTCGAGCAGAGTCTTCAGTTGGACAACGACTGCTGCCAGTTCTTTATCGGTGGCTGCCTTGGCGGCCGTCTGTTGCCCCTTGGTAAGCGTTTCCTGTAGCAAGGGGACGACGGGAGTGACAGCCGCCACCACTTTGGTAGCCGCCGCAATTTCGCCAGTGACTTTGGCAATGTTCGTTTCGTATACTTTGGCTGCTGCAACCGATGAAGTGAGCAGTGCTTGAGCATCGGTGGTGGCCTTCTTTGCAGCAGCAAGGTCGGCGTTGATTTTCGCCACGACCGCTTCGGCCGCTTTTGTCGCTGCAACCGACTTGTCGTTTGCTGCGCGGTTGGCGGTGAGTTGGGCCGTTGCGTTCTTCAATCGCTGTTCGAGTGGAAGCGGGTTCTGGGCCAATTCGCCGAGACGCTTTCCGTCGGCGGCGTTCCACACGCGAATCGCTCCGGTCCAGTCGCCGGCGATGGCGCGGTTGGTCTCGTCACAGAAGGTGACTCGTAAGGCCAGGTCGCCGAACGCCTCGAATGCGCGCTGCTGGGCACCGGCCTGGTTCCACAGTTTGGTAACGCGATCGCGACCACAAGAGACAATGCGACCGTCGCGCGCGAATTCGACTGAGCCGACTCCCCCGCCGTGCGCACCCCAACTCTTTATCTGTCCGCCGTTTTCCATCTCCCACAATCGAATCGAGCCATCCTCGCTGCACGAGGCAACAACGTTGGAATCGCTTCTCCATGAAACAGCCGTCACCATTTTGGAGTGTGCCTTCAGCGCCAGGTACTCGCGACCGGTCCAGCCTTCCCAAACGAAGAGACCGCCGTTGCGATCGCCGGTTGCCAGCAAAACGCTGTCGGGGCTGAATTCGAGGCTGCAGATCCAATCGGTGTGCTTGCGTAATTCGTGCAGTAAGCGTCCAGTTTCGGTGGAGTAAATGCGGACGACTTTCTGCGGTCCGCCGAGTGCGATCAGCGTCTGGTCGGAACTGATGTCGGCGGCGAGCACGGTGTCGAGTTCATCGCCGATTTCAATGATGCGTTCGCCGGTTTTGATGTTCCAGACGACGGCCAATCCCTGTTCGCCACCGCGTCCACCACCAGCCAGCAACAAGCTGCCGTTGCGGCTGAACTTGAGAACTTGCGGCACGCCTTCTGGGAATGGCAGCGCACCCAGCAGCTGGAAAGTGCTGGTGTTGTAGAGCAGAACCTGTTTCTGTCCCGCGACGGCCGCCAACGGAGCCCACGGACTGGTGGCCAGCGCGGTGACGGCAGTTGTGGTGGGTGAATAGACGGCCGGTTCCAAACTGAGACGGCCCGGCATGGGGACCGTGGCCGGCCGTTCGGACGGTGCGGTTTTTAGTGCGAGATTGAATTTCGGCTTGTCCGAGAGTTTCGCCTTACTGCCGGAGTTTTCCAGCACTCCGCCGTCGATCCATTTGCGAATCGTCTCGATCATCTTGTCATCGATTTTGGGCGAGCTGGGCGGCATGAAAGGCTCTTCGTCATGCGTGATCAACCCGTACAAGTAACTCAACCCCGACTCGCCGGCCTCGATGACTTCGCCGGAACCACCACCCTGCATCAGACCGGTGTAGGTCGTCAGGTCGAGGTCGCCCTTTTTCTTGTCGGCGTTGTGACAGGAGAAGCACTTCGCCCGCAAGATGGGTTTGACGTGTTCGTCGTAGGTGATTTTCGGTGGCTTCTTTTTTCCACCCTCGGGCGAGTCTTGTGCGTCGGCTGGAAGGCAGCACGCCAAAAGGGCGAATGCAACGGTATAAGCCGGGACGAAACCAGTTTTCATCACTCGATCTCCGTGGTCTATGGTAACGGCCCAGCGGGCGTTATTTGGCGTGTGTCAACGACTCAATATCAAGGGCAGTCAAGGTACCGCGAAACCGCAAGCGGATTCGGCCCGTCTAGTGGTTGAAGACGTATTCGCGCGAGTTCAACAGTGCCCAGAAGACGTCTTCCAGCACTTGCTTGTCATTTTTTTGCTCTGCCAGCACGGCGGAGAGGCTTGCGAGTTCTTTTGCAGTTGGCTTACGAGTGAGGCAGCGAACGTACAACTGTTCGATGACCTGCGGGGCCGTCTTGCCTTCCGCCAACAATCGATCAACCAGTTTGCCTGCCACGATTTTCGACTGTACTGTGTCGCCGTTGAGCAGGTGGAGGGCTTGTGAAAGATTCGGTTCCATCTTGACTTCGCACGCACAAACCGACTCCCGTTTCGCGCGACCGAAGGCGGTCAGAAAATAGGTGCTGGTGTTGCCATTGGCAATCTGCACGGCCCGTGCACCGAGTGGCAAACCAGAGAATTTGTTCTTGGTGTCGGTCACCTGGCTGATCGTGTCGAGCAGAACCTCGGCTCGCAGTCGCCGAAGCGAACCGTGAGAGAAATTGACCGTGTCGGTGGCGTTCGTCTCGTTGGTCTGTGTGCTGAGTTGATACGTTCGCGACGTGCAGATGTCCCGCACGAGCTTTTTGAAGTCGTACTTGTATTCGGTAAAATGCCCGGCCAATGCGTCCATCAGTTCTGGATTGACGGCCGGATTACTGACGCGGACGTCGTCCACTTCGTTAACGATTCCCTGGCCAAGGAAGTGAGCCCAAACAATGTTGGCCAGATTCCGGGCGAAGTAGGGGTTGTCGGACGAAGCAAGCCATTTCGCCATCACAACGCGGCGGTCTTTGCCTTTGACATCGGGGACTTCGCCGCCGAGGAACTTGGGTTGCATAACGCGATTGCCAACGGGATGCCGCACTTCGCCACCGCCGCTGTTGTAGATGATCATTTCGCGGGGGTCTTCGCCGCGCTTACGGCCGATTTGCGAGAAGAATGCGGCGAAACTGTAATAGTCGTCCATCGTCCAGCGGTCGAACGGATGGTTGTGACATTGCGTGCATTGAATTCGCATGCCCAAAAAGACCTGGGCGACGTTTTCAGCAACCTTCAGCGTGTTCGTTTCGTTCTGGTAGTAATTGGTGGCCGCGTTGGCGAACGTGCCGCCGTTGGAACCGAGTAACTCCTGCACCATCTGGTCCATCGGCACATTGCTGGCAATTCTGCCCTGAAGCCAATTGTAGTATCGCAGCATCGCCTTGTAGCTGACTTGGCGAGTCGTGCGAATTTGCAGAAGTTCTGCCCACTTCATCACCCAGATTTCGACAAATTCTTTTCGCGTTAACAGTTCGTCAACCAGCTTTTCCCGTTTCTTGGGATCGCTGTCGGACATGAACGCCTGGAATTCCTCGGCCGTGGGCAGCATACCGGTGATGTCGAGTGTTGCCCGCCGCAGGAACTGATCGTCGCTACAGACATCCGACGGATTGATTCGCAATTTCTTGAACTTGTCGTGCATCAGCTCATCGACGTAATTGAACGCCGGGGCATTGTTCCAAGCGAATTGCAATCCTTTCGGCAGCACGATGAAGTGCGTGCCGATCGTGTGGGTGTCGAAGCGGGCCATTACGAAAGCCTCACCCCGGTTTGTGGCGGTGACCGTTCCTTCCTGTGTGATCGTGGCCGAGTTGTCGTTACTCGAACTGAATCTGGCGAGTGAGGTGACGTCACGGTCGGTGCCGTCGGAGTACTTGGCGCGAACGTTGATTCTTTGAGTGGCGCCTTCACCATCGAGAACGGCACCCTTCGGGTAGATTTCGAGCGAAAGTACCTTCGGCACGGCTGCAGGTTTGGGATCGTTGGGGGCGCCTGCCTTCAGCCAACGCATGAGTGTGGCGTTGTATTCTGAGTCGGCCTTGAAACGCGACCCGCCGGTGTGTGGGACGGCACCAATCGACTTGGTGATCATCAGACTTTCAGCCGGCAATGCCAGATTGACTCGCCGTCCGCTGATTTCGCGGGTCAAACGGTGGTAATCGCCCTGTGGATCGAAACCGAACAACGAGAGCCGGAAGCCGTCTTTGCCGCGGGCTGCGCCGTGGCAACTGCCGGTGTTGCATCCCGACTTCGCAAAGACTGCCATGACGTCCTGTTGAAAGCTGATGGCAGGATCGGCTGTTGCTTGCGCGACGACGACCGGTACCGTGACCGTATGCCCGCCGTACTCGACTTTCATTTCGGTCGTGCCATCGGCGAGGGGGAAGAAGACATTCTTCTCCTGCCGAATCAACGCCGTGTTGGCGGTTGTGAATTTCGCCTGCTCGGTGACGTCACGGGTAATCCCGTTGGGATAGACGGCCTGCACGATGATCGACTGCCGATCGCGAACGGTGGTCAAATGCACGTCGGCCGGATTCACGCGAATCGATGCCGGCTTTGCAGCAGCGTCCTGCGCGTTCGCTGGGGCGGTTAACAGGAGAACCGTCGTCATCAGGCATGAGGCGTGGATCGCCGTAGTTTTTAGTCGCATGGCCGATTTTCCTTCGTGTTTTTCATCGGTGACCCGTTGTGGTTGGGTCAAATCGCGTTTCCGTTCGATCGTTCTTTTTCAATGGATGCTTACTTGCTGCCGCCGCCGGTTTCCTGCGCCTCGCGGGCTGCGGCTTTTGCCTCGGCCCGCTGTTTGGCAGCCAGCCGCAACTTCTGCAATCGCGTCAGCGGCTTGGGTGGCTTTGGAGGCGCGGGCTTTGGTTGGCCGGCAACCGGTTTTGGCACCGGTTTGGGTTTCGCTTTGGCGACCGGCTGACCCGGCGGAGGTGGCAGTGGCTTGTCGATTTGCAATTGCGTGCCACCGGCACGACTGACAATCGGTTCGCCATTCTGTGTGATGGTGAGTTGGGCGAAGACGTTGTTGTATTTGCCCGGCTTCGTGTCTTTTTCTGTCTTGAGTACGAAGGTCAACTCTTTGGTGTCTTTGTTGAGTTCCATCACCACTGTGGCCACTTTCGGCGGCAGTCCCAACAGTCGGACTTTGGCAGTCCCCTCGAACGCAGCCGCATGATTTAGCTTGCAATAAATCTGTGCTTCTTCGCCTTGCTCGCAGGATGCGCGTTGGACCGCGAAGGTGACGAACGGAGCAGCAATTTCCAGATTTGCCAGTTGCGAGGAAACCCAGGCGGTGCCACCGACATTGGATGAACCGAGCGCGTAGATTCGCCACTTCTTAATTTGCGCTCCACCGTTGGCACTGATTGGGTATAGCGCTTCGTTCTTGCCGGCGGGAATATTCACCGAACTGGCGGCTCCCAATCCCGGCGGACGGAAGGGCAACGTTACGTTAACGGCCCCTTTGAAGCCTTCCTTGCGGTGAACGACAATTTTCAATTGCATCGACCCATTGCGGACCAGCGGAACTTTCGGCTCGATGATTTCGAGCGTGAAGGGCAGTTCCTCGACGACGGCAATTGCCAATCGATCGACCGCTTTGCGCTTGTAGATGGACTGCCCGGGCGCACCGCGAATGAAGTCGGCGCTGTTGGCAAAGCTGCCAACGATGTTCTGCTTCGGATCGGCGTGCCGCGCGGTGAAGTCGATCAACTTGCCGCCAAGCGGGGCGTCGGCTGCCGCCTCGAAGACGATCGGCATGGAATTCAAATTCGACGGCATGTTTTCGGCGTGCATGGTGATGCCAGCCGGCAGGTCTTTCCCGTCCAGTACAAGTTCGCCACCGAAATTTGCCCGGCTGGCTGTTAACAGCGTGGCAAATTTATTGCCTCTCGCAACGTAGATCGTCTGTCGGTATTGTCCGTACCGTTCGACGCGGGGGATGCCGAGCGTCAAACGCGGCTTCACAGTCTGGAACTCGACACGGTAGACGAAGTCGGAGCCGCCGCGACCGAGGTGGTCGGTGACACGGACGACGTACTCGCCGTCGGCCGGCACACTGAAGCGGAAATAACTGTCCGGGCCTCGGGAATCGTCGTTGCCGGCGATACTTCTGCCGTTGGCGTAATACAGGTTCATCACCGGATCGAGTGCCGAACGCACGCGACGAGCATAGCACTCGACCTCGAAGACCTGCCCCTTCTTCGCCGAAAACTTGAAGCAATCGACGTCGCCTTTCTTTTCGATGATGCCGTTGAAGGCGAGTGGCAATTGCACGGGCGTCGCTGTTGCGACAGCCTCGTTCGGCTCGACTTCAAATGCATTGCCATGTTCAAATAGGCGAAACGGATTCGGCGATGGCGGGACTCCACCGGGATCGGCAGCGAACAGTCCGAAATCGGGCGTTGTCGTGGTGGGCAGTTTGACTTTCTGCTTCAGTTCACCAGCAGGATCGCCGAGAAACTTCACTTCGACCTCTTCGCCCAACTTTCCGCCAGCCGGATAAACGGCCGTTGGTCGGGGAAACGTGCCGACGTGCAGGCGGTATCGACTGCTGCCGTTGCCGCCGTAGGCACTCTCGCGAACCTCGACGTAGTATTTGCCATCTTCGGGGGCCACGACGGATGCGACGCTGTCTTGCAGCACGAGCGGCGTGTCGTCACCCGAGGAAAGTTCGAAGCGTTTGCTGTCGAGAATCGCGACATAGGGATCGAACAGGGTATTGCCCAGTCGCATGCCGAAGACTTCCGCGGAAATCCGCTGCCCTTTTTTTGCATCGAAGGCATAGTAATCGACGTCTTCGTTCTGGACGACACCAGCGACGGTGACACCCAGCGTGACGAGCTGCGGCGCGGCAAAGTCGCTATTCGGTTCCTTCTCGGCAACAGCCGGAAGAGCATCGACAAAAAACGTACGATAGTCGGAAATCCCACTGGCACAGCGCACCTGCGCAACGTGTTCGCCCGGGCGACAGTCGGCGGCGACCTTAATTGTTGCCTTGACCGTATTGCCATTCGGTTCGAGCTTGGTCACCTCAAAGCCGGGCGAGTAGAACAGGATTTCCTGTGCATCGCCAAGGCTGGACCCGCTGAAGGTCAGCACCTGTTCGGTTCCCCGCTGAATGCCACGGGGCATGATGATGCTCAGCCGCGGTGAAGCGGCCCAAGCGGGAACAGCCATTAAAATGGCTGCTGCTGCCAACAAAACGCGACCAACGACGAATTGCCGTGCCATGGTCAATCTCCGTTTGCTGTATTGTGCGGGCCGCGCCCGTTCGACGCGGCCCGTGAGTGTTGGTGATGTCAACGGTTGTGTGCTCGCTTACGCCAGCAACGCTTGGCGGACTTTCCCGCCCTTAACAATTTCGATGGGGCGGTCGCCGGGAGCCATCAACTCTTTGTCGGCCACAATTCCCATGCGCTCGTAGATGGTGGTCGCCCAGTCTTCTACGGTCAGTGCGTTTTCTTCCGGCTCGCTGGCTGTTGCGTTCGACGAACCGTAAACGATGCCCTGCTTGATGCCGCCGCCCGCCATGATGACGCTGAAAACTTTCGGCCAGTGATCGCGACCGGCATTGCCGTTGATTTTCGGTGTGCGGCCGAATTCGCTGGCAATGCAAACCATCGTCGAGTCGAGCAGATTCCGGTCAGACAGATCGCGAATGAGCGAGGCAAACGCCTGATCGAACGAGGGCACCTGGCTCTTAATGCTGCCGGAGATATTGCTGTGCATATCCCAGCCGCCGTAAGTCAGCGTGACATATCGCACGCCCGCTTCAACCAACCGCCGTGCGAGCAGCAACCGGGCACCGGCCGTGTTACGACCGTAGGTGTCGCGGGTTTTCGCGGTTTCTTTGTTGAGGTCAAACGCTTCACGGGCCTTCTGCGAACTGATCATCGCATAGGCGCGGTTGTAAAACGAATCGACGGCGTCCAACGAGTCGGCCTTCTCTTTGGTGACGAAGTGATCGTTGACGGCGTCCAGAATTCGTCGCCGTGTGACGAACCGCTTGTCATCGACACCACCGGGCAGCTTCAGGTCGCGGACCTGGAAGTTGCCGCTGGCCGGGTCGCTGCCCAGGCTGAAGCCGGCAAAGGATGAACTGAGGTAACCGGTGCCGGCGAATTGGTTCGGCTGGTTGGGAATGCAGACGTAGGGAGGCAGGTTGTTGCGGGGGCCGAACTCGTGGGCCACCACGCTACCCATGCTCGGGAACAGCAGAGCTGGGCTGGGACGGTATCCCGTGAACATGTTGTGCGTGCCACGTTCGTGGGCGGCTTCGCCGTGGCTCATCGAGCGGCAGATGGCGATCTTGTCCGTGATCGTCGCAGTCTGCTTCCAAGTCTCGTTGATCAGTGTCCCCTCGACCTTTGTTTGAATGCTACCCATGGGGCCGCGGTATTCGATGGGGGCGTACGGCTTCGGATCGAACGTTTCCTGGTGACACATGCCGCCGGGCATGTAAATAAAGATAACCGACTTGGCCTTGCCTTCTTTGCTGACGTAATCCTTCTGCTCGGCTTGCGCCTGCTCCATTCGGAAAAAATCAGCCAGCGTCAGTCCGAGACCGCCGACAACTCCAACATGCAAAAAATCACGTCGCGAAGCTTGGAAAGCCATTAGAGTCACTCCTTGGCAAATGTAATTCAGGGGAATTTGTGCTGTTGTTTCAAAGCCGTCTTAACAACGTTGCGGAAACACCGAGGCCGCTTGATCGTTCAATCGTGTCGGTGGGAACACTGTTGGCGAGGGAGAACTTGCGTTCGTTTGGGGGGAGGGTCGTCTATTGTGGAATTGGCCACCTGTACGACGTTTCGCTGCCGGCTCTTGCCCAAAGAACCGTGTCAGTGTGATCGGAACCGTTTCGCCAACCCATCAATGAATACATATGAATCGACAGCTTGGCAAAAGTCAAGCGATTGGCCTGATTTTTCGCGGGGATGGCGAATGGCGATTACGGTGGTGAAGCGGACGACACGAGTGCATCAGGCCGCCGAAGTCGTGCAACATCCGAACCGGTTACTTGACGACGCAAGCGATTATTGTCTACCGAATCTCGTGCTTCTTCAGCTTGCTGTAGTACGTACTACGCGGCAACCGAAGTAAACGGGCTGCTTCCGCCTTGTTGCCGCCGCATTGTCGCAATGCCGTTTCGAGCATTTCACGCTCTGTCAGGTCACCGCCTGCCAGATCGTTGCCAATGTTGCGGGGTGGGGACGGTTTCGAAACATCGGCTCGCAGCAGCGACCGATGATCGGTTGCTGTGACGTCGGCCGGCAGGTCGTGAATTGTGATGCGATTTTCTTCGCTCAGCACGACGGCTCGCTCGATGACGTTTTCCAATTCGCGGATGTTTCCCGGCCAATGATACTGCTCGAGCGCCTTCAAGGCCGCATCGTCGATTTGTGTGATCTGCTTGCCGGCGCGCGTGGATGCTCGCTTGAGGAAATGCAGGGCCAGTTCAAACACGTCATCAACCCGGTCGCGAAGCGCTGGAACGGTCAAGCTGATCACATTCAGGCGATAGTAGAAGTCCTCGCGGAAAAGCCCCCGTTCGATGAGTTGCTCCAAATCCTGGTGCGTGGCCGTAATCAAGCGGGCATCGACGTGGGTTGTCCGCGAACTTCCCACCGGCTCGAAGCAGCGTTCCTGGAGAACCCGCAGCAACTTGATTTGTGTTTCCAGCGAGAGGTCGCCGATCTCGTCGAGGAAGAGCGTGCCGCCATCGGCGGACTCGAACCGCCCGACCTTGTCGCGATGCGCACCGGTGAAGGCTCCTTTCGCGTGCCCAAACAGTTCGCTTTCAAGCAGCGTTGGAGACAGTGACGCACAGTGGACCGGAACCATTGGCCCGCTTCTGCGCGCACTGTTTTCGTGCAGCACTCGCGCCAGCAATTCCTTGCCCGTGCCGCTTTCTCCGCGAATCAACACCGAGGACTCGCTAACGGCCACTTTGCGGACGGTTTCGAGGACACCGCGAATGGCGGGGCTTTCGCCTTTGATTGCGTCGTGATGAAAGACAGTCTCGGTGGCCGTCGGAGCGGGCGCGATTGTCGGGGCCGTTTCGATTCGCCTGACGCCTGAGAGTTCGGACTTGAGCATCGTAATCTGCCGGCGCTGATCGCCGATACGCTCGACTTTTTGTTGCAACTCTTCGTTCAGCCGCGACAGATTCTGGTGCACACGAACGCTATGGAATGCCACGTTGGCAATCTGGCCCAGCGTGTGCAGGAACGTCAGGTCCTCGGCAGTGTACGGTGCTCTGTGTTCCTTTTCGCCCAGGACGATAATCGCAATTGCTCCTTCTTCGCCTTCCAACCCGTGGACCAGTCCGGCGTGCAGCGAGTGAAGCACGTCTTGCACTGGAGAGACCTCGGCACGCGTTCCCGTATTAATCCGCTGCAGGCTTCCCCCTTCTGCTAGCGCGTCTAAGAAAGCCTGGCCCGGTATCAGCGTAAGGGGCAAGTCCTCGGCACCGCCGCCTGCAACAAGCTGAAACGGTCCCCTTGGAACCGCACGCCAATACAATGCCGCCCGGTCGACCTGCAGCACATCGCGACACGAGGCAAGCATCATTTCGCTCAGCGACTCGGGGTCGGCAAGCTGGCCCACTGCGCGGTTCATTCTGCGTAGCGTGCGGTCGAGCTGATACTTCTCACGGAAGAACCGCTGGTCGATGACCCGCTGAAAACGGTCGCGCAACCAAAGCAGCAGCGTGATCGACACAATGAGCAGGATGCCGACCGACAGGATCTGATGCGGAATCCGCAGTGCGCCGACCGTTAGTACTTCTGTCGATGAAACCGAAATGCCCAACGCATGCAACAGCAGGCTGCCAGTTGCCACGGCGATGCCGAAGGCAACGGCCAGTCCAATGCTCAGCAGATAATATAGTACGCCGCGGCTGACAACCTGATCGAGCAGCATCAGCCGGAATCGCACGATGCCGACCGAATAGGCCAGCATGAACGCCAGACTGGCGAGAAACATGGGAACCGTAGCGCCGCCGAGGGCAAATTTGACGGCATCGGTTCGCGACAAATAGATGGCGTAGCCAACGGGAATTACGGCAGCCAGTCCGGCCCATAGCATCCACTGCAGTTGGCTCCGCTCGATGGGAGTCCGGGCGGCGGAATAACTGAAGGCCAACGCAATAATCGCAGCACCAAACAGAATTGCTGCGACGATAAAATAGCCGTAAACCCCGGTGCGCAACAGCGCCAACGCTTGATGCAAAATCGCAATATGATCGCCTGCCGTGTCTCCACGGCTCAGCCAGTTGGCATAGTTGACAATCAACATCAGTCCCAGGACAGCCAACACCGGCGGCAAATACAGGCCGCCAAGCGTGATTGTGGGCAGACGAGACAAAGGCGGCCGGGGGCGAGGAAAAGCCAGGAAAAAGTGAAGGGTTAGAGCCGGCAAAACTACGGCACAGGTGACGAACGGAATGAGCAACCATTGGCTGCCCGCGATAACCCACCAGTGGTGTCCTGCCGCAAAAGCCCCCATCGCAGCCGTCGACATGCAGAAAAACAGTCGCACCGGCTGGTCGTATGGACGCCGCCAGAACGCAAGGGCGGCAATCGTCACAATTCCCAGCTGCAACATAAACCAGCACAGCAACAGCACCAGTTCGCTCATCGGCAGTGAGTGAATTGTCAGCCAGCTTGTCTCGAAGGTCTGGGTGTCGGGTTTCCAGTATTCCACCTGCACCATCCGTGGCCCGTCTTCAATCTCGACCAGCTTGGGCAGATACGCCTCCAATTCCGAAGGATCGGAGCCGGGGTGCAGGTGGGCATCGCGGCCGATCTCGGCGTTGTACAATTCGACCGACTGTCGGCTGAAGTCGAGAAAGCTGCGGATCGGGCGGTCGCCAACACGCACCAGAATGTCACCGGGTCGGGGGTACAAACCCTGATGCTCCAGATTGGGAGTCGCTCGAATCTGAACGCCAGCAGGCGCCGAGGCATCTTGGGGATCGTTGACCAGCAGGCAGCGAAGCCTGAGGTCGGGGCTGGTCGAAATGAAACTCAGCACCAGGACCGAGTAGGCGATAATCAGTCCGCCGATGGTCGTTAACGCCCAGCGTCCTTTCGTTTCCACAAGTCATTCCCCCAGCCGGACGCACACAAATCGAAAGCGGACAGCCTATGGCGCTTACGTGATCGGCGCCGACGTCGGATTACCCTGAAAACGACGTTTCATACACATTTGGTAACATTTCAGCGCCGAAAACGCAATGTTCGGCGCCGAAGAGATGCGGGGTTTCGCCGCCCATCTCTCCTCCTAAACATCCTGAATCTCCTGTAGTGTCGGCGAATCGCTGTATTCTGGGGTTCCAGTGGTGTTCTGCGAAAGTTTTTGTGACACCGCGATATGTGGCACGACGTTTGCGTTACCGTGAGTTGTTGTTGAGGCTATCAGACTTCTTTTTGCGGCGGTTGCCGCACCGTCGGTGGTAGAGCAACCAGTTAACAGAACAACGCAGGCCACTGCATAACGAGTGACCTGCCAGGATACCCAGCCTGCCCTCGGGAGGCTTGGCTAAGATGAGACGAGTGAGTGTGGAAGGTCCCCTGATTGCAGCCTGACCCATATTCTGCTAATCAGTTCCCAATCGCAAACAGTGTGATCTCACCCGTCTTTAGCCTGCTTTCCCCGAGGGCATTCTTATACTGCCTGAGCCGACGCGACGGAGTCGCGCCCTGCATCCTTACAAGATGCTTCAGGACAATTGTGGCGACATTTGCAAGCTGAACGGAAGCACGCGGCACTGAATTTCAGCGGTCGTTGCGCCACGGAGGGCCGATTTTTGAATCGGCGTATTGCTTGGATCAAAACAGCCCGGCCGTCGTCGACGACCGGGCTGTTTTCGTGTCTGCTGGCTCGCTTGCCGCTTTCTATTTTTTCCATCAGCCGCGATAGGTGGCAAACGCGTTGGGAGTTTCCCACAAAGAGACTTCGACAACGGGAAAACCCTGGTCGTGGGCGTAGTTGTGGATCAGTCGCGCGATGTTTTCGGCGGTCGGGTTCCCTGCAATGACATGAATCGGTTCGCCCAGTTCCTTCAACATTGGCAATGCGGGATCATCCTGGCAGAGGATCATGCGGTGATCGAGTTCCGATTCGATCCAGGTTCGCAGCGAATTCTTGATCTCCGCGAAATCGACCAACATGTCGCCCGGCCCCAGCTTCGCGCCTTCCATCACAATCACGGCCCGCCCGTTATGACCGTGCAAATGCCTACATTTGCCGCTGTATTCCAGCAAACGGTGGCCGTAACAGAAGTCGATATGCTGTGTGACGCGAAACATGGACGGGAAGCCGATACGTATCGAGGAATCATCAATTGAGAATTGGGTTGGCCCGTTGGCAGGGGCAGCCACCATCAACCAATAATACTCAAAGTGTCGGCTTTCAGCTATCAGCTTTCCACCAGAAACAAGCGGGGATTCCGTACTTGTTAATGCTAATCGCTGACGGCAGAATGCTGACCGCTTCGTTGTCGGTCAGGTGTTCCCATCTTGCGACGAGTTTTCGGATTCGTCGGTTGCGTCATCTCGAAGATTCGCGCCGCAAAACCGGCATTTGATCGCCTCGGCTACAATCGATTCGCTGCATTCTGGACAGCGGATGCGGCCGTAGTGACTGCTTCCGCCAGCCCCCTGTTTCCGGTTGACGAGAACCACGACGAGAATGACAGCGGGAACTCCCACGAAGGCCGCACACAGCAACCCAATTATCAGGAGTTCAATCGGTCCCGGTGCAAATCCAAAAGCAAAAAGAGACACTGCTCATCCCCAACCGTAACGATGCTCGATCACCAATCCTGCACACCAGACTATGCGCATTGTCAGGTGTCGGTCAAGCGATGACGCGAGAGCGGTGTTCCACGGTCGCGTTTCCTTCGCGACGGGAATGTGCCTGTTGTTATCGGCAGCGGCCGACTATGTGCCGACCTTGCGGCCATAACGGCTGATGAACCAGCCGAGAATGACAATCGTGAGAACAAGCCCCGCGTAGTCGGGCAGCGATGCGTTCTGCCAGAGTTCGAGGAAGTAAATCGTGATTCTTCTCATCAGGTTATCCATCATCAACCTCCAGGTGAGACCATGTTGTTGAATGTGAATTCCAGCAACGCGGTTCGACTTCGTAAAAAGCCACAAACGGCCAAGGACAGTCGGCTGCCCGAATTGTCCAACCGCCCCGTTTCGGCTCGGTGGTGGTTGAGTTGGTCCAGGACGTGCCAACGACAAACGCTGGTCGCCCTCAACCGTCCCTCGGGGCAAGGGAGTTTTCAGTTTGGAAAACCTGTCAGAACCATCTGTTTGCCGCTGCTCTCAGGCGAGCGACCTGTATTGACATTCCACAGGACTTCCTACTATCAAACATAGGTCACACGCTGTCGCCGTGCGGATAATTCCTCAAAGTTTCTTGAAGAAATGTGTCTTCCCGTCATTGGTTGAATTGATTGATAACCTGTTGCAGAACAAACTCAGCGGCCGCGCGCTGCCTCGCAACACGCAGCCGACCGGCGTCGATGTGCGACAGCGAGACCGATTGATCTCCGGGCAGCAAATGACGTTTCACCTTGGCGGCAATCGTCTGGCCAGAGTTCGTGTGCTGTGCGATGCCGACGTAGATCAGGCCGTCCTGTCGCTTGGGAGCACCGGGACCAAGATGCCCGGTGACCGAAGCGGCAATGTCCGCTTCGGGGGTTCTCTTCAGAATACGCTCGGCCATTTCGGCAGCCACCAGACGGCTGACCGGTCCCGGTTTCTTGAGTACCGCAGCCGAAATCCCCAACCACTCTTGCTTGGTCCCCAGACGATAGACGACGGCGGAACCGCAATGAAGCTCGGAGATGCCCGGGATCTTTGCCAGCACGGCTGAGATCAAGCCGCCGGTGCAACTTTCCGCGAGAACAATGCGCAGTTGCCGTCGCTTGAGGACTTTCGCCAGTCGGCGGGCGGCGGCATCGAGTTGTTGTGACGTGGTCATGGGGCATCACCGGATGGTCGATAGAAAATGCGCGATCCCTGGGGCCGCAGCCCGAGGGCTTTGAGGCGTGACTTTAACGATCTGAAGCTCAATAATTAAGAGGAGAGTAATTTGCCGTGCGGCTGTGAGACATTTGACATGAATCCCGATCCCGCCGATATTTCGCAAGTTGTGGCGGCGCTTCACCAGGTCGAAGACTGTGTGGCGTGGTTGAAGCCCTTCGGGCAACTCTCGCTTGCGTCACAAGATGTTCCGACAGGTATTCTGCCAGGTTCGTTCGATCCTCTGCATGCGGGGCATCTCGCGCTCCGAGAAGCGGCGGAAACGGCGTTGGGCGGCCCGGTCGGTTTCGAGTTGACGCTCAAGAACGCCGACAAGCCGGCGTTAAAGCCATCGTCTGTCCGCAAGCGTTTGCGTCAATTCTCTCCTGGGCGGGACGTGTTGGCGGTGACCAACGCTGCCACGTTTGTGGAAAAATCGCGGCTGTTTTGTGGTGCGACGTTCGTGGTCGGCATCGATACGGCGGAGCGGATTCTGCAGGTCCGCTTCTACGACGGACGGGCAGCATTGATGGCCGATTCGCTGGCAGAGATCCAGGACGTCGGCTGCCGATTTCTTGTCGCCGGCCGTTCGATGGGCGGAAGTTTCGCGACGCTGAGCGATCTGGCAATACCGTCGGAATTCGTTGACCTGTTCGTCGAACTTCCCGAGCGGCAATTCCGTGCCGACGTTTCTTCGACCGAGTTGCGCGGCGACAGGAACCGCTAGAAAGCGCCGACGGTTTCTCCACCATCTCGGGTGAATAGGGCATCTAGCACCTGTTGGCTGATGTTCTCGCTGAAAAACTGCACCGACCCGTCGCCCATCGCAAAGTGTACGCCTCCAACATGATGGCTGTGAAAACCAGCGGGGTCGGTCAGCGTGGAGTGAATCGCGATGTCGATGTCTTCCGGTTTCGTCCACGGAATACTGCTGCCATCGACTTCGCCGAAGAGTAGCGTATTCGAGGTCCCGTCCTTGATGTCGCGCATTCTTGTCGCTTCGGCGCCGTTAAAAATGCAATTGGGACCGTATACGGCAGCGTAGTGTGTCGTGTTGCCGCCGGCGTTTGGATTCGACGGACAGGCGTAAATGGGTGGCATGTTATTCGTGACCGATTGATTCGCCGGGCTGTCCCAGGGCTGATCGAAATCGTACTGATCGTAGAGGGCCTGTTGATCGACAAACGGAAGAATCAGCACCCGCCAACTGTGCATCGGATCGCCATTTTCGTCGGGAATGTAGGCGGGCGGGAAGCTATTGTAGGTGTCGTGATAGTTGTGCATCGCGATTGCGATCTTCTTCATATTGTTCTTACACTCGGCTCGCCGGGCCGCTTCACGGGCCTGTTGCACGGCGGGCAACAGCAGGGCGATAAGACATGGAATCACGAGCAGCAACGCGCCGGCAGCCACCGCGACGATAATCCAAACCATCGCGTTCGAGTTCGACGACTTCTTCTTTCGCCGCGACGACCCGGATCGCGATCGGCCGCGTGAAGAGATCATTTCGCCGCAAAAGCGGCACTTCCGAGCGGCGTCTTGAATCTCTTCGCCACAAGCTGGGCAGTCTTTCATGGTGATGCCGATCTATTTCGCGCGAGCCTGAGTATCACAAATTGTGATCAGTGGGTTATTTTCTGACGCAAAGTCGCAAAGATGCGAAGGGGCCGCAAAGGAAAAACAAGTTGATGTCTTCAGCCACGATGGATGGTCTCAATTGACTGCAGTTACGGTTTGCATCCAACAAGAGTGCTTCGGACCCCCTCTGCGAATCTTTGCCTCTTTGCGCTGGCCTTCCCCCCTTTAATTGATCCACAGCGAGTGAGAGAATCTTGACCGGGCTGAACACCCGGAAAGGATTCTTTGAGATGAAACAGAACCGACACACGGTGGACCAGATCATTGCCAAGTTGCGTCGTGCTGACG
>JABISG010000061.1 GCA_018699955.1 Planctomycetaceae bacterium | reverse complement strand
GAAACTCACGCCGGGTCAATTTGCCCAGGCGGACGGTCTTGTCGCTCGTTTCTAACGTCACGTCTAATCCTGTCAGGAGAAAGTAGTGCTCTGTCAAAGCGTAATCTTAGGATCAGCCGCAGGGCGCTAGCCCACGGTTTACCTGCGATAACCGGACGCTAGCGCGTTGCGGCTGATTTAACCAACCCTAATTCTTACCGTTGACGATGCAGTAGCGATGATCCGATTTGTCAATTCCCAAGCCATCCAACTCCGATTGGACGGCGATGCCAAGGCATCGGCTTGGGGGAAGTCACGTTGATTTACGTCGTTCGTCGATGAGCGTTCGCAGCGCCTCTAACAAGTTGTCGATTTCTTCTTCCAATTGAAAGAACGTCACGCTGATCCGCAAGCCGTTCTGATGGGCCGGCTGCGGCTTGACGATCATCTTCCAGCGTTCTCGTAATGCGACGGACAACTCGTCGCCAGTCCAGCCATCGACCGACAACGCCACCAGTGCGGCCGAACAGTCGGAATCCAACGGCGTATCCAGCGTGATTTCCGGAAACTGCTTGAGGCCCTCTTTCAAACGCGCTGTCAATCGGCTCGTGCGATTCCAAATTTCATCGAGGCCGAGTTCACTCAAGTAATCGCTGGCAAAGGCCCACGCATGCACCAGAGGCCACGACCAGGGACCGTATTGAAACCGCTCGGCGGTATCGTGCAGTTCGTAGCGATCTTCTGCAAAATCGAGAAACTTCTCAGCTCGCCCACCTGCATAAGTCAATTCAAGATCGGCGATCCGTTCCCGCCGCACGTACAACGCGCCGGCGGCATAGGGCGAGTACATCCACTTATACGATAACAATCCCGCATAGTCGCAACCGAGTGCACTCAGCGAAAGCGGAAACAGCCCGGCCGAGTGCGCCAGGTCGAGAAACGTGGAAATCGATTGTCGGCGTGCGATTTCGCAAATTGCCTGCACTGGCAGACGAAAACCGCGATCGGTCGTCACGTGGCTCAACGCGACGAGTTTTGTCCGCTCGGTCAACGCCTCACGAAACAACGCCAACTGCCGTTCAGGATCGTCGGTCAATGGAAGTTTCACCACGCGCACACCGTGTCGGTCGCGCAGCTGTAACGCCGGCAGCAGAATGGCAGCCTCTTCTTCTTCGGAGATCACAATCTCATCGCCCGCCTCCCACGTCATCCCCCGCAGCACGGTTTGAAACGCTTCGCTCACGCCGCGCATCAGCGCGAGTTCGTCGGTGTCGGCGTCGAAGAAATCGGCGATCCGCCACATGCTCCGCTGTCGCCGAGCATACTCCTCATCGGGAAAGACGATGTGCATCGGCCCACGGGTCAGCAATTCACGCATCAACCGCGCGTGCTCGTCGGCCACCGGAGCCGGCGTGACACTGACGCCGCCGTTTTGAAACCACGTGTAATTTTCAAGTGCGGGAATCTCGGCCCGGACTCGCTGCGGGTCAATCATGAGAGGTACTATTTGAGGACACGCCGGTCGTTCCACCACAACAGTTTCTAGTCAATAATATCCCGCAATACGTTCCCGCCGACGTCGGTCAGGCGGAAGTCGCGGCCGGAATGGCGATACGTCAAGCGGGTATGATCCAATCCCAATAAATGCAGAATGGTGGCATGCAGGTCGTGCATGTGAACGGGGTGTTTCACTGCGTGGTATCCAAATTCGTCGGTCGCACCGTAAACGCTCCCCCGCTTCACACCGCCGCCAGCCAGCCAGAACGTGAATCCCTGGGCATGGTGTCCGCGGCCGGTGCCGCCTTGTACTTCCGGGGTTCGGCCGAATTCCGTACTCCAGACCACCAGTGTCTCATCGAGCAGGCCACGAATCTTCAAATCGCGAAGCAGTCCGGCAATCGGTTTGTCGCAAGCCCGCGCATTGTCGCCATGCCCCTTGACGAGGCCGCTGTGCTGATCCCAGCGGCCCCCGCGTCCGCCGGTATGGGCAACGTGCACGAACCGCACGCCGCGTTCCACGAGACGCCGGGCCATCAACAACTCGCGGCCGTAGTTTTCGGTGACTTTGTCATCGATGCCATACAGTTCTTGAGTTGTCTTCGTTTCACCTTTGAGATCGATCACGTCGGGGGCGACCGCCTGCATGCGGTACGCCAGCTCGAAACTGGCGATGCGCGCCTCAAAGTTTTCATCGCGGCCGGTTCGCTGCAGTTGCTCCCGGTTACCCGCCTGAATCAGGTCGAGCAATTTCCGCTGCGATCCCGGATTCGTTCCCCGATTGTCAATGTTGCTGAAGTTCGCTTCAGCCGCAGGAATTCGGTTCGTGCCGACCATCGTTCCCTGGTAAACCGCTGGCAGGAACGCCGCCCCGAAATTGCGCTGCCCGCCATAGGTCAGCGGCGGGCAGATGGTGATGAAGCCGGGCAAATTCTGATTCTCGGTCCCCAGTCCGTAATTCACCCACGCGCCGATGCTCGGCCGCATAAAGGCTTGCGTGCCCGTGTGCAACTCCAGCGTGGCCGGCACGTGGGCGTTGTTATTGCTGTACATAGAATTGAGGACGCACAACTCATCGGCCTGTCGGCCGACGTGCGGAAACAGGTCGCTGACCCACCTGCCGCATTCGCCATACTGCCGAAACGCCCAAGGCGACTTGAGAATCGTCCCCAAATTCGCGTTGAACTTGTTGCGGCTGGTGTTCACCGATTCGGGAAGCTTCTTGCCCTGTTGCCGCTCAAGCGCCGGCTTAAAGTCGAACGAATCAATGTGCGAAGCGCCGCCATGCATATACAGAAAAATGACATGCTTTGCCCGGGCCGGGAAATGCGGCTGCCGCGGCGCAAGTGGATTGCTCGCTGGGGAAGCCGCGTTCGCTTCCCAATGCGCAAGCGCAGAGAAGGCGAGGTAACCGAATCCGCAACCGGCAGCGCGCAGCCAGTCGCGGCGGTTACCGAGTGTTGAACCTGGATGACCTATGTCCGGCATACGAACGCACTTTCAATCATGATTCATCATCCCGACAATCTAAGCGGGAATAGACACAACAGATCAATCCACGTACAAGAACTCATTCAGCGCAAACAACGACTGGCAAAACATCTGCCACGCCGCATTCTGCGATTTCGTCGGCTGTTTCAGAAATTCATTCGCGCGCTTCAGTTCAGCTGCAGTCGGATCGCGCGACAGACACATTTGATAGGCCGTGCGAATCCGGTCTTCTTGTTTTGAAGCAGGTAACGCGGCCAGCCGTTCGGCAAACCGCTCGGCCTGCTCCAACACAAACGGGTTGTTCATCATGAATAACGCCTGCGGTGCCACGGTTGTGACTGTCCGTCGCGCTGTCACCGAATTCGGATCACCGAAATCGAACAGTTGCAGCATGGGATAGATCGCCGTGCGGACGACCGGCAGATAGAGACTGCGGCGATTGGTCTCGTAGTTCGCCGTCTGCTCGTTGCGGTCGTTGACGCTGAAGTCCTTCGGCTTCCAGCGATTGACCGTCCCATACAATTGACAATCCAGCGTTCCGCTCGACGCCAACATTGCGTCGCGCAGCGATTCGGCCTCCAGACGGCGACGGTTCATGCGCCACAACAGCCGATTGCCGGAATCGACGGCAAACGGACGCCGCCGCATCTCACTCGACTGCGAATATGTCGCCGATAATAAAATTCGTCGATGCAGTTTCTTGATCGACCAATTGTCCTCGATCAGCCGTGACGCCAACCAGTCGAGCAATTCGGGATGTGACGGCGGTTCACCCAACTTGCCGAAATTGTCGGGTGTGCGGACTAGCCCCGCACCAAAGTGCCAATGCCAGACACGATTGACAAAGACGCGAGCGGTCAACGGGTGCGTACTGCTCGCTAGCCAGCGCGCCAACTGCAGCCGGCCACTCTGCTTGCCGTCAACTGGACTCTGCTGTTCGCCGGCAAGGATCAGTGGCATGCGTCGCGAAACGCGTTCGCCCAGGTTCTTGTGATCGCCGCGAATATGAACGCGCAAGTCGGCCGCCTTCGCCGCATCCTGAGCAATCATCGCAAACGTCGGCGCCGAAACGCGCGACCGTTCAATTGTTCGCGCTTTCTCGCTCAGTTCGGCCAAGCGGCGTTTGACGTCTTCCGGGTAAAAACGGTCGATTCCCTGACCAGATACGAACGGCGTCTGCTTCTTGTCCTGCAATATCTGCTGCAGAGTTTGACCCGCTTTGCCGATCAACGTGGCGACTTCCGCGGACGATGCGGGACGCTGCGAGAGCAACAAAAACAGCGGCGACTTCGGTTGACCATCGGCCGCATTCAGCAACCCCACAAATCTGTGAACAAAACTCGGGACCAGCCCGCGCTTGACCAATTGATCGTCGTCAAGCTTCTCTTCGTTGTCGTCGACACTCTCCGCTTGCTGCACTTTCAGCCGCTCGACCTCGGCCACGTTGAGATTCGATTCCACACCCTGCATATAAAGATTCCGAATCTCACTCGGCGCAAGCAGTCGCTTCCACAAGGCAACATCGTCCAAGTCGCCGCGATATCCATTGTGAGCCGCCCCGATGACAAGCGATTTGATGCCGCTCAGTTTGACCGAACCGCTCGCCGCGGCAATCGATGTGGCTCCGACCCGCCGACCGTCGAGGTACACAATACCGCTGCCGTCACGGTCGGACGTAAAGGCGACGTGATGCCAGCGATTATCGGTGAGTTGTTCCAGTTGGTTCGATGCCGGCTTGATGTCGGCACTGCCCTTGCCACCGTGATACCGAAAATAGAGACCGTTGTACGAGCCTGGACGCAGTGCCACAAACCAGCCTCCCGCTGGATAGACGGCGGCAAGCAATGTGTCGGCCGTGTTTGGCGAATAGCCCTTCGCCGTCCGCAACCAGAACGACAACGTCAGGTCTGTGTCGGTTCCCAAATCGAATGCACCGAGTTGCTGCGGGCCAATCGAGACAACTTCCTTTTTTCCATCGAATCGCAACGCTTTGCCGATTCGACCGTCTACCCACGTTGGCTGCGGACCGCTTTTCGATTCGGCGTTGGATAGCACTCCCCCGGGTCCCACCGTTGCGCCGATCGACGTTCCAGCCCCCTCGTCCAGCGGCCAATAGGCCACCGCTGTCGCCTGCTTGCTCGATTGCTGTTGCCGCAGCCGCAGCGCAGCAAACAGATACTCCGGCAATCGCCGGCGAGCAGCAGTCATGATTGCTGCGTCTGCTTTCAGTCGCGTCGCAGCCACTTTGTTCTGATTGGCCGCTTTGGCAGTCTGGTAGGTCTTGCGAGCGACCGTAACGGACGGCAATTCCAATTCCCGTTCAGACCAATAAGAAGGATTCTTATCGGTTTGGCTGACCGTGACCGTACTCTTGAAGATGCCTGCCAAGGCGTAGTAGTCTTCGGTCGGAATCGGGTCGAACTTGTGGGCGTGACATCGCGCGCAAGCAAGCGTCAGCCCCATCACCGATCGACCCAACACGTCAATCTGATCGTCCACAACGTCGAGGACCATCTGTTCTTTATCCTGCATGCCCAGCCCTTTGGGGGCCAGAGTCAGGAAACCGGTCGCTCGCAATCGTTCCAGATAAGCTGCCGAGTCGTCACCCACCGGCAACAGATCGCCGGCAAGCTGCTCGATGAGAAATCGATCGAATGGTTTGTCGGCGTTAAACGCACGGACCACATAGTCGCGGTAATGCCACGCGTGCGGATAGACGTAATCGAATCCGCCGCCGTTGGTGTCGGCATAGCGGGCCACGTCGAGCCAATGCCGGCCCCACCGCTCGCCATAGTGAGGCGATGCGAGCAAGCGATCGACCAATCGCACAAAGGCATCCGGACGATCGTCGTCAACAAATTCCTGCACTTCTGTTTGCGTCGGCGGCAGACCAATCAGGTCAAACGTCACGCGGCGAATCAGCGTCCGTTTGCCAGCCGCCGGAGATGGCCCAAGCTGCCGCTCTTCCAGCCGCGCCAGGATGAATCGATCCAACGGCGTCCGCACCCAGTTCCGGTTGCGAACGGCGGGGGGCTGTGGATCGCCGATCGGCTGAAAAGACCACCAGGCCTTCTCTTCTTTGGTGAATCGTGGACCGCCCTGGATGGTGGGTCGACGAACCCGAAGTTTTGCTCCCGGAAGAACTGCACCCTCTTTCACCCAGCGCTCCAACGCCGCGATCTGTCGGGGGGGCAGTTTGCCATCCGGCGGCATCTTCAACTTCGACGTATAGCGAACTGCCCGAATCAACAGGCTGCGATCCGGCTTGCCGGGCACGACAACCGCACCCGCATCGCCCCCTCGGGCAATGCCGTCGGGCGTGTCGAGCTGCAAATCGTTCTCCGGCTCGAATTCGCTATGGCATTCGGCACAGTGTTCGATCAGCAAGGGGCGAATCGTTCGCTCAAACCGTGCAACCGCCGCCGCCTCAGGCTCCGCAGAACGGGCCGGCGGAGCGCACACAGACCCCGCTGCGGCAATGGCCGCAATGCGGGTAATCCAGTTGAACAGACCAGTTGACATTCTTCTCTAAAGACATTGCAGCTACAGGGAATACAATGCTTTCCTATCGTGTCAGGCGACTCATTGTGGTGTGTCACTACACGGCATGTCACTGCCAGGGCAAATCACGTGCAAAGTGGCGGCTTGTCAGTTCACCTCCGGAGGTCAGCGAGAAGCAGTGGCTGATCCTAACACAATGGTCGGCCTGTGTGGCATCTCCAGTGCGGTGCGGCGGAAGAAGTGGTAGGTTCCCATCTCCGAGCAGGCCAACAAATCGGGCTTGCCGTCGTCGTCCAGGTCACCCACGCCGTAATAGGGGCCATGTTTAGCGATGCCAGTTAACTTCTGGCCCCAGCATGCCAGACGTTTGGGAAAATCGAAACGCGGATTCGTCTTTGTCCCGATGTTGCGTAGCACGGCCGGCGCAGTATCCATCGTCCTGCCGTGATTGATCACCAGATCCTGCAAACCGTCTCCATCCCAATCGACTGGAATCGTCTGCGCCGGTTGCCCACCGACGTTTTTCATTGACTTGCCATCGGGGAGCGTAATTGTGCGATCCCTTCGCAGCCGCAATCGTCCCTGCTCGTCTCGGTATTGAACGAATAGTGCGGACTGCTCGGCGAAGCCATTCGGAGCGGTGGGGCCTTGGCTGTCGGTTGTGATCATGTCCATCAGTCCGTCACCGTTGAAATCTCCGAAACCCGCACGGCTGCGCCATCCGAACGGAGAATTGGGATCGGGAACGCGCTTCAACCACTCTTTTGTCTCAGCTCCCAACCGCCGAGCTGTGTCGCCCAGCGTTATCTCGTTCTCGGGGAAGCCGTCACAAACGACCTGCCGTCGCGGTCCAAAGCGAGGCTGTTGCGGCGTGCCGATGTTCTTGTACCAGAAGATCCGATTTGAAATGTTGGGAACCATCAAGTCACGCAGGCCGTCTGCGTCCCAGTCGATGTAGGCGGGATGCGGATATCCCATGTTATGGTGATATTCTTCGAGCCTTGGAAATACCTGGCTCATATGAATCACCACCGGCTTTCCTTGCGTAAGCACCGGTTGTACTTCGTCAAATATCGGACTCTGATTCGTCCCGACGTTTCTGAGGATGCGAACATCGCCATACCCGCCTCCAACCAGAAGATCCCAATCACCGTCTTCGTCCCAATCGCAGGGAAAGGGAGTCGCTTGATCGCCAAGAGCCACTTCCGCCGATAGACCCTGCATTTTTCGCGAAACGAAACGCGCCCGTTTAACCGCCGAACGACCTTTCTTCTGCTCTTGCTCCAAAAACGCCAAACGTTGCCAGGCGTCGTAGGAGACAACAATTCCTTGATGCACGCCCTGTGTTACCGCCGCTGTGAAGTGGCAACGCGCCAGAGTGATTTCGTCCAACACTTTGGCTGGCGCGAATCGTGGTGGATCACCACCCTGGTTTCTTCGCCAACCCATCCGGCTAGACGTATTCAGTCGCTTCGAGCGGTCATCACGGATCAGGCAAACAGAATCCAATTTTCCATCACCATCGACATCGTAGAAGCAGGGACTTCTTCCGACTTCAAGCTTCTCAGGTTTCGCCGGTTCAAACGGCCAACCGTTCACATTCTGATTCTTAATGTAGTAGGCGGAAATGTCGGGCCGAGCGCTAGCCGAGTCGCGGTGCATACTGCCAAAGACAAGGTCCAGGGGGCCGTCCCCATTCAAGTCCACCGCTCGTACCGGTCCCCACCAGCCGACCGGATGAGGCGTCCTGCCGGCGGCGATGAACGTCGGCATACCGCCGGAGTCGCGATTTCCTGAATTCAAAAAAAAGTGAACGTACTGATGCACGTTCTTGATTCGGCTCGGCTCCGACGATTTGACCGCCGTTGTGAACAGCAGATCCGGCAAGCCGTCACGATTGAGATCAGCGACGTCCGCGTGCATGTATCCCGCGGCGAAGTGATGGAACTCAGTCGCGGATCGATGCTGCTTGTAGCGCAGCGGAATCATATCGTCGAATAGAAGCTGTTCGTCGCTGCCGACGCGCGGACGGCAGAAAATTCCTCCCCAATCCATCGGGATCTTCGTTTCCGGCCAGCCGGATTCGTAGGTATACATCACCCCGCAGATCAGATCCGCGCGACCGTCGCCGGTCAAATCCACCAGTCGCGAAAGCGTTGGATGCCCGCCGATCGGTCGGGGAACTTTCGCATTGTAATGCAAGAGGTCGCCAACACCGATCAGCGGTACCCGCTTAGGCGATTTAACAATCGGTCGTTCTGTCGCTGTGCGAAAACGGATGACGAAATCAGTCTGTTTCGGATCATCGATCACCCACTGCACGCGTCCCTTGTCGCTATGGTGAAAATGTCGGCTGAGTGAATGCGGCGTGACTTGGCCGGTCTTGACGTTGATGACCTGTATCGAATTTGGATCGAGCGCACCTTGGAATCCCGCATTGCCGATCTGCACCGAAAAATCAATCATCGGATCGGCACACACCTTCGGGCCGGGAAGTTCACTGGTAATCCTCACCGGCAAAACAAGCGCGACCGGCTCCGCAGCCGGGACCGTTGACAACGACCACAGCAAAAGAAGCATCAGACTCATCGCGGGAGGAACCGGAGTTGTCAACATCTTCTCCTGATTGGTCGTTTGAGAAAAACCGCGACAGCATTGTATCACTTCACAGAGACCCAGCCTAACACCTTTCGCCATATCCGAGGAACCGGTGAACCCCGTACGGCTGCACATGGAATGGGACCACCTGCCACCTCGACACGACGTTCCCCAAGAGACCGAGACGCTGCCGCTCGATCACCGAACGCGATTATATGTTTTGACGGGTTCCGTGTGCATATAATACACGCGGGCTGATACAACTCGACAACAGGAGAAACTGCCATGAAATCAACTCGACGCAATTTTCTGACCACGGGACTCGCCACCGTTGGAACATCGGCGCTGTTGAATTCCGCTGCTGCTGCGGAAACCGATACGATCGAATGCCTGGACTACGGCCGATCCTTCATTTGAAACACCTCGGCTGCCAACGCCGTACGTTTCTGGATCGAGAGCCGGACGACTCTCTTCGACGACACGGCGGGAACCAAGTTGGTCATCTATCAGTGCGGATCGTGTAAGAGCGAGCGCACATTTGCCGAAGAGAATCTGCTTGCCGAAGACAACTATGATTTCATGCCGATCTATGGCGGCGAAGATCTGCTGATTCTGCGCCGGCACGTTGACGCTCGCGACGGCTATCGACAACTGCGCAAGGTGAAGGAAGTGTGGGGAGAACCCAACATGCGGCTGCACTACGGCAAGACGGTCACGGAACTCAACACGTTCGAGCAAATCCGCGATGTCACAGCGACCGACACGCCGTTGGCGGCGCAGACCGAGATTACCAACGAGGAGACGGGTCTGCGGTGCGTGATGGAATATCCCATCAAAACGATGAACATCAGCATCGACGACAGCATCTGGCAGGTCGACACCGGCCCGATTGCCTTACCCGACTTGACCAAGCGGTTCGATCCGCCGGTCGATAGCGTCCGATTGGCCTTTGCCGTCTTCAACGCCCCACACTTCTGCGACTTCGTGATTGAACAGCCAACGCCGGTCGTTCACGACGAGCAAGAGATCTGCAAGGTCTATCACTATTCCCACCCGGTCAGCTTCCCTGCGAAGAACCGAGTGCTGTCGGTGTCTGACAAGTAACCGGACGTGGGCGCGTAACGGCGCTTCTCGAAACAGTGACCTTGTGCAACACGCTCAAAAACATTGAGACTCGAAAGGGTTACACCACAAGTCAGACCAGATTCAAAACACTTCTGTTTGAACGGGCGCACCCAAGCCGCAGTCAATCCCCGGTGGTACCCTCTGCGGACTCTTCCCGCACGAGCGGAATCGAACAGTCGATCAACAGCCACGACGCAGCGCACAAGCCGTACATCACGCCGCCGATGACGAACACGGTTTTCCAGTTGAACTCGTCCAGGACGATGCCGTACATGATGGGGGCGAGAATTCCGCCGAGCCCCGCCAGTGAGTTGTTGAACGCGAAGACCGATGCGGATGCGTTTCCGGAAATGTCCGTCACAGCGCCCCAGCGAGTCGCCAAGCTGATATCGGCGAAGAACTTGATAAACAACAGAAAGGTGCAAAAGCGATAGGGATTCTCGTACGAGGTCAACAAGGCGATCACTAGCAGCACGCCCGCCGTCCCTTTGCCGCCAAAGCCGATCAGGCTCCGCGCCCACCGCAGGTTTCCCGTGCGCAGAATCACGCGGTCGTTCAGAAAGCCGCCAAACGCGCCGCCGAATGCACCGCCGAATAGCGGCAGCGCCGAGTAGAACCCCATTTCCTTGAACGTCAGGCCGTGGATTTTGAACAGGAACAATGGAATCCATGCGAGAAAGATGTTGTCGGCGATGGTGCTGAGTGTCGATGTGAGTACGATGCTGAAAAGATTGACAATCGAGCGGGGACTCATCCGCCCCAGCATCTGACGCATCGTCGTCTTTTCCGCGGTTTCTTCAGTCATCGACTCGGACATGACTTTGGATGGTTTTTCTTCGATCAGTTCGACCTCGGCGCGATTCGTCCACGGATGCCGCGAGGGCGAACTGCGGAACAGAATCAGAAACGCAGAAGCGTGGGCGATACCCAGACCGGCAAAAATCCAGATGGCCGTGCGCCAGTCGAAACCCATCACACCAACGATCACCGCGGCAAACAGAATGTTTGCGCTTGCCCCGCCGATGCGTCCTGAGAACACGCCCATCCAGCCCTGTGCGGTGGTTCGCGTTGATGCGGGGAACCAGGTGCGCGATAGACGACTCACCGACGCGTATGCCCCTGCCTGACTTGTCCCGAACAACGCGCGGACGTACCACAGCGCGCCCGAGGTCGGCGCCCACGCATGCAGCCCCAGCGCGAGCGACCACAGCAGAATGATGATTCCCAGAAAGAGGTGCACGCCGAACACGTCGGCGGCGACGCCCGCGGGAAATTGAAACAGCGAATAACAGATCGAAAACGCGCCGTCCAAAACGCCGAGCTCCGTATTGGAAAGTTCCCACTCTTCCTGCAGCTTCGGTTTGATCAGCGCGAACGTGTACCGGTGCAGGTACAGAATCCACGACGTCCCGCATCCCAGCGCAAACACCATCCAGCGGACATTCGTGGGGCGTTCTTGCGGGTCGGTCATGGTTGTGGAGGTTTCACGGTTTAGGGTTCGACGGACGGTCGTGGCTTTACACGGTTGTCTTGTCGTCGTCGGTTTCGACCGGTTCGAGGTCGGCTTCAAGATTGGTCGTGCTATCGATGAACCACCAGCAAACGGCACTGACGAGGTACATCGCCGAGATGACGACGAACAACGGCGTGTAATTCGTCACCTGATTCGTTGTGTTGTAGTCGAGGATCATTCCGAAGAGTACCGGTGATACGAGACCGCCGATGGTTCCCGACGTGTTGATGACGCCGAAGACCGATGCGGAGTAGCGGCCGCCGAGATCGGTGCAGGTCCCCCAGACGGTCGGTTGGCTCCAATCGCTGAAGAACTTGACGGCGAACAGCGCCCACGCGGCGGCGACACCGTCATCCTGCGAGATCACCACGAACATCAGGATGCACGCGAGTGTTTTTCCCGTGAAGCCGACGCTGCTGCGCGACCAGCGGCGGCTGCCGGTCCAGCGGATCAGCCAGTCGTTGCAGTAACCCCCCAACATTCCCCCGATTGCTCCGCCCCAAAGCGGCAAGCTGACTAGCAACCCGGCTTTTCCGATTTCGAAACCCTTTGCGTTCAGGAAATAATCGCCCATATAAAGCACGTAGACGCCGTCCGCGCCGGCGCTCAATATCTGCTGAATGACGAAGAACAACATGCTACGGTTGCGAACGACTCGCCGCCACGGCAACACGCGCGCGTCGGTCGATTTCGCCGGTGTCCGCCCCTCATTGATCAAGTCGATCTCCGCCCGATTGACGCGAGGATGTTCTTCCGGCGAATTCCGAAAGAAGACGAGAAACAAAACGCCGAATGCCAAACCGGCCATCCCCATCCACACGAGCGACCACTGCCAGCTCAGGCCGCACAGTTTCATCAGCACCGTTCCGAGAATAATCGACGACATCGCCCCACCGCCGCGGCCGAAAAACGTCGCGATCCAACCTTGCACAATGGTACGACTCTTCGCGGGAAACCAGGCATGCGTCACTTTCGACAGCGACGGATAGGCTCCCGATTGCGTCGCACCGAACAGTAGCCGCACGCTTGCCAACCCGGTGAATCCACCCGGAATTCCGATGCACGGAAGGATCAGCGACCACAGGATGATGATGACTCCCAGAAAAACGTGCGGGCCGATGAAGTCGCACAACACGCCGCTGGGAATTTGACCAAATCCGTACGTCGGACTGAAAAATGTAAAGAGCGCACCCAATTGCGTTTTCGAGAATCCATGCTCGGCCATCAGTTGCGCGCCGACGATGTTCCACGTATAGCGGTGCAGATACAAGAACCACGATGTTCCGCACGCCAGTGCAAACATCTCCCACCGCACCTTCGTCGGCTTTCCACTGGTTTGCAGGTTAGACGCGGATAGGGGAGTTTCCATTACGCCTCGGGCGGTTGGGGGCCATCCTTCCTTTCGCTTGCACGCCAGTCAGTGTAATCGACGACAGGGCGCATGAGGATGTCGATAGGCGACCGAAGTGAAGTGTGGCCAAGAATGGATGTAAGAGTAAAGCCGGAGCGAGTCCCGAAATACCTTCGTTTTCGCGAAGAGCGGCTGAATTACTTGGCACGCACCGTAAGACGCCGGAACTGAATCCGTTTTTGCCGTAAGCGAAATCAAGACACGTGCTTCCCGTCAAATCAAATGTTTACGCTGCTGGCATTCTCAAGGCTGAGGAGCCGCATGATTCGTGATCCAGCGCGCTCCGGTTACAAGAACGAAAAACCAAACTCCGCGTACCGTGTCTGGTCAGCACACTCAACATCAGACCAATAAAGTAAGCCGCGATGAGCCCCAACATCATGTCCACAACTGAATTGCCTGTTAACGTCTTGTCGGCAACCTGGGTGATGTCGTCGTTCCGCATCAAGTAAACTGCGTGCATTGTCGCGGCTCCCGGAAAGAGATACGCGAGAAAGTCGTACAGTCGAAAGGGAAACGTTGTCGCTTCTTCAGCCACGTTGGAATCCTCCCGGCAAAATTGACGTACGTTGACCATTGACAGCTAACGCAGGCATGACCGTTTGCTTGGCACGATCTGCCCACAAAAAAACGCCTGCTGATGCCCACGCAGGGGTACAGGTCATCCATTTATGTTGGCGTCGCTGGTGTACTTTGCCGTGTCGGGTGGCGGGCGGCCGACAGACGGCGGCCTGTGCGGCGCTGCAGTGGTGATGGCGATTGCCGCTGCCGTGCCGTGGGGCGTGGTTGCGATTTCGGTGTTGATTCTTGTGCTGATTTGTTTGCAAGATAATTGCATCAGATCTCCTCCCTCACCATACCCCCCGGCCTGATATAGCTAGGGCCACCCCCCCCATTACCAACGCATTATGGCGAAAGCCCAATGACGGCCGCAGGTTAATACACCTTGGCAATGACGGGGTAAAAGCCAAGTATCCAGTGGTAGTGAATCCGTATCATCGCCTCGGCAAACCCGGCGTCTGACACCCGACAAAGCACGGAATCGTGGATACCCAATGCCGGCCGATCTTCCATTGCAAACGCCTTCAGCACGTGCCGTATCACAATCCCGTCCACTGTTTGCAACTCGGCACCGACATCCGTCAAAAAGCGTGAGCGACTTCGGGATGGGCTTCGATGATCCGATCCACGATGTCGCCCGGCTTCACACTCTCTTGCCTGAGCACTGATGCCCATGCCCCAACCGTTGTCATTGTGATTGAGCAGATGTTGAATGGCCCCGGCGGCTTGCCTACGGTTGGTCGTGTTCAGCAAAATGTTCGTCGCACGCTTCACGAAACTGCGTGCGATGCGATGGTTCCGGGCGTCCGCCCACGCACGGGGTAAAACCGTCCCCGCTCGCTAAGCGTCTTCGTCATGTGGCGGGTCGTGGCCGTTGAGGTGGTGCAGCATCCGGATGTGCAATCCCGCGTAATCCAATTCGGTCGCCGGCTCGCCATCAATCCGAATCAACTGGCGTTCCCGCTTCGGAAGGTTTTGGGCCGATGCCGCGTCCCATGTGTACAGCCGGGCGTACCGGAAGAGTTTCTTCGAGTGCAACTGTTTGAGAATGATGTTGGGCTGGAAGTGGCGGCGGCGGCCGTCCGGGAGTTCCTTGTATGCCTGCCATGCGTGTCCGGTATTTGTCCGGTTGATGAATTCGATGTCGTCTTCCACTGCTTCGAGATATGCCCGGCGGATGCGGTCATGCCACAGTTCTATATATCAAGAGCCTGTATGAGTTGGAAATCTGCGCGCGATTCTACGGAATTCCTGCGGCCGCTGGGGAAAACAACACGATACGCGTCTGTGATCGATCAGGAATGCTCGTATGGAAACGGATTATCCACGATTGACGAAACGAAATCGAATGGAATAATCTGGCATCGACCAGGCAAGGCCGATCTCGCTGACATGAATGGAGTGAATCGAATGAGTAGCGATTGCGACATCGTCGCCCAGTGGTTAAGCGAAGCGCGTTCTGCCGTCACCTTTACCGGCGCCGGAATTAGCACGGAAAGCGGCATTCCCGATTTCCGTTCACCGGGCGGTGTCTGGTCGCGCACTCAGCCGGTTTACTATGACGACTTTCTCAACAGTGCCGATTCGCGACTTGAGTACTGGCGGCAGAAGTCGGAATCGCACGTCGATTTCAGCGATGCATCGCCGAATATTGCCCACCAAGCACTGGCCCGTTGGGAAGCGGGCAGACAAATGCGCGGCATCATCACCCAGAACATCGACGGCCTGCATCAGATCGCCGGGAGCCAGTCGGTGCTGGAACTGCACGGAACGGCCCGCGAAATCGGCTGTCTCGATTGCAACTCTCGATTCGACGCCGACCTAATGGTCACCCAATTCAATGAAACCGGAGAAGTTCCCGTCTGTCCGCACTGTAGCGGACTGCTGAAGCATGCAACGATCTCGTTTGGACAATCGCTCGATGAGACGGTGCTGCGGGAAGCGATTGGCTGGTGCCGCGATGCCGACCTGTTTTTGGCGATGGGGTCGTCGCTAGTCGTTCAACCGGCCGCAGGACTTCCCACGCTCGCGCGGGAAAGTGGTGCGCGACTCGTCATCATCAATCGCGAACCAACGCCGTTGGATCACATCGCCGACATGGTACTCCACGCCGGGATTGGTGAAACGATTGCGGCAATTGAAAAAGCGATGATAGGCGCATCCTGAAAGCGCCCGACTCTGCTCTGGCGCCGCTTGCCTAAATCTGGTCGAGCTTGCGGTGCCGGCGCTGGCGGGGGCGAAGACACTCGGAACAGACGCCGTACACTTCCAGCCGGTGGCCCTCAACGCGAAAACCGTGCTGGAGGGCAGCCTCATCAACAATCTGCGACACATCGACGGCTGGAAACTCGATCAGTTTTCCGCACTGGTTGCAAATCAGGTGGTCGTGTTCGGGGTAGCCGTAGTCGTGCTCGTACACTGCCCCGCCGTTTGGGCGACTTGCAACTTTACGCAGCAGTCCCCCGTCAACGAGCAGGCTCAACGTGCGGTACATCGTGGGACGGCTGCCAGGCCTTAACCGCAGCGCCAACTGATCAGCGTCGAAATGCTCGTGGTCGGAAAAGACCTCTTCGGCAATTTGTCGTCGCTCCGGCGTCAGACGCATTCCCTTCGTCGCCAGGAACTCACGGAATTTGTCGACCGGCGAGACGGCGACTTCAACTGTCGGCAATTCACTCACCGGTTAGTCTCCCACCGCATTACTCATCGCCCGCGTCCAGTCCGATTTCGCCGAACAGCTTCGTCAACGCCGCTTCCATCTTCTCGGGCGTATCGTAGGTGCCTGCATCGATCTCGGCCTTAATTTGGGCGAGACGCTCGGCACGAACGTTGGAAGATTGGTTGAGTTGATCAAACATACGGCTTGCTTTTGAGATTTCGACTTCATCGCGCGGCGTAGTTGGCCGCGGCGCTTCCGGTTTGGTGGAACCGACAGTCGGTTCCGTTCGACCAATTGGTGTGTTGCCGGAGACCGGCCCCGGACCATTCACCTGCATGGCGTCATCCCCTCCCTGGAACTCTGCTGCTTCACGCGACCGCGACGCTTCGCGATCGTTTACGATCCGCTGCAGATAATCATATCGGAAAAGGGGAAGCTGCATCAACCGGGACAATCGCGATGGAGACATATCGCCATCCTTTCGGGAAAGGATTTTGACTGCCCAGTTGCGATCATGCGCCGGAACAGACTGAAATAAGCGGTCCTGCGAATGCCTTGGACCGCGATTTGGTGTCGTAAGAGTCATATCGTCCTGCACGCACTTGCCGGGTGAGACGACGCAGCGACGGGATGTCGATACGGCCTCAATTGGCGTCGATGGTGCGGTCCATGACGGATCTGCTGGGGAGCATACACTTTTCGTCGCAAATTCAGCCATAGCCGACTTTTCCGACTGTGACGACCGGGAAAAACGGCTCAAGTTTGACGCCTACAAGATCAACATCGCATCGCCGTAACTGAAGAAACGGTATTGCTCGCGAACGGCCTCGGCATAGGCGCGACGAATGAGGTCGGCACCTGCAAACGCACTGACCAACACCAGCAGCGTCGATTTCGGCAGATGAAAATTCGTCAGTAGGCAATCGACAGCGCGGAACTCATAAGGGGGGCGAATAAATAAATTGGTTTCGCCCTGCCACGCGCCGATGTCTCCGTTTTGCGCGGCAGATTCCAATACGCGGACCGATGTCGTGCCGACGGCGACAATTCGCCCGCCCTCTGCGCGAGCCTGCACAAGACTCTGCGCCGACGGCGGCGAGAGTTCACACCATTCGCTGTGCATGTGGTGTTCGCTCAGCGACTCGACGGCGATGGGGCGAAACGTACCGATTCCGACGTGCAACGTGACGAACTCCTGACCGATGCCGTTCGTCTGCATTTCGGCCAACAATTCCGGCGTAAGATGCAGGCCGGCGGTTGGGGCGGCGACAGCACCGGGATGACGGGCATACACAGTCTGGTAGCGCGACCAGTCGGCATCGGTCGCCAACTTGCGATGCATATAAGGAGGTAGCGGGACCGTTCCAAATTGCGCCAGCAGCGAATGGGGATCATCCTCACTTTCAGGACGGGCGATCCAGATTCCGTCCTCAGCTTCTCGCTCGATCAACGTCAACGATAATTCGTCACCGGAATTCGCATCGTGAGCCGGTGTGATGACGAGTTGTTCGCCTGCTTGCAATCGTCCGCGCGTCTGTCCGATTAACCGCCAGTTGCCATGCTCGGTTGTGCCGACGAACAAGCCTTCCCAACGCCCGCCGGTCGCAGCTCGGCGACCGAACAATCGCGCGGGAATGACTTTGGTATCGTTCAACACCAGTGTATCGCCCGGGTTGAGTAACTCCGGCAGGTCGGTAATGCGACGGTGTGATAGTTCTCCGCTCTGCCGGTCGATCACCAACAACCGCGATTCATCCCGCCGCGCAGTGGGCCGATCGGCAATCAACTCGGCCGGCAAATCGTAATCGTAATCGCTGATGTTGTTCATGAAGATTTCTGGCCGCGCAGCCGCAGTGCGTTGCCGATGACCGAGACCGAACTCAGGCTCATCGCCGCCGCCGCGAGAATTGGACTCATACCGACTCCCAGTAACGGATACAACACGCCGGCCGCAATTGGAATTCCCAGCCCGTTGTAGATGAACGCGAAGAACAGATTCTGGTGAATGTTCTGCACCACCTGCCGACTCAATCGAATGCCCCGCACGATCCCCCGCAGATCGCCTTTCACCAATGTGACCCCGGCGCTTTCAATAGCCACGTCGGTCCCGGTTCCCATTGCGATTCCGACGTCGGCCGCCGCCAGCGCGGGGGCATCGTTGATGCCGTCGCCGGCCATCGCCACCACGTGTCCGGCGGCCCGTAACTGTTTGACGCGCTCGTGCTTCTCCTGCGGTTTCACGCCTGCTTCGACCTCGTCGATGTTGAGTTGCCGCGCGACGTGCTGGGCCGTTTGCTCGTTGTCGCCGGTGAGCATGATCACCTGTAGTCCCATCTGATGCAGCGCCGCCACTGCATCGGCCGTCGTCTCTTTGATTGGGTCCGACACAACAAGAAGCCCCGCCGCTTGAGCGTCAACCGCAACAAACATCGCAGTCTGCCCCGCCTGTTGGAATTCCGCTGCAGCCTCGTCTATCGCGGCCGGAATCAAAACGTCTTCCTGCGCTCGCTTGCGGTTTAGCGAACCATCCAAACCTGCACCCGCTTCAACAAAAGTCCGCTGCCCCACCAGCACACGTCGCCCGTCAACCAACCCCGCAACCCCACCGCCGGTCGTCGATGCGAACTCACCGACCGTCGAGAGCGCGATTTCTCGTACCTTTGCGGCCGCCACAATCGCCGCCGCCAGCGGATGCTCACTCTGCTGTTCGAGCGAAGCCGCCAGTTGCAGAATCTCGTCTTCGTCGAATGAATCCGCTGCAACGATTTCAGTCAGTCGCGGGCGGCCTGCGGTCAGCGTGCCGGTTTTGTCGACGACCAGCGTGTCGACTTTCCTCAGGATTTCCAGCGACTCGGCGTTCTTGACCAGCACGCCCTCTCTCGCGCCCCGGCCAACGCCCACCATGATCGACATCGGCGTTGCCAGCCCCAAAGCGCACGGACAGGCGATGATCAACACCGACACTGCGCTCACCAGCGCGTATGCCAATCGCGGATCGGGACCAATGGCCGCCCAGGCGATAAACGTCAGCACCGCCGCCGCGACCACCACCGGCACAAAGTACGAGGCGGCCGCGTCGGCCACCCGCTGAATTGGTGCGCGGCTCCGCTGCGCCTGCGAGACCATCTCGACAATCTGCGCTAATATTGTCTCACGACCGACTCGGTTGGCACGCATCAGAAACGAACCGGTCCCGTTCACCGTTCCGCCGATCACCGTTCCGCCGACAGTCTTCTCCACCGGCAACGGTTCACCGGTCAGCATCGATTCGTCCACCGCGCTCGCGCCCTCGGTCATCTCCCCATCGACGGCGATCTTCTCTCCCGGCCGGACTCGCAAAACATTACCAACCTGCACGGCATCCAACGGCACATCGACTTCGTTGCCATCGCGAACCACGCGGGCCGTCGGTGGAGCAAGACCGATCAAGGCGCGAATTGCTTCGCCCGTTCGCCGTCGAGCATTCAATTCCATCACCTGCCCCAACAGCACCAGCACGGTGATCATCGCCGCCGCCTCGAAGTACACGGCCACGTTGCCGTTCTCGCGGAATGCGGGTGGGAACAAATCCGGAACGATCACCGCTACCGCGCTGTAAACGAATGCCGCTCCCGTCCCCAACGCGATCAACGTGAACATGTTCAGTCGCCAGATGACAACCGACCGCCAACCCCGCACGAAGAACGACCAGCCTCCCCACAACACCACCGCCGCGCTCAACAACAGTTGCAACCAGCCGGAAACGCCCGATGGCAACCATTCATCAAACGGCAAACCCATCATCGGTCCCATTGCCAGCACGACAACCGCCAACGCCAACGGCAGCGACACCCAAAACCGCCGCAGCATCGCCTGCAATTCGGCGTCGCCTTCATCAGCCGCCGCAGCGATCTGTTTCGGCTCCAGGTCCATCCCACATTCGGGGCAACTGCCGGGGCCGTCCTGTTCGACTTCCGGATGCATCGGACAGGTGTAGACGGTCTGCGTTGTTGTGAATGCGGGCGAAGTCGGTTCCAACGCCATCCCGCAAACCGGACAGTCGGCCGGCGTGTCGCTGGTCACCCCTTCACACATCGGGCAGAAATACTTGCCGGCCACCTGTTTTGCCGGGGATGCTACCGAACCCATCCCGCCGAGCTGCACCACCGACGGCTCCATCGCCGCGTGACAGCCGGCCCCGCTCGCTGCCTCCGGGTTCAGAAACTTCTCCCGACACATCGGGCAGCAGAAGTAGAACGTCTCGCCGTCGCGCTTGGCGGTGATGGTCGATGACTCGTCAACTTCCATCCCGCAAATCGGGTCGATTGCCATTGTTATTCCAACACCGTTGAATCGACCTTCAAAGCCCGCCGAATGCACTCGGTGGGGTCCGCAGGGGTGCAACCCCGCGGCTTTGGGTTGCGGCTTTGTGTTTATGTGAGAATGTCTTTGACTACCTTGCCGCCGATGTCGGTCAGGCGGAAATCGCGTCCCTGGAACCGGTGGGTGAATCGCTTGTGATCGAAGCCCAAGGTGTGCAGCATCGTGGCGTGCAAATCGTTGATGTGGACGATGTTTTCGACCGCGTGATAACCCAACTCATCCGTCGCGCCGTAATTCATGCCGCCCTTAATACCGCCACCGCACAGAAACATGCTGAAGGCGCGCATGTGATGATCGCGGCCGACGCGGCCTTTGTTACTTTGTGCCATCGGCGTGCGGCCGAACTCGCCGCCCCACACAATCAGCGTGTCCTTTAACATGTCGCGTTGTTTCAAATCGCGAATGAGCGCCGCCGTCGGCCGGTCGCAGAGGCCGGCGCACATCTTCATGTACCGCGTCAAATCGTTGTGATGATCCCAGCCGCGATGATAAAGGTGAATGAACCGCACGCCACGCTCGGCCAATCGTCTCGCCAACAAACAGTTGTAAGCGTACGAGCCATCGGCGGCGGCGGTGCCGTACATGTCGAGAACGTGTTTCGGCTCGTCGGCAATGTCCATCAACTCCGGCACGCCGCGCTGCATGCGAAACGCCAACTCGTATTGCGAAATCCGCGTCGCGATTTCCGGATCGGTTGTCTGTTGTTCGCGAAGCCGGTTCAAGTCGGCCAACGTCTCTAATACGTCCTGCTGTCGCGCGCGATTGACGCCGCGCGGATTGCCGACGTAATGCACGGCATCGCCCGATGATTGAAACGGCACGCCTTGATAACGCCCCGGTAGAAAACCGCTGCTCCACTGGCGGACGGCAATCGGCTGCGGATTGCGGCCGCCAATGCTCGTCAGCACGACGAACCCCGGCAGGTTTTCGCTTTCACTTCCCAATCCGTAAGTCGCCCACGACCCCATGCTGGGCCGGCCGGAAATCGGCGTGCCGGTGTTCATCACCGTGTGTGCCGGGTCGTGGTTGATTTGATCGGTATGCAACGAACGCACGACGCAAATCTCGTCGGCGACCGAGCCGATTTGCGGGAACACTTCGGAAATCGGCTGTCCCGATTTCCCCCACCGCTTGAACTTCAGCAGCGGCGCCTGGCAGACGAGTTTCTGACCTTGAAGCTGCGCGATCGGTTGCCCCTGCGTGACCGATGCCGGCATCGGTTTCCCATGCATTTCCGCGAGTTTGGGTTTTTCATCGAACGACTCCAGATGCGACGGGCCGCCCGCCATGCAGAGGAAGATCACCCGCTTTGCGGTCGGCGCGTGATGCAGCACGCCATCGAATCCCGGCGGGACTCCCCGTTTCCCCGGAAACTCATCGGCCTTGAGCAACGACGTCAAACCCGCTGCACCCAAACCGAGCGAAGCACGCCCCAGAAACGACCGCCGATTCGACAACCGTTCGTTGGTTTCGTCACAATGTTCAAGTCGCATCACGCCCCCCATTGTCGCTTGCGGTTCAGGAAGCCGCCGAGCATCAAACACTCGTCGCAGCCACACATCTACTGTCGCCGCTCGGTCCGCGCCAGTCAACCGGAGGAAGGAGACGGGGCCGTAGAGATTTTCAGAAGCCCGGCTTTTTCAAAAAGCCGGGCTTCTCGCATCACTCTTCGACCGGGGGCGGTTCGGTGTCGAAACCTTCCCACTTCATCGCGCGGTCCATCGGCTCGATCCGCAGCACGACCACACCGTCGAGAAAAATTCGCACGGTTCCCGTCGACTCCGAAACCGCAATCGCGACGGCATTCGTTGCTTTGGAGATGGCAGCCGACGCCCAATGTCGCGATCCCAGACCTTGCGAAAGTGTCAGCCCGGTGGCCGGGGCATCGAGAATGCGACCGGCGGCCTGCACGAGTCCGTCTGAGGAGATCACAAAAGAACCGTCGATTGCCGAAAGCTCCTTAATGCTCTCGCGAACGCGCGGGCTGCGGATCATTCGGTCTTTTTTGGGGTACCCCTTGAACGGATCGTGAATTTGCTCGTGCGACATTGTCATCACCTTGCGATGGTTGCCGACGACGAACATCGTCCCGATCGGTTTGCCTTCGCGGCCTTCCCGGCCAATCTCGCAAGCCAGATCGACCACAATTCGCAGCGTCTCCAACGGCACCTGCGTCTCCAGCCGCCGCAGGTCGCGCGACGTCAACTTTGCCAGGTGCTCGGCCAGATTGATCTGGCTGATCGTATCCAGTGCATCGCGCTCGAACAGCGAATAGATCGCGATCACTTTGTCGCCCGGCTGCAGCAGGTCGTCTGCTATCGCTTCCAACAATGCCTGGCTGACCTGCAACTGCCGCGTCTCCGGCTCGTGCAACAGTGGCACCAGCGCGACTTCATCTTCGACGGCCGCCCGCTGAACGTCCGGCTTGTCCGACGCCACCACCAGCCGCAATTTCCGCAGGTATTTTCGGATGGCGACAAAATCGAACGGGACGTCGGCGAGAATCACCAGCGCTTGCGCCTCGCATTCACCGGCCACCCGGCGCGCTGCGGTGAGCAGGCTGCGGGTTTGCGGCGATACGGGAACGCGCTTCATGAACTGCTCCGGGGTTCTTCCAACCTGTTCTGAAGTTGTTTTCGAGGTTTCCGTCGGCAGCGGACAATCGCGCTCAACAAAACCCCGACCAGCCACGGCATTCGACAATGCCGTTCCTCAACCGACTGACAACCAATTCCATACGCGGTGGTAACAGTGTAGGAAATCCGGGCGAGCCGTCAACTTGTGCGGCTGCGGAGATGGCGGGTTTGGGGAAAGAATCGCCGCTGCATGTCACGCTGCCGGCTGGGAAGGAGCATCGACTTCGATGCGGCAGGGCCGCAGTCCGCGGGCTTTGATACGCGACATGGACATTCTGCGTCTATTTGCTGTCGCGGGATGCCGTCTTCTGTGTTGGTTCCACAAGCCGCTCGGTTCGCTTGCTTATCACATGCATCAAGCTCTTCTCGGTGATCCCCCCGACCTGTCGCTTGTTAATCGTCATTGTCTTTTCAACAATCACGCCACGGTCGAGGTCGAACACTGCCGTTCCGCTCGGCGTCCGTTGTATCAACTGTGTGAGTATCTTCGGATCGCGAATTGGCGTGAGAATTCGCGTGCTGATCGAAACCGTCGCCAAGCCGTCTTTGACAGACGTCAGTGAATATCTTCGCAGCAATGTGATCGGACGCAACAACGTCTTTGTCGTCCTCACATCAACGGCAATGCGATCGCTCCACGAGTGGCCGACGGCGATGCTCTCTTGAGGGAACACGACCAGAAAGTTGTGACTGGGATCGCTGGCATCGGTTCGTGGAGCCGATCTTAGTTGTCCCACAGCACGTTGATTGGATCGATTCAGCAGTTGAACTTTCTTCAATTCGCCGTTTGCCGCCAAACGCATTCTCACCTGTGGCTTGCCAATTGAGTCCATCATTGGTCGAAACTGCGATGGCGGCGGCTCTTTTGATTCTGAATCGAACTTCACCAGCGGAGCACCATTTCCAAAATCAACCTGCATTTTTACACGGTCGAGCTCCAGCTCAAGCAGTCCTGTTCCGACGCCATCGACCGAAACGACGCGGTAGTGCTTGCGGGCCGATGTCTCAGTTTTCGTCACGTCCACCAATCCTCCGCCCTTGATCGTCTTCGTCGTGCGTTGCTGCTCGTCGTAGAACACCGTATCGCCCCGTTGGAACTTATAACGGAGATGGTAAAGTTGCTTGGGGACCGGCGCTTCGACCGGACTATCTGCCGACGCTTCTTCGCCAATTGTGAGTTGACCCGGCAGACTCGCGGCAACGAATCCCATCACCACACAGACGATCCAACGTTGGGGCAAGCAGAATGACATGGGCGGGATTCCTTCCCAACAGGGCAACTGAAAACAACTTACGCAAACAGACAGGGGTGCCTGACAGACCGATAGCCAGTCGAAGAGAATTTCGGCGGCGGGATACTAGCAGAATCCACAAACCACCACGAGCCGAATCCCCAGACCTCGATTCACGCGGCTGCAGGACGCACGTCGTGGTTTGTCAGCGACTTGATTTGACGCAAAGACGCGAAGCCCATCAATCGCCGCCCGTTGTCTCCTCCGGTGCGAATTCGAGTTGATCGCAGCGGCAATAGGGGCAAACCTCGAAGTCTTTGCGAATGAACCGTTGGCATTCGACGCAGCGATCGCGAGGCGGGCAGACCTGCAGGATCGCGGCGGCAATCCAAGCACCCATCGGGTTGATCCCAAACAGCATCCAAAGCGGCGAGTACCCTTTCTCCCGCGCCCAGCGGACTCCCAGATAGATCGGCAACACCCAGAAGATCAGAACACCCAGCACCACGACCGTAAACGGCAGCACAACCTGGAATACGAAATCGAGCAGATCAGCACCATCCACCGCTGCATCTCCCAACTAGAATTACGGACTCAGCAATTCGGCATTTCCGCACATCGTACGTCGGTGCAGTATCGCCCAACGAATTGCAGATTGACAGAGAATTCCTGCAGATTCCAAGTCGAATGAAATGATCATGAGAAACCCGGCTTTTTCAAAAAGCCGGTTTTCTGGAGCGCGACAGACTCGATGATCGCGCCCTTGCTCCGTTTCTGTACCCGCCCTATTATCGCGGCATGTCGCAGACCGTCTCCGTGTATTTGCTCCCAAAACTTTTCGAACCGGACCAATTGCGGGGCGGTTGTGCCGTTGTCATCGATGTGTTGCGGGCATCGACCACCATCATCCACGCTTTGGCAGCGGGTGCAAAGGCGGTCATCCCCTGCGAAGAAATCGACGAAGCGAAACAACTTGCGGCGAACCATTCGCCCGACGAACGCCTCTTAGGAGGAGAACGCGACGGCGTGCGGATCGAGGGGTTTGATCTCGACAACTCACCGCTCGCATACACAGCAGAAGCTGTGGCGGGAAAAACCATCATCTTCACCAGCACCAACGGCACACGGGCGCTGGCGCGGGCGAATTTGGCCGAGCCGATACTGATCGGATCGTTTGTGAACATACGGGCAACTATCGATCAACTGATTAACGAACAGCGACCGGTGCATCTGGTGTGCGCAGGGACGTGCGGCGAAATTACGTCCGAAGACGTGCTCTTCGCCGGAGCCGTCGCGACGGCATTAAAGGAAGAGAACTTTCAACCGGGAAACGATGAGGCCGACATTGCCGGTGGATTCTTTCAACGACACACGGGCAGCAGCGAGAGTCTGTTCGATGCGCTCTGCAAGAGCACCGGCGGCAACAACCTGCTGCAAGCCGGTTTCGACGCCGACATTCGTCGGGCGGCCGATATGAACCGGTTCGACATCGTGCCCCAATACAATTCACACGAAAACACAATTACAATTTCCGTTTAGCTGCGTTCCGAGGACCATCATGCAAGACAAGACAATGGAAGCAATCGTCGCCCTCTGCAAACGGCGCGGCTTTATTTTTCAGTCGTCGGAAATCTACGGCGGCATCAACGGTTTCTGGGATTACGGGCCGCTCGGCGTCGAACTCAAACGCAACGTCCGCGAGGCGTGGTGGCGCGACATGATTACCAACCACGACGATCTCAACGTCTGCGAAGGCGCTCCGACGTCCTACCAGATGACCGGCATGGAAACGTCGATCATTATGCACCCCAACGTCTGGAAGTCGTCCGGTCATTACGACCTGTTTCACGACTTCATGGTCGATTGCCGCGAATGTAATTCCCGCTTCCGGGCCGATCACGTCTGCAGCAGCGAATGCCCACTCAAGCCAAGCAAGCATCCCGGCGAACACGACAAGTGCAGCCTCACCGAGCCGCGCGAATTCAACTTGATGTTCAAGACGATCCTCGGCGCGATGGGCACGGAGGATGACACCGCGTTCATGCGGCCGGAAACGGCGCAGGGCATGTTCGTCAACTTCAAGAACGTTTGCGATTCCAGCCGGGTGAAAGTGCCGTTCGGCATTGCGCAGGTTGGCAAGAGTTTCCGCAACGAAATCACGCCCCGGAATTTTACCTTCCGTTCGCGTGAATTCGAGCAGATGGAGATGGAGTTCTTCTGCCATCCCGACGAGTCGCGCAAGTGGTACGAATACTGGCGCGACCGAAGGTACAACTGGTACATCAATCTGGGAATTACCGGCGACAAGCTGATTCTCCGCGATCACGAAGATGCCGAGCTAGCGCATTATTCGGTGGGAACGGCCGACATTGAGTACGCGTTTCCGTTCCTCGAAGATGGCGAATACGGCGAACTGGAAGGCGTCGCCCATCGCGGCAACTTCGATTTGCGGTCGCACATGGAAGGCAAATTGACGAAGGACGACGAGGGCAATCTCATTGTCGAATTGGATGAGAACGGCCAGCCGAAATATCGCGGCAGCGGCAAAGACCTCACCTATTACGACGACGATGCGTTTCTGCGCGACAAGGAATCGCTGGGCCTGAAATCGTTCAAGGCGTATTGCGAACAGCGCAAAGAAGAAGCCGATCCCGGTGCGCCGTATCGCTACATTCCACACGTGATTGAACCGGCCGCCGGTGCCGACCGGGCAACGCTCGCCTTCATCTGCGAAGCCTTCACCGAAGACGAAGCCCCCGACGACAAAGGCAAACTGCAAAAGCGAACCGTGATGCAGTTTCATCCGCAACTGGCACCGATCAAGGCAGCCGTCTTCCCGCTGATTAAGAAAGAGGGTATGCCGGAAAAAGCGGCCGCGATTTACGGTGCCTTGAAGAAAGCGGGCGTCGCCGCCTACTACGATCAACAAGGCGCGATCGGCCGACGTTATCGTCGGCAGGATGAAATCGGTACGCCGTTCTGTCTCACCGTCGATGGCGAGACTGCAACCGATAACTGCGTCACCCTCCGCGACCGCGACACACTCGCACAAGACCGCGTGCCGATTGATGATGTTGTTGCGGAAATCCAACGGCGGGTTGACGGTTGAATCTGATGTGGTTCAAAGCCCCTTAAGAATCGCGGCTCCAATTCCGGCGGCAATGAGAATCAGAAAGAAAAACAGCAGGCCGAACAGCACGGTTTTTGTGCTGGCCGGCATTCGTTCGTCGAAGGTGGTGCGGTAGGGATCGAAGTCGATCGTTGCGTCATTGCGCTGTTCGCCGGCGCGTCGTTTCAGACGAATTCGTTGGTGGTCAAATTTTTCGACAAGCACCCAACCGGCCTGCGACTCCTCTTCAAGGATTTCCGCCATTTGGTCCGAATCGCCAAACGCCCCGTACGAAGATCGAAGAATCTTGAACTCCCAATCGTCTTCCAGATCTTGCGAAGAGTATGACGTCATTTCTTCTTCCTCTTGTTGTTGAAGACGTTGCTGTTCGGCCGCCGCCGCTGTGGCGGCCGTAGATGCGGTGAGTGCCGCCGATACTCCAGGATTCATCATTGCCCCCTGATTCTTGGGCGCCCCTGCTTGATGGGCTGACGGTGGCTCGCTGAGCCATCAAACCGAATAAGAACCAATATACTGCGGTCACTGGATCGAACGAAATCGATTCCATTGCGGTTCAGTCGTTCTTGACCATTTCGCGTCCCATTCGCATAATAAGTGTACTTCCAACACGGGCCGTGTTAAGGAGATCTCACGATGCGTTGTGCGCTAAGCGTGTTGACGTTGTCGGCGGGCCTGTTTCTGTCGCTCGCTGCCGAGAGCTATTCCCAGGGAACGTTCCGTTATCCCAAGGTGTACGGTCCGACCGGCAGTTTGTACGGTCCTACTCAGGCCCACTACCAATACCAGCGGCAATACGGACGGCCGTGGCACGGGTATGGCGGACTGACGGCCAACTCCGGACGCGGGTACGCGCCGCAATACCGTTCACGCAATTACGGATACCGCTCGTATTTGCCCCGCGGGTATTCATCCTTTGGGGGCTACGGCGGATTCATTGGCGGTTCCGGCTACCACGATTACCGGCCGAATTACAGTTACATTCCAATGGCCCCGATTGTTCTGCAGGGACATCCGCAGTTCATTGGCCCCAATCCATTCAACAACAGCGTGCTGAAGAACGCGCAGATTGAAAACGACAGACGCTGGGGCAAGCAACTCATCATCGAGCCGCAAGTGAAAACCGTCGATCGGAAGATCAAGGAATCGACGCCGGCAGCGCAATTGAAAAGTTTGCGCGCTCAAGCGCAGGGGGACGAGTGGTTCCGCAAAGGCAACTATCTGCAAGCTTATTCGCGGTACAAGCAGGCCGTGGCCGAGGCCGATGATCGGGCGATTGCGCACTTCCGATTGGCTTATTGCCTGGTAGCAATGGGGCGATACGACCGAGCGGTGGCCGAGATGAAACGCGGCCTGAAAATCGATCCCACCTGGCCAGTGACCGGCGACAGCTTGTTGCTGGTGTTCGGTGCCGACAATGTGCTGGCAAAGACATCCACCGTGTCACAAGTCACCGCCTGGGTTCGCGAAGACATTCGTGATCCCGATCGGCTGTTTCTCATCGGCGTGCTGATGCACTTCGACGACGACGACCGGGCGGGCAAGTTGTTCGAGGCGGCCATCCGGCTGACCGGCGGCGGCGATCACCTCGTCGCTTTCCTCAAACAGCCGGAGAAAGCGGTCGGACCCCAGCAAGCCGTCCCGCAGGTTCAGCCGGCACCGCCGAAGCCCGGAATCGTCCCCAAGCAGCCGGCAGGCCCGGTGTTGCCGCCAGTTCCGTCGCCCTGATTTGTCGGCAATCGTCCCGCGTCGTGGACACGGCCCGCGAGCGTGACGGATAAATACGTCGTTTGGGGCAACTGGGTCGCCAACTGGTGGGGTGATCGTCCCGTCAATTGTGACCGGTTTCACAAAGTGCGCTGCCTCCCTGTGTCGATATATGTTGTAGACACGGACTCCTGTCCTTTATGCAGGGAGGGTAGAAATGAAGAAGTTTGGGCAATTGACGTTGTGTTTGGCGATTGCAGCGTTCACGGTGATCGGCGTTGCCGGATGCCAGAGCGGTTCCCGGTTTGCCATGTTCGGAAATCCGAAAGCGATGTTCGGAAAACCGGCAGCGGTCGCCGAGAAATCGACGACAAAAACGGTGTCGCATTCGGAGAATGCAGAGGATCGACTCGAAGAATCATTCTACAACTCAGTCGAGGCTTCTCGGTTGGGCGGAACGTCGATCAGCCATCTTCCGGCTGGCCGCGCACCGGTAAAAAAACAGGCACAACGGGCAGCTGGACCGTCGCGACCTCAACCCGGTGGAAGTGGCTCGCGAGCTTACTGATCCAAATGCCGCTAATTTACCGACACCGGCGGTGTCGGCACGCCAACCGTCCGTCCTTCGGTCATTTCGAGACGGATGATTGTCGCGAGAGTGCACTCTGCATATCGGCAAACAACCCGGGCCAATCGCCCGGTTGCGGCTGACGGAACAGTCGCACGGTTGGATACCAGGGCGAATCGTCGCGATCGCGAAGCCAACGCCATTCCGGCACGAACGAAAGCGCAACCCACACCGGCACACCTAACCCGCCGGCCAGATGCGCAATCGACGTGTCCGACGTGATCACCAGATCGAGCGATTGCATGATGGCGGCCGTGTCCATGAAGGCACCGGCTGTCTCGTCCACGTCGTTACCCAGGTGAACGACATCGAACTGCGAAGCTATCGCCGACAATTGTTCTGATCCCGGCCCCTTCTGCAGGCTGATCAAACTTACGTCGGCGACGTCGGCCAGCGGTGCGAATTGCATCAACGGAATCGACCGGGTGCGATCCATGTGATTGTTCGGATCGCCCTGCCAGTTGATACCGACACGCAACCCACGGGCGTCTTGCAAACGCTCTTCCCAGAGGGCCGTGAGTTCCGTATTCGCAGCAAGGTACGGGACGTCGGCCGGAACGCTTTCGAGCGTGGTGCAAAGAATTCCCGGCAAACTCAACAATGGGGCATGCACATCGAACAGCGGAAGGTTTTCGACATCAGAGGCGATTTGATCGAAACCGTCGGCTAACTTCAACAGCGGCAACAACGGTTTCGGCGCCAGCAACAGCACCCGTCCGCCCAATTGATGCACCTGTTGCCGCACGAGTGAGACATAGCGAACGAACTGCAACGTGTCGCCCAGTCCCTGTTCGGCATGCAGCAGAATTGTCCGCCCATTCAACGGAGAACCGTCCCACAGTGGCTGTGGGAAATCGCGAACATTGATGCGGCTTAATTGCCGACGGCATTCATAGTCGGCCCATCCCCGTTCCCAATCGCCAGTAAGCAGCCGCGCTAACCCCCGGTTGAAGCGGGCATCAACATAGCCGGGATCGATAGCGAGCGCTTGCTCCAGAGATCCGAGTGCGTCATCAATGCGGCCCTTCGCCAGCAGAGCGGCTCCCAGATTTCCGTGACCATCCGCGCAACTGGAATCACACCCGACGGCCCGACGAAAACCGTTGATCGCTTCGTCTGTTTGACCGCATTCGTGCAGGCACAGCCCCAATTTGTCATGCAACGGTGAAGACGCCCCGTCGATGCCAATTGCTGAGCGATACGCTATCGCGGCCGCATCGAGTTGGCCCAGCAACTTCAGCGCATCTCCCAGCCCGGTTAACGCGGTAACATCAGCTGGACTGAGACCAATGACGCGCTGGTAGGCGGCGACGGCTTCGTCCGCATTTCCCTGCTGAAAATTGGCGACCCCGAGATTCCTCAATGCATCGACATACGCAGGATTAATCGCAACCGCACGCTCGAATGATGCAATCGCCTCGCCACAGTCGCCGAGATTCAACAACGCGACACCACGATTGTTGTGCGCCTCGCTGCGGTCAGGGTTCAACTTTAACGCGCGGTCGTAATGTTTCATCGCATCAGGTAGCCGGCCGAGCGATTGCAGTCCGTCGGCGACTTTCAAATGAATGTCGGCATTGTGCGGCTGCAGTCGCAGTGATCGCTGCCAATAATCAACCGCGATCGCCAACTCGCCCGCCTGACTTGAGGCACGGGCCAGATTCAACAGGGCATCCAGATAGTTGGGCTGCAGCGCCAGCGCCCGGCGAAAACTTCCGGCCGCGTTTTCCGATTGCCCCCGATCGAGCAATGCCGCGCCGAGATTGTTATGAAAGACGGCCGATCGCGGCTGGACGGCGATCGCCCTCGAAATGTGTTCAACCGCCTGCTGTGCATCGCCGTTTTGCTGCGCGATGACACCCAACAGATGCAGCGCATCGGCGTGCTGGGGATCGATCCGCAACACGCGCCGGTATCCACGTTCGGCCTGCCCGCGTTCCCCCTGCCGATGCAGCGCCAACGCCGCCGTCAACTCATCTGCCACCGTTGCCATCGCCGCCATTCCTTCCGTGGGACATCAATTCCGTTGGAAAGATAGATGTTCCCGGCGATGGCGTCGAGTTCAATCGGCGTGCGGGGCAAGTTAATCGGTTAGCATCCCGCCCCGAACGCAGTTTGCCGATTCGTTTCAAGCAATAGGGATATTCTTGCTTTCGATCCGCTCAAAAGATTTTGGCTTGAGTTCGTGAGATTGAATCTTCCGAGGAACTGAGTCGATCGGTTCAATCGGCTCGATCTCAACACCATGTGCATCCGCTTGTAACTCAGAGAATTTTCTCGCGGTGACCAAGACACGTGTTTCAAATGAGCCGACGAATTTGTTGTAGGCATCATTTGCCCCAGAGAGACTCTTACCAAGTTTCCCAACATGCTCACCTACAGTGGCAATCCGCTTGTAAAGTTCCTTGCCAAGATCACTGATCTCTTTGGCGTTCTGTGCCAACTGTTCTTCTCGCCAACCGTATGCCACGGTGCGCAATAGTGCGATGAGAGTTGTCGGCGTTGCAATAATGACGCCTTTCTCAGGTCCTTCTTCGAGCAAGCTTGGGTCTTGCTCTAGTGCTGCGCTGTACGACGCCTCATTCGCGATAAACAGCACGACGAATTCCGGTGAGCGGTCGAAGTGTTCGAAATATGCCTTTTGTCCCAACTGTCGAATGTGCGAGCGAACGCTTTTCGCGTGGTCGGCGAGCTTTGTGGTTCGGGTAATTTCGTCCGTCGCATCGCATGCTTCGAGATACGACGATAGTGAAACTTTCGAGTCCACGACCACATTCCTTTTGCCAGCCAATTGGATGACAAGATCCGGTCGAACCCCTTTTCCGTCGGTCTCTTGCGACTGTTGTTCGTGAAAGTCACAGTGGTTCAGCATCCCCGCCAGTTCCACCACACGTCGCAACTGAATTTCTCCCCACTGACCACCAACGTTCGGTGATCGAAGCGCGCCGACAAGGTTTGCAGTCTCTTTATTCAATTTCCGCTGCGCCTCGTCGAGTCCTTCCACCTGCGTCCTGAGCCCCTTATACGCACCTTCGCGGTCCTTCTCCAGTTTCTTGACGCTATCGTCGAATTCTTCAATCGACTTTTCGATGGGCTTGAATTTCGTCTTCGCCAGTGCGAGAAAAGAATCGTTGTTCGACTTCAGTGCATCGCCGGCGAGGTTCTTGAACTTCTCGGAGAGTCTTGTCTCTGCATCCTCAAGTAGTTCGATTTTTTCCTGACTTTGTTTTCGTTCCTTCTCCAATGATGTCTGCAGCCGAGCAATTTCTTGTTTCAACGATGACGTCTCGGAGCTTGCTGCGTCAAAACCACTCTGAAGTGAATTCAGCTTGACCTGCATTTCGTCGATGGACGCATCCCGGCCAGTCAATCGCTCTTGCAGCGTTGCCAAGTCCGTCTCGGACTCGCGTTTTCCATTTTCGCCGGCGCGATCGATGCGGTCCTTACTCCAAAACCACACGGCACCCCCGCCTGCAGCGATTCCCAGCAGAAATGTGACAAGAGGTATGATCGAATCCATTTTTGATACTCCCGTTTTCCAGACGATGCGTCCTTCGACTGCCAGCAACCAACTTTCTCTCGTCGAGACGCTCCTGCACAGATGTTAGCAAATCATAACCACCTTCGCAGCCGTTGCGCGCGGACCGGGTCGTTCTTTCAACATGTGAACCAGGAAACCCGGTTTTTTGAAAAAACCGGGTTTCTGAACGGTGCTCGATTCCGTTTAATACAAGCATGACCAAACCAACCCCCCAATCGATTGATCCACAGGAATTGACAACGTTGGCCGCTGCCGTCATCGCCGCCGACCGCTTTCCGCAACTTGCTTCAATCGATGGCGATCAACCCCGGTTGCGGCCCGTTTCGCCGGTGCGGACCGACGGGTTCACCGTCTACGTCGCCAACCTGCGGAGCTATCACAAGACGCAGGAGATTGCGGCCAATCCCAAGGTCGAGCTGTGCTATCTCGACGACAAACACAATCAGGTCCGCATCACCGGCACGGCCGAGATCCTCAGCGAACGCCCGCTGCTCGAAGAAATCTGGAGCGCCAACCCGCTCATGCAGCAGTTCCTCGGCAGCTTGGACAACCCCCAACTCATCGTCTACCGCATCGTCCCCAACCGCGTCCGCTACATGCAGGAATGGGCGTTGGAATACTACGAAGTGCCGATTGCGTAGGTTCGTAGTGACCGCATTCATGCGGTTTTTCGCGGAGCGGGAAGCAAAGCCCACAAGAGGGTGAACGCAAACACAATCGGTCAGGAGTTGGTAATGTCGAAAGGCCTCCGCCGAGAATTAAGACGATGGACAGTCGTCGGAGGCGTCCTGATTGTTGCGCGAATTATCGATGCCGTGTTCATTGGCTCCAGTTATTTCGGTGTCCCCGCAGGCACCATCCCAGTGTCGATCCCCGTCCCGTCGGTAGTTCTTCAGGTGTTCTGGACTTCGATGTTGGTGGTTAACCCTATCATCGCTCTCGTGGTTTTCTATTGGGGGATAGTCGCAGGACTCTACCGTGTGAAGAAGGATTTCAACACGTGGGAAGACAATGAAGAGGGATTGGTGCCGCATTCTCTTCCCCGCAAAATCGCAGGACTGGCATCCATCTTCGGTGGCATGTTCCTTCTCATCGCTCCCTATGTTTTTGAGTCGTTACGGCCTTTTCCCGTGATTCCGTGGACGAATGAGCGCGCGCTGGGAATCGGACACATCGGTCTCGCCGCGCTACTCGTGGGAGCATGGCTAAGCCACCTGCCACGTCCCGATCCAGAATAAGACCTACTTCTTCTTGGTCTTCTTCTTCGGCTTGCGCACCTTCCACAACTCCGAAGGCACATGCGATTTCTTAATCGCAGCTCGGATCTTCGCGACGACTTCCGGGTGATCGGCGGCGATGTTGGTTTGCTCGCCGAGGTCGGTTTTCAGGTTGAACAGTTCGACGTTGTCGCCGCCGAACGGTTGGACGACGCCCTTCCAATCGCCCATGCGGACTGCCTGGGCCGAACGGCCTTCGTAGAATTCCCAGTAGAGGAAATCGTGTTTCTGCTGCTTGGTGTTCCCCAGAATGGCCGGCAGGAAACTGATGCTGTCGAGGTCGGCGGGCGGTTTGACTTCGGACAACTCGCAGACGGTCGCCATCAGGTCGCCGAAGTAGCCGACGTGATTGGATGTGGTTCCCGGTTGGGTGTGTCCCGGCCAGCGGACGATCATCGGCACGCGAATGCCGCCTTCATACAGGGCGCGTTTGATGCCGCGGAGCGGGCCGTTGGAGTCGAAGAAGTCGGGATTGTTGCCCCCTTCGCGATGCGGGCCGTTGTCGGAGGTGAAAAAGACAATGGTGTTCTCGTCGATGCCGTGCGTTTTCAACCGCTCTAGAATCTGACCGACGTCGCTATCGACGCGGCTGATCATCGCCGCCGTCCCTTTCTGCGGCTCGGGCCAGTCCTTGTTTTTGTAGATGCCGTAATCGGGAATCTCCATGCCTTTCTGGCGGGCTTCGTTGTTGGCGTGCGGCGGGGTGAGGGCGAGATACAGGAAGAACCTTTCGTCCTTGTTGCGGTCGATGAACCGCAGCGCCTCATCGGAAATCAGGTCGTGGCTGTAATCGATCTTTTTCGTTGCGACGCCCTGTCCGAATTGTCCTTCGTTCGGCACCACGTTTCTCAGCAGCACGCGTTTTTCGTTGCGAACGAGAAACGTGGGATAGTAGTTGTGCGCGTGATGTTGATCGAGATAGCCGTAAAAGTAGTCGAACCCCTGCCGCGTCGGCAGTCCGCTTGAGTCTTCGTGTCCCAAGCCCCATTTGCCGATCAACCCGCACCGATAACCAGCCGGCTGCAAAGCCTCGGCGACGGTGAAGTCGTCGGGCCGAAGATTGATTTTGCCGTTGCCGCGGATGAAACAATGGCCCAGATTCAGCCCGGTCATCAACACGCATCGCGACGGTGCACAGACGGTCGAGCCGGCATAGAAATCGGTGAACCGCACGCCTTCATCGGCCATGCGATCGAGGTGCGGCGTTTGGATCTGCTTCTGCCCGTAGCAGCCCAAGTCACCGTAGCCCATGTCGTCGGCCATGATGTAAATGATGTTGGGCCGATTGCCGTCGGCTGCGATGACCGGGTGCGAGTCGATTCCCAGCGAAACGAGTGCCGTGGCGACAACTGTGGACAGTGTCGTGACTCTGTTTAGTAAGCGACGCGGAAACATGCTGAATCCTCTTCTTTCCTTCGCGTGTGCGCTACAATTCTGGCGCGCAAGAAAACCAATGGACTTCTGACGGTGGTTTGATGGAATGGAACCGAACGCGGCTCCCGGTTCATTGTCATCTGCGCCATTGGCGCAGTCAATTCCCAGCGGCCCTCTGCGGCTCAAAACCGAGTGCGAGAATCCGCATCCTGTCGCTGCCGAGCGAGATTCATTACGATCTGCAGCACGTTGACAACACAAGCGGTTCGGCAGTCAGGCCGTTCCGTCGTGTTGGTTTCTCGCTGGTCTTTTCCGGGCGACAGTCTCGTCGGATGTGCGATGATTGAAAATCAAAATCCGGCACTGACCATCGCCAACACCGACACTCTGTTTCCGAAGCGCGCACAGCGACTGCGGCAATGGGAAATCTTCTGTCAGGCCGGCGGCGTCGCCGCTGCAATCGTGCGGCATGGACTGCGCCCCACGCCGGACGACAAACACATTGAACTCGGTCTGATTGTGATTCTCGCGATGGCCGCCGTGACGGTGAGCCTCGCCGTTCGCCACCGCTGGAGCCTTGCGCGTTCCACATTTGTGCGGCAAAACCTCGCGGCCGGACTGTTCAGCGCGTTCTGGCTGGCCGGGTTGTTAGCGATCGTGATTTTCGGGCCGATTCTCCCCGAATGGCAAGGCATCTCGACCAATCGCGGTTTTGCGATCATCGCTTGCTCAGAATTATTCATCATGCTGCGCGGTGTGGCGGGGGTGGTTGCGTTGACT
>JABISG010000114.1 GCA_018699955.1 Planctomycetaceae bacterium | reverse complement strand
GATAATCACGAACCGCTCGAACCACATGCCGATGTTGATCACAATGGCAATCACAAACACGGCCGGCAGCGATGCACGCACGCGGCGGAACCACAGCATTTGTGGGATCAGCACGTTGCACGAGACCATCGTCCAATAGGCCCAACTGAACGGACCGAGCGCCCGATTCTTGAAGACGAATTGTTCGTAGCCGTTTCCGCTATAGGCCGCCATGAAAAACTCGGTGCCATAGGCCAGTCCGACAATGCAGCCCATCGACAGCATCAACTTGCACATGCGGTCGATGTGCGTCGGCGTGATGTAGTTTTCGAGGTGCATTGTTTTGCGGGCGATGATCATCAGCGTCAGCACCATCGCCAGACCGCTGAAAATTGCCCCCGCCACGAAGTACGGCGGGAAGATTGTCGTGTGCCAACCGGGGATGACCGCGGTGGCGAAATCCATGCTGACAATCGTATGCACCGAAATCACCAACGGCGTCGCCAGTCCGGCCAGCAGCATGTAAACCGTCTCGTACCGATGCCACGTCCGTGCCGAACCATTCCAACCCAGACAGAGAAATGCCGAGATCCGTTTCCGCCAACCGGGTTGGCTGCGGTCGCGAATCGTCGCCAGATCGGGGATCAAACCGATGTACCAGAACACCGCCGAGATCATCAGGTAAGTTGAAATGGCGAACACGTCCCACAGCAACGGCGATTTGAAATTCACCCACAACGATCCACGCGTGTTGGGATAGGGCATCATCCAGTAGGCCAACCACGGACGGCCCATGTGGATGAGCGGAAAGATACCGGCACACATCACCGCGAACAACGTCATCGCTTCGGCCGATCGATTGACCGCCGTCCGCCATTTCTGCCGAAACAGAAACAGCACGGCCGAAATGAGCGTCCCGGCATGGCCGATGCCCACCCAGAAAACGAAATTGGTGATGTCGAACGCCCAGCCAACGGTTTTGTTCAATCCCCACGTGCCAATACCCGTGGCGATCTGATACCAGACCGCCATAAACCCAATCCCCAGAGCAACGAGCGACAACAAGAACGCCACCCACCACAAGACGCTCGGCTTACAGTCCATCGGCGCGCAGATGTCGTCGGTAACGTCACCGATGCTCTTGTCGCCGGTGACGAGAGGCGGTCTGATCGATGTGCCGACATCAGACATGTCCGCCTCCATTCGTCGCGTCTTCCGCTGTGTTGTTTACAACTCGCAAATACGAAACCGCCGGGCGGAAGTTGAACTCTTCCAGCACACCGTAGCTGCGCGGGTTTGCCAAGGCGATGCCGACGCGACTCTCCTCGTAAACGTTCAGTTCCTCAGTAGCCTTTCGTACTACGTACCGGCTGGCTTCAGCGGTGACTTGCCACTTATGACCCTCTTCGAGAACGGTAACCGAGACATGCTCAGGCAGTTTCTTTTCATTGTTTTGAAAAGCGGCCCTCAGGAGTTTCGGTATTCGCCGTTTGTCCAACTCCTCCGTCTCACTTTTCTTTTCAAGAGGGACGGCGAACAGGAACAGCGGATTCATGTCGCCAAAGACAATCGCCTGTGCGGGACACGATTGCTGACACGCGGTCTGGATTTCGCCGTCGGTGAGTGGCTCGCCACGACTGCTCGCTGCGATCTTTCCTTCTTCGATCCGCTGCACGCACATCGAACACTTTTCCATTACGCCGCGCGAACGAACGGTGACGTCGGGGTTGAGAACCAGATTCTGCAGCGTGTCGTTGTGTTCGTAGTCGAACCAGTTGAAGCGGCGGACCTTGTATGGGCAATTGTTGGCGCAATACCTTGTGCCGACGCACCGATTGTACGCCTGCTCGTTGAGCCCTTCCTCACTGTGGACGGTTGCCAGCACGGGACACACGGTCTCGCACGGCGCATTGCCGCAGTGTTGACACATCATCGGTTGATGCGCGACGCCGGTTTCGTCGCCGTTGCCGGAGTAGTACCGGTCGATGCGAATCCAATGCATTTCGCGCTGCCGCCGGACTTCGTCTTTGCCGACGACCGGGACGTTGTTTTCCGATTGGCAGGCGACCAAACAAGCCGAGCAACCGGTGCAGGCATTCAAGTCGATGACCATGCCCCACTGATGAATGGTCTTAGGATGGTCTTCGGCCCAAAGTTGTTCACCGGCAGGATGATGCGATTCCGGCGCTCCCGATTTGGGATTCTTGCGATATGCCGCGAGCGTTGTTTCCTGAATTTGCTCGCGGACTTCTCCACCATGTGGAGCAACATGCGGCGGAACTTCCAGCGAATGGAAACGCTGCGTGGTGGCTAATTCGCGACGGCGGCCGGTCTTCTCCAACGTGATGCCGTTTCGGAAATATGAGATCGCTCCTTCACCAGCCTCAATGAAACCGGCGACGTTTTTTCCGACGAGCTCTCCCTCGGCCAGCATTGGTTTTGCTTCAATCCAGTCGGGGCCGATGTTCGCAAAACGATCGGTTCCACGAACACCGTAACCGAGGGCGATCGCCAGTATGCGGTCGTGTTGACCGGGTTGGATCAGTGTCGGCAATTCGACTTCAATCCGGCCATCGGCGGTTGTGACACGGACGACGTCACCGTTCGACAGACTGAGTTCTTCGGCAGCCAACGGGGAGATGCAAACGTAGTTGTCCCACGTGACCTTTGTGACCGGATCGGGCAGTTCTTGCAGCCACGGATTGTGTGCGTTCCGACTGTCGGCCAGGCCGATCTTGGGGTACAGCGACAGCGAGAACCCCTCTGTCGGTTGTTGTCGCTCGATCAATCGAACAGCATCGGTCTGAAACTGCTGTGCGGAGACCACACGCGGCTCAACTTCGACAAAGCCATCGTGAACGGCGTGGTCCCAGAATTCATTGAACTCCTGTGATTTCGCTCGCGGCAGTACGTTCGCTTTCCAATGGGAACGGAGAATCTCATAGGCCGAGTCGGTGTTGCCCACCCAGCGATTCAGACTTTCCAGAATCGACCGTGTTTCGCCCAACGGCTGCAATGTCGGTTGCGACAGGCTGACAAGCCCATTGACCTGTTCGGCATCCAACCACGATTCTAACGGGTGATGATCCGGGCAAACAAAGTGAGCCAGCGACGAAAAGTCGTCTTCACGCTCCGCGAAACTGACAACCAGCGGCACCTGTTTGATGGCCTCGACCAACGCGGCATGCTCCGGCAGGTTATGCGTCAGATCGTTTCCGGCGACAAACAACGCATCGACCTGGCCGGCGTTCAGTTCTTCGATCAACGCGATGACATCGCGGTCATTGCCTTGCCGTTGATAGCTGGGCCGCGCGATGTCGATCGTCTCGCCGTAATTGCCGAGCAAATGGTTGATGAAGTTCACCAGTGACTGAACCGCGATGTCCTGGCTGTCACATACGACAAGACTCGCACCACGACTCTCCCACAGTCGATCCGCAAGGTGAGCGACTTCTTTGTCGGGAATCGGCGACGCAGTGAGTTTTCCAGCGGGCGGTGGCACATCGCTCAGCTTTACCAGTCGCGTCGCCAGATGACTTAGCACGCCTCCATAATCATCTGGCGAGAGTCGAAAGCGGCGATCGGCATTGCTGCCGGTTAACGACATGCGGTCTTCTAAATGGGTGTGATGCGACATCTCGGCGTCTGTTTCCGTCGGCACGCGCCCGGCTCGCCACGCGGCCGTGAATTCGACGGGCGAGATCCACGTTCCCAGAAAATCAGCACCGAACGACGCAATCACTCTCGCTTGGTCAAACCGAAAGTGCGGCAACACGCGAACGCCGTGCGTTTGCTCATGCGCGTCGAGAATGGCCGAGCAACTTATCGCGTCGAACGTCACGTGTTGTGCGTTGTCGAAGGAACTCAGGAATTGGTTGATCGACGACTTCAACGTCGGACTGGTTACGGTGGATGTTACAAACCGAACGGCCCCCTGCTTGGCGGCGATCTCACTCAACTGCTTTGCAATTGCGCGATCGATGTCCTTCCAATCGACCTGCTTTCCCTGTTGCAACGGATGCTGCAGTCTCAGGCGGTCGTACAGTTCCAGCGGCAATGCCTGCCCGATGGCGCACAGCCCTCCGCGCGACAGCGGGTGTTCGGGCATGCCTTCCATTTTGAGCGGCCGCCCATCGCGCACGCCGACCAATAGGCCACAGGCTGCGGGACACCCGCCGCAGGTGGATGCGTAGCTGCGCGATCGCCCGGGAATCGTTCCTTCCGGCTGTGTGACGAACGGCAGCGCGTTCTCAGTCGGAGCGCGGCCGCATCCTCCGAGTGCCGCCAGCGTCATCGAAAAACCGGCGGCTTCAAGAAACCGGCGACGGCTGATCTCGTTTGTATTGTCTGCATTCTTCATCTGCATCAACTCAATAATGACACACCGCGCAATCGGTCGAGGCGTGAACGGCGCGGCCGTCGATTCCGTCTTTCGTTGCATCCTGGTGGCATTTCACGCACCATCCCATCGAGAGGGTTTCAAACTGTTGCATTCGCTGCATCGACTCGGCCGGGCCGTGACACCGTTGACATTTCACACCGACGGAAATGTGTGCCCGGTGATCGAAGTAGACGTAATCAGGAAGATTATGCACCCGCACCCACTGAATCGACTGCGGCGTGACATCTGCCTTTGGCTTTAGCGTTTCATCCAAGGCTAGCGACTTGTAGAGCGGGCGCAGCTTATCGGAGATGATCGTTCGTGGCTTGCGTTGTTCCTTTTCCGCCAGCTTTATCTCTTCCTGCCGAACATCGAAGGACGAGGTGACGAACTGATGACATTTCATGCAGACATCGGACGCGGGAATGCCGGCGTGCCGACTCTGTTCGGCGGCCGAATGACAGAAGCGACAATCGATGTTCAGTTCGCCGGCGTGCAGACGGTGGGAATAGTCGATCGGTTGTTCCGGCGCGTAACCCTGCTGATTGTCGGGAAGCCGCCAAGACGACATTCCCGATCCCAAGGTCATCAAGCCGAAGAACAGCCCGACTAAAAGAACGACAGTAATGACTCGTTGCTGCATCGTTCGTTTTCAACTCTCAATACTGAATAACTCACAACTCGTTCAACATTTGATTTCCGCATTCTTGCGGGCGTAGAACCACCAGTTGACACCCAGGCAACTCGCGTAGTAAGCGGCAAACCCGTACAAGGCATACTCGGGTGTGCCGGCCTTGATCTGTGTGGCAAACACTTTTGGGATGAAATAGGCACCGTAGGCAGCAATCGCCGAAGTCCAACCCAGCACCGGGCCGGCTTGCGCTTTTGAAAAGATGAACGGGATCATGCGAAACGTCGATCCGTTGCCAATGCCGGTCGATGCGAACAGCACAATGAATGTCAGCAGGAACGGTACGAAGTACGTTTCCGGCGTCGGCGACATTCGCGCGGCGTAAACGAGATATCCGGCTAGAATTGTGGACGCGACCATAATCCAGGTGTCCCACTGCGTAACACGCGCGCCCCCCCATTTGTCGGCCAACCACCCTCCAACGGGTCGAATCAACGCGCCAACTCCTGCTCCAATCCAGATGAAGTTCGAGGTGACGGGCGCATTGGGATTGGCGATTGGAGAAGCCAACAGTGACCCATCCGGCCCCACTGTGACTTGACCGAACACAACATCGATCAAAAGAGGGAACGCGTTGGCATAGCCGATGAACGAGCCGAACGTCATCGTGTAAAGCCAGGTCATCGCCCAGTTGTGTTTGTTCGTGAAGATCTCGAACTGGCTTTGCAGGCTGCTTCGCGTTGTCGTTGGTGTCAGAAAACGCATCAAGGTCAACGTGACGATGACGGTGATGGGTAGGATGATGAACACCTTCAACAACTCGGGAACGAATCCCCAATCAATGATCAGCAGAAACACGCCGACAGCCGCCCCGGAAAAACCGAGCACCATCAACCACAAATACCGGCCGATCGCACCGCTGGTGGGATCGCAATAGTGTTGCGGCAGGTTGTGCATCATGTACCATGCGAGGGCGGCAAGGATCGTCATGAGCGGAACCCAGACGAAGGCGGCGTTCTGAATCCATAACGCCTGCTTCTCGCCGTCCTGTATGAACTCGTGAGGAGAACCGCCCCAGCCGCCGAACAGGCCGAAGGTGATCACCCACGGGATGAGAAATTGCATCACGCTAACGCCGGCGTTTCCCAAGCCGGCATTCAGCCCCAAAGCCAACCCTTGCATGCGCTTTGGAAAGAAGAAGGAAATGTTGGACATTGAAGAGGCAAAGGCCCCTCCTCCAACTCCCGACAATGCCGCCAGAATAATCAGCGTTGAAAAAGACGTGTCCGGATTCTTCAGCGCAATTCCGGCTCCCAAGGCAGGCAGGATGAGCAGCACGGTTGTCATGAATTTGACATTGCGACCGCCGCAGATCGCGATGACAAATGAATTTGGTATTCGCAACGTCGCGCCGGCCAATCCAGCAACGGCGGGCAACATCAACAACAGTGCCACATAACCGGCACCGTCATCACCATACGGCTGCCCATTGTTTCCGAACGTGAAGTTGAAAATCTCGGGATTGCCTGTGTGAATTCGGCGAATGACCTTGGCGATCATTCCCCAATACAGCCACACGGAAAATCCGCACAGCAGGTTGGGAATCGACACGCGCAAGTTCTGGTTCGCAATCCGTTTGCCGGTCGATTTCCAGAAGGCGTTGTCTTCAACGTCCCAATGTTCAATTTTGCGAGCCATTGTGAATCTCTAAATTCGGTTGGTCAGTTCTGGTGCTTCTTTGGAAAGCATTCTCTGAATGACAATGTGCATCCAGAACAGGCAAATGCCGATGAGGACCGCGAAGAATATCCAGCACGATGTCCACAGCCCGGTTGCTTGCAGCATGTATCCGAAGATGACCGGGCAGATGAATCCCCCCAGTCCGCCCAACACGCCAACGATGCCCCCGACGACACCGATATCGTCAGGGAAATAGTCGGGAATGTGCTTGTAGACTGCCGCCTTGCCGATGCCCATAACCGCGCCGATGATCAGGCTGAGTACGGTGAAGACCCAGATGTTTGCTTGGAAGAAGATGTGCGTGACGCCGCGAGCCACGAGTTCCTTCTTCTTGACCGTGTCTCCAACGTCGACGGCTGACTCCTGCCACGACATGGATCGCGGCAGGACGAGTACACCCTTCGCTCGTTTTTCGTCGGAGACGAGTTCTCCCTGCTTCGTCTTGAGTTTGTAGGTCTGCTGTTTGCCAGCAGCCGACTCGACGACGACCTCGTTGTCCGTCGCACTGATGACCGTTCCCGAAGCGCGTGCCATGATGCCGCTGCCGGGAGAGTGGATATCCATCTGCGGGACAATCAACAGCAAGCAGCAAATGAGCGAGGAACCAAACACCCAGTACATCACAATGCGCGCGCCCCATTTGTCCGACATCCAACCACCGGCGGCACGGATGACTCCGGAGGGGAAACTGTTACAGGCCGCGAGTGCTCCTGCCAACGCAACGGTTGTTCCGTAGGCGTTGACGTAGTAGGGGACAAGCCATTGAGCAAGAGCGACGAAGCCGCCGAAGACAAAGAAGTAGTACAAACCAAACCGCCAAACGCGAATGTTCTTCAAGGGCGCGAGCCGCTGCGACATCGATTTGGTCGCGCTTCCGACCGGCAGCCGGTTCTTTGTCGTCAGGAAGAAGACAACGCCGGTGACGAGGAGCAGTGCCGCGTAGAATTTGGGGAGATGTCGCCATCCTTCCAGCTTCTCTCCACCCTCGGTCAACCAGTCCAACATAGTTGGCGCGCCCAAACTGGTGAGGGCTGCACCTGCATTGCCTGCCCCGAAGATTCCCAAGGCGGTTCCTTGTTGATGCTTGGGGAACCACAGCGAACTGAAGGCGATGCCGATGGCAAAACTCGTTCCGCAGAATCCAAATCCGAGACCAGCGGCGAAAAACTCCCAGTAGCTGTTGCAATAACTGACCAGAAACATGGGGATGGCAGCGAAAACGAGCAGCAGCCCATAAACCGGTCGGCCGCCCCATTTGTCGGTCGCAACACCCAACGGCAGACGAAAGATTGCTCCGGTCAAAACAGGAATGCCGATCAGCCAACCCATCTCCGAGGGGTTCCAGTCGAACAGTCCGTTGTCAATGAAAAACGTGACCAAAACACCGTTCATCATCCATGCTGCGAAGCAGATGGTGAAAGCAATGGTGTTCATCGCCAGAATCCACCAGGCCTGGCGTCGCTCTTCTTGTGTTAATTGGTCGGCCATCGTTTCGAACTTTGTTGAAATCGGGGTCGGGGTTTGCTTATGTCTTTCGAGACACGATGATTCATCGCTTTCGATACCAGCGGACGACCTGCGGTTTGCGCCACAGGAAGGGGTTGGGAATCACCAGCACGTGGACCAGCCGCGTGAAGGGGAAAAAGCCGATCGTCAGAAACGCCAGCACAATGTGAAACTTCACCATGTGCGGCATCGCCGCGACGTAAGTGACATCGGGACCGAGCTTGAATATCGACCACAAGTACGGCGAGAGATTCGATGCAAACCACGCCGAACCCCACGGATGAAACAACGCCACACTGATGCCGCTGATTGTTTGCAGCAGTAGCATGGCGAACAGCAACCAATCGGTGAACGTGGTGACCGTGCGGATTTTTGTGTTGGAGAAACGGCGAACGATCACGCCCACCAACCCCACCAGAGTGAGCAAGCCGAACGCCAACGCCGAGACTTCGAGCACATACAATCTCAGCGGATGGCTGTTCCAAGCCAGAATGGTGCGCGGAATAAGAAACGCGATCAGATGTCCGGCCGTCACAACCAGAATGCCGTAATGAAACGGCACAACGGCCCAGAAGTGATGCTCGTTTTCCAGGAATTGACTCGACAGACTGGAATACGAATACGACTGCATGCGGTACCGGGCCACGGTCACCAGCAGAAAGGTAAACAGGCACACATACGGCAGCGCCACGAATAAGAATTGATCGAGAAAATGCTGGCTCATGGCTTTCTCGCTTCGTTGGGGGTAGGGGATGTCTGGCGAGCAATTGCTTCTGGAAATTGCATCTGAAGCTGTGTCACCTCCGGCTCACCGCCACATGCCGATCCGCAGCCGGCGGTGAAATCGGCCACGGGGAACGTTCGGTGTAACGGATCGACTTCGCTCGGATCGAGAAACCCGGTCTTCTCAAAAGACCGGATTTCATCGCGCGACTCTCGACTCTCGACCTTTGCTGCTCCCCATGTCTGTTCCAAAACCGAAACCAGGCAGGAGACGACGTGTCGGTAGGGCGAGTCGGTCTTGCCGAGCGCCTCTTTCATTGTGTTGACCGCCGGCAGCACACACGCGGTGACAAAGCGGGCAGCTTCGACATCGGGCATGGCGGCCACGACTGCTAATACGTGCGAAATGTGATCGGGGAGTTCGACCGATTCGGGGAGATTGTATTTCCGCATCTCCTCGCGCATGCGGACGAGAAACATGCCCCGCGCGTATTCTTCGCCAAACAGATGCCAGCCGACTTCCAGCGCACAATCGGGATTGACGTCGAAGGTACGCGTGAAGCTTTCCTCAAGTTCCGCAACGTCGTGCTGCTCGACGAATGCGCCGAAAGCCGCCGCTTCGCTTGCCGCTTCGGACAGTTCGCCATGTAAAACGACGTACAGGAACTCCGCCGTCTGCGCAGTTCCATCGTCCGGATAGCAGAGTAGCCGGCTGAATGCGTTGAGTTGTTTTTGTCGGTGTGGCATCACATTCCCCTTTGCGGACCACCCACGAAACCGAAGCCCGTTTCTTCGCGGTGTTCGTGCGGTTCTTTCATCATTTCGATTGCCTGTTCCCGGTGCATTGGCGGGATGACGAATCGATCTTCGTACGTGCAGAGCGCCGTCAGCTTGTAGATTTCTTCGGCCTCTTCCCGCGTGCAGTCGGCTTCGCGGAGCATGCGGTCGGCCGTTTCTCGGTCGATGTCGCCCACCGTTTCGGCGCGGCGATGCCAGCGAACTGCCTTCTGTTTTGCCAACGCGTAACGGACAACGCCTTCATGGCCGGCACCGAACAAATTGGCAAGAAACTGCATCGGCACCCGCGACGAATCGATGTCGTGGAACAGGTTGTCGCTCGAATGGTGAATCACGTCGTCTTCCTTCGATGCCTGCACCGGTGACATCGGCGGAACATAAAACAGCATCGGTAGTGTTCGATACTCGATGTGCGGCGGGAGCGCGATCTTCCATTCCATCACGAAGCGATAGACGGGCGAGTTCTGCGCCGCTTCGATCACACCATCCGATATGCCGCACTTCTTTGCGTTGGCAATCACTTCCGGATCGTGCGGATCGAGGATCATCGAACGATGCCCTTCGACCAATTCGTCGTCCGGAAGTTTCGCGACATCCTCAATGCGGTCGGCGTCGTACAGCAGCACACCCAGGTAGCGGATGCGGCCCACGCAGGAGTGGAAACAAGCCGGTGCCTGCCCGGTTTCCAGTCGCGGGTAACAGAGAATGCACTTCTCGCTTTTGCCGGTGAACCAGTTGAAATAGACCTTCTTGTACGGACACGCCGAGACGCACGATCGCCACGCGCGGCATTTTTTCTGATCGACGAGGACGATGCCGTCTTCGCCCCGTTTGTACAACGCCCCCGACGGACACGATGCCACGCAACAGGGATTCAGGCAGTGATTGCAGATTCGCGGCAGATAGAAAAAGACCAACCGTTCGACAGAGCTGAGTTGTAGTTTCTGTTGTTCGGTCAGGCCTTCCAGGTTGGGATCGTTCGCCGCGTAAAGCGGCGAACCACCCAGATCGTCGTCCCAGTTCGGGCCGGACTGCACGTCGATCTTTTTGCCGTCGATCATCGAAATGGGTTCGGCCGTCGGTTGATCGGAGCCTTCCGGTGCGTTGAACAGGTTTTGATAATCGTAGGTCCACGGCTCGTAATAATCGTCCATGCTGGGCATGTGCGGATTGTGGAAAATATTGGGTACGATCCTTGCCTTGCCAATCGACTTGATTCTGAGCCGGCCGTTTCCATTCGAGTGCCAGCCGCCGTTGTATTTGCTCTGGTCTTCCCATTTGGTGGGATATCCGGTGCCGGGTTTGGTTTCAACGTTGTTCCACCACATGTAGTCCGCGCCTTTGCGGTCGGTCCATATGTTCTTGCAGGCAACGCTGCAGGTGTGGCAGCCGATGCATTTATCGAGGTGAAACACCATCGAAACTTGAGATCGAACATCCATCGTTTTATGCCTGTTGGATTGTCACACGTACCGGGGGGTTTACACCTCCCGCTCGCCAATCTTGCTCTTGTCTCTCCGCTCTTGACTCCCTCAATACACCGGTTCGCCGGGCAGTTTTCGCACCAGTAGATGCGTGTCGCGATTGCAGCCGACCGGCCCCCAGTAGTTGAAGTGGTAGGTGAACTGTCCGTATCCGCCGATCATGAAGTTCGGCTTCAACCGGGTGCGGGTGAGGCTGTTGTGTCCGCCCGCCCGGCGGTTTCTTCGCAGCGGCGATTTGGGAATGCCGTGTGTGCGTTCCGGCGCGTGATACTGCATGCAGATTCCCGGCGGAATTCGTGCACTCACTACCGAACGCGTCACAACGACACCGTTGTCGTTGTAGATTTCAACCCAGTCGTTGTCCTCGATGCCAAGCGAATCGGCATCTTTGTCGTTCATCCACAACGGATAGATGCCGCGCGAAAGCGTGGTCATCCGCTGGTTGTCGCCATAGGTGGAATGAATGTGCCATTTGCCGTGCGGCGTGAGGAAGTTAAGCATTAACGTCGGTCCGACTTCCTCGCCCGTTTCACTGAACCGCAGGTCAGAATACTCGGTCGGCATTGGCTTCGGTTTGTAGGTCGGCAGGTGTTCGCCGAAGTCGATGTAAACCGGGTGGTCGAGATAAAACGACTGGCGGCCGGTCAGCGTTCGCCAGGGAATGCCTTCTTCAACGTTGTATGTGAAGGGTGCATACGACCGCCCGTTCTCGGTCAAACCCGACCACATCGGGCTGTTGATGAAACGCCGCGGTTGGCTCTGAATGTCTTTGAACGACGTGCGGAACGCGCGGTTCTTTTCCGCCAGATGCGTTAGCGAAAGCCCCGTTTTCTCTTCCATGTTTTTGTAGGACCGATACGCCATTTCGCCGTTGGTGACGGTGGCGAAATGCAGGATGGCGTCGCAGACGTCGATATCGCGATCCAGCGACGGATAGGTGTTTCCGTCCCAGGTCTCGGTGCGATGCGTGCGGAGGTATTCGTCGTACTCATCCTGAATCGAGTACGATGTGCCGTGTGCACCCAGTCCGTTTTTCCGTACCAATGGGCCGTAGGAGATGAACTGGTTGTAGACGTTCTTGTAATCGCGGCTGACGACTTTGAAGTTCGGCATTGTCTTGCCGGGGATCGCATCGACGCCACCGTCGATCCACTGTTTCATGTCGGGCTGCGCGATCTCGGCCGGTGAATCGTGCGCCAAGGGCGCGGCGACGAGATCCTCCACCGGTTCGGGGAAGTGCCGTTCAGAGAGTTCCGAAAACTTCTTGGCGACATCTTTGAAAATCGCCCAGTCGCTCTTCGACTCCCAGCAGGGCGGAACCGCCGGTGAGAGCGGATGGATGAAACTGTGCATATCGGTCGAGTTGAGGTCGGCTTTTTCGTACCACGTGGCGGCCGGCAGTACGATGTCGGAATACAACGCCGAGGTGTCCATGCGGAAGTTCAGATCGACGATGAGATCCATCTTTCCGGTCGGCGCAGTTTCGTGCCAAGCGACTTCTTTCACCGAATCTTCCGCCAGGTCCTCACCGACCGCGTTGTCGTGCGTTCCCAGATAATGCCGCAGGAAATATTCGTGTCCTTTGGCGCTGGCCATAATTGCGTTGCCCCGCCAAATGAACCACACGCGTGGCCAGTTCTCTTCGGCATCGGGATCTTCGACCGAAAATTTCATCTCACGGTTCTTAAGGCGATCGGCCACCCAGGATGCGACTTTCTCGGGGGAATCGGCACCGGCTGCTCGTGCTTGCTTGGCGACATCGAGCGGGTTTTCGGGAAACTGCGGATAGAACGGCAGCCACCCCTGACGCACCGCGCGGACCTGCATGTCCATCACGTGGCCTTTTGCGGTCGAGTCTTCACCGCCGTTCTGCGGGACCGTGTGGTAGTCGGTGAAGTTCTTCTCGTACCGCCATTGATCGGAATGAACGTAATGCCAACTCGGTGCGTTCTGTAATCGTGACGGCGGGTACCAGTCTTTCGCCAGCGCAATCGACGCCCACGATTCCGCCGGGGCCAGCTTTTCCTGCCCGACATAATGCGCCAACCCGCCGCCGTTCACTCCGACACAGCCGCAGAACATCAACGCGTGAATGCCCGCCCGGTACATCAGGTTGGCGTGATACCAATGGTTAATTCCCGCACCGATGAGGATCGTGCATTTCCCCTTGGTGTGTTCGGCCGTCGTTCCCCATTCGCGGGCGAAGCGAATGAGCACGTCGCGGCCGATGCCGGTGTATTTCTCGCTCCAGGCCGGAGTATACGGCGCGTCGGCGTCGTTGTAGTCGGCCGGGTAATCGCCGGGGAGATCGCGATTGACGCCGTATTGCGCCATCAGTAAATCGTACGCCGTCGTCACCTGCACTTCTTCGCCGTCTGCCAATGTCAACGTTTTTACAGGCACGCCGCGAAGGCAAGTACTGCCGTTACCAAAATCGTCCAACGCAATCTGCGTCACGCCATCGTGATCTTCGAGGAAGCTCAATCGCGGTCGAATATCGCTGTTGTCTTGTCCGTCCTTGAGGTGCAGATTCCATTTGCCTTTTTCTTCACCCCAACGGAATCCGCTGCTTCCCATCGGCATTTTGGGACCGTTGGAGTCTTCGTCCCACATCAAAAATTTCCACTCGCCATGTTCTTCCTCGGCGTATTGCGAGAGACGCCCGGCGCGCAACAGTTGCCCGGGTCGAAACACGCCATCCTCGCCTTTCTTGAGTTCCACCAGATGCGGCGCGTCGGTGAATTTGCGAGTGTAGTCGAGGAAGTATTCGGTTTGTTGTTGATGATGAAATTCGGTTAGCAGGACGTGATTGACCGCCATCCACCATGCACCGTCCTGACCGGTATTCACCGCCACCCATTCGTCGGCGTACTTGGCGACCATGTTGAAGTCGGGCGAGAAGACCCACAACTTGGTGCCGTTGTGCCGCGACTCGGCCAGAAAATGGCAGTCGGGCGTTCGCGTCATGCCGATGTTGGCACCCATCGAAACCAGCATTTTGGAGTGGTACCAGTCGGCGCTCTCGGCGACGTCGGTCTGTTCGCCCCATGTCTCCGGCGAGGCGGGCGGCAGGTCGCAGTACCAGTCGTAGAACGAAAGCGAAATCCCGCCGATCAATTGCATCAGTCGCGCGCCGGAAGCGTAGCTGATCATCGACATGGCCGGGATTGGGGAGAAGCCGGCGATTCGGTCGGGGCCGTGTTCTTTAATTGTATGCACCATCGAGGCGGCGATGATTTCCAGCACGGTATCCCAGTCGGCACGCCGCAAACCACCTTTTCCGCGCGCCTGATGCCAGCGTTGACGTGACTCCGGATTTGTCACCAGGCTGGTCCAGGCATCGACGGGGTCGTGATGGTCGGCCCGCGCCTCACGCCAGAGATCGAGCAGTACTCCGCGAATGTACGGATACTTAACGCGAAGCGGACTGTAGAGGTACCAGCTGTAAGAGATGCCGCGCTGACAGCCGCGCGGTTCGTACGGCGGCAATCCGGCTTCGAGCGATGGGTAATCGAGACCCTGCATTTCCCAGGTGACGATTCCATCTTTGACGTGGATATTCCACGTACAGCCGCCAGTGCAGTTCACACCGTGTGTGCTACGGACGACTTTGTCGTGCTGCCAGCGGTTGCGATAAAACTCTTCCCACTGCCGACCTTCGGGAGTGATTTCGTCGCGAATCCAAGCGATGGCATCCAGCAGCATGCTCATGGGTGATCTCCAGGCGAACTGACATCGACGAGCTGACGGCGGACGTTGTGAAAACGACGTTTCCAGAGACTGTCAAAAACGAAGACCAACCCGGCGGCACCCACCAACCCCATCAACAGCAATGCGATGCGGTTGGCCGATGGCTCAGAGGGAGACTTCCCGGCAGACGCCTCGAAGTAGGCAACCAGCGAGTGAATCTCGTCGTCTGACATCGGGTGTCCCTTGAAGATCGGCTGCATCGTCTCGGTACCGGGTGCCACCAACCAGGCGCTGAGTGACTTGCGTCCCTTCAGCCGCGTAACCACTTCGGTGAGATCCGGCCCCAATCGGCCTCCGCCCAGCGCTGGCGTGTCGTGCATGCTGTGACAGGAGATGCAGGACGCTCCGCCCGCTTTGAGTTGCTGCGTTCCTTCAAAAATTTGGCGTCCACGTTTCCGGTCAGCTGTGGTGAACGGTTTGTTGGAGAATTGCCGACCCTTGAACTGGGATTTCTCCAGCTTCGATTCCGCGTCAATCAAATCGAGCAGATCCTCGGCCCGCTGTTTCGTCATTCCGGGGCCAACTGGCATGTAGACCTTGCCGCCGGAGGCGTCAAAGATCTCTTGGGCGTAGCTGTCGCCGGCATCAATGACGGCCTTGGGATTCAGCAGGAAATCGATCATCCAATCGCGGCCCACTCGCCGTTTGGAGAGGTCTTTCAAATCTGGCCCGGTCAGCCGCCCGCCGCCAATTGTGTGGCAGTTCATACAATTCTGGCGGAAGTAATCGGGGGAGTCCTGGGCGTCGGCCATCGTCGCAGTAAGTACGACCGCCAACACAACCGTTCCGCGTAACATGATGCTACGGCTCACGTTCCGACCTCCTGCAGCTTGAAAACACTCAAGGCAACCTGAATAGGACTCTTGTATCTTCTTTTGGCTTAGGGTATAGTCTTGCAAAGAGGATGTCAATGTCCGATTTCGGTCTTTTTGAAAAGAAACTTCAATGTTTTCAAAAAACTTCGACCGAGTGCTGAAAGCTTTGACGTATCTCGCGGAGAGGGATCCGGCCAGTTGCAAGACCGTCGAGATCGCAAATGCCGCGGGGTGTTCGCCCACATCGCTAACCAAAGACTTGCAAGCGCTGAGCCGGGCTGGAATTGTGAAAACGAGGCGCGGTGCCAGAGGTGGCATCTGTTTGTTGCGTAAGCCGGCGCAACTCAGCATCAGCGAGATCGCCGCTGCCGTCTCACCGCCGAAACGATTCACCAGTCCCCCTTACGACGGGCCGATCGTTCCAGGCCACGACTGTCCGCTGCAAAGGCGACTTGCACACGTTGAGGCGTTGAGTGCACGCGTGTTGAATGAGACGACTCTTGCCGAATTTGTGACAGAAGCCGCCGGTTCAACAGCTGGGCAATTCCACTGCCTGGATGACCTGCTGCAACAGGTCGGGAGTCGTTGTGCGATCCCGCCTCGATTGCACGTTGTGGGGCGAAAGAATAGCGGCAAGACCACACTGGTCGTTGATCTCGTCGAGCAACTCTCACGTGGCGGGCTGCGCGTCGGAACGATCAAGCACACGCATCATCATCACGAACTCGACACGCCGGGCAAAGACTCATTTCGTCATCGTCAGGCCGGCGCCGCTGTCGTCGGCATTTTATCGCCGGCAATGGACGCCGTCTTTTTGCCTCAGACTCGTGCAGAAGAATGCGCTGCACGCTATTCGAATATGATGCCGCTTTTCGCGGAATGTGATCTTGTGCTTGTCGAGGGCGATCAGCAAACCGACGGGCGAAAGATCGAAGTCTGGCGCGACGAGGTGAGTGAGAAACCCCTTGCCATGTCCGACGAATCTATTCTGGCAATCGTGACCGACGACGAAGTTCCGGCCACGAAGTCCACTCCACTCTGGAGCCGTGCAGACATCGCGCAGTTGTCGGCAGAAGTGCTGAAAGCGGCAACCGTTGCGCCGGGGGGGAGTTGATACTGCCGCGCAGCTCACTTCTTCAGTGCGGGAAACTTACACCGCTGACCGCGGCCGGCACCCTCTGCCAGCAATTCGGCTAGAGTCGTCTCGCGGAAGATTTCTTCAGTCATCGCCAGCGCTTCGTCAAGACGTGAATGCATCGGACACAATTTCACACCGTGCGTTGCCAGGCCGATCGGACACTTTGTTATCCGTTGAAGTGGATCGACGGCATTGACAATTTCGAGAATCGTCAAGTCTTCTGGTGGTCGCGCCAGTGTGATCCCTCCACCACGTCCCCGTCGGGATTGGACAATTCCGGCCTTCCGCAGAGACTGCAACACTTTTGCCAAATAAGCCGACGGTACTCCGGTTGCCTCGGCAATTTGCCCCGTATCCGATGAGTCGGGAGACTTTGCAGACAAGTACGACATCGAACGCAAAGCGTATTCGACGGTTTGTGAGAACACGTAGCACGACCTCCCGGATTCAACATTCACACTGAATAATTCGTATCGACATAGCAATTACCAGCCCGCAGCGCAAGCAAGGGTTTACGTTTGCCACTGCCATCCAAACCCTCGCTTGCGCAGCGGGCTGGTAGCGGGCAACTCAGGTAGGGGGGCATTCAGTCGGCGGCTGTTTCTTACCTTTGCGGCTGTTTCTTACCTTTGCGGCTGTTTCTTACCTTTGAAGTAGTCCGGCACGTCGCAATTGGTTTCTCGCAGGATGTCGAGAATCGCGACTCGGTCATCCTTCGAGAGGTGGGAGAACGGCTCGCTTTGGTCTTCTCCACTCAAAACTTCCCACAAGCGCCGATAAACAACATCCTTGATCTGCTTCGGTAAGCCGCGAAATGCATCGGAGTAGATCAGGTAGCTGCACGGATATTTAAACAGCCGACGGCTCAGATCGAATTGCCGCAGTGAGCGACCCTTGCGATCTCGCGGTCCGAGTCTTGCAAAGCTTTCGGTGAATTTCGACGGTCCTTGAATCTTGTCGGTCAACTCTGTTTCATCGACAAACAGCGTGTAACGCACGAGTTTTTCGGCAGCACTGGCGATGCGCCGCTGCGTGGAGTCGCTGACGAAATCCTTCGGTCGTTCGAGAGCCCGATTCATGATCTCGGCGTTTTGCTGGGCCAGCCGACATTGGAAGTTTGCATAAGTAATGAAGTTGTGCATGTCGGTTTGGTGTTCGAGCACCATCAGCGCGACGATGTCGCTGTCACGCGTCAAATAGGGGGACGTATCGAACCGCTTGGCCAAGTCGGTTACGTTCGCGCCCTCTTCTCGATCGAATTCCTCTGGCCGACTTCTATCGGGTGTCACCACGTTGCCCATGTGACGCTGCCGGCCGTGGGTTCCCGAAACGTACCAGCCGCCCCACCGCTGGCTGAGCGGGCTGGAATGATTTGTGCGAAACGTCCCCGATCCGAAATTCGGCATCCCGCTTGGCGATGAATAGACCGAACGGACCAGGTGTCCCGGCACACCCTGCGTCCGCGAAGACGCGTGGCAGACCAGGCAATTCCCGCGATCACGGACGAATTTTGGACGATCGGTTTCTTCCTGGCGCAAGGTGTAGAAGACGGCACCGTGTTGTGGATCGACCGCAGAAAGTTCGACCACATCGCCGTGCTGGACCCAACCGACGTATGCGTCGTCGCTGAAATACACCGCGCGCGGTGTACGCGGAGAGATTCGCCGCAGCTGGAAGCTGGTTTTCGAGAACACCAACGACTGCGATGATTGCAGAACTTTCAATTCGTCGAGCACGGCTTTCAAATAGCCGTGGTTTTCGTCGAAATCCAGTTGCGTTTCGCCTGTGTCGATTCGCTCTTGCAACCGGGCAACTGGATCGGTCATCACGGCCGACGAGTAGTTGATCGGTTCTCGATTGTATGAGATTTGAGCGAACGCCGGTTGCGCTGGTGAGAAACAGGCAACTGCGCCGACAACGGCGCCGCACATCACCAATCGGGAGAGGGTGTAGGAGTTACTCATCCTGGTTGTCATGATCCATTCCGCCCAAAAAATGTCTGAGGGGTCCCACAAACAACTATCGTCCATTTGCCCCCATCTTACCTTATTGAAATTGGATGTCAATGTCCAGTTTTGGCGGTTCCGGCAAGGAATCGTAAGAAGTATTCGGCAAGGCGGATGTGTGATGTGTACGAACGAATATGCTGTGACCAATTTTGATATTGCGATCAGCCAGGTGGGCGGATAAAATGGGACCTACGTGTCCGAATATGGTCCGCCGGACCTCACAGAGGCGGTCCCTAGTGTCTGCGAAGGAAGGCGAGGAAGCATTCCAGAGGAGAAACCAAGCCATGACTTCAAACCGACAGACTTCAGAGCGTGTGGTGATTGTCGGCGGGGGAATCTCGGGGCTGTCTATCGCCTCTCGGCTCGTGCAATCGGGTTTGCCCGTCACCCTCCTGGAGGCAACTCGCATTGGTGCGGGTGCTTCGACACGAAATCAGGGGTGGCTACACAGTGGTGGCTGGTTCGCGACGCAACATCGCAGTTTGGCCAGGGAATGCTACGAATCGCTGCAGCAGACAATCAAGTTCTGTCCCGAATGCCTCGAACCGAACCACGACGGGATGGCGTACATTGTCTCCGACCGCAACAGTGATACTGATTGTTGGACCGAATCATGGCGAGCAGCCGGTATCCCGTTTTCCGAATGGGACCGTGACGATCTGTTAAGATCGGCACCGGCACTCAGCAAGTCACCGATTCACCGCGTCTTTCGACTTCCCGACGGAGCGTTTCGGCCCGATATTCTCGTCAACCATCTTGCCGCCGCCGCTCGAAACGCCGGTGTCGAACTTCTCACCGAGACCCGAGTCGAGCGATTGTTGTATGAAGGGGATTCGGTGGTGGGAATCCGGACCGGGACCGGCGAGGAGATTGCGGCGCGGCTCGTCATTCTTGCAGGCAATACGGGGACTGCGTTTCTGTGGCCGGGAAGTGATGGCGAATCGGTCGGTCGGCAATCTGAGTTCCAACGCGTTTTTCTGCGCACGCATCTGCTTGCGGTCGAGCCGGAGATTTGTTCGTTACCGTTTTGCGTGATCGATTCCGTTGGAATCAATCACATTCCTCACCAGAAGTCATCGGTGCTTGGCAACGATCACTGGCAGGTTGTCAATCGCGAGACGCGCCCCGTCGTTTCCTCGTCAGAGTCGCTTACGTTGTACGAGAGTGTCAACCGGTTTCTTCCCACGGTGGATCTCGACACGCAGGTGACGAAGACGTGGGCCGGAATTACTGTGCAGGCAATGCACGTTACGCAAGTGGAACCGGGACAGGCACCATTGACGACGGTTATCGACCACGAGCGCGATGCACCGGCAGTCAGGAATCTGCTGAGCGTCTTCCCCGGTCGGGCTACACTCTGGCCACAATTGGCCGAGCAGACGCGCGAAGCCGTGCTTGCGAAACTTCAGCCACAATTCCTAATGGCAGCGCAACCACCATGGGAATGCGCCGCCTTGTAATGGCGCGCTGCAACGCCTTGCTCCAAAGGCCAAATTCCCATTTCGCCGCCCCACCGGTGCGCCCTGGCGACGTCAGTACGGTAGCGACACCGATAAAACTGGACAGGAATGTCCAGGTAAGTGGCGGCAGCATTTGACAACCGACAACAGTGGCGTAGAGTTTTTTTGGACCCTCAGATGCAATCAAAGGCGTTTTTTCCTAGACACCCGATTTGAACGTGTTCGTATCTGGATTGACTCACAACTCGCTGCATATCAAAGAGTTCGGGAGCGAGTAGAAGAGATTCCTATGAAACGCATCGTAAAAAACCATCGACGTCGCGGAGCTGCAATCGTCGAATTGGCGATTGCTTTGCCAGTTTTGTTGGCCGTGGTTTTCGGAATTATCGAGTTCGGTCGCGCTTTGTCGGCCAGCCAGGTGATGACGTCGGCCGCTCGAATTGGCTCGCGGAACGCGATTCTGGGAAATGCCACCAATCCCCGTGTCGAGCTGGCAGTCAAGAAGTTCTGCCAGTCGTCTCTCAATGTCAATCCGGGTGACGTGTTCGTTTCGATTACCGTGACCCCGGCAATCCCCGGCCAGAATCGAGGCGATGACGTTGCCAATGCCGAGGAAGGCGATCTTTGCGCGATCACAGTTGAAATCCCATTTGACAAGTTGAGTTACACCACGGGGCAGTTTCTCAACGGGAAGAATCTGGTCGCCCGATGCACAATGCAGAAATAATAACGAACTCAACCGACGAGTTTGCGTAGCCGGAGCGCAGATGAAGTAAGGGAGTGCTACGAGTACGACAAGCCGCTCGTGACAACATTCGGCGAGAGGAACACAAGCCATGCAATCGACCGAATTCTCCCTGCCCGATCAGCGGCGACGCGGTGCCATCATCGTTCTTGCTGCCATTCTGATGGTTGGGTTGTTCGCATTCGTCGCGTTCACAATCGACTGGGGCTACATCGGTCTGACGAAGAATCAGTTGCAGAACGCGGCCGACGCCGCGGCTGTCGCAGGGGCCGATGCAATTCCCGATGGAGCGGACGGCGTGAATTCTGCGGCAGTAAGACTTGGCCAGGCCAATTTTGCCGACAGCCATCCGATCGACATCACCGCGGCAGAAGACGTCGAAATTGGCTTATGGGATCAAGACCTGGCGACGTTTATTCCACTGGCCGTTGAGGATCAGGCAAGAGCCAATGCCGTCCGAGTGACTTGCCGGCTGAACGAGGCCCGCGGCACTCAACTCAATCTGTTCTTTGCGCCGGTTCTGGGAATCACGAAGTTCGACGTCAGCGCTTCGGCAATCGCTTTGCGAAAGTCTGGAAACTGTGGCGGTGTGATCGGCCTGAACCGCGTCTACCTGCGGGAAGAGACGTTTACCGACAGCTACAATTCCGAGGTCGGACCGTATTCGGCTGCTACGGCCGGTGATAATGGTGACGTCTGCAGCAACGGCCACATTCGGCTGATTGGAACCGCTGGTATCAATGGAGACGCACACGCTGGTCCGGACGAGGACGGTGTCGATATGGATGACGACAACTACGTCACCGGCGACCAGACACTGCTCGATCGTGTCATCTACTATCCTCCGACGAGAGTTGGCAACGCCGCAACGATCAACGACAACATTCAGGTTCCCCAGACGGAGAACGGCGGGAGTGCTTTCGATGCAAACGGTAACTTCATTTTGGGCAGCAGCAATCTCAATCGTGTACCAGCCCACCGTGACTTTGGACGTCTTCAACTCGCTCAACTGCAGAGAAACCCATTTGCAATCGGACCATTCGCATCGAATTCGGATGACATCATCCTCAAGATGTTTGTCCCCATGCTGCCGGCCTTTGGCAAATCAAAGAAAGACGAAGGCGGTAGCGGAGTTCAGGATAGCATTGATCTGCCACCGGGAACCTATTACTTCAAGTCGCTCAACCTGAAAAGCGGTTCGGTGATCAACATCAGCGGTCCCACCGTCATTTACGTTGAAGGTGATGTCGACCTCTCGGATGGCGGAATTGTCAATCAGACATTGCTTCCGAAGAACCTACAGCTTTATCCCCTGGGAACGCAGACTAAGTTGCCCGAAGAGATTGACTTCCACGGCGTGATCTACAGCACCACTTCAGCCGTCGAGAAGGATGCAGGCAGCGCCGAATTCTTCGGCAAGATCATCGGTCAGAAAGTGAAGATTTCCGGTAGCGGCGCCGTTCACGTCGATGAATCGATTTACTTCCCCGACCTGGTTTCCGGCGGATCTGAATTGAACGGGCCGAGCAGCGGTTCGGTCCTCGTTCAATAGTCGCTACTTCCAGGCCAATTTCAGCAGGCTGCCTCGAACGGGACATCGATCGACCCGGGTTTGCTGATAGGTCGATATTCTCTGTTGGTTGCAACAATGTCCCGATCACCAATTACGATTCGGATCTGTGCATGCGTGCTGATCGCAATCGGGAGCGCGTCGATCGTTTTGCGTGGGGGCTTCGAGAACCTGGTTGCTGCGACGAATGAGCCGCCACGCGCAGTGTTGAAAGTGACGGATTGGGACTTTGGTGATGTGGAACCGGGCCAGATTCTTCGCGCGAGTTTCCCAGTAGCAAACGCCGGCGGCAGGCGGCTCGTCGTTGTTGAAGAGTCGAGCAACTGTAGCTGCAGTTCCACGACATCCGGTGGAATTGTTGTTCCGCCGGGAGAGATCGGGGAGTTGCAGATCACGCTGAATACAGATCGACTGCAGTCCGCCATCAAGACCGGGCTGCAATTCTCAACCAACGATCCAAAGCACCCGCGACTGACACTCACCCTCGCGGCCAAGGTCCGCGATCGGTAATTGTGATCGTGACAAGTCACCGCGACATGTCGGTCTCAAACCCGCGCTGACCCTGCGACGCGCGGCAGTGTTGGATTGGTTGGCCGGTGATCATTGACCAGCGTCGGCAGCGTAATGTCGGTTGGCAAGGTCATTCTGCAGCCAGAGGAGTTTCTGGAAGGCGCGAAGCGTGCGGAATCGCGTCTCATCATCAAGGTCCAGCCCCAAAATGGTCTCGGCCAGCAGGTCGGACATCAATCCCATCAAGGCGTTCATCTGAACCAAAGGCACATCGATAGCCTTGTTGCCCGCTTTGGGCGTGTGCATCTTGCCGACCATATCGAGGTAGGTGACCATTTTCTCGTTGTATGCGTGTCCCACCAACTGCATCAGATACCGCGACAGATGCTCCATGCGAAATCGAATTTGCTCATGGTTGGCTGAGAGGTCTTCCAGACCCGCCGGAACGCCCCCTTCGTGTCCGTGTTGCCGCGGCACGAAATGCCGTGCGGTGGCGTCGTAGCTGAGCAGTTTCTCGTAGGTACGCTCTACGATGCCAGGGATGTGGGGCGCGAGGTATCCGGCCGATGCATGGATTACCGCGACGTCGCTCTCGTCAAATCCGATGAATTCACTGAGGTACTCGAAACGGTATTGCAGATCGGTTTCCAATCTGGCTTCGTCAACTTTCTGCATAATGAAAACGCCGCTCTCTTGGAACAGGAGTGAGTGGAGCGATGAGCACGAACGCAAAACGCGACGCGCGACCTTCCTTATTACTAGAGGTACGCGGAGGGAATTCGTCAACCCCGACAAGCAGCCATGTATTTGCCAACGGAATCGGCAAACAGGATACGAGTCCGCTGCAACTCTTGCTGAAAACGAAATCCCCAATAGCCCTTGGAAATTAAATCGGACCTGTAGGTCTTGTTTAGTCGGGGCGGGTTCGCTAGGATCGTCTCTATTAACTGCCGGAGAACGAGACGGACTTCGGCGACCATCCGCAACACCCTACTGCCAGGAGTTTCCCATGTACTGCAATCAATGCGAACAGACATCCGATGGTACGGGATGCGTTGACGTCGGCGTGTGCGGAAAAGACCCCGATATGCAGTCGCTGCAGGAAACGCTGCTTTACGGTGTGAAAGGGATGGCGGCCTACGCCAACCACGCTCGCCGGTTAGGAGAGACCGACGATGATGTGAGTGCATTCATCGAAGAAGCGCTGCTCGCCACAATGACGAACGTCAACTTCGATCTCGAAAGCCTGTTGGGACTGGTACTCGAATGCGGCCACAAGAATTTGCGAGTCATGGAGATGCTCGACGCTGCCCACACGAAGAAGTTCGGAACACCTTCACCCAGCACTGTCTACGAGGGAACCAAGGCAGGCCCGGGCATTATGGTGACGGGACACGATCTGCTCGACCTGTCCGATCTTCTGGAACAAGCCGCCGGAGAGGGCGTCAACGTTTATACACACGGCGAGATGCTGCCGGCCCATAGTTATCCCAAGCTTTGTGCGCACGAACATCTTGCAGGGCATTTTGGTTCTGCCTGGCAGAATCAACAGATCGAGTTTTCGCAGTTCTCCGGCCCGGTCATAGCGACAACGAATTGCGTACTCATTCCCTGGGAATCTTATAAGGATCGTTTATTCACAACGCGGGTCACTGCCGTTCCCGGCGGAACTCGATTGGCCTCGAACGATTTTTCTCAGGTGATTGCCAAAGCGAAAGAATGCGCACCGCTGCCGGACCGCAAGGTTGGAGAATCGACAATTGGTTTCCACCACACCGCAATTCTCGGGCTGGCAAATGAGATTGTGGCTGCCGTCAAGGATGGGAAAATCAAGCACTTCTATCTTATTGGCGGTTGTGACGGAGCAGAGGTTGGTCGCAACTACTTCACGAAATTTGCCGAGTCCACGCCGGACGAGTCTGTCATCCTCACGCTTGGATGCGGGAAGTTTCGAGTTCGCGATCACGATTACGGCACTGTTGCCGGTCTGCCTCGACTGCTCGACATGGGACAATGCAACGACGCTTATGGAGCGATTCAGGTTGCTTTGGGATTGGCCAACGCGTTCGATTGCGGCGTCAACGATTTACCGTTGACGCTGGTGATTTCGTGGTTTGAACAGAAGGCGGTCGCCGTGCTGTTGACGTTGTTAGCGTTGGGCGTGAAAGGAATTCGCATCGGTCCCGAGCCGCCAGCATTCGTATCGCCGAATGTCTTCAAGATCTTGCAGGAGAAGTTCGACCTGAAACTGACCGAAGCCGAACCTCCTCAGGAACTGTTCAACCTGACGACAGTGTGAACTTGGCCGATCGGAACTTTGTTGCCCGCGAACAGAGGGAATGTCACCAGCAACCGAAGGAACGGTTTCTACGAGATTTCTGGAAGAACCTTAACGATCACGATCGTCGCATCATCGTATTGCGGCGCTCCGGCGGCGAATTCGCGCGATGAATCGTAGATTGCTGCGACGATTTCTTCGGCAGATTCGTCCTGATGTTCGCGCACGACATCGAGGACGCGGTCCATTCCGAACAGGGCATCTTCAGGAGTTCGAGTTTCCTGCAATCCGTCGGTGACAAACACGAGTACGTCACCTTCCTGTAGATCTTTCGCCGGCAGCGATCGCATTTCCATCGTACTGAGAATTCCGAGAAGCATTCCGGTTGCGACGAGTTTCGTTACCCGTCCTGCCGAATCGACGCGGTGTGCTTCGTGTCCTGCTCCGGCGTGGACGATCGTGCGCGCTGTTGGCTCCAACTTTGCGATCAGCAGCGTGGCGAATTGACCGGTTTGGGTGTCTGCTGCCAGGAAACTATTGGTCAGTTCGAGCATCTTCGGCAAATCGGCGATGGAAAGGGACAGGGCACGAAGGTAGGCCCTCAACTCGGCCATGAGAAGTGCCGGCCCCAGTCCATGACCACTGACATCGCCAATGACGATGGCAAACGTCCCGTCGCACATTGGGAAATAGTCATAGAAATCGCCGCCGGTGTCGCCTGCTGGAAATGATTTGCCGGCAACCTCAAAGCCTGGAATCTCGGGCGCAGATTGTGGAAACATCCGCTCCTGCACGGCTCGGGCGGCCTCGATTTCGCGTCGAACCTCGCTGAATTTTTTCTCTGCGTGATCGAGTGCGTTACTCACTTCGTTCGCCAGCAGCGTGATTTCTTCCTGCTTTCGGTCGGTCACATCCTCGTGGACCGAGATGTAATTGACGATTTGACCGGATCGATCAGAAACTGGAGCGATGGTCTGTTCGGCAACGTAGCAAGTCCCGTCTCTTCTTCTGTTCTGCAGCGTCCCCTTCCAAATATGGCCTTGAGAGATCGTCTTCCAAAGTTCTTCATATTCCTTCGGAGAATTCGACGGGCCTTTCAGCAACCGCGGGTTTTTCCCCAGCGCCAGTTGGCGCGGATACTGCGTGATCCTTTCAAAGGCCGGGTTAACATACACGATGTTGCCGGCAACGTCGGTAACAACGATTGCTTCCCCGGCAGCTTCGAGAACGGCCAGATGCAGCGAGTCGTGCGAGTCGGAGAGTGGTGCCGATTCGGAATTCTCTGCGCAGCCGGACATAACCGCCTCCCGTGGTTCGCTCTCCACTACAAGGATCAATGCCTGTCTCAAGCGGACTGACGCAGTAGCTTCAGTCGCGTCACGACTGATCTGCGCGGACTCCTGATCCGGCCATCGTCAACAATTGTGACTGCGCATGGCAGGGGCCGCAACCGTCACTCCATGGTGACGGGAATGCTGATGACCAGTCCGGCGAAACGCTTCTGCGTCCCATTCGCACCAAACCCCAAATGGCAACCGAGACATCCGCCGTTGTTCAATGAAATGCGTTCGGCCCGTCGGTACATACCTTGTTCGACCCGTTCAAAGGCATCCTTGGTTCCCGAGAGTTCCTTGGCGGCGCGTTTCTCAAAGTCGTCCTGCGGCCGGTGGTCGATGCTCATCGCGCGGGCATTGACCGAGATCCAACGCGCTTTGATGCTCTCCTTCCGAGCAACGTCGGCAAACACATCCTGCATGGCTCGTGCAGGAATCGTGGATCGATCGGCGCGGAAGTAGCGATGATGAATGACGTCCAGCGTGGACGCGTAAATGTTGTGGGAAAGCTTCGCTCGCTTGCGCGCTTCCTCGACGGAGACTCGCTTCGCGTTGTCCGGCTTCTGCTTGGAGTCCGACTTCGCTTGAGCGTTCGATTCCTTCTTCGATTCACTCGGCGGATCGGCAAGCAAGGTCACTGTCGCACACAAAAGGCAAGCCACCGTCATGGCCGAACGAGAAACAGTCCATCGGGTTGAACGCATTGTTGAACTCCTGTGTGTTGTCCAGCGGGAGGCGGCAGTGGAGGGACTTTTCGGCGGGGGACGCTAAATTGGATAGTTTCATCCATTTTATCTGGCATGCTCTCGCTGTCAACCTCAAGGCGGTTCGGCTGAGCCGATGAAATCGGCCGGGCGAAGATTGCGACATCGACCTGGGCGACTGGCGAGTAATCGAACTCTGGATAGATCGGCGGCGGACCTCCAACTGCACGGTCAATCTCGTTCAGCAGTGAAATCGCCCCTCGGCCCGCCGACAGCACCGGTTCTGCGAATTCGTTATTTTCCCTGAATACGAATCACGCGACCATCCAACATCGTGAGAAACAGGCTGCCGTTGGCGGCGGCCATGCCGTCCCAGACGGGGAGATGGGGAAGGCGGATCTCACCCAGTTTCTCGCCCGTGGTAGCTGAGACGGCCCAGAGGCGGCCGCCGTCGTCTCCGGCCAGCGCTTGGCTTTGGGCGGCGAGTTTTCGATCGACACTTTCGTCACCGTCGCGGAGTTGGGCGAACGTTTCTTCTTCGTCGATGGTGTCGGGTGGGCCGGCGATGAAGAGTGTTTTGTTGGCAAGCACCATCGCCCGCACGTAGACGGGAACATCTTCGGTCCATTTATGCTGCACGAACGAGCCGGACGTTTTCGCACCTCCGCGACTTTGGAACTTCATCGCTTTGCCAAGTTTTCCAACAACGGCACGGGCCGATTCGATCTTGCCGTGATTCTTCTTCGGCGACGCATCCGTTGCCGAGCCGTCATTGAAGGAATACGAAAGAACCAGCGCCGCCGTTTCGGGCGGCTCCGCGGCGGGATTGTTGGCGCGGGCTGCAATTTCCTCATCGTTCACCGTGCCGTGGAAGAGTTTCACGTCGTCGATGAGGCCGTTGAAACCGTTGGGACTTCTATATTGACCAACGGCTCCCTGGTCGTCCGCTCCAACTTCCAAACCCTGCTGCGGATTTTTTGTGAGCAGCCCCGGAATTGTCCAGGTGCGGGCGAGTTTGCCATTCAAGTAGATGCGTGCTTGTTTTTTGTCGAGAACACCGACCAGATGCGCCCACTTACCGACGATCTTCTGATTGGCCGTCGCCGAAAACATCTCGCTATTGCGGCGGACGACGAATCGCGGTTGGCCGTTGCGAACGACGAGCGCGTAACCGTCGACCGGGCCACCGTGTGCCAGAATGACACCGTTCGGCCCGGCAGCCTTCACCCACGCTTCAACCACGATCGACTTGCCGGTCGGGTCGAGAGTCTTCGATTTCGCGACGCGAATCATCGGTGCCGTTTTGCCGCGACGGAGCAGTTTTGGATCGACAATTGGCGGTTCTTTGCTGGTTGCGAAGAGCTGATGTTCGAGCGTGGTCGTCCACTTCAGGTATTGTGGCTTACGACCGTAGCCGTAGACCATGTCGTCATCGACGACAAGAATCCGCCCCGACGGCGCAAATCGTCCCGCCTGATAATAACCGTTGTGACCGCCGGCGAAGTTCTTGCCGTACACCCAGTAGGAACGGTGAAACCACGAGTCGTCGAGAAAGCCCATCGGGGCAAACAAATGGATGCCGGTCCCGGCCTGCGATGATGTTTGATCGACGGTGTTTCCGGAAACCGGGCCGATGTCTCCCCGTTTACCTTCGGCGTCGAATTGCTGCGACCGCATGAAAATGTTTTCGCCATCACTACTGAGAACGTCGGGCAACGCGACCCCCATTTGCAGAGTCTGTATTCGCGTCTGCAGATTCTTTCCCGTTTCTGGATCGATCTCGTCGAGTACGGTTTCGCGAATCTTGCGGCCGGTTTTGACGTCGAGTTGCATGTATCGCAATCCGCCGTCGATGAAATTCGACCGGCCGGCAACGACCGTCACGACGCCCTTCTTCACCAGCACACTTCCGTGAACCGGCCAGACCGATTCGAGTTGCTCGAACGACATCAATCTTCGATCGAGCGGTGCTGCGCGATATCGCCAGATGAGTTCACCGTCGGCCGCCCGCAGACAATAGACCGAACCGTCGGCAGAGCCGAACAGCACACGGCCATCGACAATCGATGGTGGCGAATCAACCCGTCCGCCGACGGTGTATCGCCAATCGATTTGCCCGGACGATTCATTCAACGCGGTGATCGTGTGCGCGTCGATTTGTGCGACGTAGACTTTGCCGTCGGCGATGACGGGACTCGTCAATCGGCCGCCGAGCTTGATGTCCCATGCCGTTTCCAGCTTCGCTGAGACATTTGTTTTTGTGAAACCGCTGCGGGATAAATCGTGTCGGTATAAGGGCCAGTCGCTTGCGCCCGGTTGACCGGCCACCTCAATCGCCTCGCCGAAAGCGGGGCCGCGTTCGAGGCGTACGCCTTCGGGAATGTTCTTCGGAATGGCTCGCGACTTCGATGCCGGTGCCAATGCATTGAAACCATACAACTTGGCTTCCGGATAACAGGCACAGTTGTGTGGCGGGGCATACAACAGGCCGTTGCAGGGCATAATGCCGTACAAACAACCGCCGCGAACCCAGTGATGGATCTCCCAATCTTCCTTGTCGAAATCGACGAATTCGACCCCGGTTCTCGAAGGCAGAAGAAACTTGTCGGTCGCCTTGGCCAGATAGCAACGGTGATGGAACCAGTAGGTATCGACTTTCGGGCCGAACTTCGCGATGACGTCGCCGGTACGCGGATTGCGGCCGGTGTAAATTCCGGAATCGGCCGTCCGCGTCGTCGGTGCCGACCAAACCGTTCCCGAAGCAACCAGCAAATCCTGGGGCGACTGATACCCACTGGGATCGTGCGGGGCCGTCCATAACAACTTGCCCGTTTTCGAGTCGAGCGACCGCATGACTTTGTCACCGCCGGCAAACAGCACGACATCTTTATAGACAACGAGTCGCGGCCCGAAGTTGAAAGTCACGTTGCGACGTCGGCTTGCCGGTTCCGATGACCACACGGGTTTACCGTCTTTCCCATTCAGACAGACGACTTTTTCGCCATCGTGGAAATAGACGCGTTCGCCATCGGCCGAAAGGCTCAACGGCGCGACTTTCGATTCTTTCTGCCAAAGCAATTCACCGGTCTCGGCATCGACGGCCATGACGTTTCGCGGCTGTTCGTTCCAAGCGAACTCGCGGGCGACGCGGCCTTGATCGCCGACGTTGAGTTTCGGCTTGTACTCGGCCAATTCCAATTGTTTCGGATTGACGAGGAGAAACAGTACGCCGTTGACATGGAGAATCTCTTCAGTTGTTTTCGTGTTCTCATAGGTGCGAATGGTCTTTCCTGTTTTGGCATCGAGCACCGATAGCGGTGCCTGATAACCGAGCGTGACAAACACACGAGAGTCGGTGGCAACCAGTCGACGGGCAAGTTGTGTCGGCCCGGACTTCAACGGCCAGAGGTGATTTTGCCAAACGGGGATCGGCTTCTTCCACAACACGGTTCCGTTGAACGCATCGCGGGCAATAACAGTCCACTTGGGCGGAAGTTGGATAGAAACGCGAGAGCCTTCATCTCGAATCGAAAACAGTCGGCCGCCGGCGGCGACCAATGCGCTCATGCTGGCCATGCGATCGTGATGCCGCGACCAGCGGGGACTTCCAAGCCACTGCAGATGCCGAGGCGGCCCAACGACGTCGTCGTGCGCGACGGCATTTCCGGTGGGATCGTGCAGAAAGTGTGTCCACTCGTCGATGTTCTTCGGTCGCGGCTTGACGAAATGCGACCATTCGCCGTTGCGCTTCACATAGGCCGTTCCGTTCGGCGTCAGCACGCGGAGCATTTCTTCCCGCGTGAGTTTCTCAGCCGACTCGACGACCAACAGGTTGACCATGTTATCGACATACGGAAGTGTGGTCCCGTTCCAAAGCGCGATCGAAACGTTGCCATAGTCGCCCGCTTCAACAATTCGCTTTCGAGCTGCCGTGACATTCGCGGGATCGGTATCCAATCCATGCACGCGGAACGACGGTCCACGATAAAACGCGTGAGTCGTACTGCCGTCTGCACAACCGACATGGACGACAAAGCCACCCGGCAGGTCGGTTTCCCCGAGGGTTGCCTGCACCGTTGCCGGAGTCGCGGCATCGGCCGCTTTGAGTTGAGTCGAGTTGCCCAGCGCAGGAATTAACAATGCAATCGCAATGAGAGTCCCAGCCGATGCCAGGCGAGTGAGCGGAGAAGACTTCATCAGGACAATTCCTCGAATCGATGTACGAGTGTCTGCCGACAGCAATCGCGGCGGACAGGCTCTTCGGGAAGCAGCAAAGCGGAACGACATGTTTCCAGCAATTATGAATGAGCGCACTGGCCAAAGCAACGCTTGGGGACCCGATGGTCTAACACGTCGCGAACCAGGGAATTGCATGCCTGGTGGTAACCCGATGCAAGACAGCTTTTTATATCAGTTGATGTCATTTGCAGTTGGGATGGGGATCGAGTCAAGACGTCATTCCCGCGCAAGCGGGAATCCAGTCGGTGCGCGGAGAGGCATACTGCGCGTGTTGGGGCGACGTGGGTATGCCGCTGGGAGTTGTGCATTATTTGCCAGCTTGCTGGATTCCCGCCTGCGCGGGAATGACCAGACTGCCACGGTTCTGTCTGCGAACGTAATTCAACGCGATGACTCATACGCGGCAAGCCACATTCAACGACACATGCAAGAAGCTGTAACGCGTCGGGTTTCCGTTTCTTAAAGATTGGCGCTGCTTCCAGTAGGCGAATCCTCGTTTTAACCGTTACCGGTTCGCGACGTGTGCCAGTGTGGTATGGTGGACGAGTTGATAAAGCCCACCCAGACTCGGAGAGGTCCATGCAGATTATTCGACTTGCTGCCATCTGTTTTGTTGTGGTTTGGAACTCGGTTGCGGTTGCCGCCGAACCGATCAAAGTGGTGATTTGGGATGAACAGCAACCGGCCCAGAAAAAACAGTATCCGAATTTCCTGGGCAACTACATCGGAAAATATCTGCAATCGCAGGAAGGTTTGCGCGTTCGCGCTGTCTCAATCAGTGACCCGAAGAAGGGGTTGTCGGATGAGGTGCTCGATAATTGCGACGTGCTGATCTGGTGGGGTCACGTGCGCAATGGCGACATCAGCGAGGCTGAAGCAAAGCCGGTGATCGACCGGCTGAAAGCGGGCAAGCTTT
>JABISG010000049.1 GCA_018699955.1 Planctomycetaceae bacterium | reverse complement strand
GACTACGAGACCCCCGCCGCATATGCGGCCCGTTCTGTTCAACAGGACTTCGCTACGCTGCGCCCTGTTGAACAGAACGTGTTACCTGAACCCCGATTCTCTCACTGAGGGTGGTACAAAGATCGGGGGTAGGCCATCGCCTGCCTCGCGCCGGCTGTCACTTTCGGCGGAATCATGGGAGTGGCAACAGGCGGGCAGATTGGTGTGGTGGAAATGCTGGTCGCTTCTGCGGCTTGCGGGATCGTCTATGCACTTTGTTCCGGGCAACCGTTGATCATTTTGGGCGGCGTCGGTCCATTGCTGGTGTTTACCGGGATTCTCTACCGCATGTCTGCCGACATGCAGTTGCCATTTCTTTCCACCTATGCCTGGGTTGGATTTTGGACGGCATTAATACTGCTGATTCTTTCCGCAACGGACGCCAGTTGCCTGATGCGGTACTTCACACGATTTACCGACGAGATTTTTTCGGTACTCATGTCCCTGATCTTCATTTACGAAGCGATCCGGGCAGTCGTGCTGTTGTTCCGAACAAGTTTTGCAGACTCGCCGCACCATGATGCCGCCTTCCTGTCACTCCTGCTGGCATTGGGGACCTTCTATGTTGGCATGATGCTCTCTCAGTTTCGGCGCAGCAAGTACCTGGTACATTGGATGAGGGAGTTCCTGGCTGACTTCGGCCCGATGTTGGCCCTCGCTGCGATGACATTGACTGCGTGGTGGCTTCGCTCCGAGGTGGCGGTCAACACACTGCAGGCACCAGGCAGCATTCAAACCAGTAGCGGGCGTGCGTGGTTGGTCGATCCGTTTGAGACTCCCGTCTGGGCGCGCTGGGCGGCTTTGGGGCCTGCGATACTGGCCGCCGTACTCGTGTACCTCACGCAGAACATCACGGGGCGTTTGGTCAACAGTCCCGATCACAAACTCCAGAAAGCCCCCGCATACCACCTCGATCTGGCGGTTGTTGGCATATTAATCGGAGTCTGCTCGCTGTTCGGCCTGCCGTGGCTGGTCGCTGCCACGGTTCGCTCTTTGGCTCATGTGAGGGGACTGGCCGAAACGGAAGAAGTTGTCGTACCCGGCGGCGACACGCGCGAGCGGATCTTGCACGTTCAGGAAAACCGAGTCACCGGACTTGCAATTCACGTTCTGATCGCGCTCTCGCTGCTGGCGCTTCCACTGCTCAAGGTCGTGCCAATGGCTGTGCTTTACGGCGTATTCTTCTACATGGGTGTCGTCTCGCTCACCGGCAACCAATTCTTCGAACGGCTGACATTGTGGCTGACCGATCCCGGGTTGTATCCGCGAACTCACTATCTGCGACAGGCACCGACCGGTGTGATTCACCGATTCACGCTGGTGCAGATGGCCTGCCTGGTCGTCTTGTGCGGAATCACGCTCAGCCCCAACTCATCGCTCCGTCTTTCTTTTCCCTTGTTCATCGCCCTGCTTGTACCCGTGCGATTGCTGGTTGGCCGCATATTTTCCGCAGAACATCTCGTCTCGCTCGATGCCGAAGAAACACCCGATGAGGAAGAAACTCATTGGTCTGGCTGAACGCATTGGTCTGCCCGACAGTGGCCGAGCAGACCAATGAGGATTTTCAATGACGGCGCTTTACTGACTGCCAGAACTCAAACGAGGTCATCACGATGATTGCACGCATACTTGTCGGACTTGGTGGAACGCCATTTACACCAACAGCCATCCGTTACGCCGTCGAATTGGCACAAGTCCATCAAGCGGAAGTACTCGGAATGACTGTCATCGACCGTCGCCGACTGGGTGCGTTGACAAAAGCTTCCGGTACAGCCGGAGACGCAGTCCAGGAAGTAAAACGTCTCGATGTAATGAAGAAACAGCAGGAGCAATCCATCGAAGACTTCGAGTTGGCCTGCGCGAATGCTGACCTCCAATTCGACGTGGCGCGCGAAAGTGGAGATCCGTTTGAAAAGATGATTTCGCAAGCACGCTACTACGATTTGATGATTTTCGGCTTGCGCAGTCTGTTTGATTACGATGTCGTGGGAAGTGCTGCTTCCTCCGATGTTCTCACGCGCCTCGTCTCGCGGGGCGTGCGACCGATTCTGGCGGTGTCGAAGGAGCATCGCCCCATTCACCGTGCCCTGCTGGCGTACAGTGGTTCCATGGAATCGATCAAGGCCATCCGACGTTTCATGCAGATGCAATTATGGCCCGATCTCTCTGTGAAGATTGTCACTTTTGAACATCCCCCCGAAATTGCGCATGAGCTTCTAACCGATGCAGCCGATTACTGCCGGGCCTTTGGGTTCGAGGCCGAGGTCGAACATGTGGCGGGTTCCCCACAGGAGTTATTGCTACAGCATGCGACAGATTGGAATGCAGATGTCATCGTCGTCGGCAATAGTGTGAAACGCATCTGGCTGAAGAAGCTCCTCGGAGAAACAGCTATGCATGTCATCAAGAACGCCAACGTCCCCTTGTTCTTAAGCCAGTAAGGGTTCTTAAGCCAGTAGGGCGTTATCGGAGGAAATAGCATGAAACGGCTAAAAGAGGCATTTGATCTGAGTCAGGTCATCCTCGACCTTGAGGTTGACGATCTGGCATCAGCCATCCGCGAGTCGGTTCGGTATATGGTGGCCGACGGCATCCTGCCGGAGCAGACTGAGGATCAGGTTGTCTCGGCCTTGTTGCAACGCGAACAGGATGCACCAACGGCGATCGGTCATGCTGTTGCCGTTCCTCATGCGTATCTCGACAGCATCGAAGAGCAAATCGTTCTGTTCGTCCGCCTCGCCCATCCGGTCAACTTGGGAGCACCAGACGGAATTCCGACACAGTTCCTGTTCTTTCTGTTGGGGCCGCCCGGGTCGGCCGCGCAACATCTGGACACGCTTGCCTACGTCGCTCGGCTCATGTCGGACGACGAGTTTCGCTACGAAGTGGGCAAAGCGCGTGCGTCTGAAGACTTGCTGTCGGCGTTGGGCCATTTCACTCAACGAACATCACCGGAACCGAGTGTCCCCGAAAAACTCTCCGATGGTTTGGCCTACACCGGTCAATTCTGTGGCGGATTACGGAAGGATCTGCTTCGTCGACGACCGCATTATTGGAGCGACATTCTCGATGGCTTGCATGCCAAGTGTGCCGGATCGACGCTGTTTCTATTCTTTGCCTGTCTGGCTCCGGCGGTTACGTTCGGCGGAGTGATGGCTGTTCTGACCGACGGACAGATCGGTGCCGTGGAAATGATCGCCGCATCGGCTTTCTGTGGCGTGATCTTCGCGCTGATCTCGGGACAACCGCTTGTCATCTTGGGCGGAACGGGACCGTTGCTCGTGTTCACTGCCATCTTGTTTAGACTCTGCTCTGACCAGGGGATTCCGTTCTTGCCTTCATACGCGTGGGTCGGACTTTGGTCGGCTGGTTTCCTCGTGATACTGGCCGTGACTGACGCCAGCTGCTTGATGCGATACTTCACTCGTTTCACCGACGAAATCTTCTCGGCGCTGATCTCAATTATCTTCATCTACGAGGCAATCAAGTCGCTCGTTCACATCTTCCAGGACCTCGATGTCAAAAAACATCACGATACGGCATTGCTCTCGTTGCTTCTCGCGTTGGGAACCTTTTATATCGCGATGAGCCTTTCCCGGTTTCGGCGCAGCAGTTATCTCCGTCCGAAGATCCGCGAATTCTTTGCAGACTTCGGTCCGGCGATCGCATTGGGGGCAATGACAGTCGTCTCGGTGTGGCTGCACGAAGTATTTCTCGACGCATTGCCTGCGCCGGATGCATTCGGAACCACGAGCGGGCGACCTTGGACCGTCGATCTGTTCGCCGCTCCCCTCTGGGTTCGATTTGCAGCGATCGGCCCGGCGCTGCTTGTAACCGTGCTAGTCTATTTGGACCAGAATATCACCGCTCGAATCGTCAATAGCCCCGATCATCGACTGCACAAGGGGGAAGCTTACCATCTGGATTTAGGAGTGGTGGGATTGCTGATGGCGGCCTGCTCGATGTTCGGACTACCATGGCTGGTCGCCGCAACGGTTCGATCGCTTAATCATGTGCGCAGCCTGGCAACGGTCGAGGAAGTTGTCTCGCCCACTGGTGAAACGCGCGAGCGGGTGATCCACGTGCGGGAGAATCGTCTGACGGGCCTGGCGATTCACCTATTGATTGGACTTTCGCTGTTCCTGCTACCGTTGTTGAAAACGATTCCGATGGCAGTGTTGTACGGCCTGTTTCTGTTTATGGGCGTGGTCTCAATGTCGGGCAACCAGTTCTTCGAGCGAATGAGCTTGTGGCTGAAAGACCCGGCACTTTATCCTGTGACGCACTACATCCGCCGCGTCCCCAGGTGGACCATTCACGCCTTCACATTGCTGCAATTGGTCTGCCTTGGTGTGCTATGGTTCGTCAAAAGCAGCGCAATTGGAATTCTCTTCCCAGTATTTATCGCGTTACTTGTTCCAGTTCGATTGCTGGCTGGAAAGTATTTCTCCGCCGAACAATTGGCGGCCCTCGATGCGGAAGAAGAACCCGAGGATGAGGGGACACATTGGGCAGGGTGATGTAGATGCAGACTCCGTAACGGTCTGCGAGGCGTTGTCTCAAGTTGAGGCAAGCGGCGGAAAATGAACCGAAGACGATCATTCGAAAATCAGTTCGCCATTGAAGGCTTCCCGACTGTACGAATGCGTCTTCGAGTTCTCTTCCGCCACATGCTTCCACAAAGACTGAGATTATTTGACTCGCACCAACTTCATGATGCGGCCCGAAATGTTCCAGTCTTGCACGTACAGGTTGCCCGCTTTGTCCCAGTAGGAACCGTGCGTGCCGTTGAAAATGCCTTCAATCCATTTGTCCTGCGGGACGCCGAAGTTCACCCGCTTCTTGGCGTTCGCATCGTAGCCAAGCTCCGCTACGATGGTGTTGCTCTTATCGAGAATGACCACGCGACCGTGCAAATCGGGGACTGAAACATAGTCGCCCTGAACGGCAACCGATGTCGGCATTCCCAAACCGGTCACAACCACCTGCATGAATTTCCCTTCGAGGCTGTAATGCAGCAGGCGGCCCTTGGGCGTGTGATTGCGATCGCAAATCAACAGACGCGGAGGATCGTAACGCGTGTCCAACGTCATGCCGTGGGCCGTGTTGAATTGTTTGAGTTCGTTGCCCTTGGTTCCGAAGTGCATCAGGTATTTGCCGGTTTTGTCGAACTTAAAAATGTGATTGCTCGCATAGCCGTCGGCCAGAATGATGTCGCCGTTGGGGGCGACCGTGATCGCGGTGGGATTGAACTTCTTCAGCTTGAGTCCCGACTCTTCCGGAAACGGCAGCCTCAAAACGACGTCGCCGGTTTCGGCGTGGAATTTAATTCCCTCGGCGTTGTTGTTGCGTGCTCCATAAATGAATTCGCCGTCTGCTTCGTCGCGGATTTCCAGATCGTGGATGTTCGTGTAATTCTTGCCGAGGAAGCGGCGGATCACTTTGCCGTCGGACGAGAAGACGTAGACGCCGTTGTTGGCACTGGTATAAACATTGTCCGCCTTGTCAACCACAACTCCGCCGTGTGTCGGCCCGAGGACCGATTTGCCACTCGCATTGAGTCCCCAGCCGGGAACCGTGTCGAAGGTCATCAGCCCGGCACCCATTCGCACCGGCTGCACTGCTTCCCCCGCAAACGCCGGCAGGATGCTAGTCAGCATGACTGTGACAGCAATGTAAAACGAACGGCTCTTCATAGTCTGGTCTCCTGAAAGTTCTTAGTCGTTATGGAATCGACGGATTGCGCTGAAGTCAGCAAAACAATTGCACGCCAAATGGTGACACGACAAGGCATGCCACCGGCTACTTCAGTATGTGGTTGCCAGACCCGCATTTCAACCAGCGAGTTCGTATTCGCAGGGTCAAACTGTCTTTACCCTGGGAAAGGCAAGTCCAGCGGACACGCGAGCGACTCCCTCTGGCCGCGATGATTGGTTCGTCTCCGTTGTGGAAATGCGATGGGGCTTTTCGTACTCTGGAACCTTGCTGGACCACATCGATTTATTACGGCCTACAACCGTGTTCCGACACGGTGATCTCCTTTGGGGAACTCGATTCATGCTGCGTTCAATCATCAGGACTATGACAGTTGTTCTCGTTTCATCTGTCGCGGTTGGTTCACTGCCCTCGGCTGAGGCCAAAGATTATTGGCCCGGTTGGCTCGGCCCCAAACGCGACGGTTGGGTGAACGATTTCAAACCGCCGACAGAATGGCCGAAACAACTGCAGCGAGGTTGGCAAGTCAAAGTGGGAACCGGTTACGGCTCCCCACTCGTTGCCGACGGCATGGTGTATCAACACGCGTGCCAGGGAAACGATGAAGTTCTCTGGTGTCTCGACCTCAAGAGCGGCGCGGTCAAATGGCGAAAGAGTTACACCGTGCCCTTCAAAATCGGTGGCGGCGGACAAAGGCACGGCCGAGGTCCAAAGTCGTGTCCCGTATTGGCCGATGGCAGAGTGTTTACGATGAGCATCGCCGGCGTTCTCACCGCGTGGGATGCAGAGTCGGGCAAACTTCTGTGGCGCAGCAACTATGGTTCGCGCTTCAAAAGCAGCCACCCTTATTGGGGCGCCTCGACTTCACCCATCGTCGATGGCAAACGTGTCATCGTCCACTTCGGCACCGATGATGAAGGCGCGCTTGTCGCCCTGGATGTTGAAAGCGGAAAGGAAGTCTGGAGCCTCGGCAAAGACGGGCCGTCCTACTCCTCGCCGCTGTTGGTTGAAATTCACGGCATCCGTCAAATTGTCGAATGGAATCACAACGCGCTCGTCGGTGTTGACAGCAAGTCGGGCCGTCTACTGTGGAAGCAACCCTTCCCGCATGTCGGTTCCGATCAGAACATGCCGACGCCCACCTTTCATAACGGGCATGTTTTATTAGGGGCCGAGAACCGTGGCATTCACAGCTTTGAACCCAAATTGAACGATGGCAAATGGACCGTGGAGAAAAAGTGGAGCCAGAAGAAGTTGGCCCTCGACATGAGTTCGGGCGTTGTCAACGGCGACTTGCTCTACGGCTTCTCTCATTACGATAGCGGGCGGCTGTTCTGTCTCGACACCAAAACGGGCAATGTTCTCTGGACAGGGCCGCCTAGAACAGGCAGAAACGTGATGTTTCTATCGATCCCGAAACACATCGTTGCGCTCATCAACAACGGTGAGTTGAAAGTGCTTAAGGCGAGCGGCGACGGATTCCGGGCGGTCGCATCCTACCGCGTCGCCGAAAGCGAAACCTGGGCGCCGCCGGTTCTGCTGCAGACAGCCGTTCTGGTCAAAGACCGCGACACGCTGACTCTCTGGTCGCTGCCCCGCACTACCACACCTTGACAGCCAAGCCGACATCGCGCGATCTCATTCCACAGAACGTCATCGAGAATACAACATGAAATTCTATTGCGCCACGATCGCGTTTTCCGTTGCACTGGTTTTCATCAGTTCTCCAGCACCACTTGTTGCACAAGACGACAAAGCGATTCTGGCAAATTACCGGGTCGCCGCGATGAAGTCGGGCAAAGCGGCGCGGGGCAAACTGGTATTTGAATCGAAGGAAGCCGCCTGCAAAAACTGCCATGCGATCAACGGCAAGGAGCGCTTGGCCGGTCCCGATCTCGTCGTCGTCGGCGACAAGTACACGCGCGAGCAACTCATCACATCGGTGCTCGAACCGAGCGCAGGAATTCATCCCGATTACGCCTCGCTCGTTGTGGTGACAAAACGCGGCAAGACTTATACCGGCGTGTTGAAACAGCGGACCAAGAACGCGCTGCAACTGTTCGACGAGAAAGGCAAGCTCGTTACCATTCCGTTAGCCGACGTTGACGAGCAGGAACGCAGCAAGACGTCGTTGATGCCGACCGGTTTGTTCAAGACGGTGAAAGTCGATCAGTTTGCCGACTTAATCGCCTACCTCACAGCACTGAAGCAGAAGGAAGGCGACGCGCATCCGGGAATGCCGACCAACATTCCCACAGTCGCCAAGCGGGTCCGGCTGGTGCCGTTGCATTCCGAAAAGATGCGGTTCGATCATCCGGTGCGGATCGTCGCCAAGCCGGGAACGAAGAACACGTTTCTCATCGTCGAACAACAGACCCGCAAAATCTGGCAACTTCACAAGAGCAAACAGGGCGACCGCAAGGAACTCTTTGCCGACCTCGGCCACGAATCGATCACCGGGCAATTTGAAGGCGTGATGTGTTTGGCCTTTCACCCCAACTTCCTGAAAAACCGCAAGTACTACGTCAACTATCACGTTCGCGAAGGGGGCGTCTTTTCGCCGATCATCGCCGAACGGAAGGCGACCAAAGACCTCAGCCGCGATGCCGGCGGCAAGTCCCGACGGTTGCTGAAGATCCCGCAAACCACCGACCTGCATTGGGGCGGCATGTTGGCCTTCGGGCCGGACGGTTACCTCTACATCGGCGCGGGCGACGGCGGGCCGCAGGAAGACCCCGACGGTCACGGCCAGAACCTCAGTATCTTCCTCGGAAAAATTCTCCGCATCGACGTCGATCACACCGCAGCCGACAAACCGTACGCCATCCCCAGAACCAACCCGTTCAAAAACGCCAAGGGCAACGTGCGGCCGGAAATCTGGGCGTACGGTTTTCGCATGCCGTGGCGGTTCAGTTGGGATTCCAAAACGGGCGACCTGTGGGTCGGCGACATTGGTCAGAACCTGTTCGAAGAAGTCTCGATCGCACGCCTCGGCGAGAACCACGGCTGGAACGTCTACGAGGGCTTCATGCCCTTCTCAAACCAATACCGCCGCAAGGGCGAAACATTCACCCCGCCGGTCTATTCCTACCGCCGCAAGCAAGGCGTCTCCGTCACCGGCGGCCACATCTACCGCGGCCAACGCAGCCCATCATTCGTGGGCAGCTACATCTTCAGCGACTTCGAATCCAAAACAATCTGGGCCCTCACCCAATCGAACCGCAAGTTACAAAAGATCCGCCAAATCGGCACCTGCCCCGAGAAACCATCTTCGTTTGGAATCGATGCGGATGGTGAACTTTTCATCGTTGGGTATGAGGGAACGATTTTTCGGGTGGTGTTGGATGATTCGCTGCTTGAGTAATTTTGGACGCAGGGTTGGTAGTGTCACTAGCCTAGTGCTTCACTTGTAACCCGCTACGGTTTAGCATCATTACAGGGTGATTTCGGACCATCACAAGGTCCGCATGTGACATTGACCGGAGTTGCGGTCTGTGAGTGGTGCACGATGTACAGGAATGTTGCCGTGATTTCGTGGGTCGCATCGCAATCCGCCATCGTTGAGGCGTCGTATGTATGTGTGATGATTCCAGTTATTGGATCGACTTCTGGACTCGTCGGACGTTCTGTTACATCCGTAAACTCATGGCCATTCAGGAAGACCTTCAAATCCTGGAACTCTTCACTGTCCGTTCGCCTAACGGTGATGATTGCCGTCACCGTTCCCATCATCATGTCTACCGTGCAGACCGGATTTATGATTTGCACGTCCGCTGGCAGATTGAAGGCACTCGCCTGCTTTTCATCAGTCATCACATTTGCTCCTCACACTTGATTGAATGAAAGACAACATGTCCCAGGACAACGATTCCACACGGTGTATCGTTGGGGATCGTAACTCCCTTGACAGAGGAACCAAAGTTATCAATCGGTTCTCCGTTGTGTCTCATCGCGGTTATCTTCTCGTGATCGATGTCGAGTTCTAAGCGGGCGGTTTCGTCAAATGCTTCCTTCACCTTCCGACGCGCAATTTGCCGACGACCGATCAATTTTGCTCGACCGGCCGCGTCCAGAGAAATTTCACTTGCCTCAACCGTCACCCACACGCCTGTCAGCGGCCGAAGACTCCCAACATAAACCACAACACACCGATATTGTTCGGGTGCCGTTGAGACCTTGTGAATCCCTAGCGCAAAGCCAACTGCGTCATGTTCGTGCTGCAATTCAACGTGTGCGCGAAGACTATAATGCTGGGACCGTGGTCGGTTGGTTTCAAAGCACGCAAATGAAGAACTGGACTTAATCGTAACGCGACCACCCGCTTCCATCTTCCCGAAGAAGTCGCCCTTTGAAGTTGATGACCAGGCGAGCGGAGTTAAGTAACTATCGGCATGCTGAATGGCATTCGGTTGAGGTTCAAAGAGTGAATCGACGTCGCTTCCACGCTTGGAAAGTGCGAATGCAAGCAACAACAGGATCGCTGCCGCCCCGGTGAGAATCGCCGCTTGGTGCAAAGATCGCTTCGACTTGACGACGGGCGCGCTACGGAGCTCTCTCGCGAGATCCTTCGCCGTCGTGTACCGGTCCGACGCGTTCTTCGATAAACACTTCAGGCAAATCAGCTCCAATGCGTCGGGAATTGTCTCGTCAATCGTCCTCAAGGGACGCGCCTCTTTTTCCAGAATCTGTCGTTTGTTTGCGTCTGGTCCGTCGGCGATAAACGGCAGTCGGCCTGTTAACGCCTCGTACAGAACCACTCCCAGGCTGTAAATGTCGGTCCGACCGTCAACGAGTTGGTTTTCACCACGCGCCTGTTCGGGTGACATGTAGGCGTATGTGCCAAGAATGCCAGGTTCTTCCTGCAGTTGCTCCTGCTCTGTAATCGCGAGACCGAAATCGGTAAGAAATGCTCGCCCGTTCGCATCAAGGAGGATGTTGTGCGGTTTGACGTCGCGGTGCACCAGATCTTTGGTGTGAGCGCGATGTAAGATCTCCGCAACTGTGGCGACCAGTTCGGCAGCTTCCCCGTGTGAAAGCGGGGAGCGTTTTAACCGCTGCGCCAGATCTTCGCCTTCGATCAGCCGGGATACCATGTACGGATGACCGTCGAATTCGCCGGCTGCGTAAATTGCTACGACGCCGTCAATGTCGCGAAGTGCAGCGAGTTTTTCGCCTTCCTGTTTGAAGAACTCCACAACTTCGGCGGGAAACTCACGGTCCGGCCGGGGGAATTTGATGGCCACATACTCTTTCAGGCGGGTATCGTAAGCCTTCCATACTTCGCCGAAACCACCCCGGCCGATCATCGAATCGAGTCTGTAATGATTCAAGAATTCGGGTACGGCTCTCCTTGCCGAGTCTGCATTCGCTGGCTGCCCATCCCTCTTGAATGTCACCGTTGATGCGTACGCCTGCGATCGCGACGGTCGCTCGGCTTCTTCCTCCAGAACTGAGTGTAATTTCTCAGATTTCAGTTCGGTCTTCACTCGATCGAGTGCCTGGCATATATCGTCATCCGGGAGTGAAAACCGAGAGAGATACTCTTCACGATCCGGCTGATCGCCCCAGCGAGTTCGGACGCGATATTCTTCGGCCACCAGCGACACCGTTACAACATCGCCCGTTTCAACCGTTTCAATTTCGGTGTAGTCTTCGAGCTTTGGAAATAGCGCGAATCCGTGTTCGTCGAGGGCATCGTGAAGCGGTTGGTTTTCGCGGTCGTATCGCTTCCAGCGGCAATTGAGATCGAGTTCGATCAGGCTCGATAGATAGTGGCTCTCTGAATCGACGGCCACAATGTGGCTCTTGATGTCGGGAGCACATCCCGACATCCACTCCAACTTGAATTGGTCGAGCCGGCCCTCTTCGTGTTCAGAGAGGGTATCAGTCGAAAGTGATTCGCCCACAGATCTTGCCCAAGCCATTCATAACGCGGGTGGCAACAGAACCGTTTCACTGTGATCATTTTGCGAAAGTTCCGTGTCGATGTCAAAGAGTTTTTTCTTAATCGACAACAAAGCACGCCCACGATGTGCGTGTGACGCCAATAGTGAATCGGCGGCCGGCATGGCCG
>JABISG010000106.1 GCA_018699955.1 Planctomycetaceae bacterium | reverse complement strand
GGCGACACGCCAGTGGCACCCGTCGATCAGTTATTCGTTGGAAGAGGCCGCCTGTTCGGCTTGGTGTTTCTTCCAGAAGTCCGCCGGATGCGTCTTCCGCCAGAGCGCCAGCGCATTGCCCACGTGGCTGTAAAATGTGTAACGCTTGCGAAGACTTTCATCCGACTGCTCCAACGTCGCTTGAATGATCCATTTGGCCGCCTTGCGGATCTGCTCGCGCGGCGGGTGCAGGCTCTCCGGAGCAATCGCCAGCCATTCCAGATGATGCCCCGTGGCAATCACCTTCTTGTATGGTTCTTCATCTGTCGGAAAGTCCACCGCCTCGGCACCGTCGTACCAGTTGCCCGGCCAGGAGCCGTCGTCAAACTGCGAAACGCTGATCAGATCGCGGACCGACGCCAAATGATCGTAGACATCGACGAGAACAGCATCGCTGAGAAGACCACCGGCCGCTTTCTTGTCGCCGCTGCTGCGCATCACCTCATCGATTCTCGCCAGCAGCATCAGCGAGTAAACGCGATGTGTGCCGCTGCAAACGCCAAAGCGGCCATGCCCGCGGATGAGCCGTTTCGCCAGCAAGTCGAACGACATCGCTCGCCCGTCGGCGGTGGTCCAGTCCTTCTGCGGTGGTAACCACAACGCGAACGCCATTGCCGACCATTCGACTTCTTTCTCATCCAGTCGCACATCGAGCAGGGCCTGCTGGAGAATGCTATCGAATGTCGCCCCCCGACGCCCGATCGCATAGACGCGCTGTTTCCGCGAAATTCCGGCTTCGCTCAAGCTGGCCAGCAGATGGTCGTGATGAACCGATGCGCCCGGCTGCTTACCCCAGCGAATCGAGATTCCGGCTTCCCCGGACTGCAACAGTGCCGGAGTTTTCTTTCCCCAGGAAGCGACGAACTGTCCGTGGTCGATGAGAAAATCCCGCATCTCAATACCGGACATCACATCCGGATCGGAGAACTCCGCATCGACTCCCCAGGTGCGCAATGCATGTTCGACAAAATTCGGCCGCCGCCTCTCTTGTGGAAATTTGGGGCGAACTTTTGCGAGAACGGCAGCCAGTTCCTCGTCGCTGACAACCTGCGGATCGTCGTACAGCGGCTCGATTCGCAACGGCTCATCGAACTCAATTGGCACGGCTGCCCGTTTTCCGCCGCCCGCATTGCGAACGGTCTCTCGTGTTTCGCTCGAAACGACACCCCACGAAGCGGCCACACCCGCCAGCACAATCACCTGCACCGCGAGAAAACCGCCCCACGCGTTGCGCGTCTTCATTCTTGTTGATTCCTTAAACATCACGGAGCCCCAATGGGAATGATGCGCCGATAAACGACGGCCAAATCGTCCTCGTATGTCATCTGCCAATTGTCGTCCGCGTCCAATCGCGCAACCAAACCACGGCGGCGCTGCTTTTCAATCAGAATGGTATTCACGCCGAACCGTGCCAGCGTATCATCCCAGTTGGTCGAGAGATTCATCACCTGCATGTACGACTGCCAGACCTCGCGCGGCACCAGATGCGCATGCGAAGCAACAAACACCGAAGCACGCGGCGGACCGGCCCACAACAGATAGTCGCCCCATTCATAGCTGTTGAAAACCTGCCCGGTGGGCGGAAACTCCCGGAGATGTTTGACCGCCTCAACCGGCGTGACCGGCGACAGACGACTCCGATTCAAGCTTGCGCGATCTTCCTGTCCCCGCAATGAAGGCTCAAAGAATTTCACGCCCACTGCCAAGGCAACAACCGACAGGCTGATGCAGGACCATAACAAATGCGGCTGCAGCAAATTGACCAACGGCGGCTTTCTGCGCGCGACACGTTTCCACGCCGCACTGCCATGCAGCGCGACAAAGTATGCCGCCACCGGTGCCCACCAGATGATCATCCGCGATGTCCAACAGGCTGCGCCCCCAAGACCGGCCAAAAGTAGAATCTCGGCCACTCGGACGCGTCGCGGAGAAACCCGATATAACATCACCAACACCAGCGCGACAATC
>JABISG010000091.1 GCA_018699955.1 Planctomycetaceae bacterium | reverse complement strand
GTGCATCGCGCGGGGCACTGGCGACACGCCAGTGGCACCCAATTCGTCGGTCGAGGTTCTTTGCGGTCCTTGCCGTTGTCGTTATTGTGCTCCTGCAGCACTTGCAATCACCGTCAGGCAGAACATTGCAAGCGGCCGATAAAGAGGACACCAAATCATTGGCCGGACAACTGGTTCGGCTCAAACCGGTCGAACCGCAGGCGGCTTTGAAGACCTTCAAGCTGGAACACGGCTTCCGACTGGAACTAGTCGCCGCCGAACCGGACGTTGCCGATCCCGTCGATGCCTGTTTTGACGAAGACGGGCGGATGTACGTCGCCCAGATGCACGGCTATCCGTACTCGGATGAAAAACGGCCGCAGTGTCCCGAGGGCATCGGCACTCCCGAGGCCGGCGTCATCCGTTTGCTGGAAGACACCGACGGCAACGGGAGAATGGACAAGAGCGTCGTCTTCGCCGATGGAATCAGTTGGCCCACATCCGTCTGCTGTTACAACGGCGGGGTGTTCGTCATCGCCGCGCCGCACATTTATTATCTCAAAGACACCGACGGCGACAACAAAGCCGACGTCCGCGAGATCGTCTATACCGGCTTCAGCCGCTCGAATGTGCAAGGGCTGCCGAACAATTTGAAATGGGGACTCGACAATCGGATTTACGCAGCATCCGGCCGCAATGGCGCCACGTTAACACACCGCGACGAGAAGCTGTTTTCGCTGCGTGGCCAGGACATCCGCTTCAATCCAAAAACCGAACGGCTAGAAGCAATCTCCGGTGGCTTGCAGTTTGGGCATTCCATGGACGACTGGGGAAACCGTTTCGTCTGCAGTAACAGCAACCACATTCTGCACGTCGTCTTCCCGCAGCGGTACATCGCGCGGAATTCGTTGGTTGCGGTCTCGGGTGTTGTCCGCAGCATCTCGAAAGAGGGCGGATCGGCCCCTGTCTTCCGTCGCAGTCCGGCCGAACCGTGGCGGATTGTCCGCACGCGCCGCCGCGCTGCCGATCCCAAATTCGCCAAGCGGCTGCCAGCGACCGAGTTGGTCCCCATTGGTTTCTTCACATCGGCCACCGGCGTGACCGTCTATCGCGGCAGCGCGTATCCACCCGCGTTTCAGGGGAATGCATTTATCGGCGATGTCGGAGGAAATCTCGTCCACCGTAAGACTATCACGCCCAATGGTGCCAGTTTTATCGCCACGCGGGCCGACCAGAGGACCGAATTCATCACCTCGACCGACACCTGGTTCCGGCCGACGAACTTCGTCAACGCGCCCGACGGCACACTGTATGTGCTCGACATGTACCGCGAGACCATCGAGCACCCGTTCTCGATTCCGGCCGACATCAAATCCCATCTCGATCTGGAAAGTGGCAACGACCGCGGTCGCGTCTGGCGACTGGTCCCGCCCAAATTCCAACGAACGCAGCCCCCAAAACTTGGGAAAGCCTCGACCGCCGAACTGGTTGCACAGTTAGAATCGCCCAACAGTTGGAACCGCGAGACCGCTCAGCGGCTGATTTGGGAACGACAGGATATGACTGCCGTCGCTGGGTTGAAGAAACTTGCCATCGAATCCAAATCGCCAACAGCCCGGTTGCACGCACTGTGGACGCTTGATGGTCTCAGCGCTCTGATGCCGCAACTTCTGATGACAGCACTCAACGATAAGCATCCCGGTGTCCGCGAACATGCCGTGCGGCTTTGCGAGGTCTTCCTGCAAACGACGCCCGAACTCGTCGCCGCGCTGGGCAAACTGACCGACGATGCGTATCGCGTCCGCTTGCAAGTTGCGTATTCTCTCGGTGAAGCTCGCCCTGCCGACGCATTGCCTGCGCTGAAGAAACTTGCGGCCAGCAATCGAGCCGACCGTGACCTGCGGACGGCATTGCTGACGTCCATCGGCGAATCATCCGACGAGCTTGCCTCCGCCTTGCTTGTAGATTTTAAACTCTTGCGGCGAACGCAGTCGTCGGGCGTACTGGCAGAGATTCTGAAGCTCGTTGGTTCCGATAAGAACTCCGCCGGCTCAGTCGCCGTGCTGACAACGCTGGCGACCCGTCGACTTTCCATCGACACTCAACAGGCGGTCGTCCGGTCGCTCGGTGAGGGGCTTGCCCGTCGTGGTGCATCAATTCCAGCGCTGTTAGCAGACAAGACAATCGCACCAAAGACTCGTCAGCGAGTGCAGGTGTTGTTTGTTGCCTCCGGAAGGCAAGCCGGCGACACGCAAGCCGCGATGACCGTTCGCAAAGCGGCGGCCGGACTGCTCGCGCATGCTGACTTTGCCACGGCGTCGGAGTATCTCACGCCGCTGTTAACGCCCACAGCTCCCAGCGACCTGCAACTGGTCGCCGTCGATGCGCTGGCCAATCATGCTGAAGCCGACACAGCCGCCGCACTGTTGAAGAACTGGCGGTCTTACAGCCCGCAGGTCCGTCGGGCAATAATCGATGTGTTGGTGAGCCGCACGAATCACGCAGCCGTATTGCTCGACGCCATTGAGGCGGGCCGAGTCAAATCGGGCGAACTGGAACGCGACAAGAAGCAACTCTTGTTAAACCATCCCAACGCCGGTCTGCGTTCGCGTTCACGGAAACTGTTGGCCGCCGATGTCGCGACCGACCGCGCGAAGGTCGTAGCCAGTCTCCAGAAAGTGCTCGACCTTGATGGAGACCCCAAACGCGGCCGTGAAGTCTTCTTGAAACAGTGCGCCGTTTGCCACAAGGTCGAAAACGAGGGCAAACAGGTCGGCCCCGATCTGGCATCGACGAAGAACAAATCACCGGCCGACCTGCTGATCGCCGTTCTCGATCCGAACCGCGAAGCACAGCCGAACTTCACCAATTACACGCTGGTCACACTGGCCGGAAAGGTGATCACCGGCATGATCGCATCGGAAACTGCCAATAGCGTCACGCTGCGACGGGCCGAGGGCAAGCAAGACATCGTGCTGCGGTCGAACATCGAAAGTCTCACATCCAGCGGCAAGACCTTGATGCCCGAGGGACTGGAGAAGGACGTCACCCCACAGCAGTTGGCCGACGTGATTTCGTTTGTCCGAACGATCGCGCCGCTGAAGGGAGATAAAGGGAGCGGGAGATAAGGAGAGAGGGAGACTCGTGATGACCGGCGAATTGGCTGGCCGCAGACGTGACGTGCAATACTTGTCGCTCGACGACTTTCGGGCCGACGTCGAACGACTTGCAGCGACTTCCGTTCGCACTGTCGGCGACTGGTCCTTTGGTCAGATCCTGGTGCATTTGGCGAAGACAATCGGATTTTCGTTGGATGGCTTTCCGTTTCAGTCGCCGTGGCTTGTTAGGAAACTGGTGACGCTGTTTCTCAAGAATCGACTGCTGCACAAGAAACTGCCATCCGGATTCAAACTGCCGAAAAAAGGACGGGGGCTGCTTCCCGAACCGGATACGACAGTCGAAGAGGGTACCCGCATGATTCTGGCAGCGCTCGACCGGCTGCAGCGCGAAATACCGCGGGCCGCGCACCCCGCTTTGGGACAACTCACACCCGAAGAGTGGCAATCGCTGCACTTGCGACACGCCGAATTGCATATGAGCTTCGCGCTGTCGAACGACGAATGAGCCGGCGACTGCCGTCGTGTGAGATCCAGGCGAGGCAATGATTTCAACAACTGTAAAGCAGTGCGCGACATAACGGTCGGTGGGGTGGCGTTTGGAGAAACTTTTGAAAATTTGGCGTTTTTCGCCAAACTGGTCTCTCACTTTTGATTCATTTTTGGGTAGTCTAGGATATCGGGCGGGCTTGACGCCGGTTCGATTGACTTCAAGATTCACACCCGTAACCCGCTCCGAACAACCGTGAAGGTCGAGTTGGACTTTCCGACGCGAGCGCCCGCCACGACGGCAGTCAACTCCCGAAGAAGTTCGGCTTTTTGCCGATTTTCTGTTTGACGCCGATTTTCTGTTTGACTCGGCGGGGAAGTCTCGGTTTGATATGGAGTCGGTGGACGGTTTTCGGGAGAAAGTCACGAGAGTTCGGGCCAAGACGACGCGGCGCGAAACGGACGCATTTTGAAAAACTGGAGAAAAGGAACGGATGGTCAATTCTACCGCAACGAAAAAGCAAACCGGACGTATGCTGCCGGGGGCAAGTCTGCCGACTTACACATTTATTCCCGGAACTGACACGCCCCACCCCTACCGAGATCAACGGGGGCATAGTTACGGGCAGAAAAACCGCGCGATGAAGCCGTTGCCGCCCGATTCCTGGGCCGACAACCGCAACTATCTGTTGGCCATCGACTATTTCAATTTGGGGTATTACTGGGAAGCACACGACGAGTGGGAACGGCTGTGGCGCGTCACCGGCCCCGATTTGACGGTCGGCCGATTTCTGAAGGGCCTCGTCAAACTCTCCGCTGCCGGTATGAAGGTTCGCGAAAAGAGCATCCACGGAGTGCGACGGCACGCCGCATCGGCGGGCGAAGTTTTTGCCGACGTCGCCGCCGAAACCGGCACCGACGCTTACTGCGGTCTGGATTTCACCAAGTTGCAATTTGCCGCCGATCGTGCAGCACAACTGCGGTATCGCAACGACTACCCGGTTGGCCGGCCGTTACGGGTCTTCCCGTTCCTGCTACTGCCGAACCCCAGACCGTTTCAATAAGCCGTCGGCTTGGACTCGGCTGAAATCAATAAGCCCCCGTGACTCAGGTTGCGGGGGTTTTTTCGTTCGATGCCAATCAACATTTCAGCGTCGCGTCGATTCGCCCTTCAACATCGGCCCCAATTCTTCGACGAAATCGTTCACGTCCTTGAACTCTCGATACACCGACGCAAACCGGACGAAGGCGACCTGATCGACGTCACGCAGTGCGTCGATGACCTTTTCGCCGATCGATCGGGAAGGAACTTCTCGCTCGAATTCCTCGTAAACGCCGGCTTCGATATCGCAGATGATCGTTTCGATCTCGTCGGCACTAATGGGCCGCTTGTAGCAGGCCTTTTCCAATCCCGAGCGAATGTTCTCGCGGTCGAAAGGGACCCGCGTGCCATCTTTCTTGATGACTTTCAGCGGCGACTCTTCGATCTTTTCGTAGGTCGTAAACCGACGTTCACAACTCAAGCACTCGCGGCGTCTGCGAATCACGAATACCTGACTCGCGCGCGAGTCGATCACCTTGGTTTCACCATCTCGGCAAAATGGACACATCATGGCTTGGGGTTCCGGCACCGAAAGGAATTCGGCCATGTGATGCTGCCGCGCCACAACCGATTCCATTCGGTCATGCTGAGCCAGTAGATTAGCGAAGCGAATCCCCGTTGCCTAGCTGGAACCGGATCGTTTCCCGCTATCCGGTGTGTCGTCTAACACTTCGCATTTGCCACCATACCGCGTTCGTCAGGTCGCTTCGTCGAGGACTTCCGGGTGCTCGGCCGATTCGCGGGTGTCTTCGCGCAATTCTTCCAGCATCAGCCGCAACTCGCCAAATGCGCCGAGACTGACCGTCAGCAGCAATCCAATGAAACCGACAACGCCTACCACCAGGGTAGCCGTCCAGAGAATCATCCACCCGTTCATGTCGTCTCCTTTGGCTGATGACTGCTCGGAACGGTTTGTTGGGGGAACAACAGCGACACCACGACAAACCCCAATGAGGAGATGGTAAATGTTGTCAACACCATATGCCAATTCTCAATGTGGAACGACACCTGGCCGGACGCGAGCTTCAGGTTCATCCAGTTAACGGCCGGTCCCATTGCGAGAACTCCGGTCACCCCGCCGAGTAACGCCACGTAGGCTCCGGCGGTGGCAGAACGCTTCCAGTACAGTCCACCGACGACAACCGGCAACACACCGGCCAGATAAACCGTGCCAGTGGTCGCCATGTATTCCCAAAGATTGGCCTTCGTCTCGTACCACAGCCCCCATACCAGCAGCATTGCTCCAATGACAATTATGGAGATTCGCGTACTGAAAATTCGCTGCCGTTGACTCAACGGGCCGAACAACGGCGCGACAATGTCCTGCGTGACGACGCCGCTCCAGCAGAGTAGATAACTGTCGTGGGTCGACATGAACGCCGCCACCATGCCCGCCGTCACCAAACCGAGTATGCCGGTGGGAATAATCTTCGCCAGAAACAACGGCGTCGCCGAGAGTGAGGAGATCCCCGTCCCCTCGCCGTTAGCCGAGGCAGCCACCTCGCTTTGAAAGGCACTCAACAATTCGGGGTTCATTTTGAAAAACGCAAACGCCCCGATGCCCCACAACACCGGCAGCGCACGCCGTGCCAGAAACGGGATCGTGCTATACAAATAAAGCTGCTGCGCCACTTCGGACGACTTCACCGCAAGTGTGCGGGAAGCACCGGCGGGCCAAAGCATGAGCGCCGAAAACAATACGACCGCCATTTGCAACATGGTTCCACCGCCGATACCGGCGGCCGGTACGTTGGGTTTGGTCGGGTTGACGCCACTCGTCGGATCGACGTAACCATCATGCACCGTTACAACGTCTTGAAACCCGTCGAAGCCGATGTGGCTGACGACGAACCAGGTGACAACCAGCATGCCGATTCCTAACACGACAAACTGCACCAGATCGGTAATGACGACCGAGACCATTCCCCCCAGCACCGTGTAAAACAGCACCAACAGCAGCAGGCCGGTCATAATCAGCTTGAGGTACAGCGGGTCTTGAAGGCCCGAAATCGCGGTGAGAAATTGTGCGCCGGCCTTCAGGAACAGCCCCATATTCAGCACGCCGGAAATGACCATCATCGAACCGCCGACCACGCGGACGCCGCGAGAGTACCGCCGTTCGTAAAACTCGGGAATCGTGAGAACCGCCGTCTGCCGTAGTCGATAGACGACAAAGCCCGACAAGCCAATGATCAAAAGAAACGCGGCTTCATACAGTGCCAGATACAACGACGCGTATTGCTGCAGGAATCCAAGTTCGGCGCTGTACATCACGGTGACCAGCCCAAGTTCGGTGCCGGTCATGGTTGCGAGCGCCAGCCGAATTCGCAGCGTGCGGCCGGCGAGCAGATAGTCCGACAGGTTGCCAACGTAACGATTCGCCCACAGCCCGATGACAATCGAAGCCGCCAGATAGACGACGACAATGCCCCAGTCCCACCCGGTGAAGTTCGTATCGTACAGCGACATCGTGACCCTTCTGGCAGGTGGCAGAGGTAAGTTCTCGCGGGAACCACGTTACCAACATGCCGGTCACTTTGCATGCGAGAAGAGTGGGAGAGACCAAGATGCGAGGATTCACGGCGGGTGGATTGAGATTATCGAATTGGCCTTTCTCCCCCTCTCCCCCACTCCTTATCTCTCTCCTTGTCGTATCAGCAGCGGGTTGCACCAGTTGGCGTGGTCGAGGATGTCGCCCCGTTCGCCGAATTCGACGATCAGCGTCAGTCGCTTCTTACCGGAAACATCGAGCGGGCCAATGGACGTCGGTGTGTCAGTGCCTGTCATCACGCTGCTGGTGAAGACGCGTTCGCCATCAACTTCGACGGCGAATTGGACACTGCCTTTCCCACCGGCCGAATCATCGATTCCAACCGTGGCGCGAAACTGACTGAACTCACCTGCCAGATCGTAACTGACGACGCTGCGACTATGCATTCCCAGTCCTTTGGCGTGCTCGCGACCTTTCAATCGCAGCGGGCCACCGTTCACGTTGCGGTCAAGACGCAACGGCCAACGGGTTTGGAAATACGGCGTAAACTCGAAATCGACCGGCTTCATGTCCGATAGATAGACCGCCCTGCCTCCGAGAAACCGCATCGAAACGACGGCTGATGTTGGGACTCGCAAGCCTGATCCAAACTGTGTTTCCACCTCAAGCAGTCCCTGCTCGGACAGAACCACGCGGCGAGCCGTCAGCCGCGAACCGTCACGCAGCTCCAACAATACGCGTTTGCCCGTTTTCTTAGGCACGCTGATCAACTCGCTGTTGAGCGCCAGTGCGCGAATGTCGTTGCTGGGAATTGATGACTTCCCGACCGGTCCCTCGAACGCAAGAGCGTCGGCCGAGAGTCGAATCAACTGTCCGCGGAGGCGATCGCCGTTCTCAAGAATGACGGTATCACTTTTTTCGCGGTACTCCAATAGTTCTGCGGTCAACCGGTGGCGGGTCGGCGCATCTTCGGGAAGTTGAAACGCAATGGCCCTCACGCATTCGAGCGGGATATTCAATCGCGGCCACGCCGGAAAGTACTGCCAAATGCCGACGAGGTCATCTTCGTCTAAAGACGTCGGCTGAAGCAAAAGCCGATCGCCACCGGCTAACAGAACCATCGAACCGCGCTGACGTATTGCTGCAGCGCGTTTCCGAAATCGTATCGACAGCAAGTCGCTCAAATCGAATCGCTGCGGTGTCTCGTCCCCAATTGTCAGCATCGTGTTCGTCAGTTGCCGGAGGGTCCCCGAATGTTCCCGACCGGCAAGATCGGCAACGGTGACGGTCTCCACGCCTTCCGGCTGTGCTGACACAGTCAACGGTGCCAACAATAGAACGACAAATGCAATTCGGTGTACTCTCATGGTGTGATATTCATCGGCCCTTTTTTGATCGAACAAGGGCGGCGAGTCAGGAAGCGATTCAACCGCATGAATGCGGTCACAACAAACCTGACCAATTAACGCACTCACCGCTGGAAGATTGGCAGGTAGTTATTTGGCATTTGCAGAATCAGACACGCCATTGCCGTGCCGTACTCGGTGTTGATTGTGGTGTCGGTCCAGCCGCCGTTGGGTTGCTGGCGGTGGATCAATTCATCGCGAATGGCCGGATACCAACGTTTCCAATGTTGTCCGCCGGCATGCCACATCGCCTGCACGGCGTAATAATGTCCGTAGAAATAATGCGTTTCGAATCGAAAGACTTCGCCTCGCGGCACAAAGCGGTTGAGATAACCGATGCCGCGATCGATTTCCGGGCCTTCATAAATCCCCGCGCTGTATAGTGCGACCACTCCGGCGGCCGATCGTGGGAACATGCTGTCGGCCCGGCGAACCAGCTGATATCGAAATCCACCGTCGGAGTTTTGACTCTGCTTGACGTATTCGACCGACTTATCGATGGTACTCTTGGGAACGAACAACCCGCAGTTGCGTGCTGCCCGCAACGCCATCACCTGGCAAACGGTGACCGACAGGTCGGCATCTTTGCGTTCTGGAAAATACCGCCAACCTCCCTTTTTGTTTTGCGTGTTGACGATCAGTTTGACCGCCTTTTCAAGCGTCTGTCGGACTTCTTTCTTGGGCGACATTCCGTAGGCTTCAGCCAGAAAAAGTGTGGCAAAGCCGTGTCCATACATTGGCCCGTGAGACTTGCTCGATTCATCGATGATAAAACCGTTCGGCTGCGCTCGCGAGAGGACGAAATCGACGGCGCGCTGCACCTCGCGACCATACTTGCCGCGACCGGGAGTATGACCGGCCGAAAGAAACGTCATGCCGCACAGGCTGGTGACGGCCACGTTTCGCTGATAACTACGCTGCTGGCCGAAAGACCCGTTGGCGTGTTGCTGCACCGCCAGATACTTCAGCCCACGCTCGATGGCCTGCTGGATTTCCGGCGTGATGTACTTGCGGCCGCTCGATTCGACCGACCAGGGAAGCTCGGGAGCCGCTATCGCGCACGTCGGAACACCGGCAAATGCAATCACGGTTATAACCAGTGCGCGACAAACGCTGAGTTTCGCAGTATGCATCGCGGAAGTCCCCGTGTCAATGTGTTCCGAACAAAGCCGGTCTCTCGGCTGTCGTCCACATCGCACGGCAATTCCGTTCGGTCAAAACCGGACCGAATCGCGGTATTGCGAGCCGCGCAAATCAGGACTTCCCGGCTGGATGCTGCCGTTGCCCGTTGTCCCCCGAAATAACTCTTCCTCAAGCGCCCGCCGGGGTTCGCTTCGCTGATTGCTGAACTCGCGCGGGCGAACCTGCATGTCGGGAGCCGATAGTTCATCGGGAAATGGATCGTGTCGTTCGAACGATCGTTTCTCGACTTGCGGCTGACCGTTTCCAAATTCCGGCAGACGCGTGAGCCCGGAATTGAAACAGCCTGACATCAACAGACACGCCGCCGCAAGGCCGGCACTCTTCACGACAGACGACATACGTTGTCTTCCTCATCCTGAACCTGGCGACGAGAATTCGCTTCACGTGGATTCAAACTCGCCGCACCGCTTCCATTCGGTAGAGAACATTGTAACACGCGCTGGCAATTCAGGACAGGCCGGAATTTGTGACTCGAGGCTGGTCAACGGCGGAAAACGGCTGATTTGAGCGACATTGTCGGTTCATTCCTACCTGATCGAGTCGCAGTCTGTCACGACGGAATCTCGACGTGCGATCATGTTGCCTGCGATCAAACGTTCGACATATCGGGAGATTTTGATACACTAACGGCGGCAGCCGGCGTCGAGTTTTGGGGGATGTCAGCGCGGTTTGCGTTGGCGAACCGGCACGCCATAGCGTGAGGTTTTGCGTGCTGGTCCTGTGTCTGAGACAAGCACTTCCTGCTAAGACGGAGGCCGTTTCATGCTGTCAATCCAGGGACGACCGCAGCGCGTTTGCTCGGGACTCACCCGGCGAGATCTGTTGCGCGTCGGCGGAGCGGGTTTGTTCGGGGTGAATCTGCCCTCAATACTTGCGGCGGAGGCTGCCGCTGATATTTCCTCACCCGGAACAGCTTTCGGCAGCGGGCGAGCAAAGTCCGTGCTGTTTCTCTATCTGTTTGGCGGTCCAAGCCAGTTAGAAACATTCGACATGAAACCGGAGGCGCCGGCCACGATTCGCGGCCCGTTTCAGTCGATCGATTCACGAACTCCCGGCCTGCGTATCTGCGAACATCTGCCGAAGACGGCGGCGATTTCTGATCGCCTGTGTGTGGTTCGCACGATGACCCATCCGCACAACGATCACAACGCCTGCCATTACATTCAAACCGGACACAAATGGACCCGCAGTGCCGAGAACGGCAGCGACGTCAACGCCCGCGACACCGACTGGCCCGCAATGGGATCGGTTGTCGAGTACCTCTCGGCACACGCTCCCGACCGACATTTGCGAACGTTTCCCGATTACGTCTACCTGCCAAATCGGCTTGGCCATTTGCAGGCGTACGATCGCACCGGTCAGTATGCCGGCTGGCTCGGACCGGCATACAACGCGCTGGCGACCGACATCCGCTGCCGTAACAGCAAGGACAATCCTTTCTTTCGCGACTGCACGGAGGCGGAACTTGACTTCCGCATCAAAGGACTCGTACCCGAATCCGAAATGTCGCTGGATCGACTCAATCGCCGCCGCAGTTTGCTGGAACAATTCGACGACAGCCGACGCGCCGTCGAGAAGTCAAAACAGTTTGTGAACTATGACAGCATTCGCCAGCGGGCCATGTCGCTGGTCACCTCGGAGAAAATCCGCAGCGCATTCGATATCCGCCGCGAATCCGATTCGCTCCGCGACAGATACGGTCGGCATCTGTTTGGGCAGTCGGTTTTGATGGGCCGCCGTATGATCGAAGCAGGTTGCCGATTTGTCAGCGTGATTTGGGATGCGCCCGACGGCTACAGCTGGGATTCGCACCGCAACTCCAACAGCCTCAAAGATCACCTGCTGCCCAAATTCGATCAATCGTTTTCCGCTTTGATGTCCGACATGGACGACCGAGGACTGTTGGACGAAACGCTGGTTGTTGTGGTCGGCGAAATCGGCCGCACTCCGAAACCCAATGCCACCTGGGGCCGCGGACACTGGAGCTTCTGTTTTCCTGCCGTGCTGGCTGGCGCTGGCATTCGCGGAGGCGTGACCTACGGCCGTTCGGACAAGGACGCCGCCTATCCGGCGACGCATCCGGTCAGCCCGGAAGATATGGCTGCGACCATTTATCAGTCATTGGGAATCGATCCGCATCTGGTCATCCCCGACCAAACAGGCCGCCCGGTGAGGATGATCGAGGGCGGCGAGCCGTTGACGAAATTGTTTTCGTAGCACGAGGGGCAGATTCAATACCTTTGGTAGGTTTCGGATCGGAATCAAGGAACCGTAGATGAACGACGAATTCTGTCATGGCCCCATCTCCCGCCGCGGCTTCATGCAAATTGGGGCGCTAGCGTTGGGCGGCGGCACATTGGCCGATGTCCTCGCCGCGCGGGCTGCTGCCGGTCAAACGGCTGCGCCGGATACGTCGGTCATTATGCTGTACCAGCATGGCGGTGCGTCGCAACTGGAAACGTACGATCTCAAACCCGATGCCCCCAGCGATTACCGCAGCATCTTCACGCCGATTTCCAGTAATGTTCCCGGCATGGATTTCTGCGAATTGTTTCCGCGACAGGCGAAACTGGCCGACAAGTTCTCGCTGGTCCGGTCGCTGCATCACGATGTTGGAATCCACAGCGATGGTGGCATCGTCGTCCTCACCGGCAAGCGGCCGACGAAGCTCGATCCGACATCACAGTCGAAGAGTGAGAATCCGGATTTCGGCCACATCACCGGCAAGATTCGCGGCATGAAAACCAGGGCAATTCCGCCTTACGTGGCCATTCCCGGAAAACCCTACATGACACGGCCGACCTATCTTGGTTTGCATCATGCCCCATTCGAGCCGGGCGACCCTGCGTCGAAGAGTTACACACCGCCGCAGGTCAAGTTGGCTGCCGGTCGCGATTCCCGGTTTCTCGAAAACCGACAACAACTCGTGCGGCAACTCGATCGCCTGCGCAACGATCTGGACGTCGCCGGTGAACTCGGCAGTATCGAAAAGTTTCGCGGCCTTGCCTTCCAAATGCTCACCAGTCCTGAAGTGGCAAAGGCGTTCGATATCAAACGTGAAGACCCGCGTCTCCGCGAACGATACGGCGACAACCAGTGGGGACAGTGTTGCCTGCTTGCTCGCCGCCTGGCCGAAGCCGGAACCTCCGTCATCAATGTGTATTTCAACACGCCCAAGACCGGGCAGGAATTCACCAACTGGGACGATCACATTTCAAATGCGGGTCGCCCGGGACACTTCGGCAAGTACATGAAGGTCCGCCTGCCGTACATGGATCAGGCCCTGAGCACACTCATCGAAGACATTCACGAGCGCGGTCTCAACCGAAAGATTTTGATCGTTGTCGTCGGTGAGTTCGGCCGCACGCCACGTTTGAGCAAGAACACAACGGGGACCGGTCGCAATCACTGGCCGCAAGCCTATACCGCGCTGTTGTCGGGCGGGGATTTGCGAATGGGGCAAGTGGTTGGCGCAACCAACAGCAAGGCGGAATACCCGGCCGAAAAACCGTACACGCCGCAGGATTTGCTGGCGACCGTTTATCGTCATTTGGGTATCGATCCGCAGTGGACGTTCAACGATCATTCCGGCCGTCCCCGCTACATTCTCGACAGCGGCCGACCGATTCCCGAGTTGACCTAAGATCGCCCGCTTGCGGTTTCGCGGATGCCGGGTATTCAATGGTCCGCTAAACCGCAAGCGACGTTTGTTCGCCGCGCTGTTTTTGGATCAAGGCTTCTTGGAAATCTCCGGACCATCGGCGCGGCCGGCAGCCCACGCGCGTAGCGCTTTCAACTCTCGCAGCCCGCGCGCAAAGTAAATGCTTTCCAGCGAATTGAAATGCTGTTGATAGACCTGGTCGCGACGTTTCTTCCAACCGGCCGCCGGCGTGACCCAATTCCGCTGGATCATCACGCCGGTCAATGCGTTGGCGATGAGTTGATGTCCACGGATCTGTGGATGGACGTGATCGACCAGTATCGCATCACTCAGAATTCCGTGCTGGCATTCCGTTTTCAGCAGTGTGAAAGCATCGACCAACGGCGTGCCGGTGTTCGCAGCCGTTTCGGTTAACGCTTTTTCTAATGGGGCGATCATCCGCAGCGGGCAGATATCCAGTTCCCGCGCCCTCAAAAACGACTCGTGTGCGCGATCCGGGTCTCCAGTCAACAAGTGGCATCGCCCCAATTCGTAATGCGTTGCCGCGTATTCTTCATCGACATCGAGGGCCTGCTCGAACAGTTGTACCGACCGAAACAAATCGTCGCGGTAATGCTCCTTCGCCTGCCCGACCAGCGTTTGCCAGCGGGTGAGTTCTTCCGGTGATAGCCCATCGCGATGTTGCGACTTAAACGGCGGGCAATCGCTCAGATTAGAAGGGGGACGAACAAGCAGCAGCGGAATGTTCGCATTCCGCGAGAGCACGATCATCCGTCGGACGTTGTGTTCGAAATGGTCGATTACGCCGGCCCGAAAGTCCGGGTCTCGATGATAGGCCTCGATGCCGTTCTTATAGTTGAGCAGCGCATCGGCATCGACGGGCAGATTGGGTCGGTCGGTTGAGGATGACTCGGCTTGAGTGAAAGATTGATAGCCCGTCCGCAACAAAGAGTACGTTCGCAACTGCGAAACGAATCGGTGTGTCGTCTTCAGCGCTGCCGGAGTTTGCTTGATGTGCCCGTATGTCCGCTCTTCCAGAAACTCATTGTGTCCCGTGCAGACGATGAACAGATCCGGCTCGTAGGTGGTGCACTCTTCGAGGATCGGCACCAACCGATAGCTGGCGTAGGAGATACCGCCGCAGTTAATCACTTCCCAGTTTCGCTCCGGCTGAGCAGTTTCCAAGCTCAATTGCAGCCACTTGCTGAATGACGTGTCGCTGGAATAGGGCCGGCCCTGCACCGTCGAACCACCCAGGCAAAAAATGCGAAACGTCTCTTTCTGTTTCTTTGCTGGAAACGACTCCGGGGCGAAGAACCGCAACCGCGAACGCGGAATCTCAAACCGTACCCCTGTCTCATTGGGTACGAACAGCGGGCGAACATCATCGAAGCCGACAAACGGATCGTCCTGTTCGTTCAATCCGCCAACGTCCAACACTGCCAACGCGAATTCCAGCATCACGAACACCGACAGCCCGAACACGACCGCCACCGCCCGGAACAACCACCGTTGCCGACCGTTTCGCTTGGGTTGGGATGCCTGCTTGCTTGTCATATCCGATGGTCTGTTTTGTGATCGAACTGAATGCTCGTGGAAACCGCTGTGAAGCCCCTGCGAAGAAGAGATGAAGGTGCTGGTGGTGATGTTTGTTGACCGGCGATCGGCTGTCGCCAGCCCGCGCCATCGGGTATCCTGAAAAAGAACCACATTTAGAAGGTCACGCCGACAGTCGGTGCGAACCGTTATATCGTATCGAAGACCCACCGCTGTTGCATTCCTGATGCTCCAGTGTTCGTTCCCGCGGGCCGCAGCCCGCGGGCTTTGAGACGCCACTAATTAGTGCAGACTATTTCAAATAATCTCCCGGGACAAATTGAAGGACACTACAGATGAGTTCTGTTTCTCGCCGACGTTTCCTGAGTGTTTCCAGTGGTGTGGCCGCTGGTTTCTATGGGCTTCGCAGTTTCTGTGGTGCTGCGGGCAGCGACCAACGGAGCGGCCAATTCGTCGAGCAATACGGCCCGCTCATTCCGGATGCGAAAAAAGTTCTCGATTTACCACGCGGGTTCCAGTACCGGATCATTTCTCGGACCGGCGACAAACTCAATGATGGGCTTCTGCTTCCTGGCCTGCCCGATGGCATGGCAACATTCGCCGGCTCGAACGGTCGCACCATTCTCATCCGCAATCACGAACTGCTTCCCGATCAGGGGAACGCATTTGGCAAGAAGAACGAACGGCTGACGAAGGTCGATCGCGAGCGGATGTACGACTATGGAAACGGAAAAACACCGGGAGCGGGCGGCACCAGCACGGTCGTCTTCAACACGAAGACGCAGCGCGTCGAACAGCAGTTCATGAGCCTGCTCGGCACCTATCGCAACTGTGCCGGCGGTCCGACTCCCTGGAATAGTTGGATCACCTGTGAAGAAACCGTGATTCGCGCCGGACTCCATGAGGACGGCTATTTCGCCGAAAAGGACCACGGCTACCCCTTCGAAGTACCGGCAGCTTCTGAGATTTCGCTGGCTGAACCGGAACCACTCAAGGCGATGGGACGGTTCAACCACGAGGCAATTGCCGTCGATCCCAAATCGGGAACCGTCTACGAGACCGAAGACCGCGACGATGGCTTGTTCTATCGTTTCCTGCCGAAGAAACCGGGGCGTCTGGCTGAAGGCGGAAAATTGCAAGCCCTGCAAATTGTCGACCGGAAGAGTGCCGACACCCGCAACTGGGACGCAGCGGCCGGAACGTTTGCTGTTGGCCGCAAGATGTCTGTCGAGTGGATCGACATGGAAGAGATCGATTCGCCAAAAGATGATTTACGATACCGCGGCCACGAAGCCGGTGCCGCGAGTTTTGCTCGGGGCGAGGGGATTTGGACGGGCAAAGAGGAAGTCTACTTTGCCTGCACCAGCGGCGGCGAGAAAAAGGCAGGACAGATTTGGCGATACGTTCCCAGCCCGCATGAAGGAACCGCACGCGAGAAGGATCACCCTGGGACCCTGGAGTTATTCATCGAGCCGAACGACACCGAATTGCTTCACAATGCCGACAACCTGACGATTGCTGCCTCGGGTGATTTGATCGTCTGCGAAGACCATAGTGATACACCGTGCCGTTTGGTGGGTGTCACCCCCAAGGGCGATCTCTATCTGCTGGCCCAGAATCACTTGGACACGGAACTCGCCGGTGCCTGCTTCTCGCCCGACGGTTCGACGCTGTTTGTCAATCTGCAAAAGGCGGGGCTGACCGTGGCAATCACCGGCAAGTGGTAATACCGGCCGTGACGTCAATCCACAATTGTTTCCGGCCCAGGATATGGCCACTTGACACCGACTGGATCGAGGTGGGAGAATCGATTCGGTAAGCAAATACTACGTCGCGAATCGGTGACGTGGACGTCGCCTGCCGAAGGTCATTTCATCTGCCATTCGTTGGCAGGAACTCACATCGGGCTGGAGTTGGAGCGGAACATGTTGGCACAACTCATTCCGGTTGAAGGCGACAAGCCCATCGTGCTGAAGAAGGACGTGATTCTTGTGGGCCGCAAGTCGCGACTGTGCGATCTGGTGGTTGATCGGGGCAGCGTCTCGAAGCTGCATTGCCTCATCGTCAAAACCGACGGCCTGTTGTTCATCCGCGATTTGGGAAGTACCAACGGCACCAAAGTGAACGGACAACGGGTGACCAGCGGCGCGCTGCTTCCAGGCGACGAATTGGCGTTCGCCGGCGCAAAATTCCGCGTCCACATGGGTCCCGACGAGGGGGAAGACGGCGAAGACTACCTCGCCACCAATACGCTGGATGATTTAGCCGATGGACCCCAAGAGCCGTCAAATCCGGCGAATCAAGACAGCGACAGCGACGTACGGATGCTCTCAGACGAAAACGACATCTGATCGGGTTGCTCCGCGAACTCTCGGTTGCCACGGGGTTGGGAGCCACTGGCGTGTCGCCAGT
>JABISG010000108.1 GCA_018699955.1 Planctomycetaceae bacterium | reverse complement strand
GTCGCCAGTGTTCTTCGTGCTGCACTGGCGACACGCCAGTGGCACCCGTCATCGAAATGTAAAGCCGCGACCACTGGTCGCGCCCGATCCTCGAACGCCATGCCCGATTCGTTAAAACAATCACCGGATGCAACCTGCGATGCGGATGCCGCGCGACGGCGTCGCGCGGTCTATGCGTTTATCATCGCCACCGCCGCCGCATTGATCGCTTCGGCAATTCTCAACGCCCGGCCGTTGCAAAGCGCAAACGACCGCTCGCGGTGGTGTACCGTCTGGTCGATTGTCGAGCGTGACACATACACCATCGATCGAATCATCCGCCAACCCGGCTGGGACACGATTGATAAGGTACGTTTCAAAGGTCATTTCTACTCAACCAAGCCGGCGCTGCTGCCGACAGCCGTTGCTGGTGTGTATTGGTGTGTGAAGAAAACGACAGGATGGAATCTGATCAAACAGACCGAGGCAGTCACACGGTTGATTTTGATAATTGTCAACCTGCTGCCGATGATCGCGGCACTCGTTTTGATCGCGGCAACGGTGGAGCGCTATGCCCGCCGCGATGCGACGCGTTATTTCGTATTGCTGACGGCCTCGATTGGGACACTACTGACGACGTTCATGGTGACGTTGAACAATCACACGGTCGGTACTGTGTGTGTGGTGTTTGCCTTGTACCCGGCACTACGGATTGTCATCGACGGTTCGCGACGGCCGCTGCATTTTGTGCTGGCAGGTTTCTTTGCGGCGTTAACATGCACCAGTGAATTGCCGGCTGCCATCTTTGGCGTGTCCATGTTGTTGCTGTTGCAATACCGCGCGGCAGCTTCCACGTGGAAGTACTTTGTGCCGGCCGCGCTGTTGCCTTTGGCGGCGTTCTTCGCGACGACTTACATCGCCAGCGGCGATTGGCGTCCATTTTATGTCTTTTTCGGCAAAGGCCCCTACAACTACGTTTACGAAGGCATTCCCAGTTATTGGTCGAATCCGTCGGGACTCGATGCGAATCGCGAGCCGTGGTACACGTACCTGCTGCATTGCACCGTTGGGCATCACGGGGTCTTGTCGTTGTCGCCTGTGTTCTTTTTGACGGTGGTGGGTTGGATTCAAATCCGTCGCTGGCGGGAACACGCCTTGCGACCGTTCTTGTGGTTGGGGTTGGTGCTAACCGTCGTGGTTCTTTCGTTTTATCTGTCGCGAACGGGCAGCTACAACTACGGTGGCAACACCTCAGGCCTGCGTTGGATGATCTGGCTGATCCCGTTTTGGCTGCTGGCTATCATTCCTGTACTCGACCGCTGGGCCGACTGTCGCTGGACAAAGATGGCCGCAACCGGCTTGCTGGCAATTTCCGTTTTCTCTGCCGCTTACCCGCAAACCAATCCGTGGCAACATCCCTGGCTGTTTCGATTGATGACCCATTGGGGTTGGATCGATTACAGCGAGAAGATCGCCGACTTTGAAAAGCCGTTGATGACGTGGTTTCCGGCACTGCCCGATGCGAGCAATGAGGGCGATGACTATTGGATAAAGTTTGTCGCTCACGAGCCCGACGGGTCGGATCGCATGCTGAGACTGAGCGATGCCGGACGGGGGGTAATCGACGGGCGCAATCGGCGGCGTGTCGGGTTCACTCACTCCCAGATTCAGCCAGCTATTCCGTTACTGATTGTGGACATCGACATCGACGCATTTGCCGCCGGTGCATCGCCGACTGAATTGACTCCTGAACGACAGGGGGAATCTCCAATTATTGAGTTGCCTGGCTCAGACGGCTTCCTGCACGGCTTACCGACGCTACGAAAAAGCGGCTATCGGCGCGGCAAGGTTCGTTATCTGAAGACCCAACTACGGCCCGATGCGTTCCGTTGCCGACATGCGGCGGGACAGGTCGATTACCGTCCGCCGGGTGGGATACGAACGTTGCGGTATCGCACGGAACTGTGGCTTTGCCCGGAAGTGCCGTTTGGTGTGCTGAAAGTGGAAACGACAATTTACGACAAAACCACCGGCACGCTAGTGGGGCGGCGACAGATGATCGCGACCGACGTTGGAAAACTGTTGCCGCCAGACGAGAAGCGATGAACTCGCGGTTTTCTCTCTCGAACTCAAACTCGCCGCAGCACGAACACTACGTCTTCAGTGCGATCGTCGATACGTATCGGCCGGTTCAAATCGTAGGTGAAGTCAAAGGATTCGACGACCTCGAACTCATCCACTTTCTTCAACAGCCGTTTCATCTGTGGGGCCGTGTAGGTGCGGTAATTCATTTCATCGACGATGCGTTGATGGCGGGTGGGGGTGTAGATGTCGAATGTCATGCCGACGCGTTCGTTGCGTCGGCGCATGTCGATGCCGGCTGACCACATGGATGAGATGACCGCCAGATTGCCGCGTCGGGCGGCCCATTCTTCCTCATCCACTCGGTCGCAACCGGTGGGGGTGAGATGCAGTCCCAGGATGTACAACCCGTCTTTGACCAGAGCGCGGGCCACGCAGTGCAGGTGATTCTCGGCGGCCGTTTCATCGGGTAGATGACGGAAGCTGTTGATCATGTTGAAGGCGGAATCGACCTTGCGGCCCAAGCGGAATGCCGCCATGTCGCCGACAACGGCGGGATGCTTAAAGCCTCTGCGTTGAAACCGCGCATTACAGAAATCGACGGCATGCGGGTTCAAGTCGTTGCCTTGAACCTGGTAGCCGGCTTCCGCCAGGCGGATCAACAATCGACCGGTTCCACACGCCGGTTCAAACAGCCGTTTGACCGGTCGTCGGCTGTATTTCGTAAAGCACGATTGGAGAAACTGAAACTCCGCTTTCCAGTCGGAGCCGTAAACCAAATCGTAATACTTGGGATAGTCGTAAAGATGGCCGTCGATGATTTCAGTCATCGCACGATCTTCGCGGTCAGACGTCCCTTTTGCAAACGTCGCAGCCGAGTTTCTTAACGCAGTCACTGCTCGTTAAGGAGACTACGTGTCAGGGGCCGGTAATGGTCTCGATTGGTCGGTCTGTTCCAAGGGCCATCGCGACATCAATTTCGTACGTGCGAATTATTCCCTTCCACGAATATCTCACAACTGAAACGACGAGTGCCTCGTCATTCTCGCCGGGGGTGCGTGTCTCGGTCTTTGGACTGCCCTTGATATATTGATCAAGTTGCGACTGCAGAAAGTCCTCGTGTTCCGGCGTCTCCTTCATGGCCCTTCGCCAAGCCTCGCCGGTTGCGGACGCTGCGCTTTTGACTCGAAATTCCAACACGCCGACGACGAGCAGAATTGCCAGTACGCTATAAAGGGCAATGCGGCCGATGAGTTTGCCGGTTCTTCCTTTGTCTTTTCGCTTGGGTTTGCTGCCTTTTCTTCGCTACTTCGCCATCGGAAAGTCCTTCGATATTCAAGATATTCTGCCCGACCGTGAATTCGTACTACGAATCGGTTTCGCCGGGTGGTTTGACATAGAATTGGCTGAGGTCGAGTCCGCCGTCTGCTTCCGTTTCGAGGAGCTTCATTCGTTGCTCCAGCCGTTGGAAACGCTCCTCGACCGCGGGATGAAATAGGGGTCCCTTCTTGGCCCGTTTGGCACGGGGGACCGACGGATGCCCGAGTTGGCGTTGCAATGCGGCGAACATGTAAAGCGGGTCTTTGCCGCGATTCGCTTTGGCAATTCGCCCTTCCTGAACGGCAAAGAGAATTGGATACGGCGTTTCAAAACTGTCGTTGCCGGTCCGCCGCCGGGACTCGTTCACATAATGCTGCGACCGAAGATAAATCAAATCGGTGAAGTCGGTCGCACCGAGTCGCAATCGCACCTTCAAAATCCAGTCTCTCCAACTGTCATCGAATGATGGATCGCCGGCCATGGCGATCATGCCGTTGTCGTAACCCAGGCGGTTGCGGGCAATGCATTCGAACTGGTAAATGAACAGCCCGGCCGGCGTGGGCGATTCGGCTCGGTATTGTGATTCCCGCTCCAGAATAAGCAATGCGATCTTTTGGTCGAAACGGGACTTGTCGTCTTCCGCCATCGACATGACAAACGTTTGGAACGGCGTGAAGTAGTGTGGCAGTTGTGCCATGCCGTCGCTGACCCGCCCGGTCAGCAGAATTTCCCCTTTGAGAAAATCGACGGCCAAAGGCAGCTTGGTCGTCGCCAAAACTTCTTCGCCGATGCTGGCAAGGATTTCCTGCGAAGGGAGGCTGTCTTCCAATCGTTCGCGAAAAGTGCGAAAGAAGTAGGCCTGTTCGATATATTCTTCGCGATCCAGAAATGCGGATGTCATGGACGCATTATAGACACAGCCCGACTACGAAAGCAGCACCAACGACGTCGGCCATGGCAGTCGCAGCGCGTCGAAGTCAGGATTCGCCAAGATGACGTAGCAAACCGGCTGAAGAGAACAGTAAGAACAATGTTGCGTTGCTGCGCCGCGAGAAGGGATTGTGCGAAGAGCATCTGTGTGTAAGACTGAATGCCCCAGTGCTGGTGTGTCTGCCCATCGCGGTGTTGGAACGGGTACGCGATCGCACTTCTGCAATTGTGATTCTCATCCGCAGACAACAGATGCTCGACTCGCGTTCCAAGCCATCATTAATTGTTTCCGCGACAGGGGAACCGGTCGCCGACTCCGCTCGGCGTAAACCGCAGGCTCGTTCGGCGCGCCGCCGCCTGCTGTTTCTTGCCATGTATTGCGTCTACCTTGTTGGTCTCGGTTGGTTAGCGGTCCGTGGATACTATTGGATTCGGTACGACGTTGGGGTGGTGTCCCATCAACTTACGACCGACGAATTGTGGCGGATTCACTTTCCCAAACTGCACACATCGGGCGTGGAATCTAAACCGTTGGGCCGTGACGATGGCCATTTCGATGTGCTGTTGCTGGGCGCTTCGGTGATGGAGCAAGTGGCAGACCGACTCGAAAGCCAACTGCGCGACGAAATGGGAGATCGATTGCGAGTCTACAATTTGTGTACGGCAGCCCACACAACCCGCGACAGCTACTGGAAGTTTACCCGGCTGGCCGAGAAGGACTTTGACTTGATCGTTGTTTATCACGGCATCAACGACGCGCGGATGAATTGTTGCCGGCCGAACGAATTCCGCGAAGATTACACACACTGCGGTCATTACGCCGCAATCCAGAAGCAGTTGGTCGGTGGCGATGTGACGGTCACAGAGCTTGCCCTGCAGGAGTTTGGGCGTCTCATTCCACTGGGCAGTCCCAAACCGGAAATGCTCGAGTTCGGGCGCACCATCAAGACGGCCAATGCATTTCGGACGAACGTCGAATCGATCGTGCGCGCTGCGCAATCACGGCAGCGTCCCGTGTTGTTGATGACGTTTGCCTATCATTTGCCGGCGAACTATAGTCACGCGAAGTTTCAACAACACGAACTCGATTATGGTGAGGGGCAATATGAAATGGAGGCCGAAGTGTGGGGCCGGCCGGAATACCTGCGAGCAACGATTGATGCCCACAATCGGGAGATTCGTCGGCTGGCAAGCGAATACAAGAATGTGATACTGATCGATCAGCTCGATTTGATGCCCTCCGAAGGCCGCTACTTCAGCGACCCGTGTCATCTGACAGACGAAGGCTGCCGCAGGTTCGTAACCAATATGCTGCCGGGCATTCAACGGGCCGCGGGACTTTTGGTCGCGGATTCGCCGTCTTCACAAACGGGTCATCCTGACTCTTCGGCTAACAATTAGCGGTTATTCCATTTACCATCTATCCATCGACAGTTGCTCCAGCAGTTTGACGCAATTGACCCGTGCGTCGCGTTTTCAGTTGTCCCACGACATGGAGGGAATCGATGCCGACCCATGCCAGATTGCTGGTCTGCGTTTGCTGCGCTTCGATGCTTCCTTTTACCACCGCTGTCGAGGCGGGTGAGGAAGAAGGCGCCGCCGCTAAGGTTCGGCCTGATGACGATCCGCCGAAGGGAAAAGTCCGATTGCTACTATTGGCACCCACCGGCCCGCTCGTGATCGAGGCAGCGATTACGATTGGCGGTCGCCCGTTTCACGTCGTGCAGGAACAGTTTATCGACGAAGTACTTGAAGCGGCCGACAGCAACGGCGACGGCAAGGGAACGTGGGAAGAGGCGATCAAGAACCCGCGTTTGGCGTTCGGCCGGTTGGGGTGGCGGCTGCGAAATGCTGGCCGCCGCTTTCAGTTGATGAAGTCGTGCGACCGCAATGGCAACGGCATGGTCGAACGGGATGAGGCACGCCTGCTGATGGAAGCCGCAGGCGATGGGCCAGCGTTTCGTTTGCAGGAATTGCACCGGATACGCAACGGCTCGGAAATCGATCAACTTCTCGATCTCAACCAGGATCGGGTGTTGTCGAAACCGGAACTGACGAACGCAGAGGATCGCCTGAAAAGCCGCGACACAAACAACAACGATTGGCTTGAATCGCGCGAACTCCCGTTGTTTATAAACAGGAATTTGGGCCGGCGCACGATCGACCGAACTGGAATTCCGGGACTCACGCCAACCGGTGGTCCGCGAGTCCTGCATCGACTGGGGCCGACGGTGAATGTGGCTGTGATCGAAGCGCAAATGATGCTTGTCTACGGCAAGAAACACGATGTTTCTCGGTTTCAAACTGCGACACCGCATTTCATCGTGCGCGCGTCTCTAGGGGAACGCGACCAGGCGGGTCGCGGTATCGAGGTCACTTCCTCGATACCTGAATTGAAGAATCGAACTAGCACCGATCCAGAATCAGCACTGGCTGCCGAGCTGTCACTATCCGGCACGAAGCTGCGGTTTGCGATCGGCGTGGTCAATCGCCGACCGCCGGATTTCGATGATCTGGCAAGACGCGAAATGACCCTCCGCGACGAAGACGGGAATGGCGTTCTCGAAGGCGGAGAACTCGATGCTTTGGCGAACACCGCCTTAGCGCAGGCATACGGCCGCTGGGATTCCAACCGCGACGGAAGAGTGACGTTGACTGAAATCAAGGCCGATTATCGACGCGAACATGCCGTCCGGTGGAGTCAGGCGGAAGTGACTACGGCCGCGGAGATTCCCACGCTCTTTCAATTGGTCGATCTCAATGGCGATCAACGGCTCAGTTTGCGCGAGATGCGCGGAGCGCGCAGGCAAATATTGAAACTCGACGAAGACGGCGACGGCGCGATCAAACCGGAAGAACGTCACGGCAGAATCACAATCGTCTTCAGTCGCGCGCACGAAAAATACTCGACTGACGTTTTCCGAATACAACAAGTGAAGCGAGCAACGGCCTCACGTAAAGAGGGGAATCCTCCCAAATGGTTCTTGCGGATGGACCGCAACCACGACAACGACATCAGCCCACGAGAATTTCTGGGATCGTCGAAGGTGTTCGATCGCATCGACCGTGACGGTGACGGCTTGATCGATCATGCGGAAGCCGGCAAGGCGGGCGACGGACGGTAAGGTCATCGACCACTTCACTCGTCGCTGTGGTTTTTCTCCGAAGACGAGTGATCGCCCGTTGATGCCCGCGTGACAACCAGCAGCACCTGCAGCAACAGAAACAACACCAGGGGCAGAAACACGAGGCCGCGAAGTATCAGCATGACGGTGTCGTTCGGTTTGAACAACGTGCCGATGACCAGCACAACGAGAACGGCGAAGAAGGTCAAAACCAGCAGCCCACAGCCGACGGCAGTCATCTGCGTCTTGAATACGCTGCGTTCCGAAGCCGTCTCGAAGTAAACGTCGATCGTTCTCCGGCGGCGGACCGATCGTCGTGCCGCATCGACCAGTTCAAACGCCTGCGTTAAGTCGGTCCAATCGGGCGCGGCCGGTTCGCCTTTCTGCATCGTGGCGCAGTTTTCCAGCAGCCTGTCAATGGGATCGCGCGCGGACTGCGGCAGTAATTGCGAAACGTCGATGTCGTCGGCATCCAGTTGAATTGGTGACAGCGGATCTTCGCGGGTTAACACCACAGTCCGCCGCTCGCCGGCAGCCACCAGCTTCCACAGCGGTCCTGGTTGCGTTGTCTTTAGTGACCAGGATGCTTCCGCCATGTCTTCGCCGGCGAGTGTCACCTGTGCCATCGAGACCCGGTCGGACACTTTGCCGCTATAGACTGCGGTGACGCGGCTGTAATTGCCGCCCAGGGATCGCAACAGATCAACATCCTGCAACAGCACTTCGTCGATTTCCGATTGCGAAACCAACGGCGGCGAGCCGGAGTCATCGGTTGAAGAATGCGTCCGTTCAAACTGCAGGTGCATTAACTGGCCGAGTTCTCCCGCTTCGATCAATGCTTTGAGGGCGACAACAGCCGGCTCGAATCGCGGTAGAAATGCCGGGCAGAGCACGACGAGCGCATCGTCGCGGATGAGCGTTAACTCATAAACGAAGGCAAGCCCCTGGCTGGCCACCGGGAGTATCATCAGCGAACGGCCGGCCGCCGCCAACTTCCGTGCCGCCTCGAGTACCGCGTCGTCATCGCCGACGACAATCACGGTATCGACAACGGGGCTGGAAACCCACTCTTCCCAGCCATCGGCGACCGAGACTGCCGGTACGATCTGCAACATCGCCGACAGCGTCGCCTCGCCAACCAGCGCCGCCCGCGTCAACTGATGAGCGGGATGCGCCGCGATGGCTGTTACGAGGGGAATGGTCGTGGGATCATCGCCAAGCAGGGCGAAATTCATTTGCAAGGGACCAGGAAAAAGTGGGCAGGGGGCAGTTCTCCGTCACCGTCCTCCGCCTTCGCTACTTCGATGGGGAATAGTCGGTTGCGTTGAGGTACTCGCTTTGCACTTTGGTGACCAGTTTGCCGTCTTTGATGGAGTTTCGGTACGCCTTCTTCCAATCGGGATCGCCGATGAATGCCTTCCACGATTTCTTGGCCGCATCTCTGCTTTTGTGGGCGATGACGTAGACCAAGGTGTTCGATGCGGTTTTCTCATCGATCGGCGTGGTGTAGATGAGGTTGGTCATGCCGTGCTTCTTGAAGAGGGCGATGGTGTGATCACTGAATCGCGAGTGCAGATTGTCGAGTTTGCCTTCGTTGGTGGTGTAAGTTCGCAGCTCAAACACCATTCCCTTTTCGTTGACCAGACCAGCCAGACCGCCACTTTTGGTGGGGGAATAGTTGGTTGGCGTGAGGTACTGCCGTTTCACGCCGGTGAGGATTTTTCCGTCCTTGACCGATTGTGCTCGGACCTTTTTCCACTCGGCATCGCTGCCGAAAGCCTTCCACGATTTGTCGGCCGCTTCGCGGCTGGCGTGAGCGATGAGATAGACCAGCGTGTTTTTCTTATCAGCGGGCGTCCAATACATCACATTGGTGATGCCGTGTTTGCCGAAGAGTTGCAGTGTGTGGTCGCGAAACCGTGCATGTAGAGCCGGCAGGCGTCCTTCGAGCGTGGTGTAAGTTCGCAGTTCGTACACCATGCCGGGCTTCTCCTTTTTCTCGCCAGCATCGGCGGGGGTTGCGGCCAGCAGCGAGAGAACGAACGCGGTCGTCAGCAATGTCGAAAGGCGGATGGCGTGCTTGATCATGGTGTTTGTCTCTGTTGATTGAGGAAATCAGAATTCGTGAATTCAACGCCAAGGAGTCGGCGGGAGATCATCTCGCAGCGCGAGCGTCACTTTGCTAATCGGCCGGCCCGTTCGATGATTGTCACAATGTTTTTCTTGTCGAGTTGACCCACAGCAATCGCGCGATTGAAACGGACGGTGTTGCGGCGCCACATGATGACGGTCGTCTCAACCCCCTCCGTAATGTTGTAATCTGCGGGGCCTTCGTCGCCGTCAAACAGCGTGAGAGGAACATGCTCGATTTTGTGCTTCTGTTTCAGTTCAACGAGTTGCGGCTCAGCCGAATCGAAGTCGTCGGTCAACAGAACAACAAATGCCTGCAAATGCACCTTCTTGTTTGCTGCAACTTCTTTGTCGAGCTGTTTCGCAAGTGTTGTCAGTTGTGGCGTGACCTTCCGTGCAAAAACCGCCACGACTGGACGACTGCCATGCAGACACCGATAGCAAAGGTGCTTGCCCTTATGCCGCCCGGTGACATCGTAAACCTGAAACGGTGGCGGTGCAGCACCGGGTTGCAGGCCCGACGGAAGCTCGTCGGCAGCAGCCGGGACAACCAGCGTCCACAGCACGAGCGTTGCCCAGCGTGCGCGTCGGCTCGAAATGAAAACGTTTTCTTGCATAGCGGAACACAGAAAAGGAAATCCCGGGAGACACTGATGTCTCCCCGGGATTCAGAATTCAAAACGACGACTTCTATTTTGCCTTCTTCTCACTGATGCCCAGTTCCTTGAGCTTCTTCGCGGCGTCGGCACCGTGCGAAGCGGACTTCACCTTTTTGTCGATGAAGAGAATCTTGCCGTCTTTGCCAATGTAGTACGTCCAGCGAAACGGGAACTGCCGTTTGGCCGTGACGACTCCGTAGGCTTCGGCGACCTTTTTGCCGGGGTCGCTGAGAATTGGGTAATCGAGATCGAGCGACTTTGCGAACTTCGTGTTCACTTCAACGGTGTCGCAACTGGCGGTAAAGAAGGCGACGTCGAATTTTCGCAGGGCTTTGCCGTTCACACGGAACGAATTGCACTCCTTCGTTCAGCCACCGGTAAATGCTTTGGGGTACCAGGCAACAACGACCGCCTGCTTGCCCTTGAATTGTGACAGTTTGTAGGTCTTGCCATCGCTGCCGGTCAGTTTGAATTCGGGAGCAACATCGCCCACTTTCAACTCCTTTGTTTCGCCTGCTTGCAGGGCGTTTCCGCCAAGCGTGAGGGCCAGCCCGAGGCAAAGGCCCGTTAAAATGGTTCGCTTCATGGTTCGTTTGTCTCCTCATCGCTCGATGAATGACACGTATCACTTACGCGTCGAATTACTCAGCCTCTACGGTATCACAGCCGCCAAACGTTTGCCAACCAGTGCGTACTGACGAGACCTTGGTTAAGTGGGGACTTTGGGATGATTTGGGTTTTCACATTTATGATCCGGGGTAGAGGCCCGGCGAGCGAGTTTGCGGGTATGACCACAACCAGAATGAAAGAAGTAGGATTCTTTCTTCCGGTGTCCCGCCGTCACGTGACATTCGGCGGGCGTTGAATCGACCGATTCCCGGCGGGTTGTGCCGCAGTTTTTCAGAATGGCTTGCCGATAAGGTCAAGATTGTCTGGGATCAACGTCCGCAAAGATCGTCTCGACAGATTCGTTCGTTTACCGTATAGTCCCCGCCCAATTCAGAGATTCGAGCGACATCTGCTCGCACCTATGTTTTCCTGAGTACACAACGTCCACACTTCAAACATTTCGGTCGGCCGTCTGCAATCACAGGATTTCGGCAGCCAGAGTTGGATTGAGATTCCGTTCTGGTCGCAGTTCCCAGCCGCACCGAGTCCTTCCTTGCTGAGAAGCCAGGAGTTAATTGAATGAATACTCGCGTTCTCTTTTCAGCCGCTGCTTTGTTGTCGGTGTTGGCCGGTTGTCAGTCCGGGCCGTGGAAGACGGCTCTGGGATCGAAGTTCGGCGCCGACAAGTCCTCTCGTACTCAGCGGAAAGATTCCGCTGATGACGTGCAGTTGGTTTCCGGCGACAATCGGAATCGGTCCGGCCGATTCGATCGTCGAGGCTCCAACGATGACGAGAGCGGCCCAGACAATGGGGATTTACGCGACGTCTTGCGGCGCGGTCATCGTGCCGAGAAAGAGGATCAAATCAAGCAGGCGAAGATGTTCTACCGACAGGCGCTCGACATCAATCCGAAAGAAGCACTCGCGCATCATCGTTTGGCCATCATTGCAGACGATGAAAACGACTTCCGCACGTCCAAAGAACATTACCTCGCGGCCCTCAATATCAAACGGGACGATCCGAATCTGCTTAGCGACCTGGGCTATTCGTTTTTGCTGCAAAACCGGCCCGATGAAAGCAAGTACTACCTCCAGCAAGCGTTGAAGGCCGATCCAACCCACCAGCGGGCGCTGAACAACTTGGGGAAGCTGCATGGTCTCGCGGGAGATTATGACGAGGCGTTAGCCTTGTTTCGCCAAGCTGGCGCCGAAGACACAGTTCAGGAACACATGGCCGAACTATTCCCCAATGGACGACCTCGAGGACGTGAAGAAAACCCGTTCAAAGAATCGTCGCTCGCAGGCAGCCGGCGACAGCCGTACCGGCCAGAGGTGACACAGGCATCGGTGCCAGCTCCGTGGGAGAACGGTGGGGTGGGCAGCCGAGTGGAGACGGCCGACGGTCTTTCCAATCGATCGACCGCCCACGACAGTCGCAATGAATTTCAACGCAATCCAGGCCAGATTCCTGATGAGAGATATCCAACGCGGTCCGACAGAAACACGATTTCCGGGCGCGGATACAACGAGAATCCCGGTCGCTTGGCCAATCGCGAAAACGAGTATCCCGCCGGCTTGGATCGGCCGAACCCGTTCGCGTCAGAAGCTGTACAGCCAACCGAACAACAGTTCGACTCTCGTCAGATGCCGACCAGCCCAGCTGACACACTTCCAGTATGGCCTCCAGCGAACCGGTCGCAATCTGCTCCGCCGCGGGGCCAAGCGGTTCCTTTCGCGCCCGCCAAAAGCCTGCCCGATAACTCCTTTGGGCCGTCATCTCATAATTCCACCAACCCGTTTCCCGACCGCCAAAGGGCCGTTTCGCCAGCAAACGATCAACCGTTCGACGCCCGCGCTGCACAAGGCGCGAATGTTCGCCAACAAAGTTCGGGGGCAACAATTGATCGTCGGCAACAGGCCGCACTGATGGGGCTGAATGCTGGTCCGGGCGGTGTCTTTCCTGTGACTCACGAAGGCAGCGGAGCGGTCCGTCAGCCGGCATTCCCGCCGGCTAAGCGTCCGCAAGACGTTGTACCTGATTTTGATTCCGATCCGATGTCGAACTCAAACGTTCTAGATCCCCGCCGGGAATTTTCCGCTGCACCAGCCGGACAGTTGCAGCGGGGCTTCGACGCTCAACGAAGCCAATCGACGCAGCCGACCGATTTCAGCGATGATCGCTACCGTACGGCAGCGCGGCCGGTCTCGCAGCAACGCGGAAGTTACAATCCGTCCAACGGCAACGTCGCGGCGCAGCGGGATGACCGGGTGAATAATCAGCAACCGACAATGCACCAGTTTCGACAGTTATTGCAGCAGCGATCACACCAACAAAAAGATTCGCTGCCGGGAACAGGTCAGCCCTATCCGCAATCGAGCCGACAGCAGTATCCGCAAGCCAGTCCAAGGCAACCCGAAGTCCCACAGACTCAGTACGATTCGCGACAGACGGATCCCCGTGGATACGATTCACGGCCGACAACCCGGGAGCCATATCCAACGGGCGCCGCTGGCAGCAATCAGAACCTCACTCGCCCGTATGGTAACGGACTCAGTCAGCCGGCATCGGAATTCAACCCGGGCAACCAGTTTCAGCAGGGATCGTCGAGTCGGTAGTCAATTCAGTTCGTGAAACGCAAGCGAAGGACCACGCATAGTTGGCTTCGAGTTTCTAACCGGCCATCAACTGCTGTTCGAGCGCTTCGAGGACGTCTTCCAACGGCCAGGATTGAGAGGCAACGTCAATCGGCGTTCCCTGTTCCAGCCATCCTTTGACGTTGCGCTCGGCGGACATCACCGTACTGTGATTGCGGCCGCCGAAATACTGGCCAATTTCGCTATAGGCGGCTTGAGTCAGTTTTCTCGCGAGAAACATCGCCAGCATGCGGGGACGGCTCACCGAGCGATGTCGCCGTGAGGACTTCAGGTCTTCGGTGGGAACGCCAAAGAAGCGACTTACCGCTTGTTCCACGTCGGTCATTCGCACGACGCGAATACAATCGCGTTCGAGATCGGCCAGCACGCGCCTCGCCGCCGTGACGCCGACGCGTTTGCCGGTCATGTGAGAGAATGTGGAAAGGCAGTTCAGGGCACCTTCCAATTCGCGAACGTTGTTGCGAAAACGCTCGGCGATAAAGTTCAACGCCTCGGGCGTAATTTCGGTCTTTAATCGAGCTGCCTTGAATTTGACGATTTTGCGACGTGTCTCAAGCTGTGGCGACTCGATGCGACAGACGAGTCCCGACAGGCAACGGGTGGTGAGTTCGTCGGACATTTTCGTCAGCAGCCGCGGATGCCTGTCGGACGTCAACACGATTTGGCGGCCGTGACTTTCGAGCTGTTTGAAGGTGTGCAGGAATTCTTCCTGAATCGCGCGTTTCGATTCGAGGAAATCGATATCATCGACCAGCAGGACATCGACGTTGCGAAACCGGCGACGAAAACTGGGCAGTGTGTGTTCGCGGAGCGCCTGTGTGAAGAAGTTAGTGAATGCCTCGGATGTCAGATACATCACCTGCAGTTGTGGGAATTCGCGTCGCACGCTGCGATAGATGCCTTCCAGCAGATGCGTCTTGCCAATGCCGACACCTCCGTGCAGAAACAACGGATTGAATTTCTCACCCGGTGCTTCGCAAACCTGTCGCGACGCAGTCAACGCCAACTCATTGGAACTGCCCGGTACAAACTCAGCGAGATCCGCGAAGCGGCGGCTTTGCGGTGTGCGGCTACCTGTTGTGCGCTGCGCAGTTTGTCGTTCGGCGGTCTTCGGCGACTTGTTCTTCGGTTTCTTCGGCGACACGTTGGTTTCGGATTTGTCGGTGAGGACCAGGCTGGAATCGACTTGCAGCCGCACGGATACCGCCGGTCCATATGTTGACTGGGCCACCTCAGTCAGCGGGCGATGAAACTGCTTCTGCATCCAGGTCAGCAGAAACGGGCTCCCCACGCCAATGCTCAATTGTTCGCCATCGCATGCCAGCGTAATTTTCTTGTTGAACCAGTGGTCGAAGTTTCGCTCTCCGACGGTGCGCTGAAGCTGCTCGAAAAAATGGACTTCGGTCGGATCGTTCGGCTGCACCATCGCCGGTGTCGCGGGTTGCATCGTGCCCCCCATTCCTATACTGCATACCCTGAGCGCAACCGGCGCGAACCGGCCACCATCATCCAGCGGGAAGCGCAGCAGCAATCCGTTGCTACGTCCAGCGGAAGCGTCGTTGGGGCGCTTTGCAGTCTTAGTTATTCAAGACGGGATGAACGATTCGGCCGAGGCAACGACCGTGCCGTTCTTGTTAATTACTCACTCAGTCAGAGCCGATAGTACCGCCCCACACGACGGTGTCAAATGTGAAAAACAGTTTTTTTTCGCGTGCAAGCGAGCTCCCTTATCAAACCGCGAAAAGCTCCGTCAAACAGAGGCATTTTGAGTTTCAAGAAAAAACTGATCGCGTCGTTCGGCTGCGCACAAGCTGTGGAGTTTGTGACGATTTTAACCGACAATGAATTTGCACCATGAGCATACGAATCAAAATCCCGGACGAACTTGGCCGCTTCTGCAACGGACGGCACGAGTTGGACATCGAGGCGGCGACGTTTGACGGCATCGCTGCGCGTTTGATCGAACGGTTTCCGGATGTGGGAACGCGTTTGCTGGGCGGTGACGGGCATTTGCTGTCACACCTGATCGTGTTTCACAACGGAACGAGCGTGCCTACCGCGAGGCTGACCGAACTGGCGGTCGCGCCGAACGACGAACTGGAGATTATGTTTCTGGCGTCCGGTGGTTAACGCCCCTCGAAGATGTGCGAAGCCGCAAGCACCGCGCCGCCCTACGCAACCGGGGCGGCGGTTTGAGTCCCCAGATCCTCTTGTTCCAGCAAGTCGTCGAACGTTTTGATGACGCGGTCTTTGAGCTCCCCGAAGAATTCGGTCGTGTTGAAGTACGGCAGGTCGATTTCGGGATACTCGTTGTGGGACTCGGCAGGCAGGTTATAGTCGTCGGGAGTGAACCCCTGCAGTTTCTCCAGGCGATAACCGCGCAGAAACGTCCGCAGGATCAATTGCCGGAACGTGTCCGCGGTGATAGACAAACCGGTGAGTCCCGAAACGGCCTCGGCCATCTGATCGTGGTTCAAGGCGGCAAACTTGCAGCCGCCAAGAATGTCGTCGCGGAGTGGAATCAGGCCCTTATCGGGATTGGTGATGGCATCGACCCAGTAATCCATGCCGGTTTCTCGTTCGAATAACAGCAGCAGGAATGTCCGCATCGACATGTGGCCGCCGGCAAGAGCCCACGGGTATCCCGGATTCGTCTGCGGCAGGTAGGCGGGCATTTCGACACCCTTACAGTGCATGGCATAGCCTGTCTCGCCCAACGCTTCAGACAGTCGCAACGTTCCCTGGCCGAGCAATTCCGAGCGGCCTTCGCCGATATCAGTAATTGCCTTGAGCGCGCTCTGGAAATCGCCGTAGAACGGTCCATCGGGCATCGCGTTGCCGTCGTTCTTGTGCCGTTCGTTGTACTCCATTGCGTAACTCAATGTGGTGCCGCACGAGATGGAATCGAGCGCCATCTCATCAACGAGTTCAACCAACGTGCAGGCCTGGTCGATGTCGTAAATTCCGAGATTGGATGACAGCAGATTCAGCGGTTCGAAATCGAGTTTGCCGCGAAATTTTCCCGCTTTGCCCTCTTCGTCGGCGTCGTAAACATTCTTGTGGCATTTGATCCCGCAGCGGTAACACGCTTCATCTTTGATGACGAATTTGCCGGTTGCTTGAACGTTGACGCGGTATAGCGGGACGGAAACCTCTGTTCCGGTCGGCGCGAAATTCCGCTCGGGCATCGCATGTTGCTCGTTCAATGCGACATAATTGGCCCACGTTCCGCCAACTCCATCGGTGGCATTGTCTCGAAACCGTGCGCTGCCGGGACCGGTTGCAACTTCCTTGTTCAGAACCTTGAAGCTGGAAGCCGATGCCGCGATGCCGTCTTTCGTGTCGGCCACAATCGCCAACAGATTTTTCGAGCCGAGAATGCCGCCCATGCCACCGCGTCCGCAGTAACGGGCTTTGGGTTCGCCGCTTTTCAGTTGATTCTCAGTCGAAAGCGCGATGGCGGCGTAGCGGACGGTTTCAAAGTTCTCGCCGGATGGCCCAATCACCGCGTAATGGGCATTTTTTCCGAAACGTTCTTTCAGTGTCTGCATTTTGTCGTTGACGTGGCGGCCGGCCAGGAACGATGCGTCTTCAAAGCGGAATTCGGTTTCCGCTTCCGGGTTGTCGGGGTCGCGGGTGATGTGTAGCAGCACCGGTTTTTCGCTGCGACCGGTAAAGACGATTTCGTCGATGCCGAGATAGCGGAGTTTCGTTGCAAACTTGCCGCTGCCGGCCGACCACATGGCCGACGGGAGGCCGCTGAGAGATCTCTTGAGCGGCGAATAGGCCAGAAAGAACGTCCGCAGTCCCGTCATGAATTTTGTGCCGCTGAGCACACCCAGTGTCAGCAACAGCGGCGAATCGGCGTCGTATGCCTCGCGTACGGGATGCTGCTCCAGGAATTTGAATCCACGGGCGATGCCTCCCAGCACATCGTCCAGGTCTTCGCATTGAATCTGTGATTTGTCGGATGTCGCAGCGGAGAGATCCACATGGTATCGCGTGAAGTCGAAATCATGTGGTGTTCGCGTCTCTGTATTGTCTTGATCGCTCATGTGGTACTCCGTACGACGTGATCAGATGAATGCAAAATCGGCGCACATAGTACACCGACATTCAACAGCCCAGTCAACGCCGTTTTGCACACAATCGAAGCAAAGCCCACGGGCCGCGCCCTGTGGGAGAAAACAACGTCACCCTCAGCGTTCAATCTGAACCGGCTGCACCCCAAACGTTTCCACAAACAATGCGTACAGCGCCGGCACAACAAGCAGCGTCAAAACGGTGGCAATCATCAAGCCGAAGATCATGCACCAGGCCATACCTTCCCACAGCGGGCCGCCCGAAAGAGCCAAAGGCAACAATCCGCCAATGGTCGTCGCGGTCGTCAAAAAGATCGGCAGCAAACGCTGCTTTGCGGCATTCACCAGACACGAACGAAACTCGTCGCGCGACAGTCCACAAATGGGACCTGTGCCGTCGGATTTCTCTGCCGCTTCCGTGATGAGAATATCGGCGAACTCGATGAAAATGATGCCCGTATTCAGCACAATGCCGAACAACGCCAGAATTCCCAGTTGCGGCATGAAACCCAGCGGGTTGCCGGTCAAGTACAACCCGGGCAGCGCGCCAATGAGGGCCATCGGCAGCGTCGAAAGAATGATGATCGGTTTGGCGATCCCGTTGTACTGAATCACCAGCAGCATGATGATCGACAACACAGAGATGCTCAGTGAAAACGACAGTTGTTCGGCGCCTTCCATCGAATCTTCCAGCGCACCGCCTGGTTCGATCCGGAAACCGGCCGGCAGTTCTTTCTTAAGTTGCGTCATTTCTTCCGACGCGAGAATCTGTTTGACAACGTCGTTGCCTCGGACTCCCGCCTCAACCTGACTGCGGACTTCGATCATGCGATTCAAATCGCGGCGGACAATTGTCGATGGGTCCCAACGGGATTTGATCGTCGCGATGGAATCGAGCGGCACCTTGCCTGAGAGTCCCTCGACAAACGCGCCGTCGAGACCTTCCAACGAGCCTCGCTCTGTTTGTTTTAATCGAAGATACACGGGGACGAGGTGGTCGCCTTCGCGAAACGTTGTGAGCCGATGCCCGCTGAAGTAGGCATTGAGCGTGCGGGCGATGGACGCATTGGTCACGCCGGCCAGATTGGCCCGATCCTCATCAACTTCGACACGCAGTTGATACCCCGGCACGCCCCACGAATCGTTCACATCCCAGGTGCCGGGATTGTCTCGCACCATTTGCTTGACGCGGTCCGCATATTTTCGCAACGCCACCTTGTCGGCAAATCCCGGCCCGAAAACGCGAATCTCAACCGGATCGGCCGACGGCCCCAGATAAAGCTCGATCGGGACGATTCGCGCACCGACAATGGGATCCAGGCCGAGTTGTTTGTCTCCATCTTCTGCGACTTCGCGCACCCGTTTGGCAATCTCAGGCGTATACAACCCATTGGTCGTGCGGACGAGAATTTCAGCGTAATTCGGTTTTCGGGGTTCGGGGTCCCACCCCAAATACCAACGCGATCCGCCTCCGCCGATCATCGTCCGCATCGCGCGCAGCCGGTCAACCGCGTTCCCTTCCTTGTCGGTTGCGGGGCTGAGACGTCGAAGAATTTCCTCCACCTGCATCGCAACCTGGTTCGTCTCCTCGATGGATGCGTTTTCCGGCAACCACACCTCGATGGCAAACTGGTCGCGGACATCCTTGGGGAAAAACTCCGAACCGATTGGCAGCATGAAGGTTCCCATCAGTAGCGCGATTGCGATTCCCACAGTGAGGAACTTGGCGTTGATGGCGGCCCTGACGGCTCCCCGGAACATGTTGTCGATCAGATCACCGCCATCGTCCGACTCACTTGCCGCCTTGCCACCGCTGAGCAACCCCTGCAACTTAGCCATCAACCAGGGTAGCGGTGCGCTGGGCTTTGTTGGGTCTTTAGGGGCGCGAATGAACGTTGCAGCAAGAATCGTGCAAAACGTCATCGCCAAAATCCAACTGATCGCCAGCGTCACCGACAACGTTACCGGTAGACTGTAAACGTATTCCTTTTTTGATCCGATCAGGCCGACCAGCATCGGCGCAAAGGCCGCCACTGTCGTCGCCGTCCCCATCAACATTGGCGATGAAACCTGACTCGACCCCTTAATAGTCGCCTCAAGCGGCGACATTCCGGCGATTTGGTTGGTGCGCGACTGATCGCAAACCTGCACCGCGTTATCGACCAACAATCCCAATGCAATGATGATTGATGCCAACGAAATCTGTTCCAACTCGACCCCGAACAACGTCACGAGCGCGACGGCACCCAACACGACAATTGGGATGTTGGCCGCCATGACCACCGCCGACCGAAAACCGACCACCAGTAAAACGACGATGACAACAATGAGAATTGCACCGATGACGTTGCTGACCACCTGCCAGATCTTGGCGGCAACGTTTTCCGATTGATCGGAGATGGGAGTAACAGCGATGTCGGGCGGCAAGCTTTGTTCGGTTTCCTGCATTTTCTTGACACGAGCTTTGGCCGCATTGCAGATGTCGATGATATTTCCGCCTGCCTTCATCGACAGCGCGACGATTACTCCCGGTTGCGATGTCTTGGCATCTCCAAACCGACAGATCAGCCGCCGGGGATCTTCGTAATCGCGAACGATCTTCAGACCGAGATCGTTCAAGTACACCGGCCGCGCGGCCTCTCCCTCGCCGACCATGCCGGCGATGATCGAGTCCATCTCTTCAACCGCGTTGATCTCGCCACCCGGCTTGACCGAAAAACGCCCGACATCGGTGTCGAGACTTCCACCGGCAGCGACGATATTGCGTGCTTCAACAAGTTGCTCCAACTTCTTGGTGGTGAGGTTCAACTGCGACCAGGTTCCCAGATCGGTCTCGATGTAAATGGCTTCCTCGACGACGCCGTACTGTTCCGACTTCGCCACGCCCGGCAGTAACCGCAACTCGTCCTTAATCTTTTCGGCGATGACGTCGAGATGCCGCAGCGTGTATTTGCGGCCTTCACGAATACTCGTTTCGCCGGGCAGCGGTTGCTGATAGACGGCGAGCAGGATGATGTAGGTGTCGCCGAACTCGTCGTTGACGATGGGCGTGATTCCCTGTTCGGGCATCTCGACCCGGGCAACGCGGGCGCGGACTTTGTCCCAGACGTTGTCAATTTGCTGGGGAGTTACAAGGTCTTCGGCATCGACGTAGATTGTCGAAAGGCCGACGGTTGTCGTCGAACGAACAACGTCCACCTCGTCGATTGTGTCGAAGGCATCTTCGAGCGGCTTTGTGATCAGTTCTTCAACTTTTTCCGTCGGCGCACCGGGCCAAACGGTCGTCACCGCACAGGTTCGCACGGTGTACGCCGGATCTTCGCGGCGAGGCATTGTCCGAACCGACACGACGCCCCACAACGTCAGCAGCGTGACGCAGGTTAAGACAATCGGACGGTATTTGACGGCGGCAGCGGACAGGCTCATCGGCTCGCCCCCGTTTTCTCGATAACGGTGACCGTTTCACCGTCGGTTAGAAACAGAGCGCCGTCGGCGACGATTGTTGTTCCGGCCTTAAACGGGGCCTTTCCTGCTGCCTTGATTCGTCGCGTTGTTCCCAGAACATCGAGTACGTGTACTTCAACGCGCTTGGCATTTGATGTTTGGCCTGTCGTCTCAGCGACAAACACGTATGTCTTGCCCGACTCTTCGAGGATCACGCTTAACGGAACGTAAAACCCCGCCGTCGGCGTCGCGGCGTCGAGATCGACTCGCATAATGTCGCCCGGCCGTAGCAACCACATTTCCCGAACGTAGGGAACGGTGCCATCGGATTCCTTCAGCAATGCGGCAACATCCTTGTTGGGAATCTCGCTGCCGTCACTGCGGAAGAATGTTCCCGCAAGTAAATCGTTCTTGGGGTCCAATTCCCCCAAATCGGTCAGTTCTCGCATGGTGGCGACCTGCAGATAAGGGAGTCGCTTCTCGCCCGGAGTCACGCGAACTTTCTGCAAACGAATTTTCGAATCGGTCAGTTCGCTGCGGTTGGTCTGAGTGGCATTAGTAACGCGGTACACAAAATACCCCTCGGCGTCCTGATGCAACGAATCGACATTCACGTAATACGGGGGAACTCGCGCGCGCGTTTCTGTGAATAGCCGAACCAGCATGCGGACTCGCGGCGTCGTGGAATTGCGCTCGCCGTCCGGCAGCCCAACTTCAATTCGCTCGTTCCTCACCAGAAGTGTGACTTTGAATGTTCGCGTGGCAGCGTCGGCGACGGTCGCCTTCTCGTACACCATTGCCTCCATCGGCTCGTCACTTCCCGGCATGAAGACAGAAACGATGTCGTTATAATTCAGCCGCGCATCGGTCTCGGCCGAGACGGCAATCTCGACCGAAATGGGGTCCATCATCTGGATGGTGACAACCGGTTCGCCCGCCTGAACGTAACCGCCAGGAATCTGATGGACTTCGGCAATTTGCCCGTGAAACGGTGACTGCAACAGCGTGTCGATCAGGTCTTTCTTCGCCTGCAGAACGTTCTCAGCCGCCTCGTCTTTCTGGGCTTCCAGTGACACCAACTCGGCTGCGGTGACTGATTTGGATGCGGCGGCTTGTTCTAATTCCGCCTGTTTGGTGTCGAGATTAGCCTTGGCCCTGTCCAGTTCTGCTTGCGTGGCAGCGCCCCGTTGGAACAGCTTTTCGACTCGACCGAATTCCGTCTTCGTCACGGTGACCGAGGCCTGCGCTGCTTTGATCTGCGCAGGAACGAAGTCATTGAGTTCGGCATTCTTCGCCTTCGCCGTTGCGACGGCCGTGTTTTCCTGCGCTTCGGCAACTGCCAGTTTCAAGTCAAAGCGATCTCGCTCCAGCCTGGCGACTACCGTTCCATTGCTGATCAGTTTGTCGTTTTCATCAACCGTGCGTCCGCGAATGTTCTGTCCCGGCTCCAACGCCAACTCAACGCGACCCGCCACCTGAAAACCCATCTGCTCGGTTTTCCATGCGACAATTGAACCGGTGAGTTGATTCGTCGGTCGCGGAGCCGTCCGTTGCAATTCGAGAACGGTCACCGGTCGCGGCGCTTTCGCCCGCTCGACGGGAGCCGCTGCCATATCACAACCGGCGAGCAATAAAGCCGGCAAGACAACAACTAGACTGCGCGTAGCACCAGACACCATTGAACTCTCCAAACAGGGAACAACGGGAGCAGGCCGTGACCCGTTCATTGTTCACACTTACAGGGGCGCTCACAAGCAAGAAGTTGCGAGATTTGTTTCGCATAAGACGAAGTGAATTTGTCACGACGGCTGATCAAGCAAATTCCGACGAGTGTTGAAATTTGGTGACGGGGAATCCGTCTTGTGTGGGAATTGTTCCTTGCGGGTTATGACCGAACTCATCGATGCCGCGGACCAGGAATGCCTCAAAGTACGGCCAGACGTCAAGGTCGCATTTCACGTCGGTCGCGCAGAACCGCAGCGTGAGGCCAACGCGGACCCGGTCGGATTCGTTAGCTCCCGAACCGTGAATCAAACCGTCATCGTGCAGCGACATTTCTCCCGCCCGTAGGTCAAGCGAAACAATGCGACTTGTATCGATCGCTGCCGAATCGATTTCATCGGGGAGAATGTAGTTCGCGTTGTCCGACGTGCGGTGTTCGACGTCGCCCGTTTGATGTGTTCCTTTCACCACCTGCATGGCGGCGTTTTCGCGGTCGGTGTCGAACAACGCAATCCAGGCGGTCACCGCTTTGCGGGGCGAGAGCGGCCAATATTGTGCGTCCTGATGCCAGGGAACGATGGTCCCGTCACCCGGAAACTTGCAGAAAAATTGCGCACCCCACAAAAAGAAATTCGGGCCGACAAGGTCTTCAACGTAATCGAGCAGTGCCGGCGTTCGGCAAACGTGATCGACCCAGCGGTTCGCTTTGTGCCAGCAATTCACGCGGCCCATCTCCACGTCGGCGGGTAACTTCGCGCACAGTTCGCCAAACCGCCGCTGCATTTGCTCAACGGCAGCCGCATCGAACAGCGGCAATCCGGTCAAATAACCGTCATCGCGATACTGCTGCTGTTCCGCGGATGTCAATCGGCGCCCCACAGTGCCCAGTTCGGTCGTCGTCATGCTTGCCTCGTTGAGTGGTTGGAATACGAGGCGTTCATTTTGGCATCGGGAGATATGCCGGGCAATGCAGCCGCGACGATGTACGGGCCGTGAGACCCGCACAGAACACAGTTCTTCGCAACTATCGCTCTCCGTTTATCTGTGTGCGAGTCTGGAAAAAAATCAGGAATTTTCAGACTTTTCGTGATACCGACGGGTACTTTTATCGTTAGCGTAAGAATGAGGATTGATTCGGGCGAGTCACCACGGGGGCGACAGCAATCAATCCACGCCATTTTCAACTGAGTGAGGAACGAGGAAATGTACCGAGCCATTCTGACAACAGCCGCGATTGTTTGGGGCATGAGCGCGACCGCCGAGGCGCAGGTGAAGCTCCAATTGAAATTCCCCAACGACGCTAAGACCACAAGTACAGTCACCAGCAAGACGCATCAGATGCTGAAAATTGCCGGGATGGACGTTGAAACGAAGGCTGAAGAAACCGTTTCCACCACAACCACCAACGGCAAACGCAAAGCCGACGGGACGATTCAACTGACAAGCAAGGTGGATTCAGTCAAGTCGAAGCTCACGCTGCCGGGGGGAGTTGATCTCGAATTCGATTCCACTAAGCCGAGCGAGCCGGCTGGGACGGCTTTCGACTTTCTGCTGGAAGTGTATGCGGTCATTCCGAAAGTCGTTTCGACCACCGTACTCAACAAAGACAACCGGGTCACCTCTGTGAAGGTGGACGAGAAACCGCTCGAAGATCTTTCCGACATGGCCAAGACGATTCTCAAGGGCCGATTCGATGGCGACTATCTCAAGGAAGTGGTCAACAAGCAGATGGACCGCATTCCCAAAACGGCGGTCAAAAAGGGCGATTCCTGGCAGGTGGAGTTGACGGCCAATCTCGGGGGCGGCCAAACACTCGCGTTCAAGACCACCTACACGTATGAGGGAACAATCGAAAAGGACGGCAAGACCCTCGACAAGATCACCTCCAAGGTCACGGAAGTCAAATACGCCCAGGACGATCCCGATGCGCCGGCCAAAGTCACCGCCAGCGAACTCAAGGTCGAGTCATCCTCCGGCACGCTCCTATTCGATCGCAAATTGGGCCGAACGGTTTCCGATACCGACAAATTCCACGTCACCGGCACAATGACCCTCGACATCAACGGCATGGAATTCCCCACCGAACTCGATCTCACGATTGAGAAGACGACAACGGAGAAGTAGGTTTCCGGAGGGCGTTGTTGCTGCCGTGGCGAGTGCTCTGTTGACTGCTGCAGTCAACAACACTCGCTGTCGCTGGAGGTCGTCGGAGGGGTGGCTGGGGTCAAAGCGCAGCGAAGCCCCCAGACGATGCGTGTCCGACTTTCTTTGTGCCTAATCACATCGCTCCGCTTCCATGGCCTGAATGGCCGGGCAGCATCGTATAATCTTGGGTTGCCGTTCAGTTGTTAGCGTTCAACCAGCAACAACTGCGACGTGGGTACCCTGTGTGGGCATTCGTCGGCGGGCTCCCTACGTTTGCCTCCAGTCACCCCGCTGCGGCACTGTTAGCTTGAAGTAGTTTCAGAGTAATGCAAAAAAGGGACAAGTCGGTTTATGGATCTGGCCATCGAAACCCATGGTTTGACGCGATTGTTTGACGATTTCTGTGCCGTCGATAATGTTGACCTGCGCATCCAACGTGGGACTTTTTACGGATTCCTGGGACCGAACGGCGCCGGCAAGTCGACCACGATTAAAATGTTGACCGGATTGCTTGCGCCGACCAAGGGCAGGATATCGTTACTCGGCAAAGACCCCTTGAATCCGGCCGAAGCGATGGAAGTGAAATCGCGGATTGGAGTTGTGCCGGAAGATCTTGCGCTTTTCGACAACTTGACCGCCCGCGAATACTTGACGTTCACAGGTCGCATGTTTCTCATGCCGCGTCAAACGATCCGTGAGCGGATTGGCGAATTGATGGCATTGCTGAAATTGGAAGACAACGACAAGAAACTGGTATTGGAATTCTCACACGGGATGAAGAAGAAACTGGCATTGGCTGCCGCGTTGTTGCCCAACCCGGATTTGCTCTTTTTGGACGAACCGTTCGAAGGCGTGGATGCGGTGACGTCGCACGTGATTCGGGATTTGCTGAGCGGATTTGTGTCCCGTGGATCGACCGTGTTTCTGACGTCGCACATTTTGGAAATTGTCGAAAAGCTTTGCACACACGTGGGGATCATCGCAGAGGGAAAGCTCGTCGAACAAGTTTCGCTGGATGAGCTTCGACAGGGAAGTTCGCTGGAAAGTCGCTTTTTGGAAAAGGTCGGCTCGACGGACGAAGTCCAGCAGGAACTTCAATGGCTCGGGGGGCAATCGGATGGTGGCAACGACGATGCGATGAATGGGAGTGACGCGTGAATCGGCAGCACTTGAAAACCATTCTCTGGCTGCGTTGGCGTTTGAACATGAACCAATGGAGTCGCGCGGGCAAGCTCAACCAGATCCTGTCTGTGGGATTTGTCATTGCGGCGCTGGCTACGTCCGTGCTGGGTTTCTTCGCGACGTTGATCGCTGGTTGCTTTTTGCTCCCGCAGGCAAATCCGGACCATTTGATGTTGCTTTGTGACGGAGTGGCCGTAGGGTTTCTGATCTGCTGGTTGTTTGGATTGATGGCCCAGTTACAACGGACAGATTCGTTGTCGCTGGACAAACTCCTGCACTTGCCGATATCCCCGACAGGGGCGTTTCTGCTGAATTACGTCAGTTCGCTATTCTCGCTTGCGTTGATCATCTTTCTTCCGCTGATAACCGGCCTGGCGATTGCGATGGTGATCGTCAAGGGACCTGCGATGCTGATGCTGTTTCCCTTGCTGTTGGGTTTTCTCTTCATGGTGACGGCGGTCACGTATCAGTTCCGTGGGTGGCTGGCTTTGCTGATGTTGGACAAACGTCGTCGCCGCACGATCACTGTTGTTATTACGGTGGGATTCATCCTGCTGGTGCAAATCCCCAATTTGTTGAACATGACGGTCTGGCAGCGCAGTCGCGAAAATGACCGGGCGGAACATCAGGCGGAGATTCAAAAGCTTCAACTGACTCTTGCCGAGGGAAAGATCACGCCGGAACAACACACTCAACAACTTGCCGATTTGAATTCTCAGCGAGCCGAAGAGCGCACCCAAGGCCGCGAGCGATTTTATCAGCAAGTCGTCGAAGGGTTTGAGTGGGGCAACATGCTGTGTCCGCTCGGTTGGTTGCCGTATGGAGTGCGTGCAGCGGCGCTGGGCAACTTGCTGCCGGGTTTGTGGGGGACGCTGGGCGGTTTGATGATTGGGGCCGTCAGTTTGAGACGATCGTATCGCACGACGTTACGGATTTTTACTGGCGATTTTCAAACGGGAGTTGCGCGTACGCAAACGGTAGTGCTGGAAGCACCAGCAGCGCCCGCCGATGCGAGTTCATCGGCAACTTTTCTCGAAAAACGTCTTCGCTGGGTCACCGAGCATGCGGCGGTCGTTGCGTTGGCCAATTTTCGCTCCCTGACCCGCGCTCCAGAGGCGAAGATGATGCTACTGACGCCGGTCATTATGCTGGGCATCTTTGGTTCGATGCTCTTCATGGGAAACCTCCACGAAATGCCCCTGCTCGCGCGACCGATAATTGCCTTGGGGGCCATCGTCATGACGATGGTCGGTTTGCTCCAGGTTTTACAAAACTTGTTCGGTTTCGACCGAGACGGATTTCGCGTTTTCGTCCTGACCCCTACACCGCGGCGGGACGTGTTGATCGGAAAAAACCTTTCGATTGCGCCGTTGGCGTTGGCGATGTGCGGGCTGATCCTGCTCGCCATTCAAATTATGCTGCCGCTACGTTTCACGCACTTCCTCGCGACGCTTGTCCAATCGGTGATGATTTACTTCATCTTCTGCATGGTAGGCAACCTGGTTTCCATCCTGTCGCGGGTGGCCATGAAGCCAGGCACGTTTGCCCCGGCCAAGCCGACACTCAAAATGGTGTTGATACAGCTCGTCGGCATGATGCTGTTTCCACTGGCGCTCCTTCCCACCGTGGTCCCATTGGGGCTTGATTTGTTGCTCGACCATTTTGGTTGGCGTGGCGGAGTTCCCGTTTATTTGATCCTGACGGTAATGGAATTCGTCATTGGCCTTTGGATATACAAACAGGTCGTTTCCGCCCAGGGACGTCTGCTGTTGCGTCGCGAGAAACGAATTCTGGATGCTATCACGGTGGACATCACCTGAGAGGCTGACAGACAACTGAAACGATTGGTGTTTGCTCAGGGAGTTGTTGTGAGGATTTGGAAGCCACTCCGCCGACAAATTTCACGTCACCGGCACAATGAGCCTCGACATCAACGGCATGGAATTCCCCACCGAACCCGATCTCACGATCGAGAAGACGGCAACGGAGAAGTAGCTTTCCGGTGGACGTTGCTGCAGCCGCGGCGAGTGTTGTTGACTGGTGCAGTCAACAACACTCGCCCGGAGGCGCAGCGTCACTTGCTGAGTCGCAAAGGAGCGACGCATTCGGCGGGGTGGCTGGGATCGACCAACGGGAGCCCCCAGGCGAGTGCTGCATGCACCGCACCCACTCCAATAAAACGGCGAGCGGACGGTGTTAACCGGCCGGTGATTTGAAAGTGCCGACGGTTTATACTCTCGGCACGTCGCGGATGGCGCTGCAGACAGCCCGCAGATTGAAACAGTCAGTTGGGCAGAAGTCCGACGTCATGATTGCGCCTTTCGTAGCCGGCGGGGTGCGTTGTTTCAGTTTCCTGGTTGTAGGGGGTTTTCGTCGAGAATGTGGGCCTCGATCGTCATCTCCTGTTTCAGAGAGACCGTGCGGTCCTGGTCATCAACCAGAAACGTCAGCTCCCCGCTGATCTTCATGTTGAGGGTTGTATCGACAATCCTGCCGGTTTCGGGGTTGAAGTGGATCGTCCCCGAGAATTCGTCGGAATTCAAAGATACTTTGGTGATGGTAAACGGAAGTTTTACACTGCCGTTAGCCTTCGGGGGCGAGTACTTCATCGCGGCGATGTATTGAATGCGATCGACCGGTGTGTCCTCTACGGTTGCTTTGCCGTAGTAGATGTAAGTTGCGTTGATGGCCATCTCTCCGATGGGGCCCATCGAGAAGTGAGCGGCTCGCTTCCAGGTGTCTCCGGTGGACACAATTTTTCTGGGAAGCTGCGAGAAGATTTCGCTGGCTGTTTTCTGCATCGTTTCTTTTGCCACCATCACCCGCAAAGCGGCTTCTACGGCTTTGTCACCGTCGGTCACTTTCTTGATGAACTCTTCGTATCCCTCAAACTTGACGATCTTGTGATCACTGTCGAGGGTGAGCGTGAATTTCACACCCTTCAACTTGTCATTGACGCCGGTGTCGCCGGCTCCGGACAGATTCCCCTTGCTGCTGATCTTCAGGAGTGTCTGTTCGACAACCGCTCCACCTTCGGGTGTCAGGCGTTTCACCGAGAACTGGATGAACGAGATTTGCGTGCTGTTCTGTTTGACGTCGCGTCCATTCGCTGTGATCGTCTGCTTCATCCTTTGCACATTTTTCAGGTAAAACGTGTCGCCGGCCTTTAGCTTCCACCTCAACATGCCCGACTCGGCCGCATTCACATTCGAACCGACAAGTGTTATGGACAGCAACATGGTCAGAAAAGTGAAATAACGCATGGCAACGTCTCCGGTTGTGGTGTAACAGGATGTGAGACCAAGTTTGAAGATTGCTGTTCGCCCCACCGAAGTGGTGGCGCGTGCAGCAAAATGAACAGCGGAATCAGGTTTTGCCGCAAAGGCTTTTCAGCGTTACGATTTATTCGACTTTTGTGGGCTTGTACTGGTGGTCCCGTTTACGCAGAACGGTGGCCTTGACGATCTTGTCAGGCTCGACGTTGGTGCTGGCCATGGGGTCGATGCGCTGCAGCCGACGCAACACTTCCATTCCTTTGATCACGCGTCCGAAGACAGTGTGCCTCCCGTCAAGGTGAGGAGTCGGTCGAAAGGTAAGAAAGAACTGAGAACCGCCCGTGTCCTTGCCTGCGTGGGCCATGCTGAGCGAACCTGCAAAATGGCCGCGAAAGTTATCTTTCTGGCATTCACAGTAGATACTGTATCCCGGCCCTCCAGTTCCGTCCCCAATCGGACAGCCACCCTGCGCCATGAAGCCACCTAAGACGCGATGGAATGACAAGCCGTTGTAGAAACCGCTTTCAACAAGCGAAACGAAGTTCCCGACCGACTGCGGCGCTTCGTTCTCAAACAACTCGACGATGATTTCGCCCTTGCTGGTTTCCAAGCGGACCTGCGGCAGGTCGTCGGCTTTGGCTTCCTTGACCCGCAGTTCCTGCTCCACTTTCCAGAGACTTTTCGTGTTCTTCATTTGTGATAGATAGTTTTCACTTTGTTTGCTTATCGTCTCCTTCTCCTTGGCGCTTTTGAAGTACTCTTCGGCTGTTTCAAAATCGTGCGTGGCGTACGCCACCTGACCCGCAATGTTGTCGAGATCTTCGGCTTGGCAATCGTGTTTCGTCAGTAGACTGGTGACTTCCGCAGCGGCGGAGTAATCATCAAGGAATAAGCCGTACCCCGCAAAGCGTACGAGTGCATCGACGACATCGTTGTCCTTATTCGGAGATTTCTTGTACGCAGCAATCGCGGTGGACCGGAGAAGTCGCAGCACCTCCTTAGCGCGCTTGTTGTACTGCTCGTATAGTATTCGCAGTTCATCCTTCCGGTCGTCTTCTGCGGTGGAAAACTCCTTGATGACGCCATCCAGTTTTTTATTGAGGTCCTTCCACTCCGAATGAGCCGCGGCGAATTCCTTTGACGACGGGTTGTCATCCTGGGCTTGCGTCTGCGAATCGGTCAGCACGGACAACAACAGGAGCGGCACGACTGCGAAAGCGATGCGACGACACATGGCAAGCCTTTCCAAAATCAATTCGTTATCAACACAAACCAGAACGAAGCGCGAGCGTTTCCATTGTCGGTTCACTCGAACGAACGCTGCGACAGCGCGTTCACCACATCCCGTCCGAGATTCTGCAATGACGAACGAATTGCGCCTACTCATCGAGCGGGTTCTTGTCCAGCACACGGCTTTCGATTGTCATTTCCGATTTCAGCGAAACCTCCCGGCTCTCTCCTTCCATCAGGAACGTCATGTCACCGCTGAATTTCATATTCATCACGGAGTTGACAATCCGACCGGACTCGGAGTCGAAGTGGATCGTCCCCGAAAACGCATCGGACTTGAAGTTCCCTTTGGTGATTGTGAATGGCAAGTTGCTGTCGACTTCGGCTTTCGGAGGTGAATACTTCAACGCCGCAACGTACGTAATGTGTTCAACGGGCTTCTCGTCGATGGTCGCTTTTCCCACATATTCATAGATGGCGGTGACGGCCATATTGCCGATGGGACCCATCGACTGGTTAAACGTGCGATTCCACATCTCCCCAGTCGAGACGGCCTTTCCGGGGAATTGAGAGAATGTCTCACTGTAGCTCTTTTTCAAATTCTCTTCGGGAATAATCGCCCGCAGAGCGGTTTCGACGGCCGTTTTTCCGCCGGATACCTTTTTTACGAACTCATCGTACCCCTCGAACTTGACGATCTCGTGCTTGCCGTTGAGTGTGATCGTGAACGTAACGCCCTTTATCAACTCGGAGACGCCCGTGTCTTCGCTGCCAGCCCGATCGCTCTTGCTGCTAGAGTTCAACACGGTCTGCTGGAGAACCGCCCCACCATCAGGCGTTACCTTTGTCACGGAAAACTGAGTGATTGCAGTCTGGGTGGCGTTCTGGACCACCTCGTTGTCCATCACCTTTGTCGTCGTTTTCATCTTCTGAACGTTCTCGATGTAGAAGGTGTCACCGACTTTCAGTTTCCATTTCAACGTGACCGGGTCGGCCGCATCCGCAATCGAACCGGCAAGTGATGTGGACAGCAACATGGTCAGAAAGGCGAAATAGCGCATGACAACATCTCCTGTCATAGTGTGACCGAGATTGAAGATCGCTGT